>MWCY01000012.1 GCA_002070275.1 Candidatus Hydrogenedentes bacterium ADurb.Bin170
ATCAGGGCGATGTGCAGATCAAGACGTCCATGCCCTGATTAAGATTCCTGCCTTCGCAGGAATGACGGAGGGAGGCAGGAATCTTAACGCGAAGTATACTGAATCAGGGACATACCGTTGGTAACAACCACGCGGGAATGCCGCCACGACATCTCTCACATGCGAACTGTAGTGATTTGTACGTCCTGAAGTCTTTGGTGTGGAATGCAGTCCTGTGAAGAAAAGACGTCCATACCCTGATTAAGATTCCTGCCTTCGCAGGAATGACGGAGGGAGGCAGGAATGACGAAAGGGGAGGAGCTAACGGAGAAAAGCGTGAATGACGGCGGGCGCGGAGCTAACATACAAAAGCAGCATGGAATTTTCCCCGCCACCCTCACTGTTGTTCATGGCATACTGTTACTTTATAATAAGCGGAATGTACTTTTGCTCCGGCAAACGGCAGACCGATACCGGCCGCGCCGAAGAAAAACAATCTGACCGATAATCTTTACTGCAGCGTGTTCAAACAGAAAGGGTTATATCATGCGTGTTCGTCCCCGATGGATCAGTATTTTTGCTCCCGTAGTTCTTCTTCTTTACAGCGGGGCTCTTTTTGCAGCATCGACCGTGGAACCGGCAGACCGCCTGGATCAGCCGTGGTGGGCGGAACGCCATGAAGCCGTCCTGAAGCAGATTAAAGAACAGCCCGTAGATCTGATCCTTATGGGCGATTCCATCAACCATGGCTGGGAAGGCGCGGGCAAAGAAGTTTTCGACAAGTATTATAAAAACCGGAATACCGTAAACATGGGATTTTCCGGCGACCGTACAGAACATGTGCTGTGGCGCCTTGATCACGGTGAAGTGGACGGCATCCAGCCCAAAGTCGTGTCACTCATGATCGGAACCAACAACTGCAGCGCCAATACAGCGGAAGAAATCGGCGAAGGCATCATAGCCGTTGTGAAAAAACTCCGCGAGAAACTGCCCCAAACGAAAGTGCTGCTTCTTGCCATCTTCCCGAGAGAAGAAAAGCCCGGCGAAACCCGGGACAAACTGGCAAAGGCAAGTGAAATCGCATCTGCCGTTGCCGATGGCGACATGGTTCACTATCTCGATATCGGCTCTGTTTTTCTGAGCGAAGACGGAACGCTGACCAAAGAGGTTATGCCCGATGCACTCCATCCCAACGCCCATGGCTATGCGCTTTGGGCAGCCGCCGTGGAGCAGAAACTGGCGGAGCTGCTGGGCGAGCCGGTACCGCCTGAAGGCTTCCGCGTGCTTTTTAATGGAAAAGATCTTCGCGGATGGAAAGGTCTTGTGGGCGACCCCCGCTCCCGTGCAAAAATGTCAGAAAAAGTGTTGGCGAAGCGTCAGGAAAAAGCCGATGCTCTGATGCATGAACACTGGAAAGTGGAAGACGGCGTTATCGTATTTGACGGCAAAGGCGAAAACCTCTGCACAGAGCGGGACTACGGCGACTTTGAATTTATTGTTGACTGGAAAATTCAGGAAAAAGCGGACAGCGGCATTTATCTGCGCGGATCACCTCAGGTGCAAATCTGGGATGCAGGATTGAATCCGGAAGGCTCCGGCGGACTCTGGAACAACCAGAACAATCCCAATAAACCGGATAAATGTGCTGACAAACCGCTGGGTGAATGGAATCGCTTCCACATCATCATGGTCGGCGAAAAAGTTACTGTCTATCTGAATGACGAGCTGGTGGTCAACAATGTGACGCTGGAAAATTACTGGGAAAGAGACAAGCCCATCTATCCGACAGGTTCCATTGAACTGCAGAACCACGGCGACAAGCTCTGGTTCAAAAATATTTTTGTGAAAGAGCTTTAACACAGGACGCAAGGAAGCACATCATGGCCAAAAACCACTACTCCGCCCTGTCGCGACGGAGATTTCTGGGCACCTGCGGTACAACGGCGGCAGCCGCCCTTCTGTCCGTGCATGCCGCAAAAGGTGCGGAGCACACAGGGTCTTTCCGGGCAGGCATTGCCGTTGCCGATATGACCCCGCCGGTTGGAACCTCCATGGCTGGGCATTTTACCGACCGCATGAATACAGGCGCACACGACCCCATTCAGGCACGCTGTCTTGTGCTGGACAACGGCGCACACCGCCTGGCGCTTGTCACTGTCGATAACTGTCTGGTGCCCCGGGCCCCTTTCGATGCCGCCAAAGCGCGGATACAAAAAGAAACCGGCATCCCGCCTGCATATGTCATTACCAGTGCCACCCATACCCACACCGGTCCGACGGCGACGCCTGTTTTCATGAGCGATCCGGTGCCGGGTTACTGCGATTTTATGGCGGAAAAGATCGCTGAAGGCGTTAACGAAGCCGTGTCAAAACTGGAGCCTGCGCAGATCGCCTTCGGATGCGGATCGGTACCCGGTGAAGTGTTCAACCGCCGCTGGTTTGTCCAGCCGGACTGCATTCCGGAAAATCCCTTCGGCGAAAAAACAGACCGTGTCCGGATGAATCCGCCTCAGGCCGATGCATCGCTGATTGAACCCTCCGGGCCTACCGATCCTGCTGTGCCTTTTATCGCGCTGCGCCGCCCCGACGGTTCACCCCTTGCGGTCTATGCCAATTACGCCCTCCACTACGTGGGCGGTACCAGCGGACTGGAATTATCAGCCGATTATTTCGCCTGCTTTGCCGAGTCATTGAAAAAAATGCTGGTGCCCGAAGAAAGCGGGAAACCCTTCCTGGCACTGCTTTCAAACGGTGCCAGCGGCAATATCAACAATATCAATTTCCGGGAACCCGGCAAAAGCTATGAACCTTATGAGAAGATGCAGATGGTGGCGGACAATGTGGCGAAAGAAGTATTCGACCGCTATCAGGAACTGCAATTCGTCGATCACGCTCCGCTGGGTGCCGCCGTCCGGGATCTGACACTGGGTGTGCGCCGCCCGACCGAAGACGAAGTGATTCGCGCCCGCCGGATTCTGGAAGAAGCAGGCGATCAGCCTTTGAGAGCCGCCAAAGAAATCTATGCCCGGGAAACGCTTTTTATGGCGGACTATCCGGACACAGTGTCCATCCCCCTTCAGGCGCTCCGCATCGGTGATGTCGGTATCGCCGCTATTCCCTGCGAAGTGTTTGTTGAAATCGGGCTGGCAATCAAGGCGGATTCCCCGCTGCCCCTGACTTTTCCCGTTGCGCTCGCCAATGCCTATCACGGGTATCTCCCCACAGCGGAACATCATGCCCTGGGCGGATATGAAACCTGGCGCGCCCGTTCGAGTTATCTGGAAGTGGCGGCGGCAGAGCATATCCGGAAGGCTTCTCTTGAATTGCTTGAAAAAGTAAAAGCGTGAACAGGATCGTACAATAGGGAAACGGATCGCTATCAGGCTGCAGCGAAGAAGGAGGCGGTATGGCGCTGACCGAAAAACAGGAGCTGTATATTTCACGGTACAGGGAAGAAGTCCGTGAAAATCTGAAAGGTCACCTGACTGCACCGCTCCTGGAGCAGGCACTGTCCCATCTGCGTCTGAGTATTCTGGAAGAAATACTGAAACACGCCGGGCAACAGCCCGCTGAAGATCTGCAGGTCCTGCAGGCATTGAAAGAACTGGGCAGCCCTGCCGAGCGGGCACAAGTGCTGATCCGGCTGTATAGAGCGCAGATGTCCGCACCGGAAAGCAGCCAGCGATACGCCGCTCCTGCAGCCCGTCAGGTTCCCGCAGAACAGAAAGAAGCGGCGGCCGCCAAAAAAGAAGCAGATGCGGAAAAAGTTGTCTGGCTGGGCGTATGCCTTCACATTGCCCGCACCGCTTCACTCCCTGCGTGGCTCATACGCTGCGCCGCCGTTATATTGGGGCTCTTTGGCGCACCGCTGATGCTCATCGTCTACATGGGCGCCTTTTTCTTTTTCCGATTTCAGGGCGTACTGGAAACGAAAGAGCAGGTGCATCTTTTCCGCTGCGCCGGGCATCTTTTCATCACCGCATTCCTGATCATTCTTTTCTACTGTGCCGGAAAATACGGTCTGGAGGGCATCGCCTGGGCGCATCAGTACTTTTTAAAGCAGCCGTTGCCCGATCTGGCGGAGTGGGGCTGGCTCGCCTCTCAACAACAGGCGCTTCTCTTCTGGGCACTCTTCCTGCTGCTGCCTCCGGCACTCCTGAGCGCACTGCCCGTTCCTTCCGGATGGGCGCTCAGTCTCAAAAGGGCTGCGCAGGCAGGCGTCACACTCTATGCCGTACTGATCGCTTTCGGACTGGCGTCCAGCATTGCCGGGATTCTGCTGCAGTTTTACAGTGAGTTTACCGGCTGATTCCCATAACCGGAGACTCCAGCACAACAACGCTTTTGCCGGACACCTCCACAACAGCCTGATCCACAGCCGGTGCCGTGGCACGCTCGAAATAATCCAGTCCGCCGCAGGCACTGCTGTCAATGCGGAGCCGCCACGCCCCTGCCGGCAGAACGAATCTTACCGGGCGGTTCGTGGCATTGAAACAGAGGTAAAGCCCTATACCCTGATTTTCACAGGGGTAAATACGACAGGCAAGAATACCCTCTTCCTGATGCCAATCGGCACTGCTTCCATCTGCTTCGTACCACGCCAGATCGGGCGTGTCAGCATGGGGCACCATGGAAACACCCAGATAATACCGGTTGCGGCGCAGCGCCTTGTTTTCATACCGGAAAGCGATCATGGACTTGTAGAATTGAAAAATCTCGCCGTTTGCCTCCAGCTGCGACCAGTCAAACCAGGAAATTCCATTGTCCTGACAGTAAGCGTTGTTGTTCCCCTTTTGTGTACGACCCATTTCATCACCTCCGAGCATCATAGGCACACCCAGCGACAAAAAGAGGGTTGCAACGAGGCTTTTTTTGGCACGGCGCCGCAGATCAAGCACAGCAGGATCATCCGTTTCCCCTTCAATGCCGCTATTCCAGCTGAAGTTGTCGTCTGCCCCGTCCCGGTTGCCTTCGCCATTCGCTTCATTGTGCTTCCTGTTGTAGCTCACCAGATCATGGAGGGTAAATCCATCGTGACAGGTAATAAAGTTAATGCTGTGCTCGGGACTTCTGCCGTTATGCTGATACAGATCGGCGCTGCCCAGAAGCCGGGTGGCAAAAACGCCTTTCTGCCCCGCATCGCCCCGCCAGAAACGCCGCACATCGTCCCGGTATTTTCCGTTCCATTCCGCCCAGCGCACGCCTCCGAAATGTCCCACCTGATAGGCACCGCCCGCATCCCACGCCTCCGCAATCAGTTTGGTACCGCGCAGCACGGGATCCTCGGCAATACGTGCGATCAGCGGCGCATCCTCACGAATATTGCCCTGCTGATCTCTGCCAAGAATGGAAGCCAGGTCGAAGCGGAATCCGTCAATATGCATCACTGCGACCCAATAACGCAGGCAGTCCAGAATAAAATCCTTCACCAGCGGATGGTTACAGTTCACCGTATTGCCGCACCCTGAATAATTCAGATAAGAACCGTGGTCAAGCAGGTAATAGACTACATTGTCAATGCCTTTAAACGACAACGTCGGTCCCCGCTCGTCTCCTTCCGACGTGTGGTTGAACACCACATCCAGAATAATTTCCATCCCCGCATCGTGAAGGGCACGAACCAGCTCTCTGAACTCATCCAGATGCTCGAAACAGTTCGCCTGAGCCGCATAACGGCAGCTGGGCGCAAAAAAACCGATGTTGCTGTAGCCCCAGTAATTCACCAGCTCCTGACCCGTCTGCATGCTGCAGCTGCCCAGCAGCGTTTCTCCGAATTCCTGAACAGGCAGCAGCTCCACCGCATTAACACCCAGTGCCTGGAGATGAGGAATCTGCTCTATGAATCCGCGGTAGGTGCCCGGTGCAGAAACCCCTGAAGAAGCGTGACGGGTAAAGCCTTTGACATGCGCCTCATATATAACCAGGTCTTTCATCGGAATGCCGGGGCGCCGGTCGTCATGCCAATCCATCCGGTCATTGACAACAACACACTTCATGGTACCCTGATGAATATCCCCTACAAAAGCTTTGGCATAGGGATCCAGCAGATATACATCCGATCTGAAGCGATGTCCCTTTTCGGGCGCCCAGGGTCCATCCATGCGGTACAGAAAATAAGCGCCTTCTTTCACACCGGAAACAAAAACGGACCACATGTCGCCGACACGATGTCTGCGCGGGTCAAACTCATATTCCCAATAAGGTTCGCGGGCTTCCACCGAATCAAAAAGAGCTATCCATACCCGATGCGCATGACGGCTGAAAATGGTAAAACGGACACCCTGATCATAGACCACCGGACCGGAAGGGTAGGGCCTGCCGGGAATCACCTGATAGTCGGCTGCATTTAGTTCTGGTTTCATATGAAAAAAAGATTTCTCCTCAATGATTACGGAATCGTTATCTGCTCTAGCAATAACATGCAACACTGAAACATACTTCCGGAGCGCAACTTTTTGTGCATGTCAATCGGAAGGGGCCCTTTCCGGGCGGTAGTGGATCCGCAGCTTGGAACCTGTATCGCTGAAAGGCAGAGAAAAAAACGCATCCGGATTTTTAAAGAGATTCTCCAGAGGAAGCAGCGGGGTATCCGGAGAATCGGCTAGAAGGCGCGGTCTCAGTTCTCTGTACAGCATCGGCGGTGGCAATTCCGTTTTTTCCGCACGCAGCAGCGGCGGCGGAAGCGCCGGTTCTTCAGTCATTGAAAACGGATGCTGCCCTTCTCCGGACGGAAGAGGATCGCGCAGCTTCTCTGTCAGACCAGGCAGGCGCAGTACATTGTCATTTTCTGTGCCGAAAGCGTCCGGCGCCTTTTCTCTCCCCGGTGTCTGCAGGCGCGGAATACTGTCGGACTGCAGACGGGGCAGCCCCGGTGTCTCTGTCGGCTGCACCTGTGTGGTCGCCGGAATGGGCAAGGCCTCCGCAATCTCTTCGAGAATGAGAAAAACTGGCAGCGCAGGATCCGGCGGAAGCAGCAGCTGCTGCTGCTCTTCCTGACTGAAACGCCCGATCAGCATGCGACCGTCCGACATTTTCAGGGAAAAGGCATTTACTGTGCTCAGACTCCGGGCCCGATCCAGCGGAAGCATCATCTGCCCTTCCAGAGAAGTACGGAAAACCAGCGTACCGCTGCGTATACGCAAAAGTGTACCCGTAAGCGTTTCACCGCCCTGAAGTGTCAGCAGGTCACTGTACCCGGTGAAAGAAATACTGAAAAAGCAGGCAAAGATCAGCATGCCCGGCAGGAAGCCTGCGGGAAATCGCCTGTCTGTTGTACCTTTGTTGTCCGCCATTCTGTCCAATCAGCGGCAATACTGCCCGGCACGGGTGCTTTCGAGCCAAAACCGACTGCCTTTCCCCTATTTTACCTGATGCCGGGGAGACACACAAAACCGCGGAACCCCCCCCTTTTTTTCTCAATTTGCAAAAAGAACAGGGAGAAGGCGGGGCAGAAATATAATCAGGCCGATGATGCCGGCAATGACAGCGGCAATCAGCACAGCCGCTGCAGCAGCATCTTTCGCCTGACCGACCAGAGGATTCCGGGCTGGAACAGCGGCGTCCGCCAGCTTTTCCAACGCTGTGTTGAATGCTTCGGCTGCCCAGACGAAACCGACAGCAAAAAGCACCAGCCCCCACTCCGCGGCAGCAATGCGGAAATACCCGGAAAGGACAAGCACAAAAACAGTTGCCAGCAGGTGAAGCCGTGCGTGGGTCTGCGTTTTTAAAAGCACATGAAGACCCTTCAAAGCACAAAACAGGCTGATCAGACGGTTTTTTACAAAAGAAAAGAAAGTCTTCATGGCGTCCTATCTGTCGAGGCGGAGAGAAGCAAAGGCGAGAGCAGGCGCGAAAGCATCCACCTCCTGCACACCGGCACGGCGGAGTGCCCGGGCGCATTCTGTCACTGTACCGCCTGTTGTGATCACGTCATCGATCAGCAGCACCCGTTTCCCCTTCAGTGCATCGCCTTTCACGGCAAAGGCACCGCGCACATTCTCCGCCCGGTCGACAGACTTCAAGGTGCTTTGCGCCCGGGTCGGACGGATCCGGCACAGCGACTCATCCAGGGTACACCGGGCGAAAAAGTGAAGAAGGTGTTCTGCCAGAAGCCGGGATTGATTGTACCCGCGCTCCCGTTCCCGGGAGGGATACAGCGGAACCGGCACGATACAGTCATACCCTTCGGCATCCATCTCTTTTTCCGCAAAAGCTAGCATCAGCGCTGCCAGAGGCTCCGCCATCGGTTCTTTCCCGTAAAATTTAAACAGACGAATGCCCCGGGCAACGGCCTCACTGTATTGTGCCGCTCCCCATATACGCCGGACAAAAGAATTGGGTTTTTTCCGGCAGTCTGCGCAGGGAAAATTCGAGCGCTCCCCCAGCCCCGACAATGCCTGATGCGGCTTGCCGCAAAAGGTGCAGAAGGGCCTCTCAATACGGGGACTCGATTCCCAGCACTCGCCGCAGAAATAGAGATTTTCGTCTGTCAGCAGCCGCCCATGGCAGATCTTGCAGTACATGGGCAGCAGAAGGTTCAGCAACGGGTGGTGCCAGACCTGCCACAGCAGATACAGCGGCCGGACAGCAGCGGGAATTTTCATGCCCTTGTCTCCCTGCACTTATCGGATGTTGGCATCACGCACGATCTGAAATGCCTGCCAGAAGCGACGGAGTCTGTCTTCCATGCGTGCGTCCATCTCCAGAGTCGAATACTGCGCAATGACATAAAGGCGGATCACATCGGAAGCCTCTTCTTTCAAGCTGTCCAGGCGCTTCGGGAAATGTTCCAGAAACTCATAGGGCGTCATGCTGTCCTGCACAGGCGAACCGATATCTGTCGATAAAGCACGAAGTGCCTCATAGGCATACACGGTGTGATCACGAACAGAAATGTCCGTATTGCCGCCCAGCCGATACGGATTGCCATAGGCGGTACTGAATGCAATATGCCGCTGAATGCGCAGTCCCCTTTGCATCAGTTTTGCCACGGAAACCCCCATCAGCCACGCAAGGAAACGCATGAGCAGTCGCAGCAGCCCCGTAAACAGCGGTATGGAACGCTCCTGCTGCAGCATATGACGTTCCAGAGCGGATAAGATCCGTTTCCCGGCAACATACAGCAGCACAAGACTTAAAAAAACGAGCAGCGCTCCGTCCAGATATTTTCTGAACGTTTGCTGATCCCAGGATTGAAACGCCGGCACTTCAACAGGAAGCAGCGTTACAAGCGGGGCGCCCTGACGATACGGGTCCTGCTCATGAAAAGCCACATAGGCCGGAGGCGGCAGTGACGGCATGGGAAAAAGAGCCGCTGCCCGCAGAATCACCACAATAATACAGAACGCCGTCACCAGCCAGAACCACATCAGTTCCTCTGACATGGAAACACTGCGTACGCTGAAAAAGGCACGCAGCTGGCGCAGTGCTGTCAGTGCCAACAGAAAAAAGGCGCAGAAAAGGTAGAAAACCACATAAAAACTGCCTGCTTCCAGTCCCTTCTCTCCGAGGTGCTGAAAATACCGGGGGCCCAGAATAAAAAGCAGCAGCACCGGTGCGGAAAAATAAAAGATAGCCATGCCCGGATGGCTTCCGGGACGGAGCTCTTCAGTTTTGTATCGGCTCTGCGGGGTCAAAGGCACATAGGTCTCTGTCGGATCACGGGGACGCAGATCCTGCCACGCTTCCGAGATACCCGCCGGTGCGGCAATTTTTGCTGAAACGGTCTTCTCTTTTTCCGGACGGTTCAGAATAGCTGTCAGGCGATCAGCGGCGGCTGTTAAAATCCCGATGTCCCCCGCAAAGGCATCTTCGTCCAGACAACATTCCCGGGTGAGCCGGTTCACAACCCACCACACGAAAATCAGAAGACTGCTGTTCAGGATAAAAGGCCACAGATGAGGCCCGAAAAATTGAACGAAACGGCTGCCCTGCCCCTCGCTTGCCGCAACGCTCTGTCCGGTAAAATAAACACCGAAGCCCATACTGGTAGCCAGCACATAGGCCGCTACGGAATATCCCAGAAGGAGGGCGTAGCCTGACTTTGTCTGAAAGGAAGCATGCGCCAGAAGCCGGTTCAGGGCAACAATGCCCAGCAGCAGGAAAAAGAGGAAGAACCGGAGATTGCTGTCATGGGTATCCGTGTAGACATAACGGATCATCAGCAGATAAACCAGAACGGACTGGCAGGCAAAAAATATGAAGACCGGCGTAAAAAAGTCAATAAAATAATCTGCCCATTGACTGCGCAGCACCACAACTGGGGGACGCAGAGGCGCATCACGGTTCAAACTTTCAAAGTCATGGGGCGCCGGAATATGCACCGGTTGCGGCGGTGCGGATATGAGAGAGCTGTAGTCCAGCGGCTCTTCCACTTCCGAAGAGGCGTTTTCATAGAGCTCCGGCGGCACATAGGGCTTGATCATGGCATGAATCCCTGTCTTCCTTCTCATTATAGCCCATCCCATGACAGGACAGAAAAAGAAGTGCCGCAACTTTCTTTACTTCCCGTCCGGCTTTTATAATGATGCCGTGTCCTTTATTTTTCCGCTATAGAAAGAGCCGCCTCTTATGATTCTTACGGTTACGCCCAACCCATGCATCGACAAAACCCTTTTCATCCGGCAGCTTACTGCAGGCGCAAAAATCCGCGTGCCCCGGTACAGCTGCATCACCGGCGGCAAGGGCTGCAACGTGTCCCGTGCTGTCCGGGCAATGGGCGGCGAAACCAATGCCCTGTTTTTTGCAGCGGGTCATACGGGAAAGCATGCCGTGGAAATGCTGGAACAGGATGACGGTGTTCCCTGCCTGCCGGTCTGGGTTTCCGGAATGACCCGCACCATCACGACCGTGCTGGAAGAGCCCTTGCACCGCCAGACCGCTCTTTTTGAACCGGGTCCGCCGGTGAACCGGGAAGAATATCAGGCTTTTTTGCAGCATTTCCGCGAACACGCATGCCGTGCAGCACTGGTTACGCTGAATGGTGCCGCCTCCAATGCGGGACAGGACACGTTGTACTTTGATCTCATCCAGATTGCCCATGCCTGTGATGTACCGGTCATTCTGGATGCCTACGGCGCTATTTTTGCAGAAGCGCTAAAAGCGCGTCCTTATATGGTGAAGCCCAATCTCGAAGAAATGGAAGCGCTCACAGGAAAACGTCTTCCGACAAGACGGGAACAATGGGAAGCCGTGGATTTTCTGCTGGCGCAGGGCATCACGCTGGTAGTACTGTCTCTGGGAGATCAGGGCGCTCTGGTTGCTTCAGGGGACTGGCACTGCCATCTGCTTCCGCCTGCCATTCAAGAAGTGAACCCTGTAGGCTCCGGTGACGCTCTGGTTGCGGGCTTCGCTCTCGGGCTTACACAGGGCAGATCCCTCGAAGACACTGCCCGGCTGGGCATTGCCATGGGTACCGCCAATGCCATGACCTGGGATATCGGCGTCTTCCATCCGGAAGAAGTGGCTGCGCTGCAAAGCCGGATAACGATCACGCCCCGTCAACCGTAAAGTGCGGCTGCTTATGCCTGCCCGGACGTCTTTCCTCCGACGCCTTCCTTCAGCAGCATCCGGAAAAAGCGGAGGCTTTGCTCTTCATACCACGATCTGGTCAGGAAAGGCAGCGGTCCGCAGACAAAAGCCCCATGCCCGCCCCGCTCCGTAAAAAGAGGATACAGCCACGGCGACTGCTCAACCGCTTCATAGGGCATGCATTCAGGGAGAATAAAAAAATCATCAAGAGCCGTCATGAGCAGCGTAGGTACCCGAACCCCGGGCAGAAATTGACCGCAGCCTGTTTTCTTCCAGTAGTCTTCCGCATCGACAAAACCGTTCAGCGGCGCCGTGACAGCACTGTCAAAAGTATAGAAATCATCTGAATTACGGATGGCGTCTTCATCCAGCAGACCGGGGAAACGCCACGCAAGATCGAGCGCTTTGGGTTTCATGGTCTTTATAAAGTGGCGCGCATAAAAACCGTTGAAGAGCTGATGAAAATAAGGTGCCGCCGTCTGCGGTTCGTAAGGGGGCGACAGGAGAAAAGCCCCGTCCATCCACAGGCGTGCGTTTTCTCCTTCTTCGCCCAGCAGTTTGCCCAGAACATTTCCGCCCAGTGATATGCCGATACCGAAAATGGGACGATCAGGATAGCGCTCCCGGAAATGTTCCAGAACAAATTTCGGATCTTCCGTGGCACCTATGTGATAGAACTTTGCGGTGCGGTTCATTTCAAAGCCGCAGGAACGGAACAGCATGGCGGCAAAAGTCCAGCCGAGCTTCTTGAAAAGGCGGCCGTAGCCGGATATGTAGTAAGAATGCGCATCTCCTTCCAGGCCGTGAAAAAGCACTACGACCGGCGCATTCTCCTTCCCGTCCACGAACACAAGATCCAGGAAGTCTCCGTCCGGTGTATCCCAACGCTCTCTTCGGAACTTGGGCGCCAGAAGAAGACCGGTCTTCTTGCGGACCGTCCCCACCCAGATCGTCTGCGCATGGGTGTTCTTCATCCACCAGGGCGCCCGGTAAGGATAGCGTTCAAGCACCTCCAGTATGCGCGTTTTCATTGCCCCCGGATCACAGTACGACAGCATGAGCAATAATCCTTAAAGACGACATCAGTCGGGGTGCCATGAGCACCCCTTGATCAACCCACAGGGATTACTCTAACGCATTTAACACCGGATTTTCCAGAGGAAAGCAGCTCAGGGCAGCCTTCTGTTCCGGCAGTGCCGATACCGGAAAATTTACTTCTTTTTTCCGCCCCCCGGCATAAGGATCTGATGCTGGATTATACGCTCTCGGTCTGTCCGTGCCACAGGAATAGGCCGCATTTTCGTGTCTATTCCCGCATAGAACATGGCGGTGGCAACGGTGCCGGGCGTAGGAATGAAACATTGGAGCTGCTGGGGGCTCCAGTTCCGTTCTTTGAGCCAGGCAGCCAGCTTGCGCATATCGCCGGCGGTGCATCCTGGGAAGGCGCTGATCAGATACGGAACCACGTACTGTTCTTTTCCGGCACGCTGCGACTCCCGGCGAAAAAGGGCAAGAAATTCCTCAAAACGGCTCAGGGAAGGCTTGCGCATCAGTGCCAGCACACGGTCTTCACTGTGCTCAGGCGCCACTTTCAGCTGACCACCCACAAAATCGGAGATGAGCGTACGCATAAACAGAGTGTTTTCCCGGCTCATATCATAACGCACACCGCTTGACACGCGCAGATGACGCACGCCCTCCAGTGCCGCCACTTCCTGAAGCATGCCGACAAGACCCGCCTCATCACATTTGAAATGCGGACAGCGCCTGGGATAAAGACAGTCCGGACGGCGGCAGGACGAGGGATCATCGGCACAATAAGCGCCCCACATATTGGCGGTCGGGCCGCCTACGTCGGAAATACTTCCCTTCCAGTCCGGATGCTTCGTAAGCGATGCGGCTTCCGCCACAATGGAATTCCGACTCCGCGACTGAATCTGTCGCCCCTGATGCAGTGTAATGGAGCAGAAGGTACAACCGGCGGCACAGCCGCGGTGTGCCGTAATGCTGAACTGGATCATATCGGCGGCAGGAATACGCTCCTTATATACGGGATGCGGGCGGCGGGTGAATGGAAGCGCATAGATCCTGTCCATTTCTTCTTCGTTCATAGGTGCGGCAGGCGGTGTGAAATACACTTCCTGTGCGCCGGACAGCTGCACCATCCATTTTCTCCCCTGATGAAGCACTTCCTCCATTGTGAGCGTAGCTGTCATGAGTGCGGCAGGCGATGCAAGAATATCTTCGTGCGACGGAAGCGTACAAATCTTGTCCGGCGACGGAATCAGATCTGCCGCACTTTCTTTTGTGCGGCCTGTCAGTGAAAAAACAGTGCCGGGAATGCCGCGCAGGACAGCCTGCTGATCCGGGCTGCCTGCCGGAAGGGAGGAAAGACGGCGGGCAATCTCGAGCACTGCTCTCTCCCCCATGCCGTACACAAGAAGATCCGCCTTGCTGTCAAGAAGAATGGAACGGCGCAGTTTGTCCGACCAGAAATCGTAATGAGAAGCACGGCGCATGGACGCTTCCACACCCCCCAGCACAACAGGAAGCCCGGAAAAAGCCTGACGCAGCAGACCTGTGTACACCAGAGAAGCCCGATTCGGGCGGGCGCCATGGCGGTTGCCCGGGGTAAAAGCGTCGCCATGCCGCAGTTTGCGGAAGGCCGTATAATGGGCAAGCATGGAATCCAGCGCCCCGGAAGTCACTCCGGCAAAAAGGCGCGGCCGTCCCATCGCACAGATATCGTCCGTTGTGTCCCAGCGGGGCTGCGCCACGACTCCCACTCTGTATCCTTCTGAAACAAGAACCCTGCCGATCAGTGCCGTACCGAAAGAAGGATGATCAATGTAGGCGTCGCCGGTGACCAGAAGTATGTCAATCTCGCTCCAGCCGTACGCTTCCATGTCCCGGCGCGACATGGGAAGGGGCTGAAACAGCGGGCGGTCTGAATTATTTTTCATGAATTTCCAGTAAGAATTTGTCTAATTCCCGGCAGGAGGAAAGAGCGCACGGAGAAACGCCGACTCTGAACCCTCATAACGCGCCTCGGCAAGAAATTCAACACCCCGCTGATTGCCCCAGGAATAATTGATGACCAGATGCCCCTCAAATTCACAGTAGTCAAAATCCGAGTTATTGAGATTCACTGCCTCCGCAATCTGTTTACGCTGTTCCGCTGTCAGAGCCTGGTTGGCGATTGTGCGGTCGCTGTCGTCGGCTTTCAGCACAGGATTCACCGGACTCGGATCCCAGTGAATCAGATCGCGGGATCGCACCACATACTGTTCATAGGATCCGGATATTTCCTCCAGATAAAAGTTGTAATACCAGCCTTCGTGCCAGCGCAGGCAATGCGGAGCAGTATACCTGCTTTTATCAAAAGTACATTCCGGCGCGGTAAGCGTCCACACTTTCAGATCAGGTGACGTGGCAAACCTCGCCGTAAAACGAACCCCTGCCACCTCTTCGGGCTTGCCCACTTCAAACATCAGCGTATAGCCCTCCGGTGTTTTGCAGAGCGAGGTATTGAAAAGTCCGTACCCGGGAAGTGTCAGGGCATTCCAGCTGTCCCAGTGCTCCAGATCGCGCGAGACAAAGAGGTCCACTTCTTCTCCGTCCACCGCTTTTGTTCCCGTAACAATCACAAGATCCCCATCCACGGTGGCACTGCCGAAATGGTATCCCGCGGCAAAAGAAGGCGTTGCCTCGCCAGTCTCATGGTCAATGAAGCGGAAAAAAGACTTGCCGCTGCTGTTATCCCAGTAGTTGTGGCGGACGTATTCGAAACGATAAAGCCGCTCTTTGAAAACAATGGGTGTCGTCTCCACAAGATCAAGATCAATGGTGCCCAGTTTGACGATTTCCGGTGGGGCGGAAAAAGCATTGTACGTGAGCAGCAGTACAGGAAGAAGCAGCCCGGCATAGATTTTTTTCATAGTCCTGTTTCCATATTCATCCAGCGGCTATTGTACAGCAATATTTCATGAGGACACAACCGGCAGAGTACAGTGAACTTTGTTCAGTTTTTGGTGTATCCGCTGGAAGTATGGTACCATGCAGCAGGTCAAAGCTGTTCCGGCATCCCTTTGAGACAGGCCGGATATGCACCTTTGCGTGACTGTTTACTTCTGTCATCACATGTTACCTTTGAAAGGAGCAGGAAGCCATGTCACAGACTGCCGCTGAAACAAAAGACCGCATCGACGTCCACAACCCGAAAACAGGGGAAGTACTTTACACCGTTTCTGAATACACCGTTGAAGAAATCGCCGATATTTACGAAAAGGCACGGGCTGCTCAGGCTGTTCTGGCAAAAATGTCCGTTGCCGAACGTCTGCAGGAAACGCAGAAACTGAAAAAATATCTCTGCGACAACATGGACGAAGTATGCCGTAAAATCATCAGTGAGACGGGAAAAAGCCGCACTGATGCCCTTCTTGCGGAAATTTATCCTATTCTGGATATGCTTGATTATTATGCGAAAAATGCCGTTCGCTTTCTCGCCGATCAAAAGGTCAATACGCCCATCGTGATGCTGGGGCCGGGACTGACAGGAACTGTCCGGGATTTCTTCAGCAAAAAAGCAAAAATTATTTATGAACCCCTCGGCACAGTACTGATCGTGGCGCCCTGGAACTATCCTTTCCATCTGAGCATCTTCCCCGCAATCAGCGCTTTTCTCGCCGGAAACGCCGTCATTATCAAGCCCTCGACACAGACCCCGCTGAAAGGGCTGTATGAGGAAATGATCGAAAAAAGCGGCTTCATGAAAGATGCCATTCAATGCGTATACGGCAGCCGCAAAACCGGAGAACGGCTGATCGATGCGAAGCCTGCCAAAATCTTTTTCACCGGCAGTGTTTCAGGCGGTCGCCATGTCATGACACAAGCTGCCAAATATCTGATCCCTGTGGAACTGGAACTGGGCGGAAAAGATCCCATGATCGTCTTTGACGATGTTCACCTGGAACGGGCGACCAGCGGGGCCCTGTGGGGCGGTATGCTCAATTGTGGCCAGACCTGCACCTCTGTGGAGCGGATTTTTGTGCAGGAAAGCATTCTAGATGCTTTTGTGGCGCAGCTCAAGGAGAAAATGGAAAAAATCAGCACTTTAAGCACCAAGCCGGACGATGACGGCGGTCTTTGTGTGGGCTGCATGACCACTTCTTTCCAGATCGAAGAAATCGAGGCACAGCTGCAGGAAGCACAGGAAAAAGGAGCTGATATCGTCTCGGGCGGCAAATGTGTCCCCGGCACCCATATTTTTCCGCCTACACTGGTGGTAACCCGTAATCTTTCCCTGAAAATCCTGAACGACGAAACCTTCGGGCCTGTCGTTACCGTTGTTCCCTTTAAAACTGAAGAAGAAGCCATCCGGCTCGCCAACGATTCTCCCTTCGGCCTGAATTCAAGTGTATGGTCCCGTGATCTGGTGCGGGCGGAGCGGGTAGCCCGTGCGCTCGTGTCAGGCAATGTCTCCATCAACAACGTTCTGGCAACACAGGCAAATGCCGCCCTGCCCTTCGGCGGTGCAAAAGAAAGCGGCATGGGCCGTTATCACGGTCCTTTCGGACTGCACAGCTTCAGCAACATCAAATCGATGACTATAGATCAGAGCAGTGATAGAAGCGAAATCAACTGGTATCCTTATACAAAAGAGAAATTTGAACTGCTGACAAAATTGTTTAAAACCCTTTATTCAGGACATCCTCTTGCGTTGCTCCGTGCCGGACTGCTGGGAAGCAAACTGGCGGCTCTGGTCAAAAAGCAACGTCTCTGATCCTTCATCAGCAGATCGAAGTGCACCCTGATCACCCTGTGCATGTCCGTCAGACGTGTACGGCTGCGGGATTTATGTGCGCACGAAACACCTCCGGATAAGCACCCATACCCCGCGTCTCCGGCGGTCTCCTTTCCGGATCCGGATTTGTGAATTTTGCGTCCGGGCCTGTATACTTAGGTGTTTGAAAGGAACAGTTCATGAGAAAATACCTTCTCTTCATAGCCGTGCTTCCCGGATTGCTGATCCTTCACCCTGGCTGTCACCTGATCCAGCCTGAAGCACGCTTTACCATAAGCCCGGAAACAGGCGAAGCACCGCTTTTTGTCACGCTGAATAACCAGTCTGCCCCCGGCCTTTTTGGCGCACCCCGTTATGAGTGGGATTTCGGAGATGGAAGCGCCCTCAGCACCGAAGAATCTCCACGCCATCTTTACGAAAAAGCAGGGCAGTATTCCGTTACCCTGACACTGAAAACCCTTTTCCAGAAGCATAGGGCAACAAGAAGGCTGGAAGTCCGCGAGCCCGGCTCCGGCGAAATAGTCACGGTTAACTTTGAAGTCAGACCCCGGGAAGGTGCGGCGCCGCTGGTGGTACAATTCACAGATACGTCTTTTGTGGCAGGAGCTGCCGTCACAGGGCGGATCTGGGACTTCGGCGACGGAACACACATCCGGGCATTGAATCCTGTACACCGTTACACCGATGCAGGCAGTTACGATGTCACACTGACCATTTTTACGGAAAATTCAACGTACAGCCATACAATGGAAAATGCTGTCTCTGTTGCCAAAACAGAGCAGCGTCTCTCTGCCACCAGACAACTCAGCCCCGGCTCCGGCACGGACGAGAATAACCAAATTGCAGTGACGCTGCATTTTGCCGGATTCATCCGGGAAGTGCCAACACCTGTTCTGCTGAAAGAAGTACTGCCCGAAGGGTGGCGCTTTGCCGGTTTACTTCAGAATACAACTCCAGAAGCGCTACTCACTGAAGAAGAAGTAGGACAAGTGCAGTTCTTCTGGGTTGACTGCCCGCCCCTCCCTTTCAGCCTCTCCTACCTGATTGAAGCGCCCGAACCCTGCACCGAAGGTATCCTCAGCGGACAGCTCCATATGCGGGAGTCCGGCTCGGTTGAAATGCAGCATCCCGGAGAAACAAGGGTTGTGTGTGAAGCACTCCCGTTGGAAGGTGAAAGCGAGGGCGAAATCATCGAGGGCGAAGTGCCCGGTGAAGGTGAAAGCGAGGGCGAAATCATCGAGGGCGAAGTGCCCGGTGAAGGCGAGATCGAAGGCGAAATCAGCGAAGGCGAAGTGCCCGGTGAAGGTGAGATCGAAGGCGAAATCAGCGAAGGCGAAGTGCCCGGTGAAGGTGAGAGCGAAGGCGAAATCAGCGAAGGCGAAGTGCCCGGTGAGGGTGAGAGCGAAGGCGAAATCAGCGAAGGCGAAATGACGGAAGGAGAAAGTGCGCCTGAAGAAAAACTCGCTCTCTCCTTGAAAAGATGGGCGGATGGAGATCAGCGCTATCTTCCCGATACCCTGCTTTCCCTGAATATTTCTTTGACTGCTTTCGGTGAGGGCATCCCCGAATCACTCACCTTGGAAGAACAGTTGCCCCGCAACTGGACTTTTACAGAATTACATGACCCTTCAGGCCTGATCAGCAGCCACAAGAACAGTGAGGGCACAATCACCTTCGTCTGGTCTGCTTTGCCCACGTTTCCTGTACAGTTTTCCTACGATGTGCTTCCCGGTGCATCCAATGAAACCGAAACCATTGACGGCAGTGCCTTTTATACGGTCAATGGTACCACGCTCCGTTCGAATCAGGAACAGAGCCAGTTCAGGCGTTACGAAACACTGCTCTCTCTGGAACGAAAAGAGGCACCTTCGGGATATATCCCCGGGAAGCCTCTGGCAGTCACGCTGCAGTGGAAGCGCATCGGTCTTGAAAAGCCGCTGGCTTTTGCCTGTGTGGAATTATTACCTGCAGGATGGCGTTTTGCAGGCATTGTTGAAGCTACCGGTAATCCGCCGGACATTCTTCCCGAAATGGACCAGGAAAATATGCTCGCCTTCGGCTGGACAACGACACCGACCGCACCCGGATCTTTTACCTATAAGGTGCTGCCGCCTGAAGATGCAAGAGGCATTGCCTGTATTACCGGATATAGTCTTTACCGTTTTACCGGCGAGGAGCAGAAAACAGCATTGACCGGGCGCTGCTATCCCCGGGGATCTTTTCAACCGTGATGATACAGAGGCTGTGTATGGACAGCCGGCAACTGAACAGTGTGGATATTGGGAGGAGGCAGCTGCACATGCAGTCTGTCGCCTGATTCTAAATTACGATGCAAGGGTTACTCGTAATGAAAAAACTTTTTATCTTTAAAAAAAGAAGTGTCTGGTTTTTATCTGCAGTTTTGTTTCTGTCCGTCAATCTGATCAGCCAGGCACAAAGCGGGGTGCGGATCGAGTCCGGCAGCACCGTGGACCGGCGCATCCGCATTGCCGTGCCTCCTTTTGCCACCGTTGACCCGCAACTTCAGGGCATGGCGGCGGAAATGGCGCAGGCCCTTGCCGATGACCTTGAATTTTCCGGCGTTTTTATACTCCTTCCGGCAGCGAGTTACCCGGCAGGATTCACCGGGATGAGCACCGATCCCTCCACCCTGGATCTGCCTGCCTGGCGTGCGACACAGGCGGAAAATCTGGTTTACGGGCTTGTATTTTACGAAGGCTCACAACTGGTGGCGCAGTTCCGCCTTTTTGACCTTTACTCCAATACCCAGCTCTACGGACAGGAAGTAAAAGTCGCCCGGGAGCATCACAGGCTCGCTTCTCATCGCTTTTCCGAAGAAGTAATCAGACAGATTGACGGTACGCCCGGTATCGGCACATCCGAAATCATTTTTTCCGGACTGGCAGGCGCCAATCAGAAAGAGATTTATGTGGCGGACTACGACGGCGCCAACGTCAAGCGGGTTACCAATCACCAGAGTTTGTCCATTATGCCCGAAATTTCGCCGGACAGCCGCTCCATTGCCTATCTGTCGTACAAAGACCGGTATGCGTTCCATTATATTTTCGACCGTGCCACCGGAGCATCCCGCGCCCTGTCCAAAGAAGTGGGGCTTAACAGTGCCGCGACCTGGTCCCCCGACGGCAAACGGCTGGCACTGACACTGAGCAAAGACGGGAATGCCGAAATTTACCTTAAAAACCCGGACGGCAGCGGCTCCCTTCGCCTTACAAACAATAGGGAAAATGATACTTCGCCCTGTTTCTCGCCCGACGGAAGTCAGATCTGCTTTGTAAGCGAGCGCGCCGGCCGCCCTCAGATTTATGTAATGAATGCGGACGGATCCAATCCGCACAGGCTATCCTTCCATGGCGGAAGCGCTTATGACCCGAACTGGTCACCCGATGGCAAGTCTATTGCTTTTGTGTCCAATATTTCCGGAGAAGGGTTTGAAATCTATGTGATGGGCGCCGACGGTTCCAACCCGACGCGGCTCACCAATTCCAACGGCATCAACGAGGCGCCCAGTTGGTCGCCCGACTCAAGACATATTGCTTTCTCTTCCACGCGAAACGGGCGCCCTGAACTTTTCACCTACACCCTGAGCACCCGCACAGAACGGGCGATCGCCCGGCTGGGCATGAGCGCTGAAGGACCCTCCTGGGGACCGCGCCGCCGCTGATTGCAGCCAGGGTACCAACATAGGCACTACATATCTCTTCGGCTGAAAGGCCTTATTGCGCTGTACTTTCTGTACAGTTTGGTTTAAAAGTGGATATCCTTTCCGGATGTTCTGTATACTTTTTTAATATTTCGCACTGCCGGGGGCTTTTTTGTCTCCTTGAAGAGCAGTGCCCGCATTTATACCCATCATCTTTTTCGGAGTGTCTTCATTATGAAAAGAAAAGGCTTTACCCTGATTGAGCTTCTTGTTGTAATTGCCATTATTGGCATCCTGGCAGCGATTCTCCTGCCCGCACTCGCCCGTGCCCGCGAGGCTGCGCGGAGGTCCAGCTGCCAGAACAATCTGAAACAATGGGGCATCATTTACAAAATGTATTCCAGCGAGTCACCTGGAAATAAATACCCGAAGGTCTGCCTGGCAACCGTGCAGACACGATTTTGTGAACAGCCGGGTATGCCCTTCTCCGGTGCGAACAGCGTTGTCGCCGCCGGTATGTATCTGCCGTCTCTCTACCCTGAATACCTGACCGATGCGAAGATTCTGGTCTGCCCTTCTGACGCTGTCGAAACTGCAGACTCTGTCATCAACCCCGTTACAGGCACGACCGATATCGGTGTGGCATGTCAGGAGAAAAAACGGGGTGTCCATCTGGCAGACGCCAGTTATCTTTATCTGGGCTGGGTGCTGGACAAGGCAGGATCCACCGATCCCAGCGTCGATCTTGCCTCTGTGCCTATCCCCGGCCTGAATGTAAGCGGCCCCGCACCGAAGCAGGTGGTCGATGGTGTACTGGCGGCATTCATGCCCTTCCTCCTGAGTCAGGACGACCGGATGGCGGACAAGGATGTGGAAGTGGATCCCGGGCTGGGCAATGGCGCCGGCAATATGATCTACCGTCTGAGAGAGGGCATTGAGCGCTTTCTCATTACCGACATCAACAATCCGGCCGCAAGCGCCATGGCGCAAAGCACCCTTTGGATCATGGGCGACATGATCGGCATTGACCCCAATCTTTATAACCATGTACCCGGCGGCTCCAATGTCCTGTACATGGACGGACATGTCCAGTTCCAGCGTTATGAAGAAAAAGGGTCGGCTCCGGTGAACAGCGGCGTGGGACGATGTGTTGCGGCTCTGCAAGCGGTACAAAATCTGCTTCTGTAACCGTTCTGCCTTCTTTATATCATCTGTAACCCTTTTAAATTCCGGTGGTAGAATAGATAGAATTAAAACAGACGATTCCGCCGGGATGTGCTGGCCGTCGGAAAATGGAGAGACCGGTTATGAAACATATTATCCGATTGAGCAATCCTGTCGAGCGGGCAGCCACTACATCTACAGGCGCCTATATTGTTCTGGCAGGTCAGATTCTTGCCATCCTGGCGGGTCTCTTTGACGGCAAGGAAGTCTTAAAGCCGGATGCACAAGCTGAAGATTAAAAACCGAAATAAAAATAGCCGACGGGAACTTTCCGGCTGATACGGGAATTAGTTTATCAGTGGGTCATGCATCTTTATAAACCCGTAAATTGTAAATTCCATAGGCGCTGTGCGATGATAACAGCATTGACACAGTGATATGCTGAAATTGGAGAAGTAAAATGAAGCACATAAGAAGAATGGGGCGCTTGCCCCGGCCAGCACAAACCGATGGTCTTTGCACTGATATCACCAGTGATCTGCAGGCCCGGTTCTGTTTTGTCCTTTCCTTTTTCTCGCAGGTTTTCGTGCCACTGGTACAGCCCCTGATAGCGATCAAGGCTGCGCCCACCACCACACCTCCTGCCACTGAAGAGTAAACACTATCCGCCCGGAGCAAACGAGGAACCAGCCATGAGACACATTTACACGCTCAGCAGCAAACCGGAACAGGCAGCAGGCCTGGCACCGGACGTTGTCATCACGCTGATCATTGATCTTCTGAAAGTGTTCCTTCCGCTTTTCCAGAATAAAAATCCGCAAAATCCCGGCACGGGCACAGATCCGAAGCCTCCCGAAGATGACAAGTAAACGGAATTATTTTGTGTTTGCAGGCGCAATATGCTATAAGTAGCGTGCATGTGCAATGCATCGCAATGGAGTTATTACGATGAAACACATCCGGAAGATGACTGTCAGACGTGCCGATGCTTTTCTGACCCTGTTTAATACGCTCTGGCGCGCCTGGTACGATTTTCGCCAATCCAAATATGTATAAGCAACAGCGTCAGGAGGAACGAATAATGAAACACATTAAGAAACTTTCTGCCAGAAAAGCCATGGCGTTCCAGGACTTTCTGTACACAGTCTACCGCGCTTTTTATGATTTCCGCTTCCAGAAGAAAAACGAATATTACGGCTGATCCAGCCCAATAGAAAATACCAAGCCGACCTTTAACGCTAAAAGGTCGGCTTTTTGTGTCTGACATGCTATAATACCCGCATGTGAGGCTTTCCGCCCACGCCCCCGCAGCGGCTGGAAATAAAGCACCGGCAACGCCATGTTGCAGAGAAAGCGTCGGCTTTTTCTTTATCTTCCGGCCCCGGATTTTCTTCCCACCCCCACAGGATATAACCCGACAGGAATTAACCAATGCCTAAAATTATCAAATACATTGTTGCTCCCCGGCTGCCGGAGACACTGCAGCGCCTTTCCGATATTGCGGACAATCTTTGGTGGGCGTGGAATCTCGATGCGGTAGATCTGTTTTTCCGCATGGACCGCGACCTCTGGACACAGGTGGAACACAATCCCAAAAGACTTCTGCGCGAAATCAGTCAGGAACGGTTGGAGCAACTGGCGGAAAGCGCCAGCTTCCTTGCCCATCTGGATAGAGTCGCCACCAAGCTGGACGCCTATATGACTGAGGGCGAGTGGCGCTCCCGCCACAGCGATGCGCCTGAAGACCTGCTTGTTGCCTACTTATCGGCTGAATTCGGTTTTCATGAATCCATCACCATTTACTCAGGCGGTCTGGGCGTCCTTGCCGGAGATCACCTGAAAGCGGCAAGCGATCTGGGGCTTCCTCTGGTGGGTCTGGGGCTTTTATACCGGGAGGGCTACTTCCGGCAGTATCTCAACGCCGACGGCTGGCAGCAGGAACTGTATCCCAAAAACGATTTTTACGCAATGCCCATTCAGGCCGTGCGCGATGCCGCCGGAAGCCATCAGGTAGTCGAAGTCCCCTATCCGGGAAGAATGGTCAAAGCCTACCTCTGGAAATGCCAGGTAGGCAGAGTTCCCCTTTATCTCCTTGATACGGATCACGAGGATAACTCGCCCACAGACAGAAGCATCACCGGTCAATTATACGGGGGCGATCACGACACCCGCATCAAACAGGAAATTATGCTGGGAATGGGCGGCGTCATCGCCCTGAAAGCACTGGGACTGCATCCCACCACCTACCATATCAACGAGGGCCATGCCGCATTTATGATGCTGGAGCGGATCAAAGACCTCATCGAACGGGATCAGATCACCTTCAATGAGGCGGTGGAAGTTGTGAAGGTGGGCAGCGTCTTCACAACCCATACCCCTGTACCGGCAGGAAACGACGTTTTCGACCCTGCCATGATCAATGCCTATTTCCGGGATTACTGTGCCGCTGCAGGCATTTCCATGGATACACTCCTGGCGCTGGGCCGTGAGAACCCCGCGGACAGCAAGGAACAGTTCTGCATGACCATTCTGGCTCTGAAGCTTTCCGCCGCCTCCAATGGCGTCAGTGCACTGCACGGGGAAGTTGCACGCAAAATGTGGGCACCTGTATGGAAAGGCGTTCCCGAAGAGGAACTGCCCATTACCTCCATAACAAACGGCGTCCATATCCCCACCTGGATCTCCCGCGATCTGGCGCTGCTCTTTGACCGCTATCTTGGCCCGGACTGGCTCGCCATGCCGCATGATCAGTCTGTATGGGAACGGGTGGATTCCATCCCTGATTCCGAACTTTTTCAAACCCATGTACGCGCATGCCAGCGGCTGGTTGATTTTGCCCGAAGCCGTGCCGAAAAACAGATGCTCAACAGAGGCGCTTCTGCCGCTGAAGTCCGGACAGCAGGTGAACTGCTGAACGGAGAAACGCTGACCATCGGCTTCGCCCGGCGCTTTGCCACCTATAAGCGTGCGACGTTGCTGTTTAAAAACCCCGAGCGGCTGAAAAAGATTCTCACCAATCCCGAGAGGCCGGTTCAGCTGATTATCGCCGGAAAAGCACATCCCCAGGATTCCAGCTCCAAAGAACTCATCAGGCATATCATTCATTTTTCCCGCGATCCTCAGGTGCGCTCTCACATCGTATTTATTGAGGATTACGACATGAATGTAGCGCGCTACATGCTGCAGGGCGTTGACTGCTGGCTCAATACGCCCCTGCGCCCCAACGAAGCGAGCGGAACCAGTGGCATGAAAGCGGCAGCAAACGGCGCTTTGAACATCAGTATTCCCGACGGATGGTGGTGCGAAGCGGAAGGATTGGGTGAAAACGGCTGGAGTATCGGCAAGGGAGAAATCTACGACAGCCTCGAAGACCAGGACACTGTTGAAAGTGAGGCGCTTTACGAGATCCTCGAGCAGGATGTCGTGCCCATGTTCTATAACCGCGGACGGGATAACCTTCCCCGGGAATGGATCGGGCGCATGAAAAACGCCATCCGCACCATTGCACCCATGTTCAATACCTATCGTATGGTTCTTGAATATGGCGATCGCTTCTATATCCCGAATTGCAGACGCCGCCACCGCCTCTTTCAGAACGAACGGAAAGCCGTGTATGAGCTCGCGGCATGGAAACAAAAAGTACGGACTTTCTGGCCTCAGGTGCAGATTCTGGATGTGGCAAACGGCAATGCAGAAAATCTGTACTTCGGAGATACACTGGAAGTGACAGCGAAGATACATCTCGGAAATCTTTCGGAAAAGGATGTGAAAGTTGAGATTTATCACGGTGCGCTGAAGCCGGAAGGTGCGCTGGAAGCAGCCGCCAAGGAACGGATGGTCTGGGTAAAAGCGCTGGATGGCGACGTGCATCTCTTCAAAGGACGTGCGCGCTGCGACCGCACCGGTGCACTGGGTATTTCCGTGAGAGTGCTGCCAAGCCACCCTGATCTCATCCACGAGCACGAAACCGGGCTGATTACCTGGGCATAAGCAGCGGATTTTATAGCGAAACTGCCGGCATTCTGAGGTGTCGGCAGTTTCCTTCTTTATGGAAAACCACCTTATGTTGGCGCAAATGGCTTGACATACCACAAGATATAGTTTACACTATGAAATATGTGAACGGATATCTTGTGTACAGTTTTCTATCATAATCTATTCAATCGCCGGAAAAACCGGAGTCTGCTGCTTCCGGGGAAATGATTGATCTTTATCTGAACGTATCAGAAGTATATTTGTGCCTTGCATCTGATACGCAACGAGAGGAGCAAGATCTTCAGTGAATATTTCAGTCAGACGCTTTAAGCAAAGAATGGCGGGCTTAATAAACAGACAAACAGGACTGATGGCAGGGCTTTTTCTTGCGCTGATACTGCTGGGAGGCTGTGCCCATTCCCCCGGTCGCATCGCTCAGTTTGACCCTGCCCCTCCGGGCGAAGTCGACGTAAGCGAACTGGAAAGCTGTCTTCCTGCGGCTGTGTCCGACTTGCTGCGCCAGGCGGAAGAAGAACTGAAACTGGGCAATATCGCCCACGAAAAAGGAGATCAGGATACAGCGCGCACTCACTACCGGAAAATGTTTTCGCTTCTTCATGAGGCGGAGCTTGATCCCTCTCTGAACTACGCATCTCGCGAACTTTTTGAACGCGTCCTTACAGCGCACCTTAACCAGAGCCATCTGTATCACGAATCGGGCAGCTGCCTCGGAAAGTCCGGTTCCGAAGTTTACAGCGATCTGATCATCCCGACCCCTCTGCCGCCTCAGGTTATTGCCGAGATTAAAGAACTGCAGAACAGCTACGCTCCGACCTTTCAGCGCGGACTGAACCGCAGCGCCTCTTACATGCCCCATCTGAGAAACATGTTCAGGGATGCCGGACTGCCCGAAGAGCTTGTCTGGCTTGCCATGGTTGAAAGCATGTTTCAGACAAAAGTCATTTCTCCCGCCGGAGCAGGCGGTATGTGGCAGTTCATGCGCGGTACTGCCCGCCACTACGCACTGCACATGGATCAGTATGTGGATGAGCGCTTTGACTGGCATCGCTCTACGGAAGCAGCCATTTGCTACCTGAAAAACCTGCACAACTTTTTTAACGGCGACTGGGCGCTGGCGGTGACGGCGTACAATATGGGTGAAGGAGGTCTGGACCGCACCCTCACTGCGTGCGGCGGTGAACGGGATTTCTGGGCGCTTCTGAACAACGACTCGCCGAACAATAAAATGAAAGAGGAGTCAAAAAAGTACTTTCCCCGGCTCCTTGCCTATATCATTGTCGCCAACAGCCCGGAACAGTATGGTTTTTCTTCACCGACCGACCCGCCGCTGAATATCCGGCGTGTGCCTGTAACAGGATGTTACCGCCTCGCCGCACTGGAAGAAGCCACCGGCATATCCAAAGGCACTTTAGCCGCACTGAATCCGGAGCTGCTTCGTGAAGTGACACCGGGAACCGGTCAGTATCACCTGACCGTACCCGGCGACAGGCATGAAGAGATTCTTGCCGCTTTAAGCACCATCAAGCCCGGTCCCGTGCCTGCACCTGCCGCGCCTGTACTTGCCCATGCCGGCGGTACAACACACCGTGTCAAACGGGGTGAAAGCGTTTCCCAGATTGCCCGGCACTACGGGGTCAGCGAATCTGCGCTGATGAAGGCGAATAAAATGAAGTCCGCTCACTCCCTGAAAGCCAACCAGACCCTGCATATTCCGGGCGCAGCGGCTGCAGCTAGGGCGGACTCCGGCACTTCATCTCCCCAGGCTGCCCCTGAAAAAACAACGGCCGTCGCCTCTGCCCCGCCTGCTGCCAAAGCGGCACCGGCAGAAAAAACGGTCGATATTCAATACACCGTCAAAAAAGGCGACACGCTGAGTAAAATCGCGCAGGCGCATAAAGTACCCATGGCGCAGCTGCAGAAATGGAATAATATTCCCGCCAGTAAAGTGGTTCAGATCGGGCAGGTTCTGAAAGTCGGGGAAGGCAAACAGGCTGCTGTGCAGCCTGCCGCCCGCGCCAATGAACAATTTCATCTGGTTAAGGCCGGAGAATACCCTGCCATCATCGCAGAGCTCTACGATATACCGTTAAAAGATCTCCTTGCCTGGAACAATCTCAACGGAAATTCCATCATTCGGGCAGGAGACAAACTGATTGTTTCCGGACAGGTCTCCTCACCCGCTGCTGCCACTGCAGCCGCTGAAAAACCGAAGGCACCGGCACCCAAAGAGATAACGCATAAAGTCGCCAAAGGAGAAACAGCCGGAAGCATTGCTAAAAAACACAATGTACCTCTGGAAGACCTGCTTGCCTGGAATAAGCTGACCACCAAATCAGTCCTGCGCGTCGGTCAGAGCCTTTCCATTAAAACGACCGCAGACGCTGCTGCCGGACGGGATCGCGGCAAAGACCTCACACTTTCACAGGCAGCGGCTGAGCAGAAACTGGTGCATAAAGTCACCGCAGGGCAAAACCCTACCAGTATCGCCCGTCATTATGGCGTGACCGTGAATGACCTGTTCAAGTGGAACAATTGGAAGGAAAGCCACGTGCTGCGCGTGGGCGATGAAGTGTCCATTTACAAGAAGTAAAACTAACTGATCCAAGGTGATGACAGCCCGGCCATGCGGTCTGAACAGTGCCGGAATCACGGACGCTTCCGGATATTTTTCACGTGAAAACCAAGCCGCTCTCCGATGCGTGTGGGCTTGGACATGGCACGGGGGCGCGGCGCATCACTAAGAACCGGGCTGTGCAGCACCTGTATGGGTCCGCTTCGGGCACCTTCCATCCACAACGCCAGTTCATGAATACCTTCCACAGAGCATTCCAGGACTGGCAGCCATAAATGGGCTGTCGCCTCGGGCAGCACCGCCTCGTCACGGCTATAGGTCCATACAACACAGGCAAGTGAATCCCCGGCGCCATGCCCGCTTTTTTCTGCCGCTGACCGTATCAGCTCACCATCCTCGAAAGCTGTCGACTCAATGAGCGCCGTCACACCGGGCTGTGACAGAAGTGCCGTCAGCTCTTCTTCCAAATTACCGGATGCCGGATCACCGTAAGCAACCAGCGACGGATTAAAGGGAATATTTTTTTCTGCCAGCGCATCACGGTAGCCCCGGATCCGGTCAACGCCAGCCTGATATCCTTCATAGGTGGTCAGCAGCGCAATGCGTTTGTGTCCCCGCTCCAGAAGAAAGCGGGTGCTCTGCAATGCGCCCTCATAAAAATTCACAGAGGCGCAGCTGCCTTCGGGAAAAGCATCGGTCTGGCCGAGTGCCAGGTAAGGGATCCCGGACATATGAATACGCTGAAGCACACTGTCCTGTACCGGAAGAGGACCTACAATCAGGCAGGCATCATATACCTGCTCCCACACACCGCGCCCGTAATCACTGCCCAGGATTTCCTGAGACCGTGGCGCCAGATCAAAACTTAAATAAGCACCCCGGGAAGCAAATACCTCAGATAATTTTGCAAAAAGCCAGAGCAGAAAGTCTTCGCTCAGCGGCACCTGATGCAGAGGCGGTGCGAGCGTTACACCCACACAATTGCGCACCTGCCCGCGCAGGCTTCGTGCACCATGATGCGGATAGTATCCGGTCTCCCGGACAATTTGCCACACCTTCTGGCGCGTGCTTTCCTTGACGCCGGGCAGGTTATTGATTACCTTGCTGACAGTCTTGGTGGAAACGCCGGACTTGTGTGCAATGTCATAAATAGTACATCGTTGCTTCATCACAACTCTTTCTCCTGATTATCGGAGAATCCGTGTATTTCTTTCTTCACAAAGAACAGGACTGTTCCCTGCCTTGTCAAAAAAGGCAGGAAGCCCTTCAACAGAAGACTCCCGGGCTTCCTGCAACAACGCATCATCTGAAACGGTCGTGTGCTACTGCAGCATTTTTCCCTGATAGGCACCTGTAAGTGAATGCAGAAATGCCGTGATTTCCGCGGTCTGGCTTGCCTGCGGTTTTTTGCCGACCTGGTATTTCACCATGGTTTCCACCGCTTCTTCAAGCGTATTAGCAGAGCCATCATGGAAGTACGGGAACGAAACAGCGATATTGCGCAGCGTGGGAGTTTTCAGACGGAAACGGTCAAATTCATCACCGGTGTGATTGAAGCGTCCGTAATCCGGTTTGACAACGTTGCCCCGATCCCGAAAGTAATCACGGCGCAGCCCCATGGGCTCATAGGATTTTCCGCCGAGAATCACTCCATTGTGGCAGGTATAGCAGCCTAAGTCCTGAAAATGCTGAAAGCCTGCTTTCTGCTCAGCGGACAAGGCTGAAGCATCTCCTTTGAGGAAAGCATCAAAGGGAGCCGGAGTCAGCAGTGTCTTTTCATATTCGGCGATTGCGTCGGTGAAATTTGCTTTGCTGTAACCGTCTGGGTACACAGCCAGAAATTCTTCTGTGAAAACATCATCCTGCGTCAGCTTACCGATAACCTGATCCCAGTTCGAAGCCATCTCCACGGGATTATTCACCGGCCCATCCGCCTGATCGGCCAGATCCGTCGCACGGCCATCCCAAAACTGGGCAAACTGAAACACGGAGTTGTAGACAGTGGGCGAATTGATATCACCCATGGCACCATCGACACCGGGCGAGAATTTCTTCTGATCGGTACCGCCGAGATCAAGAGCATGGCAGGACGCACAGGAAATGGTATCGTCTTTAGACAGGCGTACGTCGTGGAACAGTTTTTCGCCCAGAGCGACTTTTGCCGGATTGGTGTCCACCGATTCGGGCAGCGGCTGCAGCCCTTTAACCATGGATGCCGGATCATTACCGGCGAGAAGGTGGTTCTCTTTTCGCACTTTATCGATCCACGCCAGAAGTGCTGCATTGTCCTGTTCGCTCATGCGGTGATTCCAGTGCATAAGCAGATAAGGCGGCGGGGGCATGGACCCCGCAAGGGTCGTGTACTCAATCTTGGACAGCGTTACTTCATCAACCGGCTTCGGTGTTTCCGGGAAGAAAACACGCAGAAAATCGCTGTGTTTCATTCCGCTGTACATGTCATGCTCCATGATCTGCCGCGCAACAGGAAGCACACCGTACCAGGGAAGCTGCACTTCGCTCGTATGGCAATGCACACACTTTTTCTCGAGTACTTGAAGCGCCGCCGCTGTCACCGGGTCGGCTGCCTTCAGCGTGGCAAGACGGCTGGCGGGCAGCGGAATCACAAGATTCAGCAGAGGCAGCGCCAGCGCCCCGCAGGCACCTAATAAAACGACAGCAATAACCAGTTTCTTTTTCATTAAGTTTTCCTCACTCTGTAACTCTTTTTATGATACCACTGCCATCCACAACAGAAACCTATTCCCGCAGCAAAGACATCCTCAGCGGAAAAGCTGCTTTTGCGGGCGACCATGAATTCCTACCCGAAAACTATACTATACCGCCGAAAAAAATACAAGCATTTTTTCCTGCGGAGCATCGGAAACTTCCGGAACCATAGCGCCCTCAAAAGAAAAAGCCGGGCAGCCTGACTCGTGCCAAACTGCCCGGCGCAAAACAGACTATATACGGTTAGGGCGCAGGAATGCCCTACTGCCCAACAGCGCAATGAAAAGCACCAGAACCGCCAGCAGGGCATAACTGTACGCAGGCACAGCTGCTGTCACCACCAGCACTTCCACGCTGCCACTGGTTATCGTCGTATCGCTGTCGCTGATTTCCACCCAGTAACGCCCTTCATCCTCAGCAGATGCATTCAGAATCTGGTACACCGGATCATTCGTCCCAACAGGAACGGCGGATTTGTCCAGCGCCTCACGTTTCCATTGGTAGTTGAGCGTACCGGCACCGCCGCCTGCCTGAACGGAAAGGGTAAACGTACCGCCCTCCGCCACAGAGCCGCCCTGCGGTTGGGAAGTAATCGTAAGAGAAACAAAAAGCGTGGCAGGAATGGAGTTGATACTATCCGAAGCATCACGCACTTCGACGTAATAACTGCCCGAATGCTGCCGTCCTGCCTGCGCTATATCCAGTCTCGCAGCGTTCGTACCGACAGGTGCATAAGGCGCAACGCCATTACTGAAATACCACTGGTAGGTCAGTGCACCCGATCCGCCGGCTGCCTCCACTTCAAAGAAGAAGGGCTGCCCTGCTGAAACCGTACCGCTTTCCGGCTGTCGGATGAAGGTCAGTGGCATTGAATCCACCACGTCGACCAAGGCACCTGCAGAAACAAGCATCTCCGTAACGCTGTCATAAACAACCACATCATAGCTGCCTGCATCGGTATACTGCAGCGAAGGTATGACCAGCGTACCGCTTTGGGGCTGCAGCGCCACAGGCAATGCGGCGCCGTCTTTTCTCCAGACAAAGGTGTACGGCAGAATGCCGCCGCTGACTTGTGCCTGCAGGGTCAGCGTTGTATTGACCAGGAAGGTTCCGCCCTGCGGTTGTTTTGTAAAGGCAAGCCGCGGGTACACACGCAGCTGCCCTGCCGCAGACGTTTCGGAATCGGGCGGCAATGCACTGTCTGTCACCACGCAGCGATAGGCACCGGCTTTACTGTTCAAGGGGGCATTCAAAACCAGCTGCCCGCTATTCGGCTGCTCTGCCGGCGCAAGGGCTGATCCGTTGCGCTGCCACACATAATTGTAGGGAGGAACGCCACCGCTCGCCGTCACTTCAAACACAGCCTGCGCCGCATCTTCATAAAGCGTCACATCGTCAGGCTCTGTCACTGTAAGCGGATAGGAGATCGACAGATCTGCAGCAGGCACAGGGGTGGTAACCAGCCCTTCCGGTGCCACGCCGACGCTGTCACTGACCACCACATCATAAGCACCCGCATCAGCGGCGTCCACAGCGTCAAGAGATAGCCACGCACGGCTGGGCGCTCCAAGCGAAACACCGCCTTTTCTCCAGTCATACAGCAGCGTTCCGTGCCCGCCTGACACTTCAACCGTGAAGACGTGGTTTCCTCCGTCAGGAACAGTGGCAGACACAGGCGCCTGCACCACGCTGAGCGGAGCAGCGGCGTGCACTCTGCAGCCCTGCAGGGTTACCGCCGTCTGGTTCAGCGCGTCTTCAACTTCTACGGTATAGACGCCGGCATCAGATAGACTCAAGGAAGCTATTTCATAGGTGTCTGCACCCCCGGTCTGCACAACAGTACCGTCTTTTTTCCAGGTCCAGGTGAAAGGCGCAACTCCGCCTTCCGTAGCAGCACTCAGCTGCACTGCCTGCCCCGTATAAGCAAAGCGATCCGATTCGGCAAAGTTGATTTCCAGACTGGACGAAAGAACAAGCACCGCTCCCGATGGAACCGTAGTCGTCCATACAGCGCCCGCCGGAAGCGCACCCAGCGCATAAGGATTGCCGGAGACAAAAAGGGTAACATCCGTTACCTCATCAATGCCGTTATTGACAATAAAAATCTGGTCGAAATCCAAAAAGGGCGATGCACCGCCTCTCAAAGCAACCAGCTCCAGTCGGGGAATTCCGGTATGTGCCGCCTGATATGCGGATTCATTCCAGAAGCCCGGAAGCACAAAGCCGCCGGTCGCAAGCCCGCCTTCCAACTGCGGAAGAAGCGGAATCTGCAGCGCCGGCGCATAGGGTGCAGATGAACGGAGCCAGCCGTTATTGGTTGTCTGACCGAGGAAAAAGTCGTCCGTAAATGCGGGAGCAGCAGGAGCTGCCAGATTGCTGATAATGGTAGCGCGGCCGCGCAGTCCGGCATCGGTTCCGCCGGTGTGATTTTGGCAGAGCACTGTGCCAGCGCCTGCCAGCACTACGGAGCCGTGCAGTTTGACCACACCTGGAGTACCCAGTCCGCCTGTGCCGCCGCCGCCTGATGCACCGCTTGTACCACCAACACCGCCAACACCGCCCCGTGCTCCAGCACCGCCAGCACCGCCCGTACCGCCGTTGACATAGTTGACATGGCAGCCGTAAAAACTCAGCCACCAGGTACCCGTGAGACCGCCATTGCCCGGGGCACCGCCGGCGCCATTGTTGCCGGGATCAGTGCCTGGAGTACCGGCCGGCGCCATTGTTGCCGGGATCAGTGCCTGGAGTACCGGCCTGCGCTGATTTCCCTGCACTGCCTGAAGCAGGGGCGCCGGAAGAAATATCTACGGCACCGCCGAAAGAAAGCAGACCCCGCGCCGCCTGAGGCACCGCCGCCGCCCTGACCGCCGCCCTGGCCGCCGGCACCACTTCCGCCGCCGCCACCGCCACCGCCGCCATTGCCTGCAGCCAGAAGCAGCGCGTCTGCAGCGATCGTTAATGCGGCATTACCGCCGGCATTACCACCCCCGCCATTACCTCCGTTCTGCCCTGTACCGGCATTGCCGCCGGTACCGGTTGCAGCAACACCCCCCACCTGCATCTGCAGGCTGTCCTTCATTACCCAAACGCCAGGGACCGCCGCCACCGCCGGGAGCACCGCCGGGACCGGCAGAACCACCATTATTCTGGGATAAAGGAGTGCCTGCCGATCCGGGCGTTCCTGCAGAACCGCCGGAACCCTGACTGCCGAAGCCAGTCGTCCCGGCGCTGCCGGCAGCACCGACCTTGCCTGCTGCTCCGACCGCACCGTTTGCGCCTCCTCCTCCCGGCTTGCCCGCTGTACCGGTCGCTCCAACACCTAGTCCATTACCGTAGTCTGTGCTGGGACTTGGGCTGCCTGCACCACCTGCAGCAACCGCACCGCCGTTTGCCGAACTGCCGCCAGCGCCGCCGGATACACCTGCACCGCCAGCGCCGCCGGAACCACCTGTCCCGCCACCGGCACGACCGGGCACAGTACCGGAAACATAAATGGCTGAATCCCAGTACATATCGCCAGAAGCCGCCAGAACAAGCGGGCGGTTGCCCGTTACTGAAACGGTAACCCCGGCGGGCACAACGACCCGGGAGAAATTAAATTTGGCAACATCACCATTGGTTGCGGAAAAGACCTGCCCGAAAACGGGAGCGCCGCCATTGATCTGAAATCCGGGTGGCGTCGAGCCCGTGTTAATGCTCAGCGCCATGCCGGAAGTAAGCACCAGCTCTCCCAGAGAGCCGTCGCTGACATAGAGATCGCCCGGCGCAACAGGTCCTGAAACATAATTAAAGGCATAGGCATTGTCAGCACCATCCGTATATTGCCCTGCCAGATTCGGCCTGTTAGACGCATCCTGGCACACACCGGCAGGAACGGAGATTCCGACCGTAATCGGCTCAGAGCGGGTTACCATCACACCAAAGGAATACTGATCACCGCTGCCCGCAAAATTGACAACATGTGCTGTCCCTGCGCCTGACTTAACCTGCAGAGCGATGTCAGAAGCTACGAATCCGGTAACCGCCTTGTTGAATTTCACCGTGAAAGGCACTGTATCCAGAAGAGAGGGTTCAGGAATATCTGCCGTAATCACCGGTACAGGATCACCCCGGTCAATGAGATAGCTTTCGCCTCCATTGAAATTTCCATTGCCGACACCGTCCCCGCCCAGCTCATTTAAGTATTTGTCAAAAATGCGTCCTTCGTCAATCAAATCAAGCCGAAGCGTTCCGTTAGGCGCTCCCGAAATATCGACGGTGACAACCCGGGCATTGGTATCTTCTGCCCCTGCGATTCCTGTAATCACCGCACCAGACGTTGCAGTTCCCGCAAGGACAAAATCCGCCACTGTGACACCGCGCACCGCCTCATTGAAAAGAACCGTGAAGGACACCTGGTTCAATGCTGTCGGAGACGGCTGGTTGCGTGTAATGGAGGCAACTGCAGGACCTGTTGTATCGGTAAGCCACCCGGCGTAGTACTGCATAAGGCAATTGTCAAACAGCAGTTTGTATCCATCGTTGCTGAGATGAATCGCATCCCGCTGATTGCCGTCTGTTTTGTTCATGTAAAAGGAAGGAGTGCCCCAGCTTACATCGCCACCGGGCATGGGATTGTAATCCGGTGCCATGCCCGGGAAGGGAACCGTATGTGCGCCCCAGATCTGACCTGCAGAATTCTTGTAGCCGACGCGCCATTGGATGTTTCCCCAGTTCTGAACATACTCCAGCCGATTAATACCTTGCGCCAGAGATACCAGACGGGGCCCAAGCCCGGCGAAAAAAAGATTGATCTGATGGTTGTTCGCCCTGTTCTGGTCGAAGTCCCCTACTGAAAATCCCAGCGTATTCGCCAGTATTGCGGAGCCCCAGCTGAATTCCTGCATGCCGTAGGTGCAGGTTTCCGTAATGTTCAGATAGTCATAACCGCACAAAAGAATTTTTACATGGGGATGATTGGTGCGAATCCAATTCACCACGGCATGCACATCATTGCGAATGGTATCGTACAGCGCCTGTGTTTGCGCGGGCGTCCAGTCCGCACGCCACGCCCACATGTCATTGCCTGAAATGGACAAATGGATAATGTCGATAGTAGGCCACTTGTTTAAAGACCAGGTGATACGGTCGAGGGAGGGCATATTGCTGTACCCCGGCGGGGAGGGAAATGTGTCTTCCGGAGGCACCGCGTTGGTTGCCCAGCTGTTGGCTGTTGTGCCGCCCAGAGCGGTATACGTTCCTTCCACCTCGTAAACACCGGCACCAAAATTGCTATTCAGCACCGTTTGAAAGGAATTCATTTTCCAGGGCCACTGCGCCCAGCTGTCACCCACAAGAAGAATACGCTTGACAGCCAACGCATTCGGGGCAAAAAGCAGGGATAAAAGAAGCAGAACTGCGGATAAAAAAGCAAGAGAATGTTTGGGGCGCATTGATCTGAACGTCATCTTAAAGCTCCTTAAAAATGATATAAATAGGACATATCCCGAATAGTCATTCCGTATCGTCTCGCCGAAGACCGCACAACGCTCTTCTTTGTCCATCTTCAACAGATTTAACATTTTTTTATAGTATAACATAACTTTTTCCCGTGTCAAGCAGAAACTGATAAAAACCTCTTGTTTTTACAAGGCAAATGTGCTACTATTTATTATTATTATTAATAAATAAGTTTTCCGGTTACTACATAATTTGGCTGCATTTATGGTAGAATTGGAATATACACAGAGCACATCAAATTTTTAAAAGGGCTTCGACAGGCGGGTAAACCATTTTTTTCTGCAGGGAGTTTCTCACAGTGGCTACTGTCCTTTGCATAGATCAGGATGAACAATACGGCAGTTTCGTAGGGCTTCATTTGAAAAAAGGCGGGCACTCCTATATCTACACCCGCTTCGGTGCCCAGGCACTGCCGCTTGCAGAAAAACATGCGCCTGATCTGCTGATTTCAGAAGTGATGCTGCCCGATGTCTGCGGCTTTGAAATTGCACGGAGGATACGCGCTCACGAAGACCTTCACATGCTCCCCATCATTCTCACGTCCACCATGTGCGAAGAAGACGAGGTGCGTCATGCGCTGGCGCAGGGTATAGACGGTTTCCTTCCGAAACCTTTCAATCCAGCAGCGCTTTTAACTCTTGTGAAGCATCATCTCACAGAGGTAAAGAATCATCCGCTGAAAGACACACTCACCGGCTTAAGCGGTCAGAAAAAGATCCGTGCAGAACTGCAGCGGGCCATTGCTTTAAAACATAAATTTTCCGCGCTGTACATTGAAATTACGGGCCTGGCAGAATTTGCGCGAAAAGAAAGCGACTCGACCCGGGACAAACTGCTTGTTTACTTTACAAAGGTTCTTGATCGCTGCAGAGAAAAAACAGCTGCCTCGCTCTTTCATGCAGGTCATTTCGGAAATGGTCATTTTTTCTGCATCGTTGACGAGGATAAAGCGACCGCACTGGGAGAGCATCTGCAGCACTACTGGAAATCGCGCATTGAGAAAGATCTGGCACCGCTCTCTGCCACTTCTGCCGATCTTCCGGGGGGGGCAGAGAAAAACGGTCTCGATCTCATGATTTACATCACAGGCAATGCGACTTCTTCCAGGCGTTCGGCGCAGGAATATTTCGAAACGCTGGCGCAGCTGCGCAAAAAAGACCAACCCCAGAAAGGCGGCATCATTATCGATAACCGCCGTGCCCGCTGATCTGCGTGCGTGCAGAGAGCAGCCCCTGCCCCCGATCAGACATCCTGATGCAGCCTACGCCGTGTATCCGCGATCACAGCATCCAGAATTTCATCCAGAGAAACCGCCGGTCTGTATCCGATAGCTGCGTGTATTTTATTCAGGCATGGCTCGCGATGGCGCATATCTTCGTACCCCGGACCGTACGCCTGATCATAAGGCACATAGCGAATGGAAGAGGAACTGCCGGTACGTTCGATAATCCGCTGCGCCAGATCCTCCATGGAAACGGCTTCGTTATTCCCTATATTAAATACTTCCCCGCAAATTGATTCTGATTCCATCAGTTTAACCATGGCAGGGACAACGTCCTGCACCGCCGCAAAGCAGCGTGTCTGCTTTCCGTCACCGTACACCGTAAGGTCTTCGCCAAGCAGCGCCTGGCGGGCAAAGGTCGGAATGACCATGCCGTAGCGTCCGGTCTGGCGGGGGCCGACCGTGTTGAAAAGCCGTACAAGAACAACAGGATGCCGTTTTTCGCGCCAGTAAGCCAGGGCAAGAAATTCATCGATTTCTTTGGAAGCGGCATAGCACCAGCGGTGAAGATGCGTTGCGCCGATCACCCGGTCATCGTCTTCGTGAAAAACAGCACGGGCGCCTTTGCCGTAGACTTCGCTTGTTGAGGTAATGAGAAGACGGCGTCGGTAGCGGCAGGTTTCTTCCAGGATGGTTTCCGTGCCGCGGATATTATTGACAATGGTCCGGATGGGCTGATTAACGACCAACTGCACACCGACGGTAGCAGCGAGATGGTAGACCACATCCACCTCTTTCACCAGATCCCTGACCACATCCTGATTCAGCGTGGAATCAATGACACAGGTTATCTCTTTCAGGTGCTCAATGTTTTCGAAACGGCCCGTGCTCAGATCGTCAAGCACAAAGACATCATGTTGCTTCTGAATCAGAGACTCGCACAGATGTGAGCCGATAAAGCCGGCGCCGCCGGTAACCAGAATGCGCATGTATTTCTCCTGAACCGCACGGAGGCGGATATGATAGTTGTGCACATGATACCCGCAACCTTCCCGTTGCGGCAACTTGAGGTATCAGGAGAGACAGACACAGACGAGGGCACCGGAAAAACCGGGCGTCGGAGTTTTCAGCGAAAGGCCGGATGACGCCGCAGTAACTCGGCTGCAGGTCAATCTTCTTTTGCCTTTTCATCTCCCAGATAAGGTTTGAGAAGGCGCTCGACAAACTGCAGATAGGACTCAAGCACCTCTTTTGCTTCCTGTTCGTTGGAGAACTCGAAGGCATGCCTCATTTTTCTGAGGTCATCTTCCGTAAAGGAGAAGGGGGGGAAGGAGGTTTCCAGAATCATGGGCAGACGCTGGATCACCTGACTCAACGTAATGTACATCAGGTAATAGACATGGTTGTGTGAGGCAAGAACGATGGCCTGAAAAAGTGCGTAGTTGTCGGCACTTTCATCCTGGGAGCCTTTTTTCCCGCGATTAAAAAGGATATTATCGATGATCCTGCAAATTTTTCCGAGCTCGCGCGGCTTACGGCGACGCAGCGCAAGCAGCGTCAGATTCATCAGATAGTGGCGGCGAAACTCCAGTACATCCTTCAGAAACCCGATATTCAAGCTGCCGTCGTTATCCGTAAGCAGCGTGTTGAAAATTTCAATACCTGCGGTCATATTCAGCTTTTGGGCGTAAATGCCGGATCCGTGCCGGATCTGCACCAGTCCCAAAGCTTCAATACGCTTGATCGCTTCCCGGATGGCGTGGCGGTTTACTCCAAATTCTTCCGAGAGCTGGCGTTCGGTAGGCAGTTTTTCCCCTTCTTTGTATTCTCCGTCAATAATACGTCTGCTTAAGACACTCGCCATGTGGCTGGACAGTGTTTTACTGGGGATTCTTGCGAGGGCTTCCATGTCTTCCATTTTTCTTCTTCCAGGGATGTACCAAAGGTATCAGACTATGTTCTATGCATATTCAGCATACGAAATGCCGACAATTTTTATGACTGCAACACTCCCTCTTCAAAAGAAAAACACCTTTAAGCTTTTTTCCAGGGCGGCATCTCGGGCAGGTAGGCTTCGAATTCAGCAAGCAGAGCCGCTCCGTAGTCACCGGCAAAGGTTCCGCTGAAAAAACGCGGTAAACCTTCCAGATGCAGACGCTCCCAGGACTTTTCTTCGTCACCTGGATTAATCGGGAAAAACAGAGCATTATTTGCCCGGGCAGCTTTCAGATCACCGAAAGCATCTCCTATCATTAACACTTTTCTGCTGTCATATCTTCCCTCGGATGCATGAAAAATATGCTCAGATTTGGTGCCAACTTCCTGCCCATTAATACAAAAGACGTATTTGTCCAGTCCCTGCTCTTCCCATTCCCGGATCAGTGCTTCACCGGGTGTCTGGGAGCACACCATAATATCGGCTTTGGAAACAGCATCATCCAGACACGTGCGCACAAAGGGGAAAGGCGGCAAGCCTCCCTGCACGATATCGGTGACGCTGCGGTTTACCTCGAGGCTCCAGCGCAGGGCAATATGCATATCCGGCGCCTCTTCCTCGCTGTGTGCGTCGCACCAGGCCTGAAGTGCCGGATTCCCCAGTTTTGTTTCCTCTTCGACCCATTTGCGCAGGTTCGGGATAGCGGGCAGCGATATGGCGCGCGCCTGTACAGCATCCCAGTCCGCCAGCAGATCAAAGGTTTTAATCAGGGCAGGGAATCGGTTGGCACCGCGCCACTTGGAATAAAGATTGACAAACTCCGCAGCCGCACGGGCAAATTTCGACACGGGCTGCAATTTCCAGTGTTTGATGATATTGGGAATAAAGCATTCTTTGTGCTTGATTTCCATGGTGTCAAAAGCGCAGCCGTCACTGTCGATGGCTATCAGAAACTCATGGGAAGGCTCATGGTTTTTTAAATGAGCAACAGCATCTGTCATGGATTCATCTACTCCTTTATAGAAAAAACGCCGCACCTTTCAATGGGCCGCATAAGCAAACTTACACACCGGAAAAGGCTGAAAACCCGCCGTCCACAGGCAGTACAATGCCCGTGACAAACCGGGAAGCATCCCCGGCAAGCCACACGGCGGCACCGATAAGGTCTCCCGGGCTGCCGAAACGCCCCAGCGGTGTATGCTCTAGAATTGTTCTTCCGCGATCGGTAAGCCCGCCGCTGTCCTTATCCGTCAGGAGAAAGCGGTTCTGCTCCGTCAGAAAAAAGCCCGGGGCTATGGCATTGACACGAAGGGCGGCATTGTACTCCTGCGCCAGGTGTACGGCAAGCCACTGGGTGAAATTGCTGACCGCCGCTTTGGCAGCACTGTAACCGGGAATACGCGTCAGAGGACGAAATGCATTCATGGACGAAATATTGATTATGGAACCGCCGCCCGGATTGGCGATCATTGACTTTCCAAAAATCTGCGAGGGAAGAATCGTACCGCCAACGAGATTCAGATCAATCACTTTGTTAAGCGCCTCGGCGGAAATATCAAAGAAAGATTGCTCCGGGGCGGTGGTAGCACCTTTCATATTGCCGCCCACGGCATTGACAAGAATATCAACGCCGCCAAACTCCGACAGCACTTCATCACTGCAGCGCACTATGGTAGCACTGTTAAAAACATTCAGAGCATAGCCACGGGCTGTACCGCCGGATTGACGGATACGGGAGGCACAGGCATCTGCCATATCAGGAAGAAGATCGCACACCGCCACCGTTGCACCGGCCGCTGCCAGCCCCTCAGCAATTGCACCGCCTAAAACACCACCACCGCCGGTTACAACAGCGATTTTTCCCTGTAAGTCAAAAAGCGAGGTCTGGCTCATCAGTTATTACTTCTCCAAATCATAATCACCCGTATTTTTCTTTTGCGTGCGAAAATCAGATAAAAACACATGCTACACAAAAAGGCGCTGCGAAACATATCCCCCGCCTCTGCGTCTTTGACTGCTGAAAACGCATTTCGGTTGCACAACTTGGGACTATAACACATTGCTTATTTAAAAAACAAATTGTTAAACCAAATCTCCGGAAGGTACATTTCACCGGGTTTTTACGCACAGGCAAAGCGTGGTAATATACCGTACAAAGGTAAACAGACAAATGTTACAGAGAAGAAAGTCTGCGCCCGGAAATGCTATCATTCGTTAAGAAAGGAACCTTATGAAAACCATTCTTAGCTGCACCTTCACAAAAGGAATGACAAGAGCCCTTCAACTGACAGCAGCGCTTCTTTTTCTTATGCCTGCTGCCCTTTTCGGAAATGCCGCAGTGCCGCCGTCACCGACAGCGGTGGTTGCAGGAAAAAGCGGCACAATACTTTTTGTTGCTGAAAAGACCGCCGGCACCATTGCACAGGTCGACCTGTCCAGCGGTGCAGTCTTGAACCGCATTCCCCTGCCGCAGCCCCCCTCTGCGCTCGCCCTGTCGCCTGATGAAAAGATCTTATACGCTGCCGGAGCCGATCCGGAAGGCGCGCTTTTCATCATTCACGAGCCCTTTACCGAAGTGACGGAGACTTTCAGGATCGGACACACTCCGGAAAGCATATGCATCAGCCCGGACGGTACGCGCGCCTATGTGGCCTGTCGCTTTAACGATGATATCGCTGTGGTGGACACGGCGGAAAAAACTGTCCTCAGCCGTATCAATGCCGTACGTGAACCGGTTGCTGCCGCACTGACCCCGGACGGCTCGCTGCTTTTTGTGGCAAACCTGATTCCGAAGGGCTCGTCGGACGGCGATTATGCGGCAGCCCGTATTTCCATCATTGACACGATGTTGCAGGAGACCGCCGCTGAAGTGTTCCTTCTCAACGGCAGTTCAAGTCTGCGGGGCATCTGCGTCTCTCCCGACGGCAATTATGTTTATGTCAGTCATATTCTTGCGCGGTATCACTTGCCTACAACCCAGCTGGAGCGGGGCTGGATGAATACCAATGCACTGAGTATTCTGTCGGTGGCGGAGAAAAAACTGATCAATACCGTTCTGCTGGATGACGTGGACGCCGGAGCCTCCAATCCCTGGGGACTCAGTTGCACGCCCGACGGGAAATGCCTGGTGGTCACCCATGCAGGCACCCACGAAATAAGCGTCATCGACCGGGATAAGCTCCATGCAAAGCTGGGCAGCCTGAGCGACAAAGAGGGCAGCGATACACCGAACAATCTTTCTTTTCTGGTTGATCTGCGCACCCGAATCAAATTGCCCGGCAATGGCCCTCGTGCCCTGTGGCTGTCGGATGATACTGCCGTCATCGCCAACTATTTCAGCGGCAGCATCGCCTGCGTTCCCCTTCACAAATCAGGAACGCCGGAGATTCGCGAAATTCTTCTGACCGACGGCGCTCAGACACTGACTGAAGAAAGGAAAGGGGAAATTAATTTTCATGATGCGGCACTTTGCTTCCAGCAGTGGCAGAGCTGCGTCAGCTGTCATCCCGATGCGCGTGTGGACGGTTTGAACTGGGATCTTCTGAACGACGGCATCGGCAATCCCAAGAACACGAGAAGCATGCTGCTCAGTCATCAGACTCCGCCGGTCATGAGTCTGGGCGTTCGGGCAAAAGCGGAAGTGGCTGTCCGGGCAGGCATTAAATTCATCCAGTTTGCCGTCCGGCCCGAAGAAGACGCTGAAGCCATCGATGCGTATCTGAAAGCACTGACACCGGTGCCGTCACCCAGGCTGGAAAAAGGCGCACTGAGTCCTTCAGCACAGCGCGGTGAGATACTGTTTAAACAGGCACACTGCGCTGAATGCCACCCCGCTCCTTTATACACTGATTTGAAACTGCATACGCTTGGCACCACACGTGGCATGGACGAAGGCAAATCTGTTGATACGCCGACACTCATTGAAGTATGGCGTACGGCGCCCTATCTTCATGACGGGCGGGCGGCAACACTCCATGAACTTTTTACCATTCATAACAGCGGAGACCGGCACGGCAAAACCTCATCCCTGAATGAGGAAGAACTTGCTGATCTGATCAGCTATGTGGAATCGCTGTAAACGCACGGGAAAAGCGTTTTCTTTTCCTCAGGCAGACCGCTTTTCATAGCAGGGAGAGTTTCGTGACTTTAACCAGATATATTGAAAACGATTTACAGATTTCAGCCATCAGGCATAAGGAATATCAGGAATATTTTATCACGGCGCAAACCGGTGCACCGGATCATTTTCAAAAAAACGTACAGGCACTGGCTCAGACGCTGTATGCGCTGAATGCCGTTCCGCTGTCCGCAGAAGTTTTCGGCGTGCCTGTTGAGAATCGCACGCGATGGGACGAGGCGCTCCAGTCCCGGTGCTGCCCCGTCATGTGGCTCGAAGGAAGGAAGGATCACAGCAGCTCACTGCAGGGCTTTCAGGTCTGGGCGGTGTCCGGAATCGCAGCAGAACCTGTTTATCTCAACGGACAGGCGGCGGGAATGCAGTACACGCTCGACGGACGGCGATGGTGCAGGCTCACCGGGCTGCTGCCTCAAAACATTGGTGCCGGCAGGACAGAGCAGACGGAAAGCGTGTTCCACGCTATGGAAGAAGCGCTCGCTCAGGCAGGAATGCAATTCTCCCAGGTAATTCGCACCTGGTTTTACAACAGCGAAATGCTGCAATGGTACGATGATTTCAACCGCGTGAGAACTGCTTTTTTCGAAAAGCGCGGAATTTTTGATCAGCTCGTTCCGGCAAGCACAGGGATCGGTTGCCGAAACGGCGCCGGAGCAGCGCTTACTGCAGGGCTGCTTGCCGTTGACACACCGGACGGCTTCTCTCCCCCGGCCATGGTTCCCTCCCCGCTGCAATGCCCTTCCATCGAATACGGAAGCGCTTTCAGTCGCGCCGTAGAACTCAGTTCCCCTTCTGTGCGGCGCCTCCTCATCTCCGGTACTGCAAGCATTGAACCGGGAGGTAAGAGCATACACTTCGGCGACATGGAGCGGCAGATTCATCTCACCCTTTGTGTGGTGCAGGCCATTCTGCGCTCCCGTGATATGAACTGGTCACAGGTATCCCGGGCAATAGCCTATTTCACAGATCCTGCCGATGCCCCTCTGTTTCAGAAATGTCTCGCTGCCCGCGGAATCTCTCCCTTCCCCGCCTTGCTGGCACACACCGATATCTGCCGGGACGATCTCCTTTTCGAATTAGAACTGGATGCGCTGTCCGTCTGAATGATTCGCGCCGAAATCCTGGTGTCTCCTAAGTTCGCATTGACGTTTTATTGATTTTTGCGCTTTGCGAAGTGTTGATTCATTTCTTAGTTTATGATACCATGTAGAAAGTACCCAAGGGGCATAAAATAGGAGTGAATCATGCCCGCTATTTCTAAAAAAACAACGACCTTAAGCAAATACCACGTACTCTATGTGCTTTTTCTATACATCAGCGTAAGTCACTTCGCGTTCGGTCAACTGACACCCGAAGATATTGCAGACCTGCAGCAGCAGGGCAAGGAAAAAGGCTGGACTTTCTCTGTCGGGCTGACGGAAGCATCTCAGCGGCCTCTGGAACAACTGGGCAACGTCCGTTTTACTGAAGAAGCCTTGCGGGAAGAAGAAGAACACCAGATGGATCCGGCGCTGCTGAACAAAGCGGGACTCCCTTCCCGCTTTGACTGGCGCGACCATGTCTCAAGGCCCCTGCCGCCTGTGAAAGATCAGGGGAGCTGCGGATCCTGCTGGGCATTTGCCACAACAGAAGTGCTGGAATGGGCTATTAAAATTCATGACGACACAGTCGTCGACCTCTCGGAACAGTGGCTGATCAGCTGCAACTCAGAAATCCTGGCTCATACCTGTTCCACGGGCGGTTTCATGCAGTTGGGCTATTTCAAAGACAAAAAGGATGACTGCGGCAGCTCCGGCGCTGTTCTGGAAAAGGATTGTCCCTATACCGGATGGGACAGCCCATGCAAATGTCCCTATCCGCACAAGTATTGGATCAAAAGTTATAGCCAGCTTGGCACTTTTTTGAATATCGCCCCGGTAGAGGATATCAAAGCGGCGCTGTATCAATACGGCCCCCTCGGTACCTATCTCAAAATCTCCAAGTCCCTCATTGCCTATACCGGCGGCGTTTATAACGACAAAAAAGACGAGAAGGCGTGGAATGTCCCGGATCATGCCGTCATCATTATCGGCTGGGATGATTCCAAGGGCGCCTGGCTCGTCCAAAACTCCTGGGGAACAGGCTGGGGAATGGGCGGCTACGGCTATATGGAATACGGCGTCGACCTGATCGGCTCCAGCGCCAGCTGGGTGATCTACGGTGATGATCTGAGCGTCTCTCCCCGGGATCTCTCTTTTTCCGCAGAGGCAGGCAGCAGCAGCAGCATCGCATCGGCTCAGAACACATTGCTCCTGGAAAACAAAGGAACTGCGCCCTTCTCCTGGAGCGCAACAGCGCCCACCTGGTTGAAGCTCTCCGCCAACCAAGGCACCATCGCCCCCGGCACTTCTGTCACCCTCTCTCTGACACTTGCACTCGACACAGTCAATCTGCAGCCCGGAAACTATAGCGGAACGATTTTCGTGACCAATCAGAGCAGTGCTTCCGTACAGTCTGTGCCGGCGGCACTCACATTAACGCCGCCGGTCATTTACAACTTTTCACTGGACAGCAACCCCGGCTGGAGCGCTGATACCGGATGGGCATTCGGTCGCCCTGCGGGACTGGGCTCCTATAACCGCGATCCATCACGGGCTTATACCGGGCAGTATGTATACGGCTACAACCTTAAGGGCGATTATGAAAGTGATCTTCCCCGGCGGAGTCTGACAACACCATCCCTGGACTTTTCCCGGGCATCCGGCGTGACCCTCCGTTTTATGCGCTGGCTGGGCGTTGAAGAGGGACAGTACGACGAAGCAGCCGTTGAAGTCAGTAACAACGGTTACACCTGGATCACTGTCTGGAAGAATCCAGCCCGGGATGAAGTGCTGGATACAGAATGGGTTGAATGCGAATATAACCTCTCCGCTGTTGCGGACGGGCAGCCCAATGTCCGGGTAAGATGGGTTATGGGGCCTACCGATTATTCTCAAACTTATCCTGGATGGAATATTGACGACATCCAGTTCCGTGGCAGGGTTGAGACAGAGGCGGAAGTCGAAGGAGAGCCGGAGCCACGCCATCCTGCCGACACTGATAATGACGGACATTTTTCGCAAAACGAAGCGCTGAGCTATATTTCCCAATGGCAGAAGGGCACCCGAGAAATGAAGCATGCGGTGCAGATCCTCTTCATCTGGAAAAAGGGCGGGTATTATCGTTATGATGAAACCAAAGAAGAGCCTTACTGCTGGGTGCCTATTGAAAATCCCGGCAACTGAATCATGAAAGCCATACATGCACAGTGGATGGGAACGTAATCAGATTTACAATGAGGACTGTCTTACCGGTCTGAAGCGGCTGCCTGACGAGTCTGTTGATCTGGTGATTACGGATCCTCCCTTTGCCATTGATTTCACACCGCTGAGAGACAATTACAAGCGCCACCCTCATCTGGTTCTGGGCGGGTATCAGGAAGTAAAAACAGTCGATTATCCCGACTTTACACGGAACTGGATGACACAAATACGCCGCGTCCTCAAAGAGTCAGGCGCGGCTTTTATCTTTTCCGGCTGGAATAATCTGAAAGATATTCTGGTGACTGCCGATGCACTCAATCTGATTACAGTAAACCATCTTATCTGGAAATATCAGTTCGGTGTGGTCTGCAAATACCGTTTTGTGACCTCCCACTACCATTGCCTTTATCTCTGTAAAGACAACAAGCAACGCAAATTTTTTCACAATGCCCGGTTCAGTTCTGATGACCGGACAGCGACAGGCAGAAGCAAGCGTTATGCGGATCTGGAGGACGTCTGGACTATCCAGCGGGAATACTGGCACGGTGACATGAAGACGCCAACCAAACTCCCGGGCGAGCTGATCCGGAAAATCCTCGCCTATACATCGGAGCCGGGGGATCTGGTGCTCGATCCGTTTTTGGGTTCCAGACAGGTGGCTGTCATCAGCCGTGAATCCGGACGGGATTACATCGGTTTCGAAATCGTTCCGGCGTATTTTGAGTTTGCAAAAAACCGCCTGGCTGAAATGCCCTGATATTCCTGAGTTTTCTTTTTATGCCGCCCCTTCGGGCTTTTCGTCTCCTGGTACTGGAACGGCACCGGGCACAGGGGCTATGATGTCCGGGTATTTTTCGATGGAGTCCGCATTTCCCCCATCTTCCCTGAACCATGGAGCGCAGCATTGAAAGTTTTTATCCAGACAGCCATTACTCTTTTCCTCCTGCAATCCATTACATGTGGCGCTGCTCAGGCTCAGAAAATCATCCCGGGGCACAGCCTCATCATTGCGCTGCCGGGAAAAACGCTTTTAGCGCAGGATCGGGACTTGTTGAAAGAGATTCAGCCAGGCGGCGTGCTTCTCCTCGGGAACAATATCAGCAACCGCCAGCAGACTTTAAATCTCGTTGCTGCCATTAAAAGGACTGTCAGCGGCAAGGCCTTCTCAGGGGCCCTTCCCTTAATTTATGTGGATCAGGAAGGGGGCAGAGTGAACCGGCTGCGTCTGGACAATGCGCCCTCTGCCTCGTCTCTTGGCGCTGAAGGGAGCGAAGGCAAGATCCGCGACACAGCCATTGCCTATGCCCGCGCCGCCCGGGAGCGCGGTATTGAAGTAGTGATTGCGCCGGTCCTGGATCTGAAAGTGCCGGGCAGCCGTGCCATCGGCGACAGGGCGTTTTCGGACGATCCGGAAATCGCCTGGCTCTTTGGAAAACGCTTCATGGACGGGATCCTTCAGGAAGGGCTGCTGCCTGTGGTGAAACATTTTCCCGGTCATGGCGCCGCCATTGAAGATTCACATGTCCAGCTGGCACACCTGAACCTAACGGGACAGGCATTGGAAGATACGCTTCTCCCCTTTAAAAATGCCGTTGACGCAACCGTGCCTGCTGTGCTTGTGGGGCATATCGCCTGTCCTGCACTGGATCCGGAATTTCCTGATACTCCTGCGACCCTTTCCCGTGCCATGGTGACCGGTATCCTGCGGGAACAATGGGGCTACGATGGCTTTATTATGACCGATGACATGAATATGAAAGCAGTAAAAGGCGCTCTGGAAGACCTGGTTGTCCGGTCGCTCCGTGCCGGCTGTGACGCTGTAATTATCTGCGAGCACAACCCCGCTCTCCTGCGCAAAATCGTCCGCACCATTGCGCTTGAAGCGGAAAACGATCCTCAGTTCCTTGATATGCTGCGTCAGAGCAGGCAGCGGCTTGACAGGTTTTCCTCCCGTATTTTCCCCGTCGACATCCAGCCCGAAGCAGCCACAGCCGTCGCAACCCAAACGCCCCGGCAGCCCGGTTCCGGACAGGAAACCATAATTCAGCACAAAGTTGCCGCGGGAGATACTCTTTCCAAACTTGCTGTGCGATACGGAACTACAACGGAAACAATCCGGCAGTACAACAACAAAAACAGCGACGTGATAGGCATCGGCGAAACGCTTCATATCCCCGGCAACTGACCGGTTTCCAAAAAAGAAACAGGGCAGCGCCGAAACGCTGCCCTGCATACAGTCTGTGGCGTGCACCGACAGGCGGCGCACTCCCGAAACTCAGAAGCGGAACCCCGTGGACATATGAAGGCGCCCGCTGCTGCTCTGATTTTTGTTGGGGTTGAGGGGATAGCCGTAGTCTACGCGAATGGGCCCGAACATAGGCACGTTGAAGCCGACACCGGCACCGACGCTGTAGTTAAAGTCGCCGAAATCGATGTCACCCGCATCCGCCCATACGGCACCCGCATCGGCAAAGCCGTAAAGCCTGAAAATGTCGGTAACACGGTATTTGACTTCCGCATTGTAAACAAAGCGTGTATCACCGCCCACGGCGAAATGATCGCCCCACCACCGGTACTCACGAACTTTCGGCCCGATGTCCCGGTTTCTGTAGCCGCGCACAGTCGTCGTACCGCCGGCATAAAAACGCTCCTGCAGGGGAATGTAATCGGAACTTCCGTAGGTGGTCATAATACCGTGACGGGCGCGCAATGACAGGACGATCTTTTCTTTTTCGCCCAGCGCACGGTACCAGGTGGAATCCTGCTCGAAACGCAGGAAATTATGGTCTCCGCCGAAACCGGCGATTTCTGCCGCCAGCACATGGACGGAACCGCGGGTAGGATCAAAATTGGAATCCAGCGTATTGCGCTCGATCTGCCAGCGGTTGGCAATGGTCGTGGAACGTCCTTCCTGCTTTCTGATTTCCGGATGCACCCACCGGGAGAACTGGCTCAGATCCGTTTCCTGGAACCGCCAGATAGACTGGGCGAAGACATAGGGGGAAAGGGATTTGCCCAGCCGCAGCTGACCGCCCCGGATCTCTTCTTTGTATCGTGCGGCACCGCGCACTTCATAGGATTCGTCAAACAGATCCACACCGAAAGACACCGGATACCCCAGAAATTCGGGTTCGGTGAAGCTGATGCTGTATTCATTGCGCCGTTCACCGATTTGGGTGCGCAGCCGAAGTACCTGACCGGCACCTGAAAAACGCGGCCAGTTGAAAAGGTCGAAATTGCTGAGCCGCATTTCCGTATAGACGCCCAGCCTGTCTTCCGTACTGTATCCGGCGCCGAAATTGAAAACGCCGGTTTTGCCTTCTTCAACATTCACACGCAGATCCGTAAACAATTCGTCGTCGGTCTCATCAAAGGTAATGCGTACTTTATCAAAGAAGCGTGTGTTCTGAATGCGGTTTTCACTTTCGGTGACCGCTGCGCCATCGTAGCGTTCGCCGGGGATGAGCAGCATCTGGCGGCGGATCACCTCGTCTTTGGTGATGTCATTGCCGGTGATCTTGATTTCACGCAGATATTTCAGATTACCTTCTTCCACATGGTAAACAACATTCGTCGTTTTGTTTTCCCGGTCCAGCGTAATCTGAGGGGTCACGACCGCATCAATATAGCCGCTGTCCTGATAGCCCTGCTGGATTGCTGCAACGTCTTTGGAAACTTGCACTTTATTGTGCACATCGCCCGGATGCACTTTGACGACATCCAGCAGATCCTCGTCGTCATAAACAATATTACGGGCTATATCCAGAGAGTTCATGGAGTACTGAGGGCCTTCCTCCAGATACATCGTTATATCAATGCGCTTGCCGTTATTGGAATATTCCATATCTGTGGAGGCAACTTTGGCTTCCAGAAAACCAAGTTCACCATAGGCATCGGTGATATTGGTCAGATCCGCCGCAAATTTGTCTTCGTCATAACGGCTGCTGAAAAACCACCGCGCCTGCTTGGTTTTCATGACCTTACGCAGTCGCTTGGTTTTCATATGATCATTGCCGACAAAGGTAATGCTTTTAATCCGTGCTTTTTTGCCTTCGCCGATGGTGTACACAAGGCGCACACGGGAGGGTCCGATATTCTCCGCCGTTACGTCAACAGTCGTATTCGCAAATCCTTTTCCCTTATAGAGATCAAGCACCGCCTGCCGTTCATTTTCGAACATTTCCGGCTCAAAAGAACCACCCTCACGCATCGTCAGGGCTGCGCGGATGACGCGGCTTTTAATCTTTCTGTTGCCGACAATAAGGATCTGGTCAATCAGCCTTTTTTCGACGACGGCATAGGTAAGGATTATCTCACCGCCCGCCTCTTCGACTTTTGCGTCGACGGCATCAAAAAACCCAAGATCCATGAGGCGCTTGATGTCGCGGGCAACTGCACCGGCATCATAAGCGGCACCGACCTGCGTTTCCAGCTGTGCACGGGCGGCAGCATCGCTGATGCGCAGCAGCCCGTCAAAGCTGATATCCCGGATGATCCGTGCTTCCCCTTCCTGTGCGCCGGCAATGCCGACGCAAACCATGCCGGAGATCAACAGAAGGACCGCAAGCGGTGTAAACAAAGACTTCGTATTCAAGAGAGCATACCTCCCGTGGTTTCAGCCATGGCCTCAGGTACCAATGCGTTCCCTTCATCGGAAGGACGCATGACAATAGCCGTATCCGGACTTAAATTCCCTTTTAATAACATTTCCGCCAGGGGATCTTCCACATATTGCTGGATCGCACGACGCAGCGGACGGGCGCCGTATTCTTCATTGCTGCCCATACGCAACAGAAATTCACGGGCTTCCGGCGTCACTTCGAGGCAGATGGACTGCTCCGCAACCCGGGCAACAATTTCATTCACCTGCAAGTCCACAATTTCAAGCAATTCCTCATGCCCAAGACGGTGGAACACCAGCACTTCATCAATACGGTTCAGAAATTCCGGGTTGAAGATTTTCTGCACCTCTTCCATGACCCGCTCTTTCATCCGTTCATAATTTTCATCGGCTGTGTCCCGGTAAAAGCCCAGAGAGGTGTTTTTGCCGATACGGCGCGCGCCTATATTGGAAGTCATCATGATGACTGTGTTGCGAAAATCAACTTTTCTTCCGGCACTGTCTGTTAAATGCCCTTCTTCCAGCACCTGAAGCAGCGCATTGAAAATATCGGGGTGCGCTTTTTCAATTTCATCAAAAAGCACCACAGAATAAGGGCGGCGACGCACCTGCTCCGTCAATTGCCCCCCCTGATCATAACCGACATACCCGGGAGGCGCACCGATCAGGCGTGACACGGAAAACTTTTCCATGAATTCGGACATGTCCACCGTAATCAGTGCTTCCTGATTGCCGAATAAAAACTCGGCAAGCGCTTTACCCAGCAGTGTTTTTCCTACGCCTGTAGGGCCGAGCATCAGAAAAGACCCTACCGGACGTGTGCGACCACGCAAACCTGCACGGGAGCGCTGAATGGCGCGGGTAATCGCATCGATGGCTTCATTCTGGCCGACTACTGTTTTATGCAGTTCATCGCGCATACGCAGCAGGCGCGCTGATTCTTTTTCTTCCAGTTTTGTCAGCGGAACACCTGTCCACTTGGAAACAACAAAGGCAATGTCTTCTGCGGTAACTTCCATATCAGTGGAATCCCGCTTCTGTTCCCATAGGCGCTTTTCCGATTCCAGCCGCGCAATGAGCGTACGCTCACGATCCCGAAGCGCCGCCGCTTTTTCATACTCCTGATTGCTGATGGCGGCTTCCTTTTCCTGGGTCGCCTGCTCTATGTCCACGCTGATCTGCTTTAATGAAGCAGGGCGCGTGGTGAGCTGAAGACGGGCACGGCTGCCTGCTTCGTCAATCACATCAACAGCTTTGTCTGGCAGAGAACGGTCAGTAATATACTGATTTGACAGCTGCGCCGCCGCAATAATGGCTTCATCGGTAAAACGAACCCGGTGGTGTGCCTCGTATTTATCCCGGAGCCCTTTGATAATTTCTATCGTCTCCGTAACGGTCGGCGCGTTAACCAGAATGGTTTGGAATCGGCGTGCCAGTGCCGAGTCTTTTTCGATATATTTGCGGTGCTCATCCATGGTGGTGGCACCCACGCATTGAATTTCCCCCCGGGACAACGCCGGTTTCAGCATATTCGCCGCATCCACCGCCCCTTCAGCCGCACCCGCACCCACAAGCGTGTGAAGTTCGTCAATGAAAAGGATAATATTGTCCGCTTTGCGAATTTCCCGCATCACGGCTTTCATACGTTCTTCAAATTGTCCGCGGTATTTGGTGCCCGCTATCATGCCCGCAAGATCAAGCGCCAGAACACGCCGGTTGAGCAGCAGCTCCGGAACATCACCGCTTACTATGGCCTGCGCCAGCCCTTCGACAATGGCTGTTTTGCCCACACCTGCCTCGCCGATCAGCACGGGATTATTTTTTGTGCGGCGGCTCAGCACTTGAATCACTCTTTCGATTTCATCTTCACGGCCAATGACAGGATCCAGCTTGTTGTCCCGCGCCATCTGGGTGAGATCGCGACTGAAAGCATCGAGTGCGGCCGTTTGTGATTTGGCGGGAGCCTGCGCCTGCTGCATTTCAGGACGGACCTGGGTACTCATGAGGCGAAAGATCTCTTCCTGCAGGCGCTTGGTATCCACTTTCAGATCTTCAAAAATCTTTGCGGCAAGTCCCTCGCCTTCCTGAAGCAGACCGAGAAGCAGGTGCTCCGTCCCGACGTAATTGTGACTCACACGATGGGCTTCCGTGGTTGCCAGTTCCAGAACCCTTTTGGCGCGCGGTGTAAAAGTGATTTCTTCACTAGGCGTGGCGTTGGCACTGGAAAAAGTGAGCCGCACAATTTCCTCTTCCATCATGTCAATATCGATGTCGAGGTTTTTCAGAGCCCGGGCGGCTATCCCTTCCCGCTCCTTGCACAGACCAAGCAGGATATGCTCGGTTCGCACATACTCACAGCCGAGACGTACCGCTTCCTCCCGGGCTGTCGCGATAACATGTTTGGCTCTTTCGGTAAATCTACTCCACATTTATATATACCTGACCCTGAAGATCTGCTGGCATCTTTAAAATACGTGTCCTGAACGATGCGGATTATAGCACGAAACAAACACACAATTACAGGAGCAGCAGCGGTTAATTTCTGGGATAGAGCAGTACGCCCTCCGCAGAAAAAGAAAGGGGTATCATAAAATCCGGTTCGCTTCATGCCCGGACTGACGCTGTGGATACCCGGGCAGCCCGCTGAAGAAAGGTTTACACACCGGCAGCGCTCTTTACGCTGTCAGCCGATAGTACTGCGCACTGCACTGTCCCGGCGGAAATAGCCGACAGCCTCCCGCTCTTTTGCATCAGCACCGTATCCGTAAGAGGGGACACAGTGCGCTCCCCTTCAACCATGCGCTGTCGGACACCGGACGGCAGAGAAGCAAAGCCCCGGACAGCCGGAGAGAAATTCCCTAACACATCATAGGTCCAGACCGCATAGTAATACGTCTCACCTCCGGTCACCTCGACATCTTCCGCACGGTCAACGGCACCGGAAACAAGCACAAAACCGTCCAGGGGCTCTTTGGGAGGCTCCCCGGCTTTACGGCAGACCAACACTCCCGCCCAGTCATTTCCGGCCGGGTTTATCCACGTCAGGACAACCCGCCCCTCATTCACATGCACTTTGAAAGCATGTACCGGATCGGGTGCTTTACGATCCAGAAAGCTGGTCAGCACGGGGATGCAAAGCAGGCATACCCCAAGACTGAAAACAGTAACGAAATTCTTTTTCCGCACTTGACCACTCTCCCGAAAATTCAAAAGAGCGTGCAAACGCCCGTCTTCTGATTTGGCACGCACTACCGCCCTTCTTTCACGTCCCCCGTGTAACACGAAAGCCCCCGGCGTTTATTTCCCTCTCCGAAAGAAAGCGTCATAAAAGGAAGAAAATCAGGGAAAACCGACTACAGCTACAGCGGTATCACGCAGCGAAAACCTAAAGTTGCCAGCCGGACATTATGAAACTCGCCTTTGCGCCAACTCGTAGTCATTTCTGCCGCAGCAGACTCATAACATCCGCCTCTAATGGCTTTTCTGGGACGTACTTCTGCAGCTTCGGCGCTGTCCGGACGGGCGCAATAGGGGCGCCAGGGATCGCGGGTCCATTCGTAAACATTGCCCGCCAGGTCAAAAATCCCCTGCGGTGTTCTGCCTTCTTCATGCATGGATACAATGCTCGGCATGCCCAGATATCTGTTGAAATTGCACCGGGAGGGCTCGGGGCGAAGGCTGCCCCAGGGGTATTTTCTGTTTTCCGTTCCCCGTGCGGCAAACTCCCATTGCGCCTCCGTGGGAAGTTCTTTTCCCGCCCAGCGTGCGAATGCTCTCGCTTCTTCCCAGGTAACGCCCACGACAGGCTGATCATCACCGTTAAACTGCGGATTACTCCAGAAAGCCGGCTTTTCCGCGCCTGTTTCTTCTATAAAACGGGCATATTCCTTTACGGTAACAGGATAAATATCCATCCAGAAAGGAGCGACCTCCACTTCCCGCTCAGGAGCGCATTCCGGCACCAGATTGCTGCCCATAAGAAAACGGCCCCCTTCCAGAAAGACCATGCCTTCACGGGTCGGTACTGCACTGCTCGCCGCCGGAACATGTTCAGAAGTCGTGATAAAAAAGGACTGATCGAAGGATGCCTGCAGCGCATTGCTGAACTCGGCAGCAGACTGCCACCGGTCATTTTTATCCTTCCGGACAGCTTTGTTGATGACCGACAGGTAGTCAGGAGGCACATCATCCCTCACCAGCGGCTCTTCCGGCGGCAGTTCTATCGGTGTTTTGAGGGAGAGGAGCTCACGCAGCACAAGCCCCAGCGCATACAAATCCGTACGGGCATCCACCGGCGTGTGTAGCAACTGCTCCGGAGCAGCATAGGCGAGGGTGCCCATGATTTTGCTTTTTGACCGGCTGGCTGTCAAAAGTGTTTCTTCCTCTTCTACCGCTATCGCAAGCCCGAAGTCCAGCACTTTTATGCGCTCATTAGGCAGAAGCTGTATATTTTCCGGTTTGATATCGCGATGAACCACGAGGCGATGGGCATAGGATAGGGCACTCAGCACCTGAAGGGCTATGGTATGCACCAGCCGGACAGGCAGATACTTGCGCTGCTGGCGCTGCTCCATCAGCAGTGTACGGATCGCCTTCCCTTCCGCAAATTCCATTGTGAAAAAAAGAATACCTGCCGCCGTGGCGCTGATGTCATGAACCGCAATAATGTGCTCATGACGCAAACGCCTCGCAATTTGCGCTTCCTGAAGAAAAAGGCGCCTCGCCCGGGCGGTCTGAAGCAGATCAGGGCGCAGAAACTTCAGGGCTACAGATTCTTTCACCAGCGTGTCATCTGCCAGATACACCACGCCCATGCCGCCTTTGCCGATAAATTTCTGGATCCTGTACCGCTCATTCACTACATCGCCCGCAGCAAACTCAGTATGAGACTGATGTGGCTGCTGGGCAGTACGGGGAACTCGGATGGCTTCGCCGCAGTTCAGGCATCTGCCCTCACGTCCTGCCATGGACTCAGGAACGAGAATTGTTAATCCACAGTAATGGCATGCGGTGGTGATCATGAACGGGCACCTGCTGAATACTTGCTGCATCGGGACGGGAGTACATTCATTATGACCTGTTGCCTCCCCTTTTTTCCAACGGCAGTGCTTTGCGCCATCTTTTTCGGATATGATAAAGAGCAGGCTGCAATTAATGGCACAGGCATTGAACACTTTTGACCGATCATGATATACTGCTATTACATGTGCTTACAAGCGTGTGCCATCCTTTTGACCCGTACAAAACAATCTGAAGGCGAAAGTGCCATTACTGAAGGGAAAGAATAGTGAGTATGACATTTGGTTTCATCCGGCGGACAGGCATCATCTCTATTGCAATGGCAACGCTGCTGGTTGCATCGGGGGCTTTTGTATCTGTTGCTTTCGCCCAGACAGGCGGCGAAGGCGGTTATAAAATCGGAGTGGTTGACATGTCCACGCTGGTCAACGAATCCAATAAACGCAAAGCTAAATACGATGAGCTGCAGCAGGAAGTGGATCGCCTGCAGACAGAAATAGACGCCATGTCCAAACGGATCGAAAAGGCAAAGGAAGACTTTGAAGCCCAGCGTCAGACGATGACGGACGATCAGCGCTTCGAAAAGCGTTCCCAGATCGAATCTGATTTTGCCCAGTACCGCTCCGAACTGGATCGCCGTCAACGCCTTATTGACACTCAGGAAGAGCGGGTGCTGAAAGAAGTGGTCGACGATATCGACCGCGTCGTCGCAAAAGTGGCGGAAGACGAAGGCTATCACCTGATTCTGAATGCTTCGAAAGGTCCCCGGGCAACAGTTCTGTTTCACAGCGCCACTATTGACCTTACTTCCAGGGTGCTGCAAATCATCAATAAAAAATAATCCCGGACAAAACTGAAATTCGGGAACTCAGGCAATACGGATAGTGAAAATCGGCGGCGCTTCGATAGTCGAAGCGCTTTGCTGTTTTATCAGGGCACACGGGTCTCACAGAAAAAGTCTGTCAATCCTGTTCCCCCTCCACGGGAGTTTATCTTGCGCTATGCAGATGCGTGTAAAAGAGATAGCAGCACTGGTACAGGGCACCGTTCTGGGCGATGAGAATATTATTATCGACCAGGTCAATGGCATAGCAGAAGCCACTGCCGGACAAATCACCTTTGCGCGCGACACCAAACATGTGCACCTTCTTGCTGAATCAAAAGCAGGTGCAGCCCTGGTGCCCTGCGGAACAGGCAGCCTGCCTCTCACCACCATCGAAGTGGAGCAGCCTGATTTTGCTTTTTTTACAGTCCTCAAAGCCTTTGCGACCGTCGTCGAAAAACCGGCTCCGGGCATACACCCCCAAAGTGCGGTGTCTGCCGATGCCGAGGTGCACGAAAGCGCGCACATAGGTCCTTTTTGCGTTGTTTCCGCCGGAAGCCGCATAGAGGAAGGCGTTGTTCTGGTGGCAAATGTCTTTATCGGTGAAAACTGTCGCATAGGCGCAAACACACGCATGTACCCTCACGTGGTTATCCGTGAAGGTACGGAAATCGGGAAAAACTGCATCATCCACGCCGGTGCCTGCATCGGCAGCGATGGCTTCGGCTTCGTCCCGGCGGGCGGTGTCTGGCATAAAATCCCGCAGATCGGGACTGTTTTTATCGGAGATGATGTTGAAATAGGAAGTAATACCGCTATTGACCGCGCCACCTTCGGTGTCACCCGGATCGGCACGGGAACCAAGATTGACAATCTTGTGCAAATAGGGCACAATGTCGTTATGGGTGAGCATTGTGCCGTGGCAGGAATGGCGGGTTTTGCCGGCAGTGCTGTCATCGGCAATCAGGTGCGTGTTGGTGCCAATGCCGGTATGGCAGGGCATATCACCCTGGGTGACGGCTGCACTGTTGGAGCCCGTGCCGGTGTCATGCGCAATGTGGAGCCCGGCGCTATCGTTTCCGGGATGCCTGCTACCGACCACCGGCAGCAGCTGCGCATCATGGCAGCCCAGGGAAGAACCCCGGAAATGCTTCGCCGTATTGCCGCCCTCGAAAAAGAGCTCGAGGCATTGAAAGAACAAAAAAAGAATGAAACAAAAAACAATTGCTAAGGCAGCCTCTTTCAACGGTATAGGGTTGCACACCGGCAATCTGACCACGGTTACTTTCAAACCCGCCCCCGCCGACAGCGGAATTGTTTTCTGCCGGGTGGATCTGGAAGAAAAGCCGGTTGTTCCGGCGCTGCTCAATAATGTTGTGGACGTATCGCGGGGAACCACAATAGGCATCGGCGATGTTAAGATTCATACCATTGAACATGCCATGGCATGCTTTGCGGGGCTCGGGATCGATAACATCATCGTTGAAGTGGATGCCGATGAAATCCCCAATGGCGATGGCAGTTCCCTGCCAGTTATGGACACCCTTCTCTCTGCAGGCATTGTGGAGCTCGACAAAAAAAAGCGCTACATTACCGTCGATCACCCGATCTATTACCGCAAAGACGATGTGACGCTGAGCATCCTGCCCTCGGAGGAGTTCAGGGTCAGTATGACCATTGATTACGACCACCCCGCCATCGGCACGCAATATGCCTCCTTTACCATCAATGAGGAGACCTTCAAAAATGAAATTGCGCCTGCACGGACTTTCTGTTTTCTCCGGGAAGTGAAGATGCTGCAGGAGGCGGGGCTGATTCAGGGCGGCAGTCTTGAAAGTGCGGTGCTTATCGGTGACGACGGAATCCTGAACGAAACCCTTCATTTTCAGGATGAATTTGTCCGCCATAAAATCCTTGATTTGCTCGGTGACACCTACCTGCTGGGCTCCCCGCTCAAAGGGCATATCATCGGAGTAAAATGCGGGCACGAGAAAAACGTCCTCTTTTCCAAGCAGATACAGAAAGTGTTCGCCAGCACACGGCCTGAATGTGAACTCAGTGCATACAGACAGCAGACCCGGCGCCAGCCGGCAATGCTCGAAGTCCAGAAAATCGGCAAAGTACTGCCGCATCGCTATCCTTTTCTTCTGGTCGACAAGATTCTGAGTTTTGACCCGCTGGTCAGTGCCACAGGCATTAAAAATGTGACGGTTAATGAACCCTTTCTGCAGGGGCACAGCCCTGAAATCCCGGTCATGCCCGCCGTACTGATCATTGAGGCCATGGCGCAGATGGGGGCTGTGCTGATTTTCGGAGATAACGGCGAACCCAACGGGCAAGTCGCTTTTCTCATGGGCGTTGAAAATGTCCGTTTTAAAAACACCGTGCTGCCGGGCGATCAAATGCTGCTTAAGGCGGATATGGTGCATTATCGGCCCAATGCCTGCAAAATACGAACAACCGCCCTGGTAGATGATGCTGTTGCGGCGGAAGCGGTTATGTCTTTCGGGCTGACCCAGATCGAATAAAAAACTGGAACGCACTTATGCAGAAAATTATTGTCTACAGTGCTGACTTTTGCAGTGACTGTCAGCATTTACGCGCGTGGATGGATAAGGAAGGCATCGCCTACGAAGTCCGTGACATACGGAAGGATCCGGAACACGCCCGTACACTGGAAGAAAAAACCGGAAAACAGGGTGTTCCCTTTCTTATTATTGACGGGGAATGGAAACGCGGTTACGAGCCGGGTAAAGCCTTCAGCGAAGCCTTTGCCCGCAGCCTTTTCAACCGCTGAATATACCGACCTGCTTTTCCATCCGGCGCCCTTTCACTTCCGCCAGGCGTCGGATCGCCACATGTGAAGGAGCTGCCTCATGTACCGTTCTGTCTGTTTCTCCCCTGCCTGCCGCTGTCTTGCCCTTCTTGCCGCCTTTCTTCTCCTCCTGCCCTGCAGCTATGCTGACACTGACGCTGTCTCCGAAGTCATGACCCGGGTAACGGAAAGACTCCGGGAAGGCAGAGACGAAGCCGCTCTGGATGCACTGGATCACGAAACCGTGCTGGCAGCACTGACTGCCGAGGAACGGCATGTACTTGCCACCGAATATTGGACTTTCTCCGTTTCTGCGCCGGCTGTCATTTCTGTAGTGCGGCATATTGAACAGAAAACCGTACCTTTCTGGCTGACAGAAGAAGGCTTTCAGAAGACTGATCTGATCGTTCGTAATGAATTGGACAGTTACGAAGTCTGGCAGAAATCTTTTCCAGCCGGGAAAGTAGGTCTGGGCATTAACGGCTTTGAACGGCACAGACCCCATTATTTTGTCGCTGTGGGCGCAAAGCAGCCGGGCGATCAGATTACAGTCACGGACATCTGCCCTGAACCGCCCGCCCTGCTCTCTTTCGCCATCGGCTCTTTCACCTATGCCGATTGGGACGAACTGGTGCTCACAGAGGTGCCGGATGCGTTGAACGGTCAAATTCTCCTGCCCACTATCCGCGGTCGTGCCCGGGAAGCGGAAATTATCGGCGCTTTCCGCAAGAGTCCGTCCGTCGCCGGAGAAACGCCCGATCTGCTGACACTTACCTGGAGCGGCGAGCCGAAAACCACTCAGGCAATCCAATGGCGCACTGCCCCCGGTGTGGAAAATTCGGGTGTTTATGTGCGCAAGCAGAAGGATACAGAAGCACAAGCGTGGGCGTTTACACCCGCCACTGCTGTAAAACTGGAAGACCGCAATATTCTGAATAATGTCAAAGTACTCTGGCATACCGCCGAAGTTGTCGGGCTGGAACCGGACACTCTTTATGAATACGCACCTGGAACGGCAGACCTGCTTCCGGACAAAGCAGCTGCTTCTTTCAGGACAGCACCGGACGCTTCGAATCAGTTTTCTTTTCTTTGGGTGAGCGACAACCACTCAAGGCCTGACAGCGTCCCGCTGATCGAGCAGGCGCACCGCCGCCATCCCGATGCCGCCTTTCTCGCTATTTCCGGAGATCTGATCGGTACGGGACAGCATCGCGACGATTGGGAACGGCTTTTCACGCTGTATAGCGATTTTATTACCACACTGCCACTGGTACCCGCTATCGGCAACCATGACACGATCGACGGTCTCGGATCCACCTTGTACCGCACTCTGTTTCGCCTGCCGGACAATGGCCCTGCCGGGCTGCACCGGGGCCAAAGCTACAGCCTCGAATACGGAGGGCTGCTGCAGCTGATTTCTGTCGATTCCACCGACACGATTTCGGGTCAGTCTGCGTGGCTAGAAGAAACACTCAGTCACTCGAAGGCCCCCTGGAAAGTGGTTCAGTTCCATTTCCCTCCCTACGCACCCGACGAGGACTACCCTGAAATTCGCAGCCTCTGGGGTGCTCTTTTCGATAAGTACCATGTGGACATTGTGCTCTCAGGGCATGTGCATTACTATTTGAGAACTTTTCCCATGGCTGGAGAAAAGCCTGTAGAAAGCCCCGGCAACGGTACGGTTTATCTGGTTTCAGTCGCTGTGAACGGAAGAGAACAGGGAGATCCGGCGCCGGACTACGCCGCTGTTTTCAAAAAAGACGGCATCGCCACCTGCCAGGCTTTCACTGTATCAGCGCATACACTGACCATGAATGCGTATACTGCCGACGGTTCCGTGTATGACTCTTTTGCTCTGCAAAAATAAAGCCCGCTGAAAGCAGCTCTTATGTATGATTCGATGAAGCGCACAGGTAAGATGTGTCTTATAGCGACTGTCCTGCTGCTGGCGGGGGGCCTGCCGGATCCGGCAGCAGCTGAAACTGCCCGGGACGTGGTTCGGCTTGCCGTTAATGAGGACGGTATTGTAACCCTTGACGGAAAGCCCTGGCGAGGTGTCGGTGTAAATTTTTTCTCCGCATTCCGGCGCACTCTGGACAACCCCGAAGACACTTCCTATACCGCCTCCTTTCAGGAACTCGCCGCTTTTCATATTCCTTTTGTCCGCTTTATGTGTGGCGGTTTTTTCCCTGCCGAATGGAAGCAGTATCTGGAGGACAAGGAAGGGTACTTTGCACGGCTTGATGGTGTTGTGGAAGCGGCTGAAAAAGCCGGTATCGGGCTCATTCCCAGCGTGTTCTGGTTTTATGCCGGCGTGCCGGATACAGTGGGCGAGCCTGTAAATCAGATTGGAAATCCGCACAGCAAAACGGCTGATTTCATGCGCACCTACCTCACCGATCTGGTGACGCGTTATGCTTCCCGCCCGTCCATTTGGGCTTGGGAAGTCGGCAACGAATACAATCTCGCGGCTGATTTGCCCAATGCGGCGGATCACCTGCCCATGCGGGCACCATCAAGAGGCACCCCCTCTGAGCGGACTATGGCAGATGCAATCTCAAGCGCTGATATCCTGGCGGCAATGCAGCTTTTCGTAGACACTGTCAGCCCGCTGGATCCTCACCGCCTCCTGACTTCGGGGCACTCCATCCTCCGACCTTCCCAGTACCACCAGCGCATCGAAAACTCCTGGAAACGCGACACAACGGCGCAGTACTGCAGAGAGCTGCTGCGCAGTCACCCCGAGCCTTTTAAGCTTATCTCCGTCCATCTTTATCCCGAAGCGCAGACAAGCGGTTATTTCAATCTTCCTTTCTGCTCCTATGAGCATCATCTTGCCACACTCATCGCCACGGCTGCCCCTGCAGGAAAAGCGGTGTTTGTGGGAGAGTTCGGCGCGGCCAGTCTCGAAGAAACATCCGGCGTCGAAGGGGCACAAGAAAATTTCTATCAGCTCTTAAAAGCCATTGAAACCAGCGGGGTGCCTCTTGCCGCCCTCTGGGTTTACGATTTTCCCTATCAGGAAAAATCCTGCAATGTCACTTCTTCCAATGCCCGTTCTTATCAGCTTGAAGCATTAAAAGAACTGAATTTACGCCTACAGGCCCCCGGGCAGACCCCCTGATTGCGCTGAATAGTGGGGGTCATTTATTCTTTTTCTGCTGTGCCTCCTGTCCGGTTTTTCTAATACAGAGTAAAAAGATCGGCTTACTTGACTTTTGCCGGAACCTGTGGTATACTCCCTACAGAGCAGTAAAACAAAGAAGGATGTAAAAGATGGTTGCGAAGCGTACATTGGTCTTTTTGATCGCCTGTACCAGTGCGCTGCTGCCCTATGCTTCCATGCTGTGGTGCGCCTGTGCGGAAGACTGCCTCCATTGCACAGAAACTGTTCACAACTGCCACGCTCCGGAAGCAACGCCCGAGCACACCGGCGGATCCTGCTGTGACAGCAAAATGCCGTCTGCTGATTCTGTGCCGGCAGACACCGATTATGAGGGCAGGCCCGTTGCCGGCACCCAATGCGCATGCGGGCATGGCAGCACCGAAACAAACTGGCTCGCAACCATTCCTGCGACACGCAAAAGCCAGATCAACAATCTGACAGCCATTACCAGCCCGCCCGTGGCTGACCCGTCTACGCATATGGTGTCGGGTGTTTCTGAAAGCCCCCGCCCTGTTCATACAGCCTCAGCGCCCCATGTCCTGCATTGTGTTTTCCTGTGTTGATTTTGTGTGTCTGAACTTTTCCAGATCGTTATTTCTTTCACTTCAAACACCAAAATTCTCGTTTACTCTTGAGTTCAACAAAAGGAAAATACTCATGACCAAGAAAACACTGATACTGCTTCCCCTTTTCCTCCTTGCCCTTTCCCTGAGCCCGGCACTGCTGCCTACCGCAGCCGCCGACGCCAAAGCCTGTTGCTGCGGCGACAACTGCAAATGTCCCGCCGATGCCTGCAAATGCGCCGATCAGTGCAAATGTCCTGCCGGTGCATGTGAATGCCCTGCAGGTACCTGCAAAGTGGCTGATGCCTGCAAATGCCCTGCCGGTGCATGTGAATGCCCCGCTGATGCGTGCAAAAGCGCTGACAACTGTGCGGCTGCCAAGAGCTGCAAATGCCCTGCTGATGCCTGTTCATCAGCCTGCCAGGACAAGTGCACAGCCTCTTCGAAGGGCGGATGTTCCGAGAAGTGCGTCGCTTCCACGGGCACAAAGCCATGCTGCCCTGCCGGAAGTGCCTGCCCGGTTAAAGATGCCGCATAAGTAAGCTCTCTCCTCCCCTGTAACTCTCCGGGGCGCAGTTCCGTACGGGGCTGCGCCCTCCTTTTTATCCCTCCAGTATTTCGCGGACAGCATCAAAGACCTGATCCGGGGTAATCTGCAAAACACACTGGTTGTTCCGACAGGGAGAAAGCCTGTAGTTCATGGGGGAAAAGCAGGGGCTGCACGTCAGGTGCCTGTAAATTAATTTCATGCGCGAACTGAGCGGGCTGTACAAATCAGGTGTTTCCGGGCCGAAAAGGATCACTCCGGCAAGATCGGTCAACGCTGCAAAATGAGCGGGCCCGCTGTCTGTGGAAACCAGTACGCGGCACACAGTCATGAGCGCAAGGAGACCGCGAAGGCTTAATACACCGGCAAGGCTGATGGCGCCGTCGCCAATCTCCCGTGCCATGGCTTCACAGGCTGCTTTTTCGTTTTCCAGTCCTGTAATAAGAATCGTTGCTTCCGGATAGGACTGCAAAATTTTTCTGCCCAATGCGACAAAGGAACTGTCGGGCCATTTGCGAACAGGCAGCTCGTCCAGGCATTTCGGATTAAAGAGGATGAGCGTATCCTTGGCAGCCGTCTCTTCCGTCCATCCGGGCAGACGGGTCTTAAGCAGCCGGAACGCCTCTTCCCTGTCCTCCGGGGCGGGCTGAAATTGTGGAAGTGCCTCCCACAGTTCCGGTATCGGCTCTTTCAAAAGAGGCGTGTCCGCCGGATCGGCAAAAGCAGCACAGACGAGCACTTCAAAGGTCTGAGAAGTGTGGATATACGGGTTATATTGAACCTTATGCGTCACCAGATTCCCGCGGTAAGGCCCTTCACTGTTGAAACGATGCAGTCCCACCCTTCGCCGCGCCCCGCTGAACCAGGCTATGATAATGGAGATCCGGGCAAAAATCTCCAGGTCAATCGCTGTGTCGATTTTCAGCCTGCGCAGCTGGAAGACAGCGTGAGTCAGTCCAGCCGCAAAGGAAAACAGAGAACGGTCATCAACAGTGAAAACATTTTCCCGGGGCAGCACGTCCAGAATATCCAGGATCACTCTATTTTTACGCAGACAGAAAAAATACACATTTTCCCGGCCCACTGCATCCACAGCGCGTTTCAGGGCAGGCAGGGCGAGGATAATGGCGCCCTGTTCCACGGGCTTTACAAAAAGAATTTTGCCCGGAGCGGCGCTGTCTCCTTTTTTTTGAAAAACACGGCGTATTTTCTCCACTTGCGAAAAAAGAAAGCAGAGGATTTTGCCGATATAACGATCCAGCATATGTTCGAAATAGTTATTCATGGGTTATTGCAAAAGTATTTCCGTCTAAGCGTCTGCAGCAAGCGCCTTGAACACCTGTATGTTATAAAATTCCCGTTTTATAAAATCGCCATAAGCATCCCGATGCCCGGCAAGAGACTGCACCATCTCCGCGATCCCGAAGCGCGGATTGAAGCCCAGCTGCGCACGTGCTTTTTCGCTGGACACTTTATAATTACGCAGATCCGCTATGCGGTTCATCTCTATTTCCACCTGAATGCCGTATATTGATTCCACTTCCTTACGAACGGCTTTTGCCACATCACCTATCGTAAAATTATCGTATGCCACATTAAAGACACCGCTGACTTCAGCAGGCGCCTCGACAGCCCGGACAAAGGCTTCTGCCGTGTCCCGCACATCAATCAGAGGACGCCAGATATCCGGATGATTCACTCTTATTTTTTTCTCGGTCACCGCCGTTTTAAACATGGTGTTCACGATCAGATCAAAACGCATTCTCGGGCTGTAGCCGTTTACGGTCCCCTGCCGCAGGGCAATGGCTGAAAAATGTTCACTCTGCTCCTGAAGCACGCCGCGCTCTCCCAGGAGTTTGGAAATGCCATAGGGATAGGCACAAACAGCCGGAGATTCTTCATCGTAAAGCGTGTCGACTGTATACCCGTACACGGAACAGGAGGAGGCATAAATAAAACGGGACAGTCCCGCCTGTTTTGCTCTGAATGCAAGATAAGCGGGCAGGGCGCCATTATGGATAAAGTTCATGGCGGGATCAAATTCCGCCATGGGATCATTGCTCAATCCGGCAAGAAATATCAGCTGGTCATATGCTTCGAGATCTTCGGGCACCACGGTAAACAAATCCCGGCGGGTCACAGGTATATCCGATGGCAGCTGGTTGCCGAACCAGCATAGGTCCACCACGTCCACCTCATGCCCCCGTGCCTGAAGCATGGGAGACAAAACAGAGCCTATGTATCCGGCTCCGCCTGCAATCATCAGTTTCATTTATTTCGTTCTCCCTGTCAAATACTTCAGAAAATTTCAAAACGGAAAACACAGCAAAAAGCATGAAAGCGGCCGGTCAGGCACCGTCACTATAATGAAAGTTGGTCTCCGCATCACAGAATAAAGGTGCCGCTGCATCTTTTTCAGAAAGGCTTGTCACAGATACGGGCCATTCAATCCCGAGTTCCGGGTCATTGTACCGAAGTGCACGCTCAGCCTCCGGACGGTAAAAAGAAGTGCATTTGTAATACATGCGTGTATCATCTTCAAGAGCAAGAAATCCGTGGGCAAAACCGGGCGGCGCAAAAAGCCACCTCGGATCTGCAGCTTCCAGATGACGGCCCATCCATTTCCCATAGGTCGGGGAGCCGGAGCGCAGATCAACCAGTACATCAAAGGCGGCACCGGTCAGTACCCGCATTAATTTCCCCATGCCCCACGGGTGCAGCTGATAGTGCATTCCGCGAAGCACCCCTTTAGCCGAAAGACTCAGATTGTCCTGAACAAACTGCTCATGAAAGCCCGCTTCCGCCCAGCGTTCGCGGTTATAGGCCTCTGTAAAAAAACCGCGCTCATCGGCAAAAACAGGCGCTACAATCTCCACCACACCTGCCAGCGGGGCAGCGTAAATTTTGATGCGTCGCGGCACTAAAACATCTTTCCTTGCTTGTGATTCTGACCACGAATATTCATAAGTAAATCTCCAGCCATTATAATGAATAGAGATACATTGCAGCAAAGAAGCCGTTGCGACGGGGGGCGGCGGCAGCAAAAAGGCTCTTTAATTTTCCGATAATCCTGCGACGCTGTGTTTGCACTCCGCTTCGACGGCAGGCATAATATGCAGAGGCCGGGCAACCGATGCTGCGCCCGCCGCTTCAACCCCTTTTCCGGAATCATACCCTTTATGAAGTTTGTGTTTTATGCATGTGAAACTCGGAAGATCGCTGCTACACGATACCGTGTAGACTCCTTCGTCCGCCTTCTGGAAGCGGAAGGGCATCATTGCACTGTGTGTGTTCCTGCTTCTGTTTCCATGCGCGAAATACTTTATGAATCTGGCGGGCGTACCGGAAAGTTTTTCTATCTGCTGCTGGTGCTGCTCACCCGCCTGCTGCAGTTGCGCCATGCGCTCTTCGCCGATGCGGTCTTCTTTCGTGGGCCTCTTTTTCCCTACGGTCCGCCTCTGCTGGAATGGCTCGTCCTCCGAATCAATCCGCAGGCAGTTGTCGATCTGGATGATGCGCTCTGGGAGCGGCCCGCCTATGTTTCCAGTCCCTTTCTGCGGTTCGTAAATTTCGGCTGGGCTGCCTTTATGGCAAAGCACTGCCGCTGCGCAGCGGCAGGCAACGGGATCATCCGGGACTATATGGAGTCCCATGGCTGCCCTGCATTGATTGTGCCCACCTGCATTGACATGGAACTGCATGGGCAAAAGCAATACACTGCCCCCGGCACCAAACCTGTGGTGCTGGGCTGGACCGGACTGAGCGACAATCTGGGCTATCTGGACACAATTGTTCCTGTACTGGAACGGCTCGCTGCCAAATATCCGATAGAACTTTTTGTCGCTTCGGGAAAAGCCTATGCCCATGAGGGGAACCTGCCGGTTCGAAATGAAATCTGGCGGACAGATCGGGAAATTGCTATCCTGCAGGTAGCGGATATCGGTCTCATGCCTCTGGAAGATACGCCGCGGGCGCGGGGCAAATGCGCCTTCAAGGCACTGCAATATATGGGAGTCGGGACACCTGTTGTTCTGTCGCCTGTCGGTATGAATCGTGAAATCGTGCAGCACGGCGTAACAGGGTATCTTGCCGACACACCCGACGAATGGGAGTCTGCTCTGGAAAAATTAATCAGCGATGCTTCGGCACGCGAAAGCATGGGGCGGGCTGCCCGGACTTTTGTCGCCGGACATTACGCCGTCGATCGTTGGTATCCGGCATTCCGCACCCTGCTGATGCAGGCAGCCGGTAAAGGAAAGAATTTGTAAAATGCCTTTGCAGCTGGTGAATAACCGTGACATTCATATTGCTCAGGAATGGATCATTCAACTGTCCGCCCTGATGCAGGCGCCGGACACGCCCGGCTTTGACCCTTTTGACATCAAAGCGCATCCTCTTTTCAAAAAAGCACAGCAGAGGCCCTGGCTTCGAAAAGTTACCACTGTTCTGGGAGACGCCTTCCCGACAGTACTGCGACGCATGCTCCGTATTGACCGCAGCCTTAATCCGAAGACACCGGCGCTTTTTGCTCTGGGGCACCTGCGGCTCTTTCAAATTACCGGGGACGGAATTCATCTTGAAAAAGCGAAACACTGCCTTGAACTGCTGCGCAGCCTTGCCTGCCCGACAGAAAGCGGCGGGATCGGATGGGGATACCCTTTTCCGGTCTCCGGAAAGGGAGTGGCTCTTGCATCCCGTACACCCGTCACGGTGGTGTCCGCCATTGCCGGAGCGGCTTTTCTGCAGGCTGCTCACATTACCCGGGAAGAACACTGGCTGAACACAGCCCGTAATATATCCGTCTTTTTTCAAAAAGATCTGCCCCGTCTACCGGGAGAAGACTCCTTCTTCTGCTTTGCCTATGCGCCCGGTGACACACGGCGCATCCATAACGCCAATCTGCTTGCCATAGAGCACATTCTGCACACCGCACGCCTTTCGGAAGAAATAGGGACAGCGGAAGCTCTTCTGCCTGCCCTTCATTTTTCCCTCGCAGCACAGCGGGAAGACGGCGCCTGGCCTTACGGAGTCCGGGAGCCCGGTGACCCCTTTGAACCCCGGCTCATGCGGCATGTGGACAATCATCATACGGGTTTTGTTTTACGGTCGCTGCACGGCATCGATTGCGCGGTACCCGGTCTTGTGCCGGAGCTTGATGCCGTCATCCGTCGGGGCTACCGATTTTACAGGACTCTCTTCAGCACCGTCGGCCGCCCGCTCGAGGAAGGAAGACGCTGGCCGGTAGATATTCACGCTGCAGCGGAAGGCATTTTGTGTCCCTCTGTTCTAGCCGAGCGCTTCCGTGGCACTGCGAACGATGCTCTGGCTGTCCTTCGCTGGACACATGAGCACATGCGGGATGCGGCAACCAGTGCCCCCTGGTACCGGCTCTATCCGTTTTTCGCCTCCCGAATCCTGTACCCACGCTGGAGCCTTGCCTGGATGTTCAGAGCACTCGCCGAATACCTCTATGCAACACAGGACAACGGTCCCTCCATACAGCAGCACTACAATCTTTCACGCTCTTCCAAAGTCTGATACAGCCGCGGGCGCCGCAGGGAGAAGTCTTCCAGACTCTCGCGCATAGACTCAAGAATCCCATTCACGGGAAGCCCGCCCTGCAGGGCTGTGCGCAGATACGGCCCACCTGCCAGCACATCAAAGAAAGGTCGCCATTGCAGCTCAGGATGCCGCTTATGAATTGCGCTGAGCACTGCCGTCACCATGGCAAAAGGCCGGATAGTGCGTCGATCCGTAATTTCGAATTCAATACCGTGGCAAAGTTGATCCTTGTATTCCGGATTCGCCGCCTTACCCGGAATGGACTTTGGAATATAAAGAGCCGGCTTCAATGTGCAGCCTTCCAGTGCCGACGGCTCCACCGCCGCAATCACCTCTTCGGCCTTCAGCCAGGGCGCGCCACAGATTCTGAACGGTCTTTCGGTACCTCTGCCTTCATTCATATTCACGCCTTCAAAAAGGCAGGTGCCAATATAAAGCAGCGCCGTATCAGGAGTCGGGATATTGGGCGAAGGTGGTGTCCAGGGAAGTGCGCTTTCAGGATGGGTGAAATCATACCACCAGTTTTCCGCCTTAACAATGCGAAGTTCCAGTTTTTTCCCCTTAAAAAATTGCTCCTGAAAAAAGAGTGCCACCTCACCCAGGGTCATGCCATGCCGTACAGGAACAGGTGCACAACACACAGCCGTACCAAATTCTTCAGCAGGCTTTCCTTCAAGAACAAGACCGCCCAGCGGATTGGGTCTGTCCAGCACGAGCACAGGAATCTGCGCTTCCGCACAGCTCGCCATGCATTCCTTCATGGTCGCCATATAAGTGTAGTACCGTGCGCCAATATCCGGCAGATCCACCACAAACAAATCGATCCCCTGCAGGTCTTTCCGATCAGGAGCACTTTTACCTCCATAGAGACTGATGACAGGAACAGTCCCGTCCTTTTTCGAGCCGACAGCCTCGCCCGCTTCCGCTTCGCCCTGAAAGCCGTGCTCAGGGCTGAAAAAGCGCATCACGGTCGCCGCCCCGGACTGCCCGAGCACCAGCGCGGCAGAACGGCCTGTCTGATCCTGAGCGGCGCTGTTGGTTAAAACGCCCAGCCGTTTTCCTTTGATCTCTTCGAAATCATTGCGAACAAGGGCATCAAGGCCCGTATGCGCATTCGCACTGTTTTTATAAAAAAGAGAAGCGACTTTTGAATAAAACGTACGGCGCAGCGCACCATTGTTTCTGTGGGACACATCAGGATGACAGGTATTGCTCAGGAGCACCGCATATACTCCTGTGCTTCTGTCCATCCACATACTCGTACCTGTCCAGCCTGTATGCCCGAAGGCCGTTCGGGACGGAAGATATCCATTGGCACCACTGGTCCAGGGATCAATCCACCATCCCAGACCCTGCCAGGGATAACCGGGCACCTGACCCTCCCGTGTGATATCTGTAAGCGTTGCTTCAGACAGAATTTTTCCGGAGAGCAGCGCCTGACAAAACAATTCCAGATCGGCCGCCGTACTGAACAGCCCGGCATGCCCGGAAACACCGCCCATAGCAAAGGCGTTCTGATCATGCACTTCTCCGCGGATCAGCCGCTTTCTCCAGGAACACTTTTCCGTAGGAGCGCAACGTTCTTTGAAAGACGGTGCCGGTTTAAAAAACGTGTTCACCATTTTCAGCGGTTGAAAAATCTGTTCACGACAAAACACATCAAAAGACTCATGAGTGATTTCTTCAATGACACGGGTCAGCAGGATAAAGCCGAGATCAGAATATACCCGGGTGCCCCGCTGATCCCGGGATGCCGCCAGACGGGCGATAGCGTCCGTGTAAGCGAGCGGTCCGCTGAGCTCTGTGTAAAATGCTTTCCAGCTCACCAGCCCGGCCGTATGCGTCAGGACCTGGCGGATCGACACTTTATCCAGATTTGCCAGAGGAAGATAACGGTAGAGAGCATCATCCAGATCCAGCTGGGCTTGTTCACGCAACAGGAGCACACTGGTCGTAGTGGCAATCACTTTTGTCAATGATGCCAGATCATAAATCGTTTCCGTGTCGGCACGTTCTTTTTCAGGAACGAGCGCACGGAAGCCGGTTGCCCCTTTAAAAATAGTCCGGCCGTTTTCACCCACACAGGCAACGGCACCGGGGGCCTGTGCATCGGCAACAGCGCGCGAAAGAGCGGACATCAAATAATCGTGTGGCTGCATGCTGGATTTCCATTTTAAAAACAGGTCTGAAATTGCTGCGATTATAAGCCGGTCGGATCGTTAAAAAAAAATAGCGCCTCTTCCGATTCTTTTTTAAAGGATGAGAAGGGGCGCTTATAACAATCAGGTTCGACGCCGTGCTTTTGGCACTGCATCTACATGGCTATTTTTTCGCCGGCGCTTTTTTCACGACTGCTTTCTTGGCTGCGGGCTTCGCTGCCGGTTTCGCGGCTGCTTTCTTGACTGCCGGTTTTGCTGCCGGTTTCGCGGCTGCTTTCTTGACTACCGGTTTTGCTGCCGGTTTTGCTGCCGGTTTCGCGGCTGCTTTCTTGACTGCCGGTTTTGCTGCAGGCTTTGCGGCTGCTTTCTTGACTGCAGGTTTCGCGGCTGGCTTCGCCGCAGCTTTTTCTGCAACTTTTGCCGCAGGCTTTGCAGCCGCTTTCTTCACGGCCGCTTTCTTGGCAGGGGCTTTTTTCTCAGAGGCTTTCTTTTCGACCATTTGGCTTCTCCTTCTTGTTAAGCCTTAGTGAACAGTATGCCGGCTGTACAACCACATGGTGCAAGCCGGGATTGCGACCCATGCACATATGAAATCGCAACCTGTAACAGATCACACTCTGTTAACGCCCAATTCAAATAATCAGCAGAAAGCTATCTACTGATTGCCCTTATTATCATCATATTTTATGTCCTATTTCAAATCCATAAGTTTCTTATTTATCATGGAAATAGTTACTGACTAAAAACCGACCATTGCGCATTTTTAAAAGAACCTTTTTCGGAATCTCGTCTTCTTCTCCATATTTATTTGTTTAGTTGTACCAAACTTGGAGCAGAAAAAACAACTTTTATTCCTCTGCTCAAAAGAAAACTGGCAAGCAGACTATGAATCCCGTGAAATAGATTATTCTCGTGAATTTTATTCTTTCTGTGTTTTATGAAAAGATAAAAGACAGGTGTTCACAAGAGTCTGCTTTTAACTCTCAAGGTTTGGCAGCCATCGAATCTGATAAGCCCGGGAGCCAGCCTCGCCAGGACGGCCCAGGAGGGTCAGAACGGTGCCGGATTGCATTACTCCGAATTTCGGAAAATAGGAACACATCTCCAATTGTGAAGATTCTATATATTCTATATTTCGGATCGTTAGCAAAACACGCACTTTGTCACGAATAATCAGCAGCTCACGGTCGGGCTCGTGCCAGTGCACTGTGCAGGCAGGATGAAAATGAATATGCGATATCGGCGAACCGTCAAGGCAGTCCGGGCTCAAATAGTCGCATATTTCCCAGCATACGGATTGGGCATCAAATTCTATTCGACGGTGATATACCCCGCCCTGATAGTACTTTACCGCTCCCGCGAAGCGGCAGCCTTTTTCCGTTTTTTGTAATGATGCAGGAAGTGCCTCAGCACGCCGTGCCATACGAAAGTTCGACCAATGTTCCGCCTGCTCTCTGCCTTCGGGAGTCAGAACATTGTGCGCCGAAGTGCTCCTGCAATGGGCACGGTAAGGACTCTCGGCGTAGCCGTGCGTTCCGGTGTCCACGATAATGCGCTTACCGCTCAGGCTTAACTCGTAGGAGAGCATATCCCCGTGACTGTGCGCAGCCTGATGAGCAGGAGAAGGCGCCGCTGTTTTTACAATCATGACAGACCCGGCACAAAAGTCACCGAGCAGAAAATAACCGGAAGCCGGGCAGGCGAGACTGCAGTCGGTACGCTGTATATCGACAGTGCAGGCAGTGTCCGTTAAAACGTCCGCACAGGCACACAACACCTGAGGAAGGGGAGACTCATTCAGCGAGGCATCTCCGAAGAGCGGTATGTCGCCGTCAGGATGGCAGAGCACCCTTGTAAAGGAAGCCATTTTCCTGATGGCGGAAACAAGAAAAGAAGGTGCTTCTTGCAGCAGGCTCAGAACGATCAGGCTGTCCCACAGAAGTTCATTATGATAGAGAAGACTTCGCTCAACATGCCCGCCGTCCGGAAGGATTTGCTTTTCCAACTCTGCCTTCAGCAGCGCCGTTCCGTACCGGCAGATACGGCTGTCTTCCAGCAGACTCCCGGCAAGCGTCAGAGCCAGGGCATTTTTCAGCAGATGATTTCCCTGCAGATCATGTTCCGCTGTATGGTAAAGCCAACGTGCCTGCTGTGCGTAGGATTGAATGATATCCTTATCTTTGATGTGATAAACAGCCAGGAGGACCGGCCAGGAAATCAGACGCTCTGAAAGGGGCCAGCCGTCCCATCCTACTCCCCTGCCGGGCGGATTGTGTCTTATCCAGTTGTGCATCCAGACAAGTACCCGGTCACGGTCTCCCAGATGCGGCGTCAGCAGCGGAGCCATGGAAAATTCCCGCGCTCCCCGAAAACCGTGAAGGTGATACAGCCAGAGTTTCGGAAGGTCCTGCCGCTGCCAGAGAAGCACTTCGTCCTCTTGAAAAGTACGGTTCAAATAATGAAACTGAAATTTACGAAGGGCATCCAGTGAAATGCGTTCTGTCGCCCCTTTTTCGGCAGCAGTGGAAAGCAGCGTCCGCAATGTATCCGGATACACAGGGTCGAACCATGCTTTCCGGAAGGGACATAAAAGCGAAAATCGTGCACGGCCGCGACGCAGAGGACGAAACAGACGAAAGACAATCTGTCTCCAGGATAGGAAATGAAGGCTGTGCCAGTAAAGCCGCCAGTCGACAGTAGTCACTGTTTTTTCCTCTTCAGTGCAGCCACGGTACGCATCAGGTTTCGGGCAGTCTGTTCCAAATGAGCGGCAGCTGTGCGCAGCGCTTCTTTTTCTTCCATGGGGAAGGGCGCAATGGGAAAGACGGCTGTGACTCCTGCATCGTACAGTGTCTGCAAATCACCGCTTATTTTTCCGGCAAGTACAAACAAAGGAACACCATGCCGGCGGGCAACGCCTGCAACACCGGATAGCACTTTGCCCTGAGTGGACTGCCCATCTACACGCCCTTCACCGGAAATAATAGCAGCTGCATCAGCACAGTGTTCTTCAAAATCTCCATAGGCGGATAATACAAGGTCTATCCCTGAACGAAGTGCCGCACCGGCAAACGCGGCAAGACCGGCGCCAAGTCCTCCCGCCGCTCCGGCACCGGGAAGCATCGGGTGAAAAGGCGGACAGGCCGCTTCCAGCAGAAACCCGTAATGCCTGAGCGCTGCATCCAACACAGCAACCTGTTCGGCATCAGCACCTTTCTGAGGGCCGTATACGACGGAAGCCCCTCTTGCACCGCACAACGGGCTCGTCACATCGCAGGCACCTATGACCTCCGTGCTCTTCAGGCGCGGATCAAGCCGGGAACAGTCGATAACAGCCAGAGAAGCCAGGGCAGCGCCGCCCCAAGAAAGCTCCTCTCCCTCATGATTTTTTAAGGACACACCGAGCGCCTGTGCCATTCCTGCACCGCCGTCATTGGTGGCACTGCCGCCGAGACCGACTATAAGCCTGCGTGCACCGGCGTCCAGGGCGCTCCGCATTAATTCACCGACACCGTATGTTGTAGTAAAAAGAGGATTTCTTTTTTCCGGATCGATCAGGTGAATTCCGGCAGCCTGTGCCATTTCGATCACTGCAGTTTTTCCGTCTGACAGCAAAGCGAAAGATGCTCTGACTTTTTCGCCGAGCGGTCCGCTAACACTCTTTTCATGAATAGATCCACCAGCGGCATGTACCAGCACCTGCAGCAATCCTTCGCCGCCATCAGCTAGAGGACGACGAATTATATCTTCAGAAGAAGCACCGCCAGACAGCAGCCCCCGGGCTATGGCGTCTGTCACGCTGAAAACATCCAGGCACTCTTTAAAGGAATCAGGTGCGATCAGAATCTTCAAAAGAACTGCACTCCATCTCTTATGGTTTACAACACGTCCTTATTATTCGGCAAGATCTCCTGTCCGGTCAAGATTTTACAGGCGCCCACTCCTAATTTTTTCAGATGCCCGAAAAAAGATCCGCTCCGTTTCCCCAGGAAGGGAAGTCACGGAGCGGACCCGTTTTTTCACAAAACAGCAGGCAGTTAACTAGTTTCTCTTCGTATAGGCGTAGGCACTCAAAACAAGCGCACTCAGAGAAATGAGCAGCAAATCAGCCAGCACTTTCTTCACGTCATCAAGAAGAAGATTCTTGTTTGCCTTGCCGCCTGATCGGCATCCAAAGCATCCGCCTGAAGTGTCGTCATCTTTTTCTCCTTCAAGCGCTTCGCCTTCGACAGCTTCACCTTCTACAGGTTCCACTTCGCCTTCGACAGCTTCACCTTCTACAGGTTCCACTTCGCCTTCGACGGGTTCGCCTTCGACAGGCTCTCCTTCTACAGGCTCGCCTTCTACAGGCTCGCCTTCTGCAGCTTCGCCTTCTGCAGGTTCGCCTTCTACAGCTTCGCCTTCTGCAGGTTCGCCTTCTACAGCTTCGCCTTCAACAGCTTCGCCTTCGACGGGTTCACCTTCAACAGCTTCGCCTTCGACGGGTTCACCTTCAACAGCTTCGCCTTCGACAGGTTCGCCTTCAACAGGTTCGCCTTCGACTTCACCTTCGACTTCACCTTCTACAGGTTCTACTTCACCTTCGACGACTTCACCTTCTACGACTTCACCTTCGACGGGTTCGCCTTCTACTGGTTCACCTTCTACAGGCATCTCACCTTCTACTGGTTCACCTTCAACAGCTTCGCCTTCTACTGGTTCACCTTCAACAGCTTCGCCTTCTACTGGTTCACCTTCAACAGCTTCGCCTTCGACAGGCTCTCCTTCTACAGCTTCGCCTTCGACAGGCATCTCACCTTCTACTGGTTCACCTTCAACAGCTTCGCCTTCGACAGGCTCTCCTTCTACAGCTTCGCCTTCGACTTCACCTTCGGGTTCACCTTCTACAGGCACAACAGGGGGCAGAACAACAACCGTCATGATACGCGCTTCACTGATGTTTTCTGCGTTATCCTTTGCAGTAAAAGCAACAGCCGTTTCGCCTGCACTTAAAAGAGTACCCGCAGGGGGATTTTGCAAGACAATCAATTCTTCCTGTGCGGTGCACGCATCCAGAGCTTCGACCTGCTCTCTCAGGTCGGGCAGCGCAATGAGACCTGTTTCTGCTGCCTGCAGCACAGGAAGTTCTTCGAAAAGAAATTCCACGCGGGGCGGCGTTAAATCTGTCACCTGGAAAAAGGCGGTACAATAACTGGTATTGCCGCTTTCATCGGTACAGGAAACAGTAATGGTGTGTACGCCGAGACCAGAAGCAGCACCGGATGCCGGCTCCTGAGCCCACACTAGTTTGTCTGCGGAAGACCGGTCATCAACAGCCTGCAGTCCTTCCATAAAATCGGGCACCAATGCACTGCAATTTTCGTCTGCAGCTGCATTCTGATCATCGGCACACAGAAGAATTTGGGGCGGCGTCGTATCAGGCGAGACGATTTCCACGGTTGTTGAGGCATGCAGTACAGCCGAATTTCCTGAATCAAACAACAGATCCATCGACACAGCCAGTTCATAAAGTCCGGCATCAGATTCCTGAGCCGATTCGATTTCAAGAAGCGCCCCTTCATATTCATTAAGAAGTACGCCATCTTTAAACCATTCGTAACTTAAAGGAACAGCTCCCTCCGACACCCGCGCCTCCAGCAGAATAGGATCGCCAATATCGTAAAGTCCGCCTCCATACAGTTCAAGAAGTCCAAGCGTATCCCCGGGAGTCAATGCTGCGCGTACGTAGCTTTCCGGATCGTAAGCGAGCGAGTCTACACACCATTCATAGGTTTTGCGGTTGCTGATTCCATCTCCGTTGGCATCCCCTTCCGGGCCGAGTTCAGGCACAGAAAGCATGAGGCTTTTTATGCCTCCCGGGATAGGCTGCATCCCGATCCCTTTCAGAAAGAGGAGAATTTCGTCCATCGACTCATAGGTCTGATCATCACCGAGGGTGGCGAAACCCGCAAGCACCATGGCCAGGGCACCGGGAAGGTGCGGCGCCAGAAGATTCACCATATTGCGGATATCAACATCGCTCCCGGGTGCCCGGTATAAAGACAGCGCCTCAATCATAATTTCTTTTGCCTCAAAAAAATTATGCTGGAAAGCCGCAACTGTTTCTTCATGGAGAGGCTGCTCTGGGTCATTGAGGATTTCAGCCAGCAGACCAAGCTCAAAAGAGCCGTCGGGTATGCCGTTTGCGGTAAAAGGCACGTCGGCGGTTCTGTCTACAGGACCGTTAATATCACAGAAAATACAGGAGATAAGCTCCATAAACTCCTGTAGCTGTGGATCCAGCTGATTCGCAATGGCGGGCAATGAACAATAGGTGGTGTCCAGATATCCACAGAAATTATAGCCTTCTGTCGGCCAGCTGAGTACAGGCCCGCCTAATTTCAGAATATCAAAGAGCGGCAAAGGGGCATAAGGGGCACCACCGCTATTCATGAGCCGGCAGCCGTTTCCTTCGGGACCGGGAATAGGCTCGGGCGAATACGTAACAGTAAGCGGATTTGTCTTACCTTTGGCTATCCGTACGTTAGATGTTGGCGTAGGATACCACCCCTCCAACTGAATGAATTCTATAGTTTGCGCACCTTTAGGGACCCCGTCTTCGATAAATCCGCTTTCGTGCCATTGATCGGTACCAACCCGGCGCCACATCGCCCCGGCGGCTACCGCTTCCGGTGGCGTAAGTTTAACTTTGAGAGAGCCTGTTTCCTCCTGCCCGTAAGCAGGCTGAAAAACCGCTATGAGGAGAGACAAAACAACGATTATTTTTTGCATGAGTGATCATCTTCCCTTAAAGATACCATGGCACAGAGTTATTTAAGTGCAGCTTACAGATAAAACAATTCTCACGGTGAATATTAATCCTGCCTTTTGACCTGTTGCTGAGATAGAAAAGGTATCGTTACGTTTTCAAAATAAAACGAAACGCTGCAATTTTCCTTCGCAAACATCAAAATACGCGCCAGACAAAATATGCAGGAACTCTTCGTTCTTTGTGCTTAAAAATTTAAATAAAAGCGGCCAGCCGCTTTGAAACGACTGGCCGCGAAGATACATCACCGGAAAGGATTAGATGTCAATAGGAGGCCAAACCGGTCCGCCCATCAGGATACTTCCGATCCAAAGAGCAAGCAGCGTCAGCCCGCCGAGCAGGACAGAACCAAGGCCGACTTCGAAGCCGCCGCAACCGCAGCCTTCGTCTTCACCTTCAACAGGTGTCTCGCCTTCAACAGGGGTTTCGCCTTCAACAGGGGTTTCGCCTTCGACAGGTTCGCCTTCGACAGGTTCGCCTTCAGTTACTTCGCCTTCGACAGGTTCGCCTTCGACAGGTTC
>MWCY01000013.1 GCA_002070275.1 Candidatus Hydrogenedentes bacterium ADurb.Bin170
GGATTCGCCGCGGAAATATGCCTTGCGACATGCCCCAACTCACAGACCACAAAAAGCCACTGCCAATACGGAGATTGGCGTTCCCAGGCTGGCGGATTTTATGTTTTGAGTCAGAGTATTTTGGTGTGAAACTTATATTAAGCCTCAGGCAGGAAATAAGGCTGGGGACATACCCCGAATGCACAGTCCACTGTGTCCACTATGTCCACTGGTTTTGGTGTGGAATGAAACCCTGTGAAGCAAAGACGTTTATACCCGGCTTAAGATTCCTGCCTTCACAGGAATGACGGGGAAGTGGCAGGAATGACGGAGGGAGGAGCAGGAATGACGGGGAAGTGGCAGGAATGCCGGGAAGTTTCCGGTTTCAATGGGCCGTCGCCTTTCAGCAATGGAGAGTTCTTATGGGCAGCGGCAAGCGTATGAAGAAAATGCCAGGGTGCGGGATACGGTTTCCATGCCGTAAAGGAAAGTTCAATGGCTGCCATTTTTTTGTGCTCTGCTAAAGAGGCGATTTAATTTTTGCACGCCTGATCTGCTTGATATTTTTTTTCTTGCTTGTATTATCCACAGCCTGCCTCCCGGATAAAATCAAGCACCGTCACTCCCGTATTTTTTGGAATTATTATATGCGCTCTGAAGACATGCTTCTTAGCCCAAGCGGGCTGCGAGGTACATTTGTTCACTAAATTACCCCTTTTTATTGTGGTTTATCTTGTGGTATAATAGAAAAACCACAATATATGGGATAAAGAGTCATGCAAGCTGTTAATGGTCCCCGGAGAAAAGTGCACTTTATCGGTGTTGGCGGAATCGGCATGAGCGGTCTTGCCGAGATTCTGCTGAATTTGGGGTATGAGCTGTCGGGATCGGACGTACAGCATTCTTCCATTGTCCAGCGGCTGGAGCAATTTGGTCTTACGTTTCACAGGGGACATGCCGCCGAGCATCTGGGTGATGCGGAGATTGTAGTCGTGTCTGCCGCCATTTCCGAAGATAATGCGGAGATCGTGGCGGCACGGCAGCGCGGTATTCCGGTACTGCACCGCAGCGAACTGCTTGCTGACCTTATCCGGCTGAAGCCCCATGCAGTAGTTGTCGCCGGTACGCACGGCAAAACGACCACCACGTCCATGATCAGCGCATTTCTGGACAGCGCCAATATCGGCGCCACAACCATTGTCGGCGGTATTCTGCACCGGAGCGGCACCAATGCGCGGTGGGGCGCCGGGGACTATCTGGTAGCGGAAGCGGACGAACATGACGGCTCTTTTCTGAAGCTCCATCCGACTGTTGCGGTAGTGACCAGCATCGATGCCGAGCATCTTGAATATTATGGAACCCTTGACCGGATCAAACGGGCTTTTGTGGACTTCTGCAACAGAGTTCCTTTTTACGGCCAGTCCATTCTGTGTGGCGACGATTTGAACTGTCGGGATATCCTGCCCGAAATCGAGGGAGTCACGCTCACCTACGGCCTTAACGAAGATGCCGCACTTCAGGGGGTCAATATCCGCAAAGGTTCCGTTGCGGAAAAGAAATTTGGTGACGGTGGCATGGGCCCCTTTCGTACGCTTTTTGATGTCATCAGCCATGACAACCGTTTCGGCCAGGAGGGATTTCTCGGTACGGTGGAGATTCAGGCGGTGGGCCGTCACAACATACAGAATGCGTTGGCGGCATGCTCCGTTGGCTTGTGTCTGGGCATGCGCTTTGCCGCGGTGGCAGCAGGTCTTCGCCAGTTCGACGGGGTGCGCCGCCGTCTGCAGTGGCGCGGTACAGCTGCCGGAGTGCAAGTGATTGAAGATTACGCACACCACCCGACCGAAATCGCGAGCACTCTGGAAGCAGTCCGCTGGCTGGAACCGAAGCGGATTGTATGCGTGTTTCAGCCTCACCTTTACAGTCGCACTAAATTTTTCTGTGAAGACTTTGCGAGGATTCTGGCTCAGGCGGATCGGGCGCTGGTGACAGATATTTACCCATCTCGCGAACAGCCAATGCCCGGCGTGGACGCGGGGCTGATTGTGGATGCGGCATGTGCACTGGGCGCTTCTCACGTGGAGCTTGTGCGCGACATGCATGCAGTTCCGGCAGAAATAGCACGTTTTGCAACTGCCGGCGATATGGTGCTGGTGCTGGGTGCAGGCGATGTTAATTGCATTGCCCCAGCCATTCTTGAAAGTCTGGAAGGAGTGGAGAAAGAGAGGGGATATGGCAGAACCTAAGAAAAAATCTTCATCTGCTGCTCCAAAACCGGCGCCAGCCCGGCGCTGGTACTCTCGCCTTCGTATAGAAACAATATGCGGACTTGCAGCACTGCTTATAATTATCATGATCTTCGGGTACCTATGGATCAAGAATTCAGATTGCGATATTGCCCAGGCTGTCAAAGATGCTTTAGCGATAAATCAGATTTTGTTTGAAGGCACTTACATGGTGGACGAGGCGGAGATTCGGGACGCTGCAGGGATTACCGCCGAAACTACAGCATGGAATTTTGATAAGAAGGCGGCAAAACAGCGAATCGAGAAAATTCCCTATATCAAACATTGCGAAGTGCACATCAGGTATCCGTGGCAAATTCTGATCCGGGTAACAGAGCGCAAGGCCTTCGCCTGCGTGCTTATGCACAACCGTCTTTTTGAGATTGACCGGGAGGGCTATATTCTGCGCGAACTGTCCGGGTTTGCTCTGCATACCGGTCCTCTGATCACCAACCTGCCTCTGTTGAATGTAGGAGTGCCTGGCACGCAGATTGAAAGCCCGGAACTTATGACGGCGTTATCATTGTGGGACGCTTTTGTGCGGCTTCCCTTGTCGGACAGTCTTACGCTTTCCGAGTTGTCTGCCGAAAGCACCACTCTTTTGCGTATGTTTTTTGAGGAGATTCCTTATGAAATCCGTTGGGGACGCTCCGATTTCGAAAAGCAGGCGACACGCCTGAGTATTCTCTGGGAAGACCGCCACGGCGAGCTTCCCTGCGAGTGTTATCTGGATTTGCGTTTTGATGCAGATCTGGTTTGCAGATAGTGGCGGATACGGGTCGGTAAATGATGTCTTTCAGAAGGAGAAAAGACGATGCCAGACAAAAACACATTTGAAACTTTTGATCAGACGGCTGTCATTAAAGTGTGCGGTGTAGGCGGCGGAGGAGGCAATGCGGTAAACCGGATGATCAATGCCCGCATGTCCGACGTTGATTTCATTGCGATCAACACGGATGCACAGGATTTACAGCAGTCTCTGGCACCGAACAGGCTGCAGATCGGGAGGGGGAACGGCTTGGGCGCCGGTGCGCAGCCTGAGGTCGGCCGGGCAGCGGCGGAAGCACACCGCGATGAGATTAACAGCATGCTGCAGGGCTCGGATATGGTTTTTCTGGCACTGGGCCTGGGCGGTGGGACAGGAACAGGAGCTGCACCGGTGGTGGCACAGGAGGCACGGAAAGTGGGTGCGCTGACGGTTGCCGTGGTCACCCTTCCCTTTGATTTTGAGGGAACGCTGCGTATGAAAAACGCGCTTGAAGGTCTGAAACAGCTGGAAGAAGAAGTGGACACGCTCATTGTCGTTCCCAATGACCGCATCGCCGAGCTGAGCGATGCCAACATGTCTCTTGTAGAGGCATTCCGCCACGGTGACGAGGTGCTCCATAACGGCGTGCGTGCAATATCTGAACTGATTACTGTGCCAGGTCTGATCAATCTTGACTTTGCGGACGTTCGCACGATTATGGGTGCGGGAGGACGCTCCCTTATGGGTATCGGTGTCGCCACCGGCGAGAATCGCGCCATCAGAGCTGCTGCAGAGGCTATCAATTGCCCTCTGCTGGATCAGTCCAATATCCAGGGAGCCCACGGTGTTATCGTGAATATACGGGGCGGCAAAGATCTGCGGATCGTTGAAGTTACCGCCGCAAATACGTATATCAGGCAGAATACGAGTCCGGATGCGCAAATCATTACGGGTAATGTGGTGGATGCGGAAGACCGGGAAGAGATTCAGATAACAGTGATTGCGTCAGGATTTCCGCATCAGGACCACACGGAGTACCAGTCTGCACCCGCATCTGTTCCGGAACTCACTTCCGCAACAGCCCCGGCGGCGCCTGAGACGTCGTCAGCAAAGGAGTATATGCACGGAAAAACGTCTGTTACTGAAGAAATGCCAGCCGCAGAAGAAGTTCCGGCTGCTGAAGATGAAAGTGTTTTTGCCCTGGCAGCTGATGAAGAAGCAGGATTTTTTCAGGAGCAGCCGGCTTCCACGATCAGCAGTGTCGATGTGAATATTCCTCCTTTCTTGCAAAAACAATATAACAGCAGGATAAAGCCATGAAAGAGCAGTTTTCAAAATTACTGCAGCGATGTGTCCAGCGGGATGCCTCAGACGTACATCTGAAAGTCGGCAGCCCTCCCTGGCTTCGCATAGATGGCGAAATGGCACCAGTGGACACAGAAGCTTATAGCGCAGAAATGATGGACATTATACTGGACATTATGCTGAATGAGGATCAGAAGCAGTATTTTGTCAAGCGGGGTGAAGTGGATGTGTCTTATACAGAAAAAGGGGTGGGTCGCTTCCGTGTCAATATTTTCCGCCAGCGCGGTTATATTTCCATTGTTATGCGGCGCATCAAGACCACTATTCAGACTTTTGAGCAGCTGCACCTGCCGCCTGCTATGGTCACTTTTGCAGAAATGCAGCGCGGGCTGGTGTTGCTTACCGGTACGACGGGCAGCGGAAAAACAACCACCCTTGCCTCCATCGTGGATTACATTAACCGACGCCGGAAATGCCATATTGTCACGATCGAAGATCCCATTGAATATCTGCATCAGGACAGGAAAGCACTGATAAGCCAGCGCGAAATTGCGATGGACACGAGAGATTTCTCGTCGGCATTAAAAGCGATGATGCGCCAGGATCCGGATGTGATTCTTGTGGGCGAGATGCGTGATCTGGAAACTTTTCAGGCCGCAATCAGTGCGGCGGAAACAGGGCATCTGGTTTTCACCACACTGCACACAACCAATGTGGTGCAGACCATCGACCGCATTATTGATCTTTTCCCTTCAACACATCATGATCAGATACGCTCACAGTTGTCGCTTAATTTGCGCGGGATCATGTGTATGCGCCTGCTGCCCAGAGCGGACGGAATCGGCCGTGTGCCTACCTGCGAGGTGCTGGTGGTTAATCCTGCAGCAAGGATGATCATCAAGGAAAACCGCATACTCCAGCTGGATACCGTCATCGCCAGCGGAAGGGAAGCAGGCATGCAAAGCTTCAATGACAGCCTGCATGATCTGATTAAATCCGGCCTGATTACTAAAGAGGTAGGCATGGATATTTCCGACAATCCGGAAGACCTGAACATGCTGCTTCAGGGGATTCGGCTGAGCTCCCGCCGGGGCGGCATTCTGAAATAAGCCGCCTCCGGAGGGAACAAAGACCTTTGCTGCTTATGCACCCAGCAGCAGCTGCCAGGGCTGTGCCAGTGCATCACAGAGGAAGCGCAGAAAACGCGCCGCATCCGCGCCGTCGATTGCACGATGGTCATAGGACAGACTGAGGGGCAGCATGAGCCGGGGCTGGAATTCACCGTCCAGATAGACCGGCTCAACCACTGAACGGGAAACGCCGAGAATAGCAACTTCCGGAGCGTTAATAATGGGTGTGAATGCATAACCGCCGAGGCCGCCGAGATTGCTCACAGTAAAGGTGGCGCCCCGCATTTCTTCCAGAGTCAGTTTCCTGTCCCGTGCTTTTTTCGCCAGTTCAGCCATTTCAACGGAAATATCCGTCACATTTTTCTGATCTACAGACCGGATATTGGGTACAAGCAGACCGTTTTCAGTGTCCACTGCCACGCCGATATTGTAATATTTTTTCAGCGAGAGCTGCAGATTGTCCATGTCGATGGATGCATTGAAGGTCGGGAAACGTTTCAGTACTTCCGGCAATGCTTTGATAAGAAAAGCGGTAATGGTAAGACGAACGCCCCGGGCTTCCGCCTTGCGTGCAGATGCCTGTCTGAAAGCTTCGAGCTCAGTAATGTCCGCTTTATCAAAATGGGTTACATGAGGGATGGTCTGCCAGCATGAGGTAAGGTGCACGGCGGCTTTTGTTTTCAAGGTGCTAAGAGGAAGCACTTCAACGGCGCCCCATGTATCGACGCCGCTTTCGCCCGCAGTAATAGAAGCAGATACCGGAGCAGGAGCCTCCTTTTCAGCAGCTGCAGCAGGAGCGGACGGAGTTCCGCTGTCACGCAGGGCAATGTAGTTTTTTACATCCTGAGTGGTCACTCTGCCGGAGCCGTCGCCGGAAGGAACGAGCGATAAATCCACGTCATTATTGAGAGCGAACTGTCGCGTCGACGGTGCTGCACGCACTTTTCCCTGCGCCACAGAGGGTACGGCTGCCGGGGCGGGCGACTTCGGCGCAGTGGCCGGGGCAGGCGCTTCTTTTGGTGCTGCCGGCGCTGCCGTCGGTGCAGCCGGTTGTGCCGGAACGGGCTGTTCTTCTTTTGCAGCCGCTGCCGGCCGGGCGGCGCTGTCGCTGTCCAGTGTAAAAAGCACAGCGCCGGTATTCACTTTCTGTCCTTCCTTTACACGGATTTCCCGGACGACTCCTGCCACGGTGCTTGGAATTTCGGCAACGGCCTTATCCGTCTCCACTTCCAATACATTCTGCCCGACTGCAATCGCATCGCCTATGTTGACTAAAATACGGGCAATGGTTCCGGCACTGACGTTCTCACCCAGTTCCGGCATCTTAAATTCAGTTAGCATGCAAATTTCCCTTCTATTTCAAGTGGAATACGCCACAAAAGTTTAACTGAACAGAGGGTTCGGCTTGTTAGAGGAGATCCCGACGGTTTTCATGAAGTTCACCACGGTTTCCTGTGGAAGTTCACCCCGTTCCATCAAGGCACTCAAGGTTGCAAGTGTAACAAAACGGAAGTCAACTTCGAAAAAGTCACGCAGAGACTGCCTTGTTTCACTTCTGCCGAAGCCATCTGTGCCCAGACTGGTGATCCCCTGCGGGATCCAGCGTGCGATACTGTCGGGAAGCATTTTTACATAATCTGAAGCGGCAACAACCACCGGAGCTTCATTTTCCAGACATTGAGTGACGTAGGCTTTCTTTTTCGGGCCTTCGGGATGCAGCATGTTATGACGATCTGCTGCCATGCCGTCGTTTCTAAGCTCCTTGTAGCTGGTAACACTCCAGACATCCGCAGCAACCTTATAATGGGTGGAAAGATATTCCTGGGCTTTCAGCACTTCATTCATAATAGCACCACTGCCAAGGAGTACGGCTTTGTGCTTTGCCTCGCCGGTGTCCATGACTTCTTCGGCAGGCCTGAATTTGTACATCCCCTTCAGGATCCCTTCGCGGATACCTTCCCGTTGGGGCACTGGCGGCATGGCATAGCTTTCATTACCGATCGTCACATAATAAAAGCAGTCTTCCTGCAAGGTGTACATGCGATGGATCCCGTCCTGAATGATCACAGCGAGTTCGTAAGCAAATGCCGGATCATAGGCGTGCAGATTGGGTACGGGCATGGCAAGGAGATGGCTGTTTCCATCCTGATGCTGCAATCCTTCTCCGGCAAGTGTGGTTCTTCCGGAGGTGCCGCCGACCATGAAACCGCGGGCACGCATGTCTCCGCCGGCCCAGACAAGATCTCCGACCCGCTGCAGCCCGAACATGGAATAATAAACAAAGAAAGGAATGGCGTTGATGCCGTGGCTGGCATAGGCTGTTCCGGCAGCAAGAAAAGAGCTCATCGCCCCTGCTTCAGTAATTCCTTCTTCCAGAATCTGCCCGTCTTTCGCTTCTTTGTAATACAGAAGGTTTTCTGCATCCACAGGCTCGTATAGCTGTCCGATGGAGGAGTAAATACCGAACTGCCTGAAAAGACCGTCCATGCCGAAGGTGCGCGCTTCGTCGGGCACAATGGGCACAATCAGTTTGCCGATATCAGGGTCGCGAAGCAGTTTCATCAGGATGCGGACAAAAACCATAGTTGTGGAGACAGGGCGTTCCGATCCGCTTTGAAATTCTTCGAACATGCTGTCTTCGAGTTTTCTTACCGGTGCGACATTGACGATCCGCCTGGGAAGCCAGCCGCCGAGGGCATCTCTTTTTTCTTTGAGATACTTCATACTGGGGCTGTCTTCAGAGGGACGATAGAAAGGTGCATAGGCAATTTCTTCATCAGAAATCGGTATGCCGAAGCGTCCTCTGAATTCCCACAGTTCCTCTTCATTCAGTTTTTTCTGCTGATGCGTTATGTTTTTGCCTTCTCCGCTTTCACCAAGGCCGTAGCCTTTGATTGTTTTGGCAAGAATCACCGTAGGCTGCCCTTTGTGGTGGATGGCACGATGATACGCCGCATATACTTTTACGGGATCATGCCCTCCGCGCTGGATCTTCCGGATTTGCGTGTCGCTGAGCCTATCCAGAAACGGTGCCAGTCGCGCATCTTTTTCGAGCATTTTCCTGCGGATATAGGCGCCTGATTCCACACTGAATTTCTGATATTCGCCGTCTACAATGGAGCCCAGAACCTCCGGGAGGATGCCCTCTGTATCCGATTCAAAGAGAGGATCCCACTCACTGCCCCAGAGTACTTTAATCACATTCCAGCCTGCCCCCCGGAATAGGCCTTCGAGTTCCTGGATAATCTGACCGTTCCCGCGGACCGGTCCATCCAGGCGCTGAAGATTGCAGTTGATCACAAAAATAAGATTGTCCAGCCGCTCGCGGGCAGCCAGCGTTATGGCACCCAGTGATTCAGGTTCGTCTGTTTCTCCGTCACCCAGGAATGCCCAGACGTGTCCTCCATTGGCGGGTTTCAGTCCGCGATTTTCCAGATACCGGTTAAAGCGTGCCTGATAAATTGCCATGATCGGGCCAAGACCCATACTTACGGTGGGATAACTCCAGAAATCCGGCATCAGCCAGGGATGGGGATAAGAGGAGAGCCCCCCGCCCGGCTTCAGCTCTCGACGATAATTTGCCATAAGTTCAGACGAAATGCGGCCCTCAAGAAAAGCACGGGCATAGATGCCGGGCGAGGCGTGTCCTTGAATAAACAACTGGTCTCCGCTGTAGGTGTCGGATTTGGCGCCGAAGAAATGGTTAAAGCCAACCTCGTATAAAGTTGCTGCTGATGCATACGTGGAGATATGTCCGCCAATGCCGTCAGAAGCCTGATTGGCCTGTACCACCATTGCCATGGCATTCCAGCGGATGAGCGATTTGTTAATACGCTCCAGATCGCGATTGCCCGGATAAGGCGGCTCCTGATCCCGGGGAATGGTATTGACATAGGGCGTAGTGGCGGAAAAGGCCTTTACCCCGGTTTCTGTGTGTAAATCCTGCTCCAGAGTGCGCAGCAGCTGCAGTGCTGTTTCCGACCCGTTTTGGTCTATCAGCGCTTCCAGCGCTTCGCGCCAGTCCTGCAACATGCGCTTATCCAAAGTACTCATAAATTTCCCTTTATACTTCGTTGAATATATACACTTCAGGGGTGCGGGCTTGCGAACACTGCAACAGCGTATTCGCGTCAGGCAGGTGTAATTGGTTTGACAACGCCTGTTTCTTTACTCAACACCATTGGGAGGCGTCAAATTTCCATAAAAGCGTCCGTTTTGCTGAAGCAGATAAATGGTTTTGTGGCAGACATTGCATCGAATCTGCGACCCGGCTTCGATGCTTTCCTCAAATCGGATATAGGTGCTGCAGAAGGGGCACGCAATACTGCATGCCTCGCTTTTATGGTAGTCCTGAAGGATCTGTTCTATTTTCCCTTTTTTATACGCCTTTTCCAATGCGTCCACCATGAGCGGATCAAACTGAGTGCCTTTTTTTTCAATGATTTTATTGAGGGCGCGTTCCGGTGCCATTCCTTTTCGGTATGGTCGGGTGCTTGTCATGGCATCAAAGGCATCTGCCACTGCCATAAGCCTGCCTTCCTGAGGAATGTACTCTTCTTTAAGACCGAAGGGGTATCCGGATCCGTCCCATTTTTCGTGGTGATAGAGGCAGTACGGGATCATGGGCTTCAAAAATTTTATATCGCGCAGAAGGTCGGCGCCCCGTTCCGGGTGCACTTTCATCTGCGCAAATTCTTCTTCGGTCAGCGGAGCGGGTTTGCATAAAATGGCGTTATCTACGGCGATTTTTCCAACGTCATGAAGAACACCGCCTGTCTGAACTTCTTTTATCTTTTCTTCGTCCCATCCGAGTTCACGCGCCATTTCCATGGCAATATTGGTCACGCGCCAGGTGTGACCGACCGTGTAATGATCCCGCAATTCAATGGCATTCGCCAGAGCAAGCAGCGTGTCCTGATAGGATTGCTCCAGTTGTTTCAGATACTGGGCGTTTTTGATGGCTGATGCGGCGGACGCTGCAAGGGCTACGAGCAGTTCCAGGTCGGAGTCATTGAATGCATTGTCCAGACCGTGGTTGTCAACATAAATTACGCCCAGGCACTCTGACTGATGGGTCAGAGGGACGCACATGCTTGAAGAAATGTTCTGCTGGATGATGCTTTCACCGCCGCCCATGCCCATCCCTTCAGCAGCAGAATTGGTCAGAATCGCTTCGCCATTCTCAAAGACCCGGGTAATGATACTGGAACTGACGTGAACCGTAGTTTCCGGATCCCGGTTGTGCACAAATTCCACGGAAAGTTCTGTTTTGTCGTCCTGTTTCAGCAGGATCAGGCCATTATGTGCTTTCACCAGAGAAAAAATCTGGTCAATTACTGTTTGAAACACTTTATCGAGAGACTGCTCGCTGGCAATTGCCTGATTGGCGATATAGACAGCCTGCAGCCGTTTCTGGAGACCTTTCAATTCAATGGCGGAAGCAGAGGAATGGGGGGAGCGGAAAAAGGACTTATAAAGAACACTTGCTTCTTTGGATTCGATGCTGCTGGGTGCTTCAATAGCGGATTTTTCCACAGGAGCCTTGCAACTTCCCAATTCCTGCGGCTGCTTCTGCTCAAAGCGGATCTGCTGTTTGCCGATGCGGATCATATCACCATCTTCAAGCAGCTGTTCCGTAACACGAACGCCACGGACATAAAGACCGTTGCCGCTGTCAAGGTCTTTGATGATTACGCCCTGACCGCTGCCGAGCACAACCGCATGTCGACGGGAAACCTGCAGGTCTGTAAGGCGAAGCGTATTGGACTCGCTTCGCCCGATGGTGACCTTTTCACGTACTGGAACGACCTGACCTTCCTGTGCGCCGTTAAGTACTATCAATTGTCCATATTCGGCCATGAACGCATCCCCTATTCAGAACACTTCTTCTCCAGTCTTTAGAACTCTGCCGTTTCCTGCTTAGCTTCCTATTTTAAACCGTAAAATAATGACCATTAATCCTGAGCACTTATTCAGTATCTCCTGCTTTTTCTTTCTCCCTCTGCGCGCGGATGAAGTCCACTGTTTTTTTCAAGCCATCACTGAGAGACACTTCCGGTTTCCAGCCCAGCACTTGTGCCGCTTTGGATCCGGTAATATAAATTCCTTCCACTTCGCCGCGACGCAAAGGTTTTAAAGTGGCTTTCCCTTTGTATTCTGTTAGATGGGCTATATGCGTAAACAGTTCTTTGACGGTAATCGCTTTTTCCGAACCCAGATTGATCGTCTCGCCTGCCCCTTTGTCCAGGGCCAGAAGATTGGCAGCGGCAATATCGCCCACATACACATAATCACGAAACGCCTTACCTTTTCCATATAAGACGGGCGTGTTTCCGTCGAGCATAAGCCCGGCAAAAATTGAGCAGACACCTGCCTCGCCTTCCGGACTCTGACGGGGACCGAAGACGTTGGGGTAGCGGAGAATTGTATAGGAAAGATTGTACATCCTGGAAAACAGCATGATGTACTGTTCCACACAGAACTTGCTGGTGCCGTAAGGGCACTCAGGTCTGGGAATGCACTGCTCGTCCGCCGGCAGCTGGGCGGGGGTTCCGTAGATGGCACCGCCCGTAGAGGCAAAGATAAACTTCTTAACCTTATGCGCCACAGCCAGTTCCAGAAGATTCAAAGACCCCCGGATATTGACATCGGCATCGTATGCAGGATCGTCTACGCTCTTGCGCACATCAATCTGTGAAGCATGATGACAGATTACGTCAGGACTGTATTGCTCAAATATTTCGGCAATCTGCGGAGAACGAATATCACCTTCCACAAATACCGCTTCTTTATTCACAAAATCAAAGTTACCCGAAGAAAGGTCATCCAACACAATAACAGTATGACCTTTTTCAATAAAAGCATCGACGACATGAGAGCCGATAAATCCAGCGCCGCCGGTAACGAGAACAACGCGTTTTGACATTCTCTATCTCCGTCTAATTTATACAATACAGGAAAGGTTAAGCCGGGGGAAGGCGGTGAACCTGCCCGGCGATCCCGTTTCTTTACTCAGGAACAAATCCGAATCCAAAGAATTCTGAGTACAGTATACTTTATTCCTGTCATCAAGTGCACAATGTTCAAAGGTGATTTTTCACACTTAAACCTGAGCATTGGAAAACGAGGAGCAATCCGAAGTAAGCGCATTGGCTTGATATGTTCAGGCACGACCTTTATAATCGAAAAAAAAGTAAAGTACTCAAAGGAATATTTTAAGATGAAAGGTATCGTACTGGCAGGTGGCGCCGGAACCCGGCTTCACCCGATTACTGTGGCAGTCAGTAAACAGTTGCTCCCTGTTTACGACAAACCAATGATTTACTATCCATTAAGCATGCTCTTTTTGGCGGGCATCCGTGACATCCTGATTATTTCTACGCCTCACGATCTTCCGCTCTTCAAGAAGCTTTTGGGCGACGGTTCTCAATTCGGTATACAGTTGTCTTATGCCGAACAGCCTCAACCGCATGGCCTGGCTCATGCGTTTATTATCGGTGAAGAGTTTTGCAGCGGTGAACCTGTGGCTTTGGTCCTTGGCGACAATGTTTTTTATGGAAACAACATGTCTGCTATCCTGCAAAAAGCGGCAAAAATTCAGGAGGGCGCATTAATCTTTGCCTATTATGTGAGCGACCCGGAGCGCTATGGCGTTGTAGAATTTGATACTTCAAACAAAGCAGTCAGCCTTGAGGAAAAACCGGAGCACCCGAAAAGTAATTTTGCCATCCCCGGACTGTACTTTTACGGTCCGGATGTTGTGTCACTGGCGAAAAATCTGAAACCCGGCAAGCGGGGCGAACTCGAAATTACCGATTTAAACCGCATTTATCTGGAACAGCAGCGGCTGCAGGTATCTGTTTTCGGGCGTGGCGTTGCCTGGCTCGATACCGGCACCAACAGGAGTCTTCTTGATGCCACGATGTTTGTGCAGGCTATCGAAGAAAGACAAGGCTTAAAGATTGCCTGCCTGGAAGAGATTGCCTTTAAAAATGGATGGATTGATCTGAAAGCGGTGGAAAAATCTGCCAAAAAAATGGGAAGCAGCGCCTATGGAGATTACCTGCGTTTTCTTGTCAAACGCCAAAAACAAAAACTAAGCCAAAATGCGCCTTTATAAAATCGGCTAAAGCCGCAGTGTCGATGCGCCTTAGTTCCGAGTGCTGCACAGGAGAAAATCTATGCAAAAAATTCTCGTCACCGGCGGTGCCGGTTTTATCGGATCCTGCTTTGTCCGAACCCAATTACGCAACTACCCTGATCAGCATGTTGTTGTACTGGACAAACTGACCTATTCCGGAAATCTGGACAACCTTAAAGGGCTTGATGAAACACGCATTTCCTTCATCCGGGGTGACGTGAATAATCCGGAGCATGTCCGCCATGCATTGGAAGGCTGTGACGGCGCGGTACATTTTGCCGCGGAAAGCCATGTGGATCGAAGTTTGAGCGGCGCATCGGATTTCATTGCAACGAATGTAGGAGGGGTCAATACGCTTCTGTCACAGGCACGTGCAATGAATCTCGAACGGATTTTGCTTGTCTCTACGGATGAAGTGTACGGCAGCGTTACGGATGGCTCCAGCAAAGAAGATTCCCCGATCCTTCCGCGAAATCCCTATTCTGCAAGCAAAGCCTCCGGAGAACTCATCGGGCTTTCCTATTTTGAATCCTTTTGCATGCCGGTGATCATAACCCGCGGCTCCAATACTTATGGTCCATACCAGTACCCGGAAAAAGTGCTCCCTCTTTTCATCAGCAACGCTATAGACAATGAGCCCCTTCCGCTGTATGGTGATGGAAGGAACGTGCGGGACTGGCTTTTTGTGGAGGATCATTGTGCCGGCATCGACTGCGCTTTCCGAAAAGGAACGCCGGGAGAAGCTTATAACATTGCAGGAGAAAATGAACGGGAAAATATTACACTGACCAGAAAAGTGCTCTCTTTATTGAACCGCCCGGATACATTAATCCGGTATATAGAAGATCGGACCGGGCATGACAGGCGTTATTCCATAGACAGCACAAAATTAAAAGCGCTCGGCTGGGAGCCGAAAATGAATTTTGACGAAGGTATTGCCTTCACCGTCAAGTGGTATCAGGAAAATGAATGGTGGTGGCGCAAAATCAAGAGCGGGGAATTCAAAGCTTATTATGAAGAGCATTACAGGGAACGACTGGACAAGAGTCAGGGAATCTGAAAAGCTTGAGAGTCAGCGTGTAATAGCCTTTAGAAAGTCATGAGCGTGTCTTTCCCAGTGGAGCTCTGTCCGGGCGTAGTGGACGCAACGCCGTCGCATCTGGTCCCGGCCTGATACGGTCTGTTTCAGAAACTGCAAGATCTGCTCCAACTCTTCATCGTTTGCCTCGGTCGTGTCGAGCAAAGACGAAGGCACGATCATGCCCAGCCCTTCTTTTTCCACCAATGCGCTGAAATCGCCTATGCCTTCCGTGAGTAATACGGGCAGACCTGCGGCGAGATATTCACCGAATTTCGTGGGTGAAGCTACTTGATTCACGGGGTCTTCCTTGCGCAATAACAAGCCCGCATGAGCCTCCTGCAAGTACAGCGGCACTTCATCATGGCGCGCTTCCAGCATGGTCACCGACTCATCGGAGACGCCATAGTCATGAAGCCACTCCCGGGCTTTTTCCTGTTCTTTTTCGGGGAGCAACAGAAGAAAATGAAGCCGGGATTCTTTCTGATGAAGCAGTGAGAACAGGCGGAGCATTTCTTCGCCACACTGCCAGGCCGCCAGTGTTCCGGCATAGGAAAGGATCAGAGCATTTTGGGGGAGAGAAAGTCTTTGCTCAGTTTCCTCGCGGTCGCTGGCGAACTGACTTTCTGCCACGCAGCACGGCAGGATCCAGTAATTTTCTCCGACATAGGCGTGTTTATTTCTGAAGTGCTGTTGCATGGCTTCAGACACAAAGATGTTCAGATCTGTCCGGAAAAGCACTTCCATTTCCAGTTGATTCACCTTCTCAACTCGTGTCTTTGCAGCACCGCCCATGGCCTCCTCTTCCGGTGAAATACCATGGCAATCAAAGAAAAGCTTCAGTTCCGGTTTCCGCTCTTTCAGCATGGTGCCGATGCGCGCACAATACAAGGCTTCACAATGGAGGATGTCGATACGTTTTTTCTGAAGCACTTCTTCCAGCGAGTCCAGAAGTGCTTTTACCTCAGCAGCAGTCAGTTTCATATCAAAAAAAGAGGGTGCCCTATGGAAGGAGACCGGGCAGGGCAGGGCGTCCAATTCGACCTTCAATGCATTCAGCACCGCTGAGTTCATTTCGGGATGACAGCAGGCAAAATGAATCCGTGCCCCTGCCCGTGCCAGCGCACGGATTTCCTGTTCGATGCGAATACGGTAGCCGCTCTGACTCGACGAAGCCAGATATCCGACAAAAAGGATATTCGGCAACAGACGGCTGCTGATTTCCCGACATTTTCCGGAAACAACGGCAGGCCAGACAGTTTCAAAATGCCGCATGATCATGCTGTCCACCTGCTCGCATAAGTGCCCTTGGGAAAAACGCTCTTCCGCATAAGTCCGGCTGAAAGCGGAAGCCTCTTCCCGGGCATTTTCTTCGAACAGAGCAAGTATCTTTTGGGCGCCTTCCTCAGGTGTCGACCATACGAAACGGGGAGGATAAATACGGTTGGCACCGTCCCAACTGCGAATGCTGGGCACACAGCCTGCCAGCATACTTTCGGCTACGGACAGATGGCATCCTTCATGATCACTGGTTGACAGAAGAAAACTTACAGAGGCATACCATTCAGGCATATCAGAGCCATGTTCATAAAAGATAACGCTGTCCGGGTTTTTCAATTCTTTTATTTTTGAATACAATCCTTCATACCAGCGCATTTCTTCTTCGCGCTGCAGCATCCAGGGGTACTCTTCCGGGCGTTTTCCTTTGATATGCAGCGAAAACTCGGGTACTTCGCGCTGAAGTATTTCCAGCATCTCCAATGCCAGATCGAGGCGCTTCATGGCAGGCACCATGCCCACAAAGCCCAGGGCATATTTTTTTCTGGCACTTTGCCCTGCTTTAACGTAGGCATCTGTATCAATAGGGCAGTTCAGTACCTGTGCTTTCCCCCGACCAAGCTGTGGAAATTCCTGTATGATGTGATCATAAATTACAGGGGTGACCAGCAGCAGTTTATCGACTCTGTTCCAGTCCGTTTTGTAAATATAGTCCAGCCGGTCCCGATAGTTCCATTCCTGGCTGTGAAGCCGGGCAAGCAGCATCTGACCGGGCTTTTTATGTTTGGAATACCATACCAGATTTCCCAAAGCCCACTCGCAGAAGATGACATCGGCCCATTCCAGGCTTTCCCGGGACTGTTTTTCCGAAGCGATCTCGTGTCCCGGGTGCTCATCAATGCGAAATTCGTAGCGCGGGTTGTTGGAGAAATAGTCGTGAAAGGGACCCGTAAATTTAAGATCATGACCCGCCAGAAGGAAACGGACAGGCCGGGCAGCCTCCGACCGGATTGTTTTCTTCGGAGATGATTTAAAAAGATCAGATAAACACCTGGGCACGAATTTCATGGGGAAGAGGTTCCGGGTTTCGTGAAGAATAAACAAACTCATAAGGATAACGGATGATACTGTCCGCCGTGACGCCAACAGGCTCATCTACAGGGAGCCTTTCCACAAAAAATTCCTCTAAACCTTCCATCTTGCCCACCATAGATGCCGGGAAAACGAATCCTTCGTCATGGGGGTTCTTTTTTGAGTATTTGCTATTCTTCCAGTCATAAACTGAAGGAGGCGGTGTGCAAAATTCTCCTATACCATTAATCCGGAAGCAATAGTAAATACCGACACAGGATGTCCCGGAAAAGTGAAGCGCATGAACAGAATCTGACAGATGATGGGGGCCATAAAAACTTTTTCCATCCCAAAGCGCAAAATAATCCTGGCTGTTGTCCTGCTGTAATTTTTCAATTGTCTTTTTTCTTTCATAAGACGCAACAGAGATACCGGCGGCGGTAAGAGCGGTCCGGATTTTTTCATGCGCTTCTTCGTCGCTGCACAGACTGTACGGAAATTCTTCCGCATTGCAGCCTGTTTTTTCCAGCCATCGCTCAAAAGCCTTCTTGCGCAAAGTCTCGCCCGGTGTTCCCTGAAACATAAATATCCGGCTGGGAAGATAATGTTGCGACAGGATCTCTTCAATAATCCGTTCGGGGAATCCTGCGCCCACTTCAAGGATGAGATGAATTGTTGGTTTAAAAGGAGCAGATCCCGAACCGAGCTTTGCTGCAATTTCAGCGAGGCGGTGCTCATAACAATGCTCCGCCATCACTTTACGCATTCCCTGAATGGAACGGCGATGCCAGACCTCGTCACTTTCCACAAGAAGTTCCAGTGCTTTTCTGGTTTCTTCGACCGTAGAAACTTGAGGCACAAGTTCACCGAAGATTTTTTCAATGCCAAGACTGGGTGTGGAAACAACCGGCGTTCCGCAGGCGAGCAGCTCAAAAACACGACGGGCGAACATGGTCGGGGAATCCTGTACCGAATTCACGTTGAGAAAAACCCGATACCTTTTGTACTCTTCAAGCATTTCCTCGTAGCTGCGCCGCCCTCGTATATAAGGCTGAAACTGCTCGGGAAATATATAACGGTTCCGGTCTTCTCCGGTATAGCCGTGCATACGGTCAAAAATATCCAGACCATAAGGGACGCTGCCCGCCAGGAGGTTTTCCATCTGCCGCCTCCGCTCCGGAAAGCAATCCGCATAGTAAGTACCGGCAAAACAGACATTTCTCCTGTAGCCCCACTTCGCATCGACCGGATTGTGGATAGCAGGCTGCGCAGCAAACATGAGCGGGTACACGCGATCGTGTCCGCATTTTTCCCTATAGGCCGGCACACAATTTTCATCAGTGGTAAAAATATAATCAAACTTGACAGCAGTCCGGATAAAGCGGTCGAAATTCGGCGGGTCTTCCTTATTCCAGAAAACAGTCGGGATATCCTGGGTATTGCACCATTGAATCAGATCATCCAGCTCGTTTCCTGCAGGGTTGGCATAAGAGGCGATCCGATACTGCCACGCACCGTCATTGCCGTTCCAGGCAGATTCAACAAACAGAAAATCAATCTCTTCCTGCTGAAATGTCTGCCGCCAGTCATGAGGCGTTACAGGTATAAAGTTTGCCTCAGGCGCAAAGCAGGCATATGAAAACGTATCAAGAATGCAGGCAACAGTAAGACCTTTCAACGCTTTGTCTTTATTGCGGATTTGACGGGCTCCGGGTGCGACACGAATTTCTTTTGCTTCAGGTGCTGTGGCTTTCGGGGATGTTGACGAAGCTGTTTTTTCAGAAGGAATCCTGCCGCTTTGCTCCTCGTCGGTATGCGGGGCATCTGATGAAAGAGGGCGTGTTTTTTGCGCTGGGCTTTCAGATCCAGCCCCGAGCCTTCTTTTCAATGCACGTAAATAATACAGCGCAATTTTCCCGGGCGAGTGCAGGATCATTTTTGTTTCAAGGTAATTTGATTCTGCCCGGGCGAGATCCTGGCTGAGCTGCTCATTCCGGCTTGCAAACTGTGCGCTTTCTGCTTTTTGTGCCTTCAGCTCTTTTTGAAGTGTTTCAGCGTCATTGCTGAGCAAAGCGTATTTTTTTTGCAGGTTTTTATGCTCGGCGGTTTCTTTTTTCAGGTTTTCTTCAATAGTGCTGATTTTTGAGCGCAAAGTATCGTTAACACGCATCAGATTGGCATCGTGGAGGTACTGTATTTCCAGTTTCCGCTTCGCCAGTTCTTCCTGTGCACGCAGCAACTGTTTTTCCTGTTCCAGCAACTGTTTTTCCTGTTCCAGCAACTCCTGCCCCATGAACAGAGCATGAAAGAGGGCCTGTTCCAGCAACTGTTTTTCCTGTTCCAGCAACTGTTTTTCCTGTTCCAGCAACTTCACCTCAGGGAGAAGCGCAGCGGCCTCTCCGCGAAAACTGTTGAGGCATCGGGCTGGATTGGCTTTTTTTGCCCAGTTCTCTTCCGCATAAACAAGGAGCGCCTGCTGCCCGCGCCAGCATAAGCCTGCCCGCATTCTGGTATCGAGCACCTGAAAATGAGTACAGACCCAGCCTGGCCAGCGGACCGGCAGATTGCTGTCAAAAAAGCGGAAAAAGTGCTCCGGATCTTTTCTGTCAAGATCTTCTGCATAAGGCACCAGAATAATAATCATTGTCCGGGCGATCCGTGCCAGTGTCTGCTGTATGATCTCCAGGGGATTCACAAAATGTTCAAGGACATGGGACGTGAAAACCACATCGTATGCGGGCAGCTCCCGGTTCGGATCAAGCCAGTTCTCCGCAGCAAATTTGAGCGATGGGTATTTTTTCCGGGCATTATCGATAGCGGTGGCGGAAACATCCACACCGCTGATATCCAGTTCGGGATAGAGTTGACTTAAATACGCAACCGCTTCGCCTTCTGCACAGCCCCAATCACAGACAGTCATTTGCTCTCTGCACATTTCCTGAAAAAAAAATCCCGGCAGATGCTCTTTCAGCAGTTCACCGTAGGCACGGGTATAGGATTCCCCTCCATTGGCGGACCAATCCTGCTGAAAGCGCTGGTCCCAATACTCTGGAGAGTTGATACCGGGCTGTGTGTCCATCCGTTTCTCCCAAGATTCAGGTGTCTAAAAAAACAGCTGTTGCATCAGGCTCATAAATGCCGTAGCGCGGCCGATCCGAAAGAATAGAAAAATACCAGGCATTTTCAACGTAATCCATGTAGGTGCGTCTGCCTTCATGGGTATAGGCAATGGCAAGTACCAGCGAATAATCTCCCGGTGCAATCTGCAGAGGAAAGGTAAATCGCACTTTGATTTTACTTCCTGTATCCGGCGGATCTGTGAAAATACCGAGCCGGTCCGTGCTGATAGAGATGATATCAAGACCCTGCCGGTTTTTTACAGCAAAAGCCATGGAAAAAAACGCATCCGGAAGTTCATCGATTACTTCAGCCTCTATATTGAGCTGGAGGGTGACGCCGAATTCGTAGACCTTTGACATCTTCCCGCTGTCATCATGAAGTGAAAAAGCGGTCACCTTCGCCTCGCCGCTGCCCCATCTTCGCAGTGTTTCCGTTCGGGATGCTGTCTCCAGGTTTATTACCGGAAAATCCGGGGATGGCCCTGCCTCGCGAATGTTCTGTTCCGGGTCTGCCTTCTCTTTTTGCTTTTGTACTGCTGTTCCGAAAAGCACTTCACTATACCGTCCGGTTACCTCACGTGTGTCACCGTCCATTTTAATCCGGCCCTGATCGAGCCAGACCACCCGGGAACAGAAAGAGCGCAGGGTCTGTAAACTGTGGCTGACCAGCAGGATCGTTGTTTTCTGCTCGATCATTTCGCGCATGCGCTGCATGCATTTCATCTGGAAGGCACCGTCACCGACAGAAAGAGCCTCATCGATGATCAGTATTTCCGGATCGATAAAAGCCTGCACCGCAAAAGCCAGGCGCATTTTCATGCCGCTGGAATAGGTTTTAACAGGCTGCTCCAGAAAATTTCCGATGTCGGCGAAGGCAACAATATCATCATATTTGGCGGCTATTTCCTTTTCGCTCATACCGAGGATGGCAGCATTGAGGAGCACATTCTCATGGCCTGTAAATTCAGGATTAAAACCGCTGCCCAGTTCCAGCAGCGCCGTAATTCTTCCTGAGGTTTGGCAGTTTCCGGAGGTGGCGGAAAGAGTGCCCGCTATAATCTGCAGGAGGGTGCTTTTCCCGGCACCGTTTCTGCCGATAATACCGACGCTTTCTCCGCGTCCCACTTGAAAACTGATATCGTCGAGTGCTTTAAATTCACGAAAAAAACGACGTCGGTAACCGTAGATCATCTGGAGCAGCCGGTGATGGGGCGCCTCATAAATGTGATACACCTTGCTCACATTCTGCAGATTCAGGGCACAGGGATCAGAGGACATCTGCAAATCCCTTTTTTGTTCTCATAAACCAAAGATAGCCCAGCTGAAAAACTGCCAGCGAAAACAGAGAGATCCCCGCAAGAACATACCAGTCAGGCCATTGATTATAGATCAGGATCCGGCGCGTCTGGTCAACAAAATGGGCAAGAGGATTGCAAAGGAGCAGGTAGTTCCACGGATGGGGAATGCGGTCTGTATCGTAAAAGATCGGGGTTAAAAAAAGCAGCATGCGCAATACGATCGTAATAAAATGGCTTAAGTCCCGGATAAAAACACCCAGGGATGCGCAGAACCAGCTGATTCCGATGGTCAAAAAACTCAAAGGAATAAGAATGGCAGGAAGCAGCAGAATTTTCAGCGAAAGACCACCCATAAAAAGCCAGGTGCCCGCCACTACCATGAGAAACCACACAAGATTGGGCAGGAGAAAACTGATGTGCCCCGCAAAAGGAAGAATTTCCAGCGGAAAAACGACTTTCTTGACATAGTTGGGATTGTTGCTGACCGCCTGAATGGAGGCATTGACCGATTCAGAAAAAATCTGATAAATCGTTAAGCCGCTCAGCAGAACGATGGCAAAAGCCATTTTAGAATCACCGACGCCGTGGCCCCAGCGCGCCTGAAAAACAACACTGAACATAAAAGTATAGATGCCCAGCATGCAAAGGGGAGTAATTACTGTCCATAACAGACCGAAAAGACTTCCTTTATAGCGTTGAGTCAACCCGCGGAGGGCAAAACGCCAAAGAAGAAGACGGTGATTTCGGATCAGGGTTACGGGCGTATCCATGCCACCTCTACAGATCCCGGCGGGATCGGGTTTGCCGACACCCCCACATTGGCGGCATATGCCTGAAAATGGCTCACGGACACAGGAGCTTCCGCATTTGCAACAGATAAGCGAATGACTACTTTTTCGAGATTTTCCAGATCTGCTTCTGAAACGACCCAAAGCACCTCCAGCCGCTGCCATTCTCCGCCGCCGGTGTAAATCTCTTTTTTATATTTGCGCTGCAGATCGTCGCCCTTCCCGTACAGAAGCATAAAAGAAAGATCTACAGTCGCCCCCGGCTGAGAACGTAGTGACACAGACACGGACAGTATATCTCCCGGCATCAGCGTTGATCCATCGGCAAAGACCTGCTCGAGAAAGCCCAGCTTCGGATGGTGCATGGTGATAACGGGGTGCCCGTTGTAGATTTCCTGGCTTTTCTGTATCTCCAGGGCACTGTAGGGTACATAGATCCAGCCTGCGAGACGGCCATTATTCCATTGATCCAGTTCTCCATTCAGAACCTGGGGCAGTGGAGCGTCGTCCGCCATACAATTCAGCTGCCAAAGACAGAGTATCAGTGCCGCGGCTGCGACACACCTCATAAAAAGCCTGCTCATCGTGACTATGTCTTTGCAATGCATATAAAAAAGCCTGTTTTTTGTTAATAGAACGGGGAATCCCAGCCCGTCTGAATCATGTTTGTGAGTATACGGAAGCCATTCAGAGTAAATCAACTGATCATGATAGGGCAGCCAACTCTCTTTTTCGTCCGTAACAGTTTTTTAGCGAACATTTTCACACTTTATTGTGTTAAACTAAAGTAAGATAATCGAAAAACAACAAAACCTCTTGCCGATTCGGGCTGCACCGTGATGAAGACAGTTCAAACTCTTTAATGCAAGGAAGGTCCCATGAAAATTTCCTGCTTTTGCCGCAAACACTTTCTGAAAAATCGTCTGTTTATCGTCTGTGTGTGCAGTTTGCTTTTACTGATTTCGGGGTTTATACGAACTGCATCTGCTGCCCCTCTTTCCTTTCACCCTGCCGATACGAATGAGGATAAAAGGATCACAGAAGGAGAAGCTATGGATTATGTGGAGGGCTGGCAGCAGAGAGACCTCCCTCTTGCTTTTGCCATGCGTGCCCTCTTCCTGTGGCAATCTGGCGGGCTCTATGCAGTAAACCCTTCCGCAGAGCCTCCGGCGTGCTGGGCTCCGTTTGAAGAATCCGGTGCCCGGCTGGTTTTATTCGGATCGGAAGAGGAATTCGTGGAATGCGGCGGTTCCTATACGGATCCGGGCGCGGACGGTCAGGATGAAGACGGCAGTCCGCTTGTTGTTGCATCGGTTATTACAAAAGACGGAGTTCCTGTCGAATCCATAGACAACAATACGGGCACTCTGGAAAGTGAATTCAGGATCACGTACAGCACGGAAACAGCATCAGGAGTCAATCTCTCTGTCGTACGCCGCATTTATGTGCAGGATACCCGCCCCCCTGTCATTGAGCCTGCCATGCTGCAAATGGATCCGGTTGCACTTATGCCCTACGGTTACAGAAATTTTGAGGCGGATTGGACTTATTACCCTCGCGTATTTCATGTCCATATTCTTGACTGCAATGCGGACTGGAGCATGATTGATTCGGGTACAGCGCTCGATGCGTGCGGTTCGGAAGGACCGACAGATTACTGGGACAGCGTTGAAAAGACCGTTCGTCGGCTGAAGCCCGATTACAGCCTTGAGTATGACGAATTCGGCAATGAGATCATTGTGCCCCTTGATCAATTTACACAAATACCTGGTATATACCGCATCGATTATACAGTTCAGGACAGTGCCGGCAACGAAGGCCGCTATGTCACCAATAACTTTTTGCGGTATATAAAAGTTATGGATACGACCCGGGTTCCTCTTGTCGTTGACGCCGGTCTGACACGCGAAGAAGCCGAGGCGCGTATTCTTGCAGCACATCTGGCACCAGCAGTCATTGAACAGCACGATGATAATATTTTTGCAGGCCTGGTTATTTCTCAGAGTCCGGCGCCGGATATTTTTGCACCCTGCAATTCCGAAGTACAGATCATAGTTTCGCTCGGACCATGCCTGCTTCCGACAGTGACTGGCATGTCTCTTGAAGATGCTCAGGAAGCTCTGCGCACCGCCGGATATATTTCCGGTTCTGTCACTGCTGTTCCCTCCGAAGCAGAAGCAGGCACAGTGCTTTTTATTGAAACAGACAACTTTCTCTGCGGCGGGGTTATTCATCTGGTTGTTTCTGAAGGGCCCTGTTTCATGCCTGATGTCATAGGATTGCCAATGAGTGAAGCAATCGCACAGATTACAGGAGCGGGCTTCCCAGCGCCTGAAATACAATATGACTGGAACGTGGTGCCCGTTGATACTGTTTATGATCAATTCCCTGATCCCGGTAAGCGCACCTGTGATTTTCAATCTGTACTTAAAGTTTCTCTGTTTTTAAAGCCCACGTATATAGATCCGGACGCATCCCTATTTAATAGCTTTGAATGTGGAGTCTACTGGAATGATCCGGAGGCATCAGTCCGTGTCGGGGAGGAGTTTGACCCCATTGCCTGGATCGGAGCGGCAGAGATTGCCTATCAATCCGGAGAAAGCTGGATTCCCGCCGATCCGGAGATCCCTCTGCTCGCCGATCACTCTCCCTATCGTGTCACTTACCGATATGAGTACCGGAAACCGTATACGGAAGAGCCGGGCGTACTGGAAGGGATTCGTTTTATTGCGGTGAACGACACATTGCCCCCTGTCTTGACAGTTAAAGATAATCCTGATTACCTTCTGAACGAAACAATCCCGGTGTATGTGTGTCGTAAAGGTCAGTATCACCACTGGGACGATGTCGCGGCGGCTTATGATATTCGCATCCTTAGCCTGGAAGATCAGTGCGAGGGCAGCCTTTCGGCAGACAATGTTGTGATTGATATCTATCGTTACTTTCCGGATGAAGTCAATGAAGATGATCCCGGCGAACCTGTTTTGCGTTCACTAGAAGAAGCGGGCTTAACGGAGACCACCTGGTTGAATACGCCCGGATTTTATGTGGTTAATTATTCCGCTCGCGACCAGGCGTATAACATGATATTTTCCGGCAGAGGCGTCGAAGTTCCCGAAGACTAAAAACTTTCCCCTGCGCTGCCAAAAGCGCTAAAAATATTGCCTGGTTGCACCCACAGACATGACATGCCGTGCAGAGCGGGCGACTTTGCCCCCGATTTTCAGGTAGAATACCCTTTTACAATCGGTAGTAGCGGCAGACAGCCAACTCAAGGGAGCTGGTTCAATATGCCTTGACGGAGAGAAGGCGGATGTCATTGTATTTTATTGGGGCGACTCTTGGGAACGATCCCCATACAGAAGGGCTTTTCAAAGCACAGCGTATTGCGAACCTGGCATGCATTTCCGGGCATATAACGGCGCCAGCAGACACATTATCTCTTTTGCTGGGTGCTGTTCGGGAATATCGCCCCAGCCATATAGGACTGAGCTACCGGCTTTCACCTGATAAAGCAGAGGCTGTTTTTACCGAATGCATCCATACTCTTGAAGAAAACGGACTCCTCCGACGTGGTGACGGCACCTGGTGCCGTGTTGCCTTTGCCGCCCTTCCTGAAAGCATCGCCAGACTCCGTGCCCGCAGCAATCAGTTTCCGGTGCCCGTGGAATTCTTTTCGCAGGAATTGCCGCCTCTTGACAGAGCAGAGCAGGTGCTCGATTATTTTGAGGTTCGTGATTTCCAACGCGACAGAATTCTGGCTCTGTTGAAAGAAGAACTCTGCCCCCCTGGTATAGAAATGCTGGACCAGATGGCGAAAGAGGTGATTGCAGGCGATAAGTGGCGCTCTGAGCCGGGGCTGCAAAAACCGTCCGCCGAAGCAGTCAAGGACCTGATTCGACGATTTGAAGAATCAGAACTACCCTGTCTGCGAACCCATTTCGGGGTTCCCGAAGACTCTATTCAGCCGACGGTGGAGGGGATTGCTGCACTTGCCAATGCCGGTGCTGTAGACGAAATTTCTCTGGGCTCTTCCGATCTTTCGCAGCGTTATTTCGGTGAGCCTGAAGCTTTTAAAGGAAGAAAAAACGACGGTGGAGTGCCTTATAAAACTGTGGACGACCTCAAGGTACTTTATCAGGCGACCCGTCGTGGCAATTATCCGGGTATAAAGCCCTATGCTCATGTACGCAATCTCTGCGCTTTTGCCGATGATTGTTTGAAAGTCGGCATGCTGCAAGGCGCTCATCAGGCAGTGCCGCTTTTCTGGTTTAATGAATTGGACGGGCGTGGTCCGCTTACTCTGGATGAATCACTGGTGGAGCACCAGGAGACGGTGGCACATCTTGCCCGGCGGGGCATCCCCGTTGAGATGAATGATCCTAATCATTGGGCATCCCGATGGGCACATGATACAGTGGTTGTTGCTGACTATGGATTGATCACCGCCGTGATGGAACAATGTGGTGTTGCCGATATGATTTTTCAGTTTCAGTTGAACAAACCGGCGGAAACCGGTGATTATGCCGATCTTGCCAAAATGGGCGCTGCTTTGGAGCTGGTCGGCAGGCTGAAAGGGAATGCCCGTGCCTGGCGTGAAACCAGAGCAGGGATTGAACACTTTTCTCCGGATCCGGCTGAAGCCAAATACCAGCTGGCTCGTACTACATTGCTGCAGATGATATTGGAACCGCATATGATCCATCTGGTCAGCTATTGCGAGGCACGTCACGCCGCAACGGTACAGGATATTGTCGAAAGTGCACAAATCGTACGGCATGCCGCCAGACTCTTCAAAAAACACGCACCCGATTTAATGAAATACCGTAATCAGAATGAAGTAGTGGAAAGAAAGCACTACCTGCTGAAAGAAGCGGAATATCTGCTTCATGCGATCGCCCGCCTTCATCCCCGGTATGAGCCCGGATCGCTTCAGAGTATCGCAAGCATGCTTGCTGACCCGTTCATACTGGAAGCAGCGGTAAAACATCGTTTTATGGCAGCACCCGGTCTGGTACATCCGGATTATCCTTATCCCCGTCTTGTAACACGCCCGTCCCGGCATGGTTTTTTTGATGTATATGAAGAAGAGGGCGTTCAAATACTGAAGGAAGCAGAACGACTGTCTCTTCAGCAATAAGGTCTGTATGAAAAAAACACTTTTTATATTCGGAACCACTTATAATCAGATTCCGCTTGTAGAAAAAGCGAAAGCATCAGGTTACATGACGGTCTGCCTCGGAACAGGCGGCGGCGTTTGTGAAAAATATGCCGACAAAGTATATCCCATTGATTTTACAGACATAGAGGAAGTGCTGCGCCTGGCAAAAATATACCAGCCTGCAGGGATGGTCACTTGCGGCACCAGCACGGCAATCCATGCCATTGCACAATGCAATCATCTGCTTAAATTCAGTGATAAAGTGCCTCCGCTTCAGGTAGTGGAAAATTGCGTATTTAAAAACAGATACCGCGATATCATCGGCGAATCTATGGCGCCCGGTTTCTCTGCGTCTGATCCGGAGAAAGCAGTGGAAATGGTGCAGACACTGCGGCTGCCCGTCGTGGTTAAACCTGCCGACGGCGGCGGTGGTAAAGGGATCAGCCTTCTGGAAAAAGTGTCGCTCCAACAGATGCAGGATGCTTTTCAGCATGCCCGCAGCTATTCAAAGATGAACACTGTTGTTGTCGAGGAATTCATAGACGGAACTGTTCTTGGTGTGGAGTCTTTCGTCCATGATGGAAAAATTTTTACTTTGGTAATGCCGGAAAAACTGATAGATGAAGAGGTTATGAATTTGACGCGGGGCGTTGTATTTCCGGCAAATTTTTCCGCTGAAATAGCTGATCAGATCCGCCGTGTCAATGAAGCTGCTATCCGGGCTTTCGGCATAAATTGGGGGGCCGTGCATATTGACATGATTCTTGAGAGAAATGAAGTGCCTCGTATTATCGACGTGGGGCCCCGCCTTGCCGGAGGGCCTCTCATGGCCGAAATGGTACCCCGTTATTATAACTACGACTTTTATAAAGCTACCATTCAACTCTCTGTGGGAGAGCAGCCTTTGCCCGTTCCGGATCAGCATGACAATCAGTACTATGCGTCCTACAGTCTGGTGCCTGATAAAGATGGCATTCTTGAATCAGTTGAATATGAGGCAGAAGCCGTCGATGCTTGTCGGGTTTTCTTTTACAGACAACTGCTTGCCGACGGTTCTTCAGTAAAATCACCGAAAAGCGACGGTGACAGAGTGGTGCTGTTTGCATCTACCGGAGAAAATTATCAACAGACGTTGTCGCATGTAATGTCTTTCGCTTCAGGAATTCGGATGAAAATCCGCTGACTTGTTTGGTTTGTCCTGCATCCGACAGCATTTGATGAAGAAAAATGAATTGTAAACCAGGTATATACGGCGTAAGCACCCAGTCCGGGCGTGCTTTTTTCGCCGACTTTCTTTCAAAGGGTCTGCAGAGCTACGGCTATGCCCGTGCTACGGAACACGGCAGGGCGGCTGTTAGCTGTTTCAATGCCCGGGGCGGTATTTATCTCGAACGCCCTCCCAACAATATCGGTGAGGAGTCACGCTTTATTCCTCTTGGGATGAGCAGCGTCGGGCACAGCCTTGATGAATTGCTTACCCGATCAGATTTCATTTTTCTGTCTCACCCTTCCCAGCACCTGGAGGAGAGTGTCTCTCTGCTGAAAGAAGCAGGACTGATGCAGCGGCAGATACCGCTGGTTCTGACGCCGCCCAGAACACTGGCAGCCCCCTATCTTTGGCGGATTGTGGGTGAGAACTATCCGCTGATCTGTTTTTCCACTTCCCCTTACTCTGCCAAAGCGTTGGAGAACGGCGTTTACATCAAACGGAGAAAACGAAGCTGGATGGTGTCGCTCGAAGGCGAGGTGAGCGAAGAGCAGAGGGAACAGATTTCGGAGATCTTTCCGCAGGTTCTGTTCAACCGTGTCCCCGCGACAACTTCGCTGGGCAATATAGGCGCCGTGTTTCATCCGGGCGGCTATCTTCTGAATTACGATGACATCGAGAAACGGCAACGGCAGGGCGAACCGTATTCTTTTTATATGGAAGGGATTGCTGCCCGACCGGAAGTAGGAGAATTGCTGGAGGAAATCGATCAGATCAGACTGCGTATCGCCTATAAGTTGAATATGCCTGTCTTTGGACTTTATGGCAATGACAGGGAAGAGGAATGGCAGGCTATGATGGCTCGCCTGCGTCTGGCGGAGTCACGCACAGAAAAAAGAGACATCCAGACTTTACGAAAAATGCGCCATGAGTGCCTTTCCACTATCCACAATGCCATCGTATCAGCCCAGCACTGGTTGGATTACAGTTATGGTGTGGCTCGGATCCCCGGAGAATCACTCGCTAATGCTGTGAGCAGAACGCCGACCTATCAGAAGCGATCCGTACCTCAGCGACGCTATCTGGATGAAGATATTCCTACTGGTCTCGTTCCTCTGGAAGCCCTGGCAAAACGTTTTGACATAGATTGTACTGCCATCAGCCGTATTTTGGATTTATATGGTGAAAAAGAAGGCAAGGAGCCCCGTGCATCCGGACGTAACTTGCAGCCTTTTACGACGGAGTACCTGATCCGTTATTTAAAGGGTTGCCCGGACGAAGAAATGCCGGATGTGTCTATGCCGGACACAAACAGCACTATAAGGTCTTATTTATGAATGCAGCGTCTACTCCTCTCTATTCAGTAGTTATTCCTGTCTATCGCTCTGAACCCACGCTAGGGCTGCTCTGCAGACGTGTCTTTCAGGTTTTTGAACAGATGTCTTTGGCTGTGGAAATTATACTCATCGACGATTCTTCTCCGGATGCGTCCTGGCAGGTCATGCAGGAATTGCGTCACAAAGACAACAGGATCAAAATTATTCGCCTGGCACGAAACTTCGGACAGCATAATGCACTCATGTGCGGTTTTGCCCATGCTCAGGGCGAATTTATTTTGACCATGGATGATGATTTGCAGCATCCGCCTGAAGAGATTCCTAAACTGATCGATGCCATGCAGAAAGACAGCAATTGCGATGTGGTGATCGGTTCTTATGTGGCGAAAAAACATTCTTTTATCCGCCGGCTGGGAACCCGTGCCATGCAAGGGTTCAATCGCCTTGCGCTGCACAGCGAGCCCAAACTGGAGCTGACGAGTTTTCGGCTGATCCGCCGTTTTATTATTGATGAACTGGTGCGCCTGCAAATGGATAAGCCCAGGGTTGGTCGGCTGCTGGTTGATTTGTCCGCTCATATTGTCAATGTACCTGTCGCTCACGAAGAGCGGCGCTACGGTCGCAGTGGTTATTCTTTTTTCAGGCTGGTGCGGGATTTTTTCAACAATATTGTCAGCACCTCTGCCGCCCCGTTAAAAGTGGTGAGCGTGCTGGGTTTTTTCAGCGCAGCCATGAGTTTTCTATTGGCTTTTTATTATTTGTACCGCTATTTTGCCATCGGCATTTCTGTGCCCGGCTGGACTACGCTTATTATGGTCAATCTTTTCCATTTTGGCGTACTCCTTTTTTCCATGGGAGTTATCGGGGAGTATTTGATCCGCATTCTTCGGGAAGAGCAGCAGCTGCCGCAGTATTTCATTCGGGATAAAGAGTTGTGACGGCAGATCAGAGAAAGAAAATAGTATTCTGGCTTCGGCTGACTGCATTGCTGCTTTCTATTGCCGTGCTTCTTCGCATGGTGAAGGTGCAGTTGGTGCTGAGCCACATCCGGGATATTCCCTGGTATATCTTTACAGTTCTGGTTGTTATCGCAATTTTCCGGACCTGGCTCAACGGATTGCGCTGGCAGCTGCTGAATCCCGATGCGAGCCGGCAGCTGACCCGTTGGCAGTACTTCCGTTTTCTCATGATTGCCCACGCGTTTAATCTGATTATGCCCGGCGCTCTCGGAGGCGACTTTGTAAAGACAGCCATGACCTTGAAGACGGTAAAAAGCAACCGCGCCAGCAATTTAATTGCCATCGTTGCCGACCGCTATATAGGGCTTTTCTCTATCATCATGCTGGGGTTCATATCTCTCATCTTTGCAACCCGTATCCCGGATCGGATGGTTTTTTACCGGTATTTTGCCGTTCTTATGGCTCTTTTTGCCGGACTGAGTCTGATTTCAACACAGCCGTGGCTTTTTGCACTGTTGGAAAAGATTTTCCTGCGACTGGGAAAAGTAGGATCAGCACTTAATTCGCTGCTGGATACCTGGCGTGGTGCATTGCTTTATTTTCGGAAAAACTATTTTCGGGTCCTTATGGCTTTTCTGCTGTGTCTCCCCATTCATGGTGTTGTTTTCATCACAAAATACACGGTGGCACGTTATCTCGGCATCTCTGTCTCTTTTTTTGATATATGCGTTGTGCAGGCGCTTGTATGGGTTATCACGGCTGTTCCCGTCACAATTTCCGGGGCAGGCGTCCGCGAACTTTCGGTTATTTACTTTCTCTCTTTTTACGGCATCGATGCGGAGTCTGCTGCGGCGCTTTCTGTATATAACTATATTGTTAATGTTATATTGGGATTTATTGGATTTCTGTTTCTTATTGACTCACGGGGTTTACGCCGGAAAAAGGCAGCAGAAGACACACAGACTAAGGAGCAGATACCAGATGTTTTCTGAACGGGTTGTGTCTGCCGTCTCCTTCAAATACGTTGACGCTGCTGTGCCCGATGATGCATGAGGGTGCCCCGCAGGAGATTATAATGAGTTCATCTTCTTTGCCTATCCCTTTTAATCGTCCGGGATATACAGGTCGTGAAATCGCTTATATGCAGGAGGCTATGCAAAGCGGACATCTGTCAGGGGATGGGGCATTTACTAAACGGTGCCATGCTTTTCTGGAAGAACGTTATGCGTGTAAAAAAGCGCTTCTTACCAGTTCCTGCACAGATGCGCTGGAAATGGCAGCGATTCTCTGCCGTATCGCTCCCGGCGATGAGGTGATAGCCCCTTCTTTTTCTTTTGTTACCTCGGTTAATGCTTTTGTGCTTCACGGTGCCCGGCCTGTCTTTGCCGATATCCGCCCTGATACGCTCAATCTGGATGAGACACAGGTGGAAGCGCTGATTACAAAAAAGACCCGTGCCATTGTTGCCGTGCACTATGCCGGAGTGGGCTGTGAAATGGATGCGCTTATGGATCTTGCCAGGCGCTATCAGCTTCCGCTGATTGAAGATAATGCGCACGGACTGGATGGAAAATACAGGGGACGGTATCTTGGTACTTTCGGAAGTCTTGCCACCCAGAGTTTTCACGAGACTAAGAACATTACTTCGGGAGAAGGGGGAGCGTTGCTGATCAATGACGCTTCTCTGGCTGAACGTGCGGAAATTATCCGCGAAAAGGGCACCGATCGCAGTCGTTTTTTCCGGGGGCAGGTGGACAAATACAGCTGGGTTGATGTGGGCTCCAGCTTTCTGCCTTCCGAGTTGACCGCCGCTTTCCTTTATGCACAACTGGAAGCGCTGGACAGTATTCAACGCAGGCGTAAAGCCCTCTGGTTACGCTATCATGATGGGCTTCGGGACTGGGCGGAGAAATCGGGAGTCGGGCTTCCCTGTGTGCCTGAACACTGCGAACAAACCTACCACATGTTTTATTTGCTCATGCCTTCGCTGGAAACCAGGCAGGCTTTTATTGCGCATCTGAAAGAGCAGGGCATACAGGCTGTATTCCATTATCTGCCGCTTCATTTGTCGGTCATGGGCAAGGAGTTTGGCGGACAGGAAGGCGCCTGTCCTGTGACCGAGGATGTCAGTGACCGATTGGTGCGCCTGCCGTTTTATTCAGATATGACTCCGGCGGAACAGGAACGCGTCATTAATGCCATTCTTCAATTTAATTGATCTGCACCGTTGTAGCTGTTCCGATCCTGCCATCATTCCCTGATTTTGGAGATTAAAATTGCTGTCTATGAATGCCCTTTTCGCGATTATGCGAAACGAAATGATCATCGGTTATGGGATGCTCGCTTTTTTCACGTGCCTTTGTTTCGGCTATGCGCTTCTGTATTTTTATAAACATAAAAATGAGATAGGATGGCAGGAACTTATTCTCTGGTGTCTCTACGGAGGTGTGTTTGTGTGTCTGGTTGTGCCCATGGCAACCCGGCTTGCTTTTACACAGGTATGGGTGCAGTACCTGACACAAACCCGCCGATTGACTGAATATTTAATCTTTATTCCGCCCATGATCGTTTTAACTTTGTTCTGGCTCGCCGGTGCCCGGATCCTTGCGCGAAAAAATCTTTCTCATTTGTTGTTTCTGCTTCTTTTTTTTCTGCCTGTGTTTTTCCTCTTTCGTTTTCTTTTTCTCTACTTCTTTGATGCAAAGCCCTACTCTGATTTTGAAACCTACTGGCTGATGGCACAGGAAAATGTTCAGGCAGGTTCTTTTCTTGTCAAAGAACGCTTGGGTGTTTCGCAGTTCTGGTTGCCCTATTGCCGCAGGGTCGCCGTAATCTGGACACCGCTCATCTGGTTTTTTGGCGCTGCTCCTGCTGTATATAAGAGTGCCAATGTTGTCATGCAGCTGATGGCCTTCCTGATGGCGTACAGAATAGCCGTACGCCATTTCGGAAAAACAGCGGCACAGCTTGCCCTGTGGCTGATACTCTTTGTGCCCGAGCTGATCTTCAGCTGTAATATACCCAGCCACGACCTCAACGGCATGTTCCTTCTTTTAGGATATTTTTTTCTGTTGGATGAAGCGTACGCTTTATGGGGGAAAAAAAAGAAGATTCCTGCCGTTGTTCTTGCATTGTTTTGCGGGATTCTCTGGCTTGCAGTCGATTTGCAGCGAAGCCACGGGCCTTTCATTTTTCTTTGCAGCATTTCTTTTGTCGGGCTTCATCTGGCATTTCATCTCCCGGATCTTAGAAAACGGGAACTGTGGAAGACGACGCTGCTTCGATATTTATCGCTTTTTCTTCTGATTTTTCTTCTCCCCTGGGGAAGCAAAACAGTGTCTGAATACTACGTGACGGAGGCTACCGGTTTAAGAGGAAATGCGGCAACAGGCGGACAAAAACATTACCACACTTCCATCGATAACTGGAACGGCATGTTTCAATCCCTTACTACTACGAAGAACTATTTTGCCTCGCTCCAAAAGTCCGCGGATCCGCCCCAGTCCAATTTATTCTGGTCTGAGTATTATCGGGATGTTTTCTTATCCGGTTATCTGCATAATCATGTGCGTTATATCCCTCAATTGATGAATAGGGCAAGCGGTCTGTTATGGCTGGGTAAAGATGTGGTCTACTATTTTTCCCGGCTGAAGCCGGAGAGCCCGATAGCACCTCACTACAGCTTGACACGGGGCTTTTATTTTCTTAGCGACTGTTTTATGCTCGTTTTTCTTTTGCTTGGCATCTTTGGTGTCACGAGCGCACTGAAAAACCGAGATTGGAAGATCAATAGCGTACAGCCCCTTCTTTTTTTATCGGCACTTGTGATCCTGCTGCTCTTCTTTGGAGAAATACAGGCGCGCTATACCTATCCCATATGGATCATTCTGCCTTTATATCTGGGAGTACCCATGAAACGCTGGCTGCGCCGTGAAAAAAAAGCATGCCCACAAAAAAGCCATCTTCTTTGGGGAACAACTATTACAACAGGCGGCTTTTTCGCTTTTTTTATGAGCACCATGGCTGTTTATGCACTCGCCGGAAATCCGCTGCTGTCCATGCAAAACTGGGAGGTGCAGGCTTCAGAGCGTTTTACACAAGAAGAGTTGTATGCGCCTTTTATGCAAAGTGATGGTACAGTGCAGATCAAGTTTGAAAACAACTGGAATATGACTCCAGGCCTTGCCTATACCGCCAACAATCTGCGCCTGCAGCTTCGCTTTCCGGCGCAGCCGGTGCCGGGCATGTATACGAAGGCAGCCAAATCATTTTCTTTAAAACCGGACACTTCTTATATTCTTCAGGGAGTGTTGGAATGTGCTTCTCAGGAGAAATTGAAATCGTTGGATGTAGATACCTTTTATGTCACCGTGAGTTGTAACGGCAGCACATTATTTGTCATTGATTACAAAAAGATTTTCGGTATTCGCTTTGTCCGTATTCCGGGTATTACGGCAGATGAAAACGGGAAAGCGAAAATAGAATTCAGGATCAGTGCAAAGAAGAGCTGTGCGGAAAACGACTGGAAAACATTGAGCTCTCTCAGTTTCAGTCATTTTCAGCTGGTACCTGCCGAGGCGATCTGATACCGTTTGACATGAAAGCGTTTATCCTGCAAAATAACCCTCAGTCTTTTGACTTATCTGAACAGGACAGAATCAATGCCAAAAAGCCGCAAAGGCTATGGAGATCAGGTCATGAATGAATCCAAAGGAATCACCCGTCGTACCATGCTTGCCGCAACGGCGGCGGCTATCACAGCTCCGACCATTCTCTCTTCCGTGAAAGCGGCTCCGGATCCGGTGCGTCTGGGGCACATAGGTGCCGGTGTACGGGGCTGGGATCTGCTGCAGCATACGGGCTCGCTCAAAAGTGCGCAAGTGGTTGCCGTCTGTGACGTGTACAAGCCGCATCTGGAACGGGGGTTGAAAGCGGCGCGTAATCCCGAAGCGAAAGGCTATACCAATTATCATGATCTGCTGAATGACCCTCAGGTGGAGGCAGTGGTTATTGCCACTCCGGACCACTGGCACGAGCAGATGGTGCTGGATGCGGTGGCGGCGGGTAAAGCCATTTACTGCGAGAAAGGGCTGACTACTTCCATTGCTGCGGCAAAACGCATGCGGGATGCGGTTAAAAACAGCAATACGGTATTTCAGCTGGGACATCAGGGCCGCCAGTACCCGTCCACGGAAGAAGCAGGGCGTCTCATGCGCGAGGGTGCGATCGGACCGGTGACGCTGGTACATACGGGGCGCGTTTTTAACGGAACACGGGAACGTGCCCCCTGGCGCTGGTACGGATATTATAATATTTATGACCGGCCGGATCCCGTTCAGGTGGCAAAGGATGTGGACTGGGAAGCGTGGCTCGGTTCATGCCCGTCCATCGATTTTAATGAAGAGCATTTCTGGCATTGGCGCTGTTACTGGGCATACGGCACCGGGCAGGCAGGCGACCTGCTGTCACACGAACTGGATCATGTGCAGTCGGTTCTCCGCTGGGGAATTCCTGACAGTTGTGTCTGCTCCGGGCACAATGCTTTTTACCACGACGGCAGGGAAGTGCCTGATACCTGGCTTGCCCAGTACACCTTTGAAAAAGAAGATGCCATGCTGCTTTTTGAAGGCTGCATGAACTCCACCCGCGAGCAGCCGCCTGAATATATCGGACGGGAAGGGCGCATTATTTTCAATGGCATCGGGCAGGACGCCAATCGTTTTTATGTGTACCCCGATGCGCCGCCCTACCCGCACCTGGGCAGAGAGCTGAAGCCGAAACAGGTCTTTGATCCTGCAGAGCATGAGAACTGGCCTACCCACATGGAAGACTTCCTTCAGTGCGTGCGCAGCGGCGGGACGCCCCGTTGCAATATTGATGAAGCTTTTATTGAAGCAGCCACCCTTCTGATGAGCGTTGAAGCCTACCACCAGAAACGCCAGGTACGCTGGGATGCTCAGATAGAGGCAATTGTCTGAAAATATCTTTTTGGATGGAAGTGAGAGTTACAGGCTGTTTTTTGCCTGACAAAGGAAATATCATGAAACGAAAAATGAACAGGCGCCAGTTCCTCGGCAGTGCCTGCGCTGTCGGTGCCGGATTTGCACTGCCGCAGATTGTGTCCGCATCCGTAACGGGGCAATCCGCTGCAGCGGCGCCTTCCAATACGGTCACCCTCGGGTGTATCGGTGTCGGCGGCATGGGCCTCGATAATATGCACAAGCTCATGAGCCTGAACAACTGCCGGGTTCTTGCGATTTGCGATGTTTATAAAGACCGCCAGGAACGGGCGAAGTCCATTGTCGATGAGAAGGCGGGCAACAGCGACTGTGCGGTTTATGGCGACTGGCGTGAGCTGATTGCCCGTGATGATATTGACGCTGTCATGATTGCGGCACAGGATCATTGGCATGCACTGATGGCGGTGGAAGCGGCACGGGCGGGCAAAGACATCTATTGTGAAAAACCGCTGGGCGTATCCGTGCAGGAGTCGCAGGCAATCCGTGATGCAGTGAGAAAGCATGGCTGTGTTTTTCAGACGGGAACCTGGCAGCGTTCGCTGGAAAACTTTCAGCGTGCCTGCACACTGGTGCGCAACGGCTATATAGGCAGGGTGCATACCGTGGAAGTGAGTGTGGAAGGACCACACTATCAGCCCAAATACAAAGGCCCCTATGGCATGCAGCCCGTGCCGGAAGGGTTTGACTGGGAAATGTGGAGAGGGCCTGCTTCGCCCGAGCCGTACAACCGCGGGCGTGTCGAATGGCCGGACTGGTACCTCATTTTTGATTATTGCGTAGGTTTTATCACCAACTGGGGTGTGCATCATCTCGATATCGCCCATTGGGGCTGCCCCCGGATAGGACAGGAGCCTTTTGAGCTGTCCTGTGAAGAAGTGATCCGGACGGAAGGGTTCACGGATAATTCGCTAAGCTGGCGCGCCGAATTCCGTTACGCCGACGGCTTTAAAATGATTTTCACCGATGAAGAGAAGATGAAACTGGGATGCAAATTCATCGGTGAAGAGGGCTGGGTTCATGTGGATCGTTCAGGCATCTGGGCTGAGCCCGATTCACTGCTCACCCTGCCGTTTAAGGATAGTGACGAGCGACTTACAGATTCCACTCACCACGGGAAAAATTTCCTGGACTGCATCGCCACCCGAAAAGACCCTGTGTCGCATGTGGACGCTGCGCACACAGCGTCGATACTCGGTATGCTGGCGGATATTGCCGGGCGGACAGGGGAGACCTTGCGCTGGGATCCCGCACTGGAACAGTTTATCAATCATGACGGCGCCAATGCGCAGTTGAAACGTGCCATGCACAACGGATGGTCATTATGAAACAGCATAATTTTGGATGGAGCGGGCTGCTGACGGCGGTTCTCCTTTGCACGATGGTGGCATCCGGGTCTGCTGCCGCAGATGCTTTCGGCTGGCGTACGGGTGCTGCCGCCTGGAGTTTCCGGCTGTTCAGTTTTTTTGAAGCCGTGGACAAAGCATCAGAATTGAAGATGCCCTGCATTGAAGCTTTTCAGGGACAGAAACTGATGCCTGAGAGCGAACTCACACTGGATTATGCGCTTCCGGAAGAATATTTTTCCCGGATTCATGAAAAACTCAAAGATGCAGGCGTCATACTTACCAGCATCTATATCCATCAGATTCCCGGTGAAGAAGAGGCTTGCCGGCGTGCCTTTGATTTTGCGAAGGCGCTGGGAGTCTCGTTGATCGTCTCCGAACCGGAACCTGAGGCGCTTGATCTCATTGAAAAATACTGTAATGCCTATGGAATCAGTGTGGCACTGCACAATCATCCTGAAGGGTCGTCCCGCTACTGGCATCCTGATGTGGCGCTGGAAGCCTGTGCAGGGCGGGGCCCGCGCATCGGTGTTTGCGGAGATACAGGGCATTGGATACGCTCCGGTCTGAAGCCCGCTGACATGTTCCGGCTCCTCAAGCACCGGCTTCTCTCGGTGCACCTGAAAGACCTGGAAAAAATTGACGGTGCCTGGGTTGATGTGTCCTGGGGCAGTGGCAGTGGTGCGCTGGAAGAGGCATTATCCGTACTTGCCGATGAAGGAATCACTCCGTTGCTTTTTGCAGCCGAATTTGAAACGAAATGGGAGAATAACCTGCCGGAAATTGCTCAAGGAAAAGAGTGGTTTGAAACCACAGTCCGCAGGCTTGCGACGGCAGCAAACGAAAAGAATAGCCTGAGTACAGGCTGGGCGGTTGTAGATATTACGCCACCACGGCCCGTCGCGCTCATGGGGCAGTACCAGACCCGTATTTCGGAAGGTGTACAGGATCCGTTGACCCTGACAGCTCTGGCGCTCGAAACAAAAAAAGATGGCAATAAAACAGAGCAGGCGCTTCTTTTAAGTTGTGACCTGTGCTTTGTGGAAAGCGGTATCGTCCGACGCATCAAAACGGCTTTGAAAGAACAGCTGCCTGATCTGGATTCTGAAAAAATCATACTCAGTGCGACCCATACCCATGACGGCCCGGCGCTCAATGATGAAACGATCGAAGGGGTTTATGATACAAGCGGTGTGCCCGACATTATGACCGCTTCGGAATACGGCGCTTATTTTGTGGAAAAAGCTGTTGAAGCAGCCGGAAGTGCCTGGAAAAACCGGAAACCCTCCGGGGTCAGCTGGGCTTTAGGTACAGCTGTCGTCGGTATCAACCGGCGTATTCAGTATTTTGACGGAACTTCGGTCATGTACGGAAATACTGCCCGGGATGACTTCAAAAATTTTGAAGGAAGTGCAGATCCGGGACTTCCGCTTCTTTTCTTCTGGACACCGGAGAAAAAACTGGAAGGCATTTTAGTGAATCTGCCCTGCCCATCCCAGGAAACAGAGTCCCTGATGGTGCTTTCCGCTGACTTCTGGCATGAGACCCGCCTGGAACTGAAGAAACGTTTTGGCGAGAATCTTTACGTTCTGGCGCAGTGTGCGGCGGCAGGCGATATATCCCCGCATCGTACCTTCCGGAAAAGAGCCGAAGAAATTATGCTGGAACGAAAGGGAATCAGCCACAGACAGGAAGTGGCAAACCGCATTGCCAATGCAGTGGCGGAAGTACTGCCCGGTGCGGAAGCCACCATCGATTATGAGATAGCGTTCCGACATGTGATCCGCATGCTGGATCTTCCGGAAAAGGAACCGCCGTCTCCGCCTTTCGTAAAAGGAGAATCTGTGAAGCCCGCCGAGTTTCATATGCTTCGTATCGGGGATGTTGCCATGGCAAGTTTCCCCTTTGAATATTTTCTGGACTACAGCCTCCGTATTCAGGCGCGCGCCAAAGCACTGCTTACGCTGACGGTGCAGCTGGCGAATGGACAGAGCGGATATTTGCCTACGGATAAAGCTGTGCAGGGCGGCGGCTACAGTGCCGAAAATTATATTGTCACACCGGAAGGGGGACAGCAGATTGTGGACGAGACTGTATCTGCACTGAATGCTTTCTGGCCTTGAGTCGTAGTGCTGTTTGTTTTTAGAAGCCGGTGCGGAAGTGCCGGCTTCTTTTTTTATTCCTGATTACGCACAATGTCACTTACATCCAGCAGATAGAGCTGACGCTGTCCGGAACAGCGCGAATCAATGCAGATTTGTGTGCCCGCACGGTTCCACCGGGGATGGAGATCGCAGCGCAGCTGTTCTTCCGCCGGACGTTCCTGATAAAAACGACCTAAATCAATCCGCTTTCCATCGGCAGGGCGATAAAGAAACAGTGTCTGTTTCTGCTCTTTGTCGGGATAGGTGTCCGTAAGAATCCAGTTGCCGCAGGGTGACCAGGTGCAATGCCCATCCTGAAGCAGAATATCCGGCGCCACCACCTCAACCTGATTGCTTCTGTCAAAATAGCGATGGAATTTATTTCCGCTTTCTTTTTCTGCTGACCAGGCAAGGATTTCTGTAGTATTCCGCCAGATAAAATGAGATACCATCCCGTTGTCGTTAAAACAGAAGATGTCCCGCCCGTCCGGTGCCGCTGTGAATCCCTGAGTAAATCTTCCTTTTCGATTTTCCTTGTGCCAGCGGTGGAGAAAGATAAAGCGGCTTCCGTCCGGGTTGTAGAGCAGATGGTTGAACCAGTGTTTTCCCTGATCGGTGGTTTCATTGCCATAAGCCAGAGCAATTTGATTCATGGTAATGATAGTCTTCCATTCTCCGCTGCGCAGATCCATCCGGTAAATTCCTTCCGAATCGGGATAGAGCTCCTGACCAGGCGGATCTTCAAAACCATTGTAACCGTAGCCGGGGCGGGTATCGCCAAGCCGGGTGAAATTTAATCCGAGTGCTTCAGTTCCGTCCGGGTTGACGGTATAAACGGGCTTCGGCAGCCGCCGCTGCTCGCCGGTAAATACATTCTGTATGACAGCAGCATAATCCTGGTCTTCACGGATGTTATAAATGATTTCCGAGTCCGAACCGGGCAGCCACTGCAGCATGCATCCCTGCTGCCAGCACCAGGCGGTTGTGCTTCCCAGCGGAATCCATCGGTTATTTTCCTGAAGATCAATCATGCCGAGCGCAACGGCATCTTCGGCAGTGGGAGCCCTGTCTTCAAAACTCACTTCCATGACAAGCACGTAACGGTCGGAGGGATCGAACTGAAACTTGTCGTAATAACCGAACCAGTGTGCTGCCGGTGTTTGCGTCAGTGCTGTCAAAGGTACAGCGGCTTCGCAAAGATGCTCTTCAGATGCCGTCGCTGCCAGCACCGGAAGCAGAAGCAACAGGATCTGCCCTTTCATGCAATCTGTCCTTTCATCCCGCCCGGAAAAGAGTCCCGGGCAGACGTTTCTCTCTTCGGTTGGGCTGCGAACAGGGGAGTGCTCAGTCAGAAAAAGTCGCCATGACCGGCATGTGATCGCTGAGTGCAAAGGACGCCGGATTTTTGGGATCCGGCACAAAAGGCGGTTTGCTCAGCACTGCCGCATCTTTGGCTTTTTCAGCCAGATCCGGTGTTGCCCAGATGTAGTCAATGCGGATGCGTGGCTCGGTGACGGGGTAGGTCGGCTCATCGCCGATACCCATTTTCGCGCCGATGTCAATGAGTCCGGCATTTTTCCACAGCTGATACTCGGGTGCATCAGGGGTATGATTCAAATCGCCCTGCAGCAGTACGGGAGCGGTAGTGCGAAGGCTCTCAATAAGCTCGATAATCTTCTGTGCTTCTTCCAACCGCACCTCCTGTTTATGAGCATGGAAGTGGGTTGTGATAACGTGCAGTTTCCCGAAGGGCGTGGAAAGCTCTGCTCTGCCGAGATGGCGGGTATACAGCGTATCCGGGTGTGCCTCTCCGGCTGAAGGCCTGTTTTCACTGTATGTAATGTCATAACGCGTGATAATGGCACCGGGGAAGCCACCAGGATAGGTGCGGTCTCCTTTCCAGCCACCCGGGAAGAAAGCGTAGTTCATGCCGAGAGCTTCGGCAAAACGTTTCACTTTCTTTTCATAGGGCGCTTCTTTGAAAGTGATCAGGTCAGGTTTAAAAGCGGCAAGTGTCCGGGCTGTAATTTCAGGGAGACGGCTGTGCGCGGCGCCCAGAGCATCACGGTTGCCTTCAGTACGGGGAAATCCACGGAACGCCAGTACGTTATAACTGACTGTCCGCAGCGCAAGCGGCGCATTCTGTCCGTAAGCGGAAAGAGCGGTAGTTGCCAGCGCTCCGCCTGCAATACCCAAAAAATCACGTCTTTTCATACTTATTTCTCCTCAATCGTTCGCAACGGCTGTAAAACCAACCGCGCTTTCTACAGTCAAAAGTTCATGGTATCACAACATTCCTTAAGAATACAGTTTAAATATGCCTGAATAGGGTGTTAGTATAAATTTAAGTTTTATTCTGCAACACCGCCCCGTCGGGAAAAAAAGCCAGGGATTATGTTTAAAATTCTGCGTATTTTATTTCGTCTTGTTGTTGTCGGGCTGCTGCTCGCTTTTTATGCGTACCACAACGGTATTCAGTACACGCTGGCGTTTCTGACAAATTCCATGCGAAATCCGTATTTCGATTCTTCCTCCTATCCGCCGGAGTTAAATTGCTTTGCGGACGAGACTTGTTCCAGCGGAGACCTGCGCGTCCTTTGTTACAACGTGCTCTGCCGGATGTGCGAACCGGAACATCCCTGGGAGGAGCGGCTGCCTCATCTGCAGCACCTGATTTCCCGTTACGCTCCGGATCTTTTCGGGTCGCAGGAGCTGGGCGGATGGAAAGATATAAAGGAGCTGATGGCGACAGTAGAGGGACAGTATGAAACGGTCAGTTTTACTTTCGGTCCCTGGGTTTATGCCGATTCCGCGCTGTTTTTTAAGAAGCAGCGTTTTGAACTCCTCGATTCAGGGCAATTCTGGCTGAATCCCAAACACAACCTGCCCTTCGGCTTTGCCTGGCTGAAACTCAGTGTGCCGCGATATGTCTGCTGGGCGTGCCTGCGCGATAAAAAAACTGGTTTTACTTTCCTGTTTATGAACTCCCACTTCGACAACAACTCAACCAATAAAGAAACAACGGCGCCCCTTGTATATGAGCACTTCGCAAAACATGCGAAGCAATTGCCCATCATTTTTACAGGCGATTTCAACACAAATCCCACAACTGAACGGTATGGCAGACTGATGCGCGGCAATGAGGGCGCTCAGGTTTTTCAAAACAGCGCCGATCTCGTGTCAGTTAAGGAAATGCAGGCTTATGAAAAAGGAGAGCCGCTGACCCGGGCTCCTTTTCCTGCCTTTAACGATGCTATTGAACATATTTTTGTAGCAGGCCCGGCAAAAATTGTGGTGGATGAATGGGTTATGGACTACAACTCCTACGGAGATCCGCAGCGGGACGCTTCTGATCATCCTGCCCTCTTTGCTGTTCTGCGTTTTGATTTGAGAGAAACGGCGCATGAAGAATAAAAAATGCTACTGGTATTTTCTGCTGCTTCTTGGTCTTGTGTGCTTTCCGCCGGCGAACGCTGTCGCAGAGACTGTGGAGCTGATTCGGGAGTTTCGCTTTGATGCGGACAATGCAGCCGATGCCTGGAAGGCGGAAGGTGCTGCCCTCTTTCAGAAGGACGGTTTATACACGGGCAGTATGGCGGGAAAGGTGTTTCATGGCGTAAGCAGTGAAGAGAAGTTTGACATCCCCGCTGCCCGTGATGGATACCTGCTTCGGGTGGAATGGACTCTGGTGCCGCTGCGTATTGGCGGCTGGGGACAGCATGTGAATTTGGGAGGCCCTTTTGTGGTGGAGCTGACCGGAAATTATGCCACATTAAACGCCCGGCATCGTGCTGTCACTGCCGTGAAAGCAGGTGAGGAGACAGTGATATCCTGTGATTTCAACAAGTATCAGGTCTTTGACTGGAGGATCAACGGTGAGCCGCAGCTGGAGCAGGCGGTGCCTGCCTGGAAAGAAGGGTTTACCCGGAGCGGTCTCGCACTTTCTGATTTTGATCAATCGAAAAGTGCCGCCCGGTGGCTGGCAGTCCGCATAAGCAAGGTAGTTCCCGATGAGGTCTTGCTCCTTATGCTGTCCGGCCTGGATGACCTGTCCGAGGCAAAGCAGAATGAGGCGGTTCCGTTTTTTACCGCAGCAGCCAGTCCCATGGATAAAGTCTTCCGTGAGGCGTCCGATTTTAAAGGAAAACTGGACGCCAATGTTTGCATTACTGCCGCTGGTCGCGAATCGGAAAGCTTTCAGATTGTAGCGATCCCGGCTGGAGCGTCTTTGCACCGGCTTCACGCAGTGACTTCGGATCTTGTACACAGCGACGGTGTGACGCGTATCCCGTCGGGGCAGGTCAGCTGGCATCCGGTCGGTTACATTCAGACCCGCGAATCCAATTCCTCCATCCGGCGGGCTGGCTGGTGGTGGCCTGATGTACTCATGCCGCCGGAAGCAGTGGATGTAAAAAGCGGGTATGTACAGCCGCTCTGGTTTACGGTGGCAGTGCCGCATGGTGCAAAATCCGGCGACTATCGCGGCGTGATTACGCTGAAAGCGGAAGAAGGCGAGCGTTACGTACCGCTGCGATTGACAGTGCGGAGCTTTTCGCTGCCGCTTCGCGGAAAACTGAAAACGGCCTTCTGCTTTTCTCCGGGTATCTGGGAGATGTGGTATGCACCGCAGGCAGTGAAAGAGCGGATGGGCTTGACCGGGAGAAGTAATCACGGGCCGCTTTACAGTTCTTCCGAATGCGAGGACATTCTCAGCCGGGAGGACTGGTACAGACTGTACGATTTTCTGCTGGCGCACCGGCTGAGCCCGACACAGATTTACTCAAGAATCAAGAATGGCCGGAGCAGGGTGATTCCGCCTGCGGAGCACATGGATTACTGCTATAAGCGGGGTATGAATGCGACCTGCCTGACCAATGTGGATGTGCTTTCCGGCGATCCGGAGACGGCCGATCGGCAGATGGCGGAGCTGGAAGCCTGGATCCGCTCCTGGGAAGAGTGCATAACCGCAAACGACTGGCCGGACATGTGCTGGTATGTACACGGCTTTGACGAGTCCGAGATGCGCGAGGATCCGGTAAATACGGTGGATCCTTCCATACGCCGCGTGTTTGGCATGCTCCGGGATCAATTTCCCTGGCTGAAACGGGAAAGTGCCAATCCGATCAATGAAAAACATTACGGTCTGATTAATGTATGGACCCCGCTGACACAACAGCTGCCCGCCGAGAAGATGGAACTGGTGCGGGAACGGCAGAAAGCAGGTGATGAAGTCTGGGCTTATGTATGCTGTGGTCCCGGCAGACCCTATGCCAATCTGTTTATCGACTTTCCCGGTGTGGATCCCCGGATCCTCCCGTGGCAATACTACCAGAAAGGAATTACCGGTTTTCTTTATTACCTGATCAATCTGTATGACGGGCAGGAAAACTGGAATACGGAAGAACCGAAATGGCCGGACCGCCCGTGGAATCCCTATTCGTTTAAAACGAACAGTGATGGGATTCTGATGTATCCGGGTCCGAATCGGATGCCTCTTGCCAGTACCCGGATGGAAAACCTGCGTGATGGTATTGAAGACTATGAAGCGCTGGCGATGCTTGAGGAAATTGCAAGGCGGGCGACAGAAGAGGGAAACCTGCAGGATTATGCGGAGAGAGCCCGGGCTGGGCTGGCGGTCAGGGAAGAAGTTACAGCATCGTGGACGGACTATACACAGGATCCTGAAGTCATTGTCCGTGCCCGCCGGGAAGTGGATGCTCTCATAGAGGAAGGGATGCAGCTTACAGGCGCATTATGACAGAAGATAGAACGGAAGAGAAGAAAAAGAACGCTTTACAGCAGAGCACCAGCACCTGTTTCTTTGCTCTGCTGCTGCTGTTTTTCTTTCAGCTTTTCGGTCGCTGGATTGAAAGCATTTATCGGTTAAGCCTGATTAAACTGGAACCGGGTTATGAAATATTCGGGTTGTTCCTTTTTCTGGCTGCCGGACTGCTGTGGCTGATTCCCCGCCGGTGGGATCGGAAGACCCTGCGCTTTTGTCTGGTTTTCTTTTTTCTGTGCAGGCTGCTGACCCCCTTTCTATCTACACCGGGGCAGGTGTTGCTTTCCGGAATGGGCGTTGCCGTTTGGCTGATTATTTATGCCTTTCTCCTTAGCAGGCAATACTGTTCAATTCAGGGGGACGGAGGCAGCGGGCTGGCTCTCGCGGTGCTGATCCTGGTGTTGCTTCGTTCAGCGGGAAATTCCATTGATCTGTCCATGCATATCCGCCCTTTTCTGCTGGGTGTTCCTCTGACAGGTGCCGACCTGCTTCTGAGTCATCGTGTGCTGGCGTCCCTGCCAGAATCCGGCGCGCCGGACGAGCTGCCGGCATATCCGGGAAATACGCTGGCGCTGCTGAGTCTTTTCGGAAACTATGCACTGATCTCTTTGTTCTTCTCCTGTCCGCTGGCGGTATGCTGCTGGCATGGCTACCACTCTCTTTTCCTGACAGGCTTACTGTTCCCCGGGATTAGCCTCCTTTCGTTCACACTGTTTTTTCTGCTGCAGAAGCAGGCATGCTTCTCTGAACAGTTCAGAAAAAACGGACTTTTATGGAATGCCCTGTTTTTGCTTCTCCTCATGTCCGGGCTCATTGTCGGGCGACCGCCGCTGCCACAGAGCCCGTCCGATGCAGCGGTCATACTGCCCGGTGCCACACTTTCAGGCCAGCCCTTACTGTTGTTCGCTCTCTTTTTGTCTCCTGTCATTGTTTTGAATATGCGGAGGGCACAAGCTGTCATGTCCTTTGCTGATCCCCGTCAGGCATCGCTGCGCATCTTTCCCGGGTTTCTGCTTCTCCTCTCTGTATCGCTGCTTCTGATCCTCACCAATGTCTGGGGCTATGTGCCTGGTGGTGAGTGGCTTCGCAACCGGTTTTACCTTCCTTTTCTTCCCGCAGGTACTGCACTTTTCATCCTGTGGCTAAAAAAGTCGACTCACCGCCCAAATGCATTACGGCAGACGCTGATGTACAGGGCAGCCTTATCTTTTCTTGTGCTATTTCTCCTGATGCAGGCATGGCAGGGATATCGCAGGGCAGGGCATGCGCCCGGCCATGAAAATCGCATGACCGTGATGACGTATAACATCCAGCAGGGCTCCGAGCAGGACGGCACTATTGGGTATCAGGCGCAACTCAAGGTTCTGAAGCACTGTGATGCGGACGTGGTCGCACTGCAGGAGAGCGATACAGCGCGACCTTCAGGGGGAATGGCAGATCCTGTCCGGTACTTTGCTTCTTCTCTCGGATATAATGCCTGTTACGGTCCTGGAAGCATCATCGGCAGCTACGGCACGGCGCTGCTGTCCCGTTATCCTATCCGATCGCCTCAAATCAGACTGACCTACAGCACTGTGGATGAAGTGGCGACACTGTCGGCGGAGTTGGACGTCAACGGCGGACATGTTTTCGTTTCATCCAACCATCCGGCCGGTCCGCACGAGGTGATGTCCGCCCATGCGGAAAATCTGGCTGCATCGGGCAGTGAATATCGCCATGCCATTGCCCTGGGCGATTTTAATTTCACACGAAAATCTCCGTATTATGAGCGGGTACATCAATCCTATCCCGTTTCAGCGGAGGAGAAGGCGGATTTATCCGATCCTGAGAATCCGGAACAGCAGCGGGACAAAATCATAGATCATATTTTTGCAAGCGCTTCTTTTGAAGTGCTGGAAAGTTATTTTCTTTCACCGCCTGCATCTAAAAGCGATCACCCTGTCCATTGGGCGGTTCTGCAGCGGGGCGCTGACTGAAAGCAGGAAAAAGCGAAACCGGATGTGATTTGTTCGGGTCTTTTGAGTGGGCAGTATTTTTAAGATACGCCCTGTTGCGTAAAACATATTCCTCACAACAAGGATGATAATAATGCGTTTGCTGAAAAAAATTCTTCTGGGTGTCGTTGTTCTGCTTCTCCTCCTCGCCAGTGCTTTTCTTCTCTTTATTGGGCCCTGGCCCACCTATAGCAGCAGCTTCGAAAATGCCGCCTACTTTCAGCGCAACCTTGCACAAATTGATACCGTTGCCGCCAAAAACGATATTACCGGCGAGCCGGGGCAATTGCTGTGCGGATGGGGCGTTGCCAATCTGAACCCTCCGGCGGGAGTGCCGCTGGCGGGGTTGAGTGCCCGGAGAGGTGAACCCTCCACCGGAATTCATGACGATGTTTTTGTGAAAGCCGTTGCTTTCAGCGATGGGAAAGATACGGCTGTGCTGATCGGTTCTGATATGCTGCTCGTTCCTACCAACGTTGCCGATATGGTGCGTGAAGCTGTCGCAAAGGAAACATCTCTGACAGCGAAAGACCTCTTTTTCACAGCAAGTCACACACATGACAGTGTCGGAGGCATGGCACCCGGGCTCGTCGCAGCCATTTCTTTCGGGCCCTATGATCCTCAAGTACCCGACATCCTGACAGCAGCCTTTACCCGTGCGATTCTGGAAGCTGTCCGTTCGCTTGCCCCGGCAAAATTTGTTCATGGCGCTGCTGATGCAACCCAGTACATCCGTAATCGTACCCGGGATGCGGGTGTGGATCCGCTGCTGAACTGGATGGTGATTGAAAAGGAAAGCGGCGAACGCTGTATCATTACGCGCTTTTCTGCTCACCCGACTATTCTGGACAGCGATAACATGCAGATATCAGCAGAGTTTCCAGGATATCTCCAGCGAAAGATTGAAGAGGAAACTGGAACAACTGCGGTGTATCTGGGCGGCGCTGTGGGCAGCATGAGCCCCCGCGCTCCCGAGGCCAGTTCCGATTACGGAAAATGTGAAGCCCTCGGTCATGCTCTGGCACAGCTCGTGCTGGAAGCGACCAGGGAAGAACTGGATTTTTCGGATCGTGCTGATGTGGCCAGTGTCGGTGTTTCTCTCGAACTTCCGCCGCTGCAGGTGCGCCTTTTCAGCCCTAATTGGCGCTTGTCGCCTCTGTCCCGTTATCTGGTCGGTTTGAGCAACCGCGGGTGGATGGGTGCGGTGAAAGTGGGAGATGCCCTCTTTGTGAATACACCTGGCGATTTCAGCGGTGAAATAGCTGCCGATTGGCAGAACTGGGCGTCCCGCAAAGGGATAAGCCTCTGGGTGTCCGGCTTTTCCGGTGATTATGCAGGTTATATATCTCCTGACCGTTACTATGGGGATCTGTTTGATAAAAAAGGCGGGCTTGCCTATGAAACGGGACAGATGTCCTGGCTCGGACCTCATATGGAAGCCTTTTTTACTACATTGATGGAGAAAATGGTCGGCACAATGCAGCTGCCGGTTCAGGCACAGGCTGCTGCCTTCTGACAGGCAGCCCCGGAGCTTCCGGGCAAAAGGGTGATGCGTCATGAAGCGTTTGTTGCGTCTTGCGGGAGGTGGGCACACGCCAAAAGAAATGCGGTGGCATCTTGCGTGCCTCACTGGTGGCTTCTGGGGGCTTGTGCTTCTCGCCCGGTTGGGGTATCCTGCCGAAAATCACTATGCCATCACTAAAGAAATGCTCAGTGCGCTGGGCAGCTTTGATGCCCGGTATAACCCCCGCTGGTTCTGGCTTTTTACGCTAGCCATGACTTACTGCGGGCTGATGATGATCCCGGTTATGTTATATGTGCGCCGGCAGCTTCGGGATCTTTCTCCCATTGGCACCTTTGTCGGTACGATCTTCTTTATCGGCGGGTGCCTGTCTATTTTTTTGACCGGGCTGTTTCCCTATTCCCGCGCAGCCCTCTGGGGTTCATGGCGCTGGGCGGACATTCACGTGCCCGTTGCAGGCGCTATTGCTGTCTTTTTTTCGCTGGGAGCTTTCTGGTATGCCGCGCTGATTCTGAAAGACCGGTTCGGAAAAAAGCAATTTACTCCAGTGCCGTTCTGGGGTTACAGTGTGTTTTTTCTGCCTTATCTGGTGTGTTTTTCTGTGTTTTTTATACTCGGACTGAAACTGCGGTGGGATCTTGTTTATCAAGCGCTTCAGCTGCTCTTTCAGGCGGAACTTGCAGCAGCATCTTCCTTTGTGATGGCAGCGGTGAAGCCCGTTCAGTCGGCGGCGATTCTCGAGCATATTTCCATATGGGGACTGACTTTCTTTGTCGTGTTTTTTGCCGGAGTGATACCTGACCAGGATGGAGCCACCCCTGAAAAAGAAACAGGCATCCGCCCTGCGGAAGGTGAACCGCAGGTGGATGCCCGGTCATAATGACTCCGTGCTTCAGTCCGGTGGAAGGCTATTTGGCTTCAAGCACCAGTGTTTTAATGCCGTGCGGCGGCACGCTGAAGGGCATCACGGCTGGAATTTCTTTTCCGTTTTCACCGAAGAGATCGGTTTCATAGAGTTTTTGCTTCGTAACGCCCCGTATTTTTAAAGTGGTGCGTGCAGCAACAGGCGATGGATTGTAGAAGCGTGCAAGCATTCGTTTTCCGCCGGGAAGGGGCAGCAGTTCACTGAGGATGACTGATTTGTCGCTCAGCATGATCATGCTTGTCTGGGCGTTTTCCGGACTGCTCTCACTGAGAATGACATTCTGTACGCCCGGCGTCATATCCAGGCTGCGTGCCCAGCCGAAACGGGTGGCATCGGCAGCATCAAAGGCGCTGTGGTTCAGTTTCAGAGAAAAGGCACAGCGCAGATCGCCCCCCTGCGATGCCTTGTAATTGGTGTGCCAGTAGTTGTTGTAGACATAGGCGAAAAGAATGTGTCTGTTGCCTTTGAGGCGGTTGGGCCAGACGCCCCGGTTCACATCGCCCACCGTGAAAAGCGGCGTGTCAGGAGCGGCAATATAAGCGGAGCGTGTGCCATCGTCCACAGCGGCAAAATGCTGCACCGCATGCCATTCCCGGCACGCACCGGGCATATAATCCTGATCCGCAGCGAAGACGCCGTAAGGCGCTTCCATATAGGCAGTAGCTCTGTCGGGCGTATTCATATTGAAGGGAAAGGCGAAGTAGCCGCCTTCTTTTTTCAGGGTTTCGGTTTTGTGAATGGTATTGATAAAATCAAGCGTTCCATCTTTATGGACAATCAATTGCGTATCGACGGGCGAAAAGCCGCCGGTACTCGTAATCTGCAACACAGCACGTTCAGGGCCGTTTTCAACCAGCGATACAGAGGCCTGCGTAGGGGAAATCATCCTGAAATCGGTGAAAGTTTCCAGATTGGAATAAATGATACCCTGGCTTCCACCTTCCACATGAATAAACTGATTGAGATGATAGCCTGATGTTTGGTCTACCCACTCGTCTCCAGTTTCCAGATTGGTAAGCCGGTCAAGCCCGCCTGTCTGCGGGTTGATATGGAAGGCAAAAGTTCGGCTGACGAAGCTGTAGGGATCCGCCTCGGAGACGGTGAGCAGGGGAGCGGCGTTGTCCGAGCTTCCTGTGAGAATCTCGTAGCTGCGCCAACCCAGAGCAGGTACGTCTTCCGCTACAAAATAAAAACCGCCTGCAGAAGTCTGCTGAGGTACGATTTTCTTTCCTTTTTTTACGTCTTTCAAAACAATCGCTTCAGCAAAAGTCCCCGCAGGCAATGATACAGGAATGTCTCTGTCCCAGCTGAAGGAGTTCACGACCGTGAGCACTCCGGTTCCGGAGTTTCCGGAGAGGCCGGCCAGCCGGGTGATGGCTGCAAGTCCCCGTGTTTTCGCAGCGGTTGCGCTTTCTTCATAGGCTTTATTGGAATAGGACGCCTTGCGCGCCCACTGTCCTGTGCTTTGCGGATTGTCCGGATCACTGATGCTGACAGCCGAGCCCCAGGTGTGCTCATCATAATAAAGAATATTCGACCAGAGCGCATCCTCTTTCGCTCCGTCTTCGGCTTCCAGACCTCTGATTGCGGCCAGTGCTTCCCATTTTTCCAGTGCGGACACCAGGTTTTTCGACCACCGCACCTGTGCCGTTTCTTTTGCCGTTGAGGCGGCTCCGTCTTCCCAGAAACCGCCCATGGTGCCTTTGTATACAGGAAGATCCTGAGCGAAGTTCTCTTCTATATACCGGAAATATTCCTCTGCGGTTGCCAGCTTGATTTTCGGAGAAGCCCAGCTGCGGTTCCATTCATCGGCAGTTTTCCCGTAAACAGGATTCATACCCCAGTTATCCAGATACGCACCGTTAATAAAAAGAGCATCGCCCGGGTAGTCGTATCGGATAAAGGTTTTGAGAAAAGCGGGCAGTGCTTCTTCCATGGCGACTGTGTTTTCGTGCATATGGATCTGCATCGCCTGAAAATAGGTTCTGGTGAAAATGGTGAGCACCCGGGACCCGTCAGGCGCCTCCCACCAGAAGGGCGACTGATTCATTTCGGGATCACAATGCCTGAACACCGGGCCTCTGTCCTCATTGAGCGCTTCGGCAAAGTAGCGGACCCCGGCATGACGCAGAAACATGGGCAGGGTGCCTGTTGCCGCCGGAATATCATTCATGGATGCCATCTGTACAGGTACACCAAGCCGACGGGCAGTGGCCTGAGCCGGCGCAAGAAGATGCATCATTTCGCTGCCCGAACACAGTCCGGTCAGCATATTCAGATAAAATGCCGTCAGCCCGATTTTGCCGTTCTGAATTTGCCTATCCAGCTCCTCAACCCGTTCGGGGTATTGCTGTTTGAACCAGTCATACTGAGCAAATACTTCCAGGTTCCATTTGAAAAGAGGCTTCTTTGCAATCTCATCGAGAGCGGAGCAGGCATTGTCCGCATGAAGCGCCATGCATTTCTCCTGCAGATCGGTGTAGCCGATATCAGTGTGAGCAGAGGGTGCAACAAAAAGCGTCCACTGTCGTTCAGGGCTTGCATCGAACCCGACAAGCTGCTTGGTATTGCCTGTTTCCAGTACGATCTGACGCCACTCTTTTTTGGTGAAAGGCGGTACCAGCAGCATGAGTGACGAATCGCCATGGGCGACGGTGACAGGCTGTGTTGCTTCTTCAGTGCCGGCAAGGGACAGCGTTCCTTCTCCCGCCAGCCCCTGATTCGTGATCCGTACACGGACTGCCTGCCGCGGAGCGCCATCGACTTCTTTAAAGAGCAGGGTGCTTTCCGCTTCAAATCGTGTGATTTCGGGCACCGGGGAAACACCATCCTCCAGAACCATACTGTCATACAGCATCCAGGAGCCTGCAAGATTGGCAATCTCAATCTGGTTGTGTTCCAATTGGAGCCAGGCGGAAGGGAAGACTATCGAGGGGCTGACAGCATTGCCTTTTTCCGGATTGCTGAGCGCCGCGTCACTGCTGCCCGCCGCAAGCTGCATGATGTCGCTGGCATGGCCGTTGACGGAAATCATGATACGGGGCGGCGACTGGGGGTGTGTTGCTGCCAGTGCGAGGGTGAACCGGCAGGCGCTTTCCGGTATGGCCTCGAGCGAAAAATTTATTTTAAAGACCTGCGGCCGACCGCCTGCCCAGGCGTCTTCCGGGCCGGGATGAATATAGGGCCATGCTTCTGCAGGATTATCCTGATTCACAGTCAGGCTGACTCCCGCCGCAAAGTGCCGCATAAAGGCCTGATGATCCCCGGCGATGGCAAAGTCGTTCCAGTTTCTGTCTGTCGCACCCAAACGCCACAATTCCGCCGTGTTGCCTGTGAGCGGGGTGAGTGCAAGAATAAAAAGAAGGAGAGATCTTATCTTCATGGAATTTCCTTTCCGTAGTGATCGAAGCAAACTTCATTCATTGTACGGCAAAGTAAAATCCCGTTCAATGAGCAGACGCGTCGGGGTTTCCGGGGGAGGTGTTTTCTCAGCGGCAGCCGGTCAGCAGGTTGAAGCCCGGCAGAAGCACCTCCATAAAACCTTTGGTGAGGGAGGCTTTTTTCCACGGAACCTGAAGCTCAGACAGGGAGGCTCCCAGAAGATCAATTTTATCTTCCTGAATCTGACCCAGCCCCTGATTATATGCCATTTGCAGATGTGTGACAGCGGATACATCGTGGCTGATAACACGGGCTGCCGTGGCATCTACTGCAGCGAGATCACGACCAGCCAGCACCAGCCAGCTGCCCAGGCGGACACGCATGTCCACCGTCTCGCCCCAGTAAGGATGACACACATGAGGGCCGTTCCCTTCGCAGCAAAGGGAGCAGTCCATGAGTGTGAAATCGGGCTTGACTTCACGGACAATATCCAGAAAACTCTGTTCAATTCCGGCACTATGCAGGATGAAGCGCCATTGGATGCCCAGTCCGTAATGACGGGTTGAAGTGGCGCCGACAAAGTTTTTCATGGCTCCGGTAATATGTGTCCAGCGGTGGCTTTTCAAAACAGGGAGGGAAATAACTCTGTCTGCCCGGGTGATCATGGAGGAAACATAGATCTTGTTTAATCTGGTATAAGACGGTACGGGATCCCATCCGGGCGAGTCGGCATTCAGACAGGCCAGTTCTAGTCTGCCAGGGTATTTTAAAGCAAGAAGTCCGGCCTCTTTTTCCATGGTCGAAGAGCCGTCGAGGAAAGCGATTCGGTTCCAGTCGTAACGGTAGGCCTGCCCCGCATCGCCGATAGTGACTTTTTTTGCCCCGGCTTTCAGGCATTCTTCAGCCACAGCAGCCACGATCTCAGGCTTTGTGCAATCGCCTTTCAGCACCGGGTTGTACTTTACCATGCCGAAAGCGCCGAAATTGGGCTTGATAAAAACCGTTTCTCCTTCGCCGACAATCGCCCGGGCTCCGCCGAAAGCATCCAGCGCTTCACGAGCCATCGCCTTGAGATCAGTGCCCCGGACAGCTGCCACGGCAGCGCGCGATTGAACAGGTGCATGCGGCGGGGCAGGAGTACGCATACAGCGCCTTTCCTGGCGGATTTTTCTGGTGCCCAGGAAGGGGAGCCCTGCTGTCGCCGAACGACAGACAAAGTCACGTCGGGAAATGTCCGGCTCTTTCTCAGTAGTCATAAAGGCACTCCTGTACTGTATTTCGGGAGGAAAGACAGGCGTGATGACGTAACCAAAATATTCGTAAATTAAACAGTATTCAATATTCAGTATATAGCAAGTGTGGCAATTCCGCAAGCATTTTCTGAATCTTTGAAAGGTATCACGTCCCGTCTTATGAAACCGGATCAGTAGGGAGAAGTGAAGATTTTATGCGGAGGGGAGCAGCGCGTCGGCGGCACTGAAGACGCGCTCCGGCGTGATCAGACGCATACAGAGGTGGTGCCCCAGAGGGCAGACCGCTTTCTGGCAGGGGCTGCAGGGGAGCGGTTCCCGGATGACTGTCCCTTTTTCATAAGGACTGTCCGTATAGCGCGGGGAGGTGGAACCCATAATGCACACAACAGGGACATGAAAGGCAACCGCAATATGCCGTGGGCCGCTGTCGTTGCAAATCAGCAGATCCAGCGATGCTGTTACCGCTTTGAGCCCGGCGATTCCTGCATCGGCTCGGGGCATTTCCAGCAGGGGGTGTTTTGCGGCTGCCCGGATTTCCTGCGCCAGATCTTTTTCATTCGGTCCGGTAATAAGGACACATCGGGCACCTCTTTTTTCGAAAAGCAAGTCTGCTGTTTTTGCAAACGCCTCGGGTATCCAGCGTTTACTGGGACCGAAGGCGGCGCCGGGAGCGATCCCTACAAGGGGTGTTGTGCCGTGGAGCCTTTCCTTTGTTTCTTTCAGCAGTACTGCGGAAACACCCAGTTCCAGTCCCGCATTATCGCCGATAGCGCCGGCGGGAGCCACAAGATTAAGGTATTCTTCCGACATGTAAATTGGTGTAATACGCCCCTCTTCCCGGTAGGGTTCCACAGGATGTGTCAGCAGAAAGGAACGCCCGTTCCGGGCATAGCCAATCCGTTCTTTTCCTCCGATAAGCCTTGCCAGCAAGGCGGAACGGAAAGAGTGGGGGAAGACAACAATGAGATCGCGGCCGGCGTTTTTCAGTGAATGCGCTTCACGGCGGAGGACTGGGAGGCCTGCCCGGACGGGGAGAGGATGGAGGGCATCTGCCCAGGGCGATTCTTCCAGCAGGGCACAAACAGCTGCTGATCCGGCGATGGTCAGAAAAGCGTTTTTGTGTAATTGCTTGAGGGCGCGAAAGGCAGGCGTTGCCATGGCAGCGTCACCCAGCCAGTTTGGCGCCAGTGCGAGAATTGATGTATGTTCCTGAATCATCCGGTTACAGCCCCGTCTCTATGCCGGAAAAAGTGTGGTACATAATTAAAATCAGATGCCGGCTGTTTCATCCGGTGCGTTCGGATACAAATCAGGACTGTAATCATCTTCCGGACTCACCTCGCTGTCGGACATGGCATCTGTTGATTCCGTATATTCTGACAAGCGTTCCGGAGTCTCCAGGTCTGTAATAGTCGCGACACCTGTTTCCAGAGATTTATGCGCATCTTCTTCTATACGGGTAAGCGCTTCCGCCAGCGCCCGGGCGTCCTGCTGTGCTTTTGTTTCAGCAGTTTTTTGTTTTTCAAGATAGCGATACTCTTCGATTTTGTTTTCCCAGTCGCTGCGCCTTTCTTCAAGAAAAAAGCGCAGAGCGAAACGAAGCGTGTCGCGATGCAAAGGCTCTTCGGAAGCAAAAGTCTCTTTCCAACTGCCTGTCCGCATAATTCCCATAAAGTTGGGGTAACTTTGCAGAAAAGCCTCGACGGCAACGATACTGTCTCCCCGGCCGTATTGCCATACAAAATCGGCGGGACTTTGGTCGTTGGTGAATAATTTCCAGTAATCTTTTGTATTCATACCTGTATTGTATCAGAGTAGTGCTTCCGATTCAGAGTTTGTCTTTGTCTTTTCGGACAGAATCAATGAATAGCGACTTAATAATACACAAAAACAAAGAAAAGCCATAAAATCGCCTGTAGATCAAAGATATTTATCTGTGGTATAATATAAATGGGTAGAAACACAGAATGAGGTGATATCATGTTTAGTATACTGCGTGTAAAATGCCCTCATTGCGGAGTCGAGGGGCAATTGATGATTCCGCAGCAGGAAGCGCTCATTGTGGGGCCCTGTCCGGAGTGCAATGAATTTGTTGTTATTTTTGCCGGGACAGTGCTTTCTCTTGAGAAAAGTATTATGCAGTCCGATAACCGCGAAGAAATCTACAACCATCTTCATCAGGTAGTGTCTGAGCATCTGAAAAGTTGCCTGAATCAATTTTTTGAAAATGCGGAAGCACCCAGAAAAAAGATTCGTCGACGCCGGATCCGGATTCATCCCAGGCGTGAAGCCTCGGAGATCACGGAACAGGAGCTGCAGGATTTTATTAACAACGATCTTCCTAAACTCGACAACCCGGATTATTTTAGAACCATCTTCGGTGGCTAAATGCGGATGCTCAGGAGGGGCAAGGGGTTATTGTGGCGTATAAGCGCCAGGAGGAAGCTTAGGCGGAACGGGCTTTGGTGCCGGTCTGCGTGGTTGCTGGTTTGGTGCGCCCGGGGGTGCGGGGAGTCTTCTTTTTAAATCATCATGGTGACGCCGTATTTTGTCAACGAGCACGACGGAAAAGACCGCTTCGTCGGAGGCTTGGATTTCCGCCTCTGCCGACTTCACAAAGAAGGCAGGTAAGATGATCATGCCGGGAGGAGCAGGATTGACAGTCAGCGTGATTTTCACCTGTTCCGGGTAAGACTCTGCTATGAGTATCTCGGGGTCGGAAACATAGCAGCCTGAATTCGGCAGATAGAAGTCTGCTTTCAGTTTCCAGGGATCTTTGGACGATTCCTTTGTTAGCGTTCCGGAAAACTGGTAGAACGGTGCGGAGAGAGTGTACCCCAGGGTGTCCTCCATTGCCGTGATGGTTACTGTGCGATCCTGTTCATCGTCGTCGTTGGCGCATACCCCCGAGCAGCCGGAGAGTGCTGCAGGGAGCAGAATAAGCAGCCAGAGGATAGGATTTTGTTTCATCGGAGATTCTCCTGATTCGTTGTGTTTTATTCGAGTTCCGGACCGGCTATGCGTTCTGCCATTTGCTGTCTTGCCTGGTCTTTTTTGTTGAATGTACCGTAGAAAAGAGCGTTGGCATCCATCCAGGTTATAAGGCGTTCCCATTCATCCTTATCCAGCTTCACATCGTAGTGTCCGTTCAGAAGCAGCTGGGTCAGATGGCTGCCCCGGGCACCGAAAAAACCGGGCTGAGTGCCGGGTTCACAGTTGCCTGCAGGGAATTGACCGCGCCCCCAGTAGGAAAAAGATACATGAGGGATGAGAGCGTTGTAGGACTGTGTGTAGCGTCCTTCAGGGGCACCGGTAAGCTTCAGTTCTGATTGCGTCGCCTCTGCGTCATGGCAGCTTAGGCAGTGTTTGTCGAGAACCGGCTGCACGAGAATAGGGTAACTTAACGGTCTGGAGCCATCCGGGGCAGGCGTGATTTCAGAGGGTGCGCGCCGCAATGCCTGAGAGCGCACCGAAACAGTGGGAGGCGTGCTGCTCCGGGTTTCATGGCATCCTACACAGGAAACATTTTCTCCTGGCTGCAGGTAGGTAAGGCTCCGCATAACCTGAACGGCCTGTCCGGATGCGTCCAGTGCCTGAAAAGCAATGCCGATTCCGGACGGTGCTTTAAAGTAAGCGGAGCCATCTTCTTCGACCGGTACCGTACCGAGCACCTGCCTTCCGGGGGATGCGTTGGCGGCGCCGACAGTAGGGTTGTTAGCACCGGGTGTGGATTTGGGCAGCACCTGAACCAGCCGCAGGTGCGTGATTTTTTCTTCGGGAAGACGCGGATCACTTTCGTAAACATCCTGCAGATAGAAGGTGCCTTCCGGCGCAGCATCGGGCTGCAGGGCGGAGGGCAATACAGGCGGGTTTTTCCGGGGCTGCATGGAAAGGGGCGAGAGGCTGGATATGTTCAGGTCACGGTAGAGCAGTTCTTTATTTCCGGAAGCATCGACAAGATAGATGCCGAAGGTATTAGCGAAATTTCCTTTAGGCTCGCCGATGAGCGGATCGAAACTGTAGGCGGCGAGGAAGAGCTTTTCTGAGAATGCCCAGGGATTTTTGTAGCATTGTCCCGGCCATCTTTCCATTTCCGGGGTTACGGCGGGGGGATCCGGACGCAGCTCACTGCGCCAGTGCGGCAAAAGCACGGCCTCGCTTTCCGGGAAGGGCACTTCAGGGGTGAGCCGTGTCAGCGGTTCCAGATCATCCATGCCTTTGCTTGTATCGATCAGAATAATGGATCCCGCAGTCATGCCGTGATGTGGTGCGGCTGTTGCAATCACTTTATCGCTTCCGGGCACGGGTCGAGTTTCCCAGACACCCACGGGGTTGAGTGTGTTGTTTCCGTAAAAAATGGCAGGGTTCGTGCCGTCGGGTCTGGTTACCCACAGTTGCTGATAGTGAACAGCGTGACGGTCAACATAGTCCCAGCGGGTGTAGACGACCCTTCCGTCGTGGAGGACAACGGGGTCCCATTCCTGCGTTTCATGAAAGGAAAGCACCTGAATGTTCTGTCCGTCCGCTTGCATGCGGGCAAGGGTGTACACTTCGCAGCCCGGTGTGCCGCAGCGGTGCCATCCGCCACGGCGTGTAGAAATAAAAATGACATCGCCATCGGGCAGAAACTTAGGCGCAAAATCATCAAAGTTGCCACGGGTTAAGCGTTTTGCCTCTGCGCCGTCTGCGCTGATCTCGTAAAGGTTAAAAAAATGACCCGGGTTTCCGTCAAAAGAGCCGCCTGCCCCAATTTCTGTTGCGCAGAAAGCGACCAGGATGCGCCCGCCATCCGTCGAGATTTCCGGATGCATGAAACTCCCATCGGGAAAATGGCTTTCAGCAAGCGCACGGACTCTCATGGAGGCACCCGGCGCCTCCAGAACAAATACACCGCCGCCGGGTCGTGCATACCGCCCATAATATTGGGTCAACTGATGGCTGAATCCGCCCGGAGCGTGTTTTACAAAAAGAAGAGGCGTGTTGCCTGAGGGCATCTGCGCGAGAAAAAAGTCGCGCTTTTTCTGATGGAGGCATCGCCAGAGTATTTCCCAGGCCGGGGCGTCGTCAGGTGTTTTACCGGTCAGCTCCTGAAAGCACCGTGACAGATATTCGCTGTCTTCCTCATGGAATACAGGCGTATGCTCATGGGAGGCCAGTGCTTTTTTAATAGCGTCCGCATAGCTGTTTCTGGTTGCTCCGGCGCCGATGCCGTCCTGCATGCGCCAGTCCCATTCTATGATTTCCTGTTCAAGCAAAGGCTGCATGGCAATAGCGGGCGGTGCGTCACTGCCGGCAGCCAGGCGTTGCGGCGGGAAAAAAGGCAACGGTGTTTTGATGCCGTCGCAGCTGTAAGTCAACGATTTCAGGCGTACAAGGGCGCTGCAGTTAGTCTGAATCGTAAGGGTCAGACTTTCCTCCGCTGTGCCGCTGTTCCCTCTGACTGTAAGCGTGGTCACATCTTCGGTCAAAGGTTGGCGCACCGTTTCGCCTGAAGCCAGAGAAAGGGTTGCAATGCCTTTGGCTGTCCCGACGCCCTGCAGTTGCGCTTCAATCGTAAAAGATTCGCTGATCCCGGCGAGCGGAAAAGATACAGCAATGTCCTGCCCGGGAGATGTAAACAGGGTGGCGCAACGCAGAGGGACGCAGAAAGCTGCCTGCGCGTTTCCGCTTTGCCCTGCCAGAGCAAAACTTCCTTCCATTTCCGCCAGAGGAGAAGCGTCTTTACTGCCGAATTTCCAGACAGGTACACCGATGACCGGGACACGGGTGTCACGGATAAGCTGCGCATCCACCCAGTTTGCCATGTCACAACTGATTCCGTCGCCGTTATCATGGGACAGGAGAAGCAATTCATCGGCACCCTGCACGGAAAGATGCAGGGCAGCGGGCGTATCACTGTCGCTCATCGATTTGCCGGTATACACTGATTTGCCGTCTACCTGTACCTTGAAAACAACACTGCCTTTCCCGCCCCCCTGCCACTGTACTCCGGTTTTTGCTGAAAAAGTGTTGTATCCCTTATTCAGAGGGATACGAATCGCTCCCTGAGCATGTGTGCCGATTCCTTTTTCAAAAACAGTGTCACCAATGCGCAGGGGCTGTTGTGATCCTTCCGCCATCCAGGCGGCAGTGTTAATTCCCGGGTTGCCCCAGCCCTGTGAAATGGAAATATTGTCCACAAGCTCGGAAAGATCGTCCGAAGGTTTTACTTCGGCAAAGACGGGTACAGCCAGGCACAGCAAAAAAGAAAATGAGAGCGAAAGCAGAAAATGAAGTAACGAAGAGCGCATTATAAGGTGTCCTTATGAAAAGCATTAATCTGACGTAGTGTTTCTTCGGCAATATAAGTGGCAAGCCTGCCGTCCTCTCCTGAAACAGAGAGTGCTTCATGCCCCTGAATTGCCCGGATGAAATGGGTAATCAGTGAAGTGTGCCCTTTGTCGATCCGCCGGGCAGTGATCTTTCCGGCTCCAATACCGTATGGAGTCAGCTGTTTAAAATCGTGGATAGTGAGAGAACTTTCAGTGCCATGGATTTCTATATATTCTTTTTCGAGCAGGCTGCTTCCGTCGCCTGTATAAAGCACCGTGGCAAGTGCGCCCCGGGAAAAAAGAAGGGACACAGAAACGGAATCGATGCCTTTTCCCCTCTGTGCGGGCGCCGCGCATTCCGCCTGAATTGTGCGGGGAACATCCTGAAAGAACCAGCAGGCGTAATCAAAAAAGTGGACAGCCTCCCCGAGAATGCGCCCTCCGCCCTGAAGCGGATCCAGCGCCCAGTGATCGGGAGGAAGAGCACCTGCATTGCAGCGATAGAGCAGCAGATGCGCTTGCTTTGTTCCGGAAAAAAGCTGTTGTGCCCGTAACGACAGCGGGGCAAAGCGTCTGTTGAACCCCACGGCAAGCAGAACTCCCTGTTTTTGCGCCGCATCACAAATCTCTTCACACGCTTCTGTGGTGAGTGCCAGCGGTTTTTCAACAAAAACATGTTTGCCTGCAGCAATGGCATCCAGCGCCATTGCCTTGTGCAAGTGATGCCGTGTCGTAATAAAGACGGCATCCAGTGCCGGATCTTTCAGCAGTTCTTTATAGTCCGTGGAGCAGGCGTCGGCCTGGAAACGTTTCGCCCATTTTTGAGCATGCAGACCTGTTGCGCAGGCGAGGGAATGGAGGCGACATCCCGGAACTCCTTTTAAAGCAGGCAGGAGAATTCCGGAAGCGAAAGCGCCGGCACCGAAAACGGACACCGCAAGCTCTTTCTTTTTATTCGGGCTGGCGCGCAGTACGTAAACACGTTTAAAGGGCGTTTGAGCTGATTGCTGCGCGGGAGCGGGATACTCGAGAAGGGCGGCGATCACTTCTTTCCGGTGCTGAATGGCATCATACGCGGCAGGCGCTTCATCGACAGAGACCTGCAGATGAATCAGCGGGCGCACCTGTACCCGTTTGTCGCGGATCATGAGAAGAAATGCCGCCATGTTCCTTCCTTGCGTCCAGCGTACATGCCCGATCGGATAGTCCAGGCCCTGCTCTTCATACAGCGGATTGTACCGTCCGGGTCCGTAGGAACAGGACAGTCCGAAGTCCAGTTCTTTCAGGTAAAGTGCTTCTCTTTCGAGATGCATGCCGACAGCACCGGCAACAATGACCCGTCCTTTCTGGCGACATGCACGCAATGCTTCGTTGACAGCACTGCTGTCTTTCGATGCGGCACAGACCAGCACGCCATCCACTCCGAAGCCGCCGGAGTTCTGCCAGGATGCTTCTGCCAAATCTTCCGGAGCACAGGATAAATCAGCTCCGAGACTTTCAGCCAGCTGCCGCCGGAAGGGAAGGGGGTCGCAGCCGATGACCTGACAGCCCGCTGCTTTTAGAACCTGGACTGTCAGCTGGCCTACCAGACCCAGACCGGATACGATAAAGATTTCGCCGAAGGACGGTGCGGCACGCCTGACCGCCTGGCAGGCAACGGCGCCCAGACTGACAAAAGCCGCCTCATCCAGATCGACACCATCGGGGACGGGCGTGATCAGCTGGTGGGGTACGCTGTTCAGCTCGGCATGGCAGGCATAGCCGACCCCGGAGCATGCTACCCGGTCGCCCTGTCGCAAGTGAAGGACGCCCGGGCCGGTTTCCGCTATGATCCCGGCGCATCCGTACCCTGGCGCCTGGGTATCGAAGAGTTTATTCTGCACCAGAGTCCAGGTGCTTCTGATCCCTGTACTGGCAAGATTGTGCTTGAATTTCTCCCGAGTGACAGGATCCAGTACTTTTTTCAGTGCCAGTCCGGCAGCGCCGCCGGTCGAAAGAAAAGCGCTTTCCGTGCCGGAACTGATGAGAGAGAAAGCAGTTTGCACCAGAGCCATACCTTCCGATGGAACCGGAGGAGGCACTTCTTCAACGCTGATTTTTCCGCCTGTGACTGCTACCTGCTTCATGTCTGAGACTCTTTAAAACCATCGGGGCTCCAGGTCATTGCCTGCTGTTGAGCGCATCGTGTCGGCCGCTTATCAAGTATAAACTATGCTTGTACCGGGAACCAATTATTTATGAGCGGAAACAGGAGGGAAAACGGCTTACTCTGGTATAATAGGCGCGCTCGGCGGCAGGTTTTTTTTCGTCATGCCGGGCACACACCTCCCGACCCTGTTTTTCAGCAATGCAGCCTCCGGAAAAATCTAATGACAAACTCCTTTTCTGATAAACATCTCTCCGCCGATCAGGCAGCCCGATGGGTGAGCGCAATTCCCCAGCCTTTTACACTGATTCACAACCCGCCCTATGTTTTTCCGCCCTGGGAATTGTGTCCCATGGCTCACGTCGCCACAGAATTGGCAGACGGTGCAGAAGGCGTGGTGATGGACATGGATGGCACAACGACCACGACTGAGGTATTGTGCATCGAATCGCTTGCAAAAATGACGGCTGCCATGTGCGGGCGCAGCCTGGAGAATGCGTCGCAACATCTGGATCCTGTGCGGGATTACCCCAATATTATCGGAAACAGTACGACCAAGCATGTGGAATATCTGATTCAACAGTATGGGGCGTCGTTTCAGGTGGAGTCCATTTGCCGGCATTTTCTGGAGTCTACGGCGTGGACGATCAGTCAGGGCATGGATGTTAACCGGAAAAAAGAGGCTTTGAACAGTTTGATCGTGCTGGGATTGTCGGAGCTTGATCAGGATCCCGACTGGAACAGACTGCTCTCTGCCGGAGAACCGGAGCGTCAGGAGGGACTTACGGCTCTGGTGTCCCGATGTCTCGGTCGGCTCACTGTGAACAGCCTGACGGAGCAGTCCCGGGCAGGTATCGAAATTTATTATCGGCATTATCACGCCACACTTGCTGAAATCAGGAAGCAGGGGGGAAGCAGCGGCGGGACCGGAAAGGCAATGATCGAACCAATGCCCGGCATCGGAATTACTCTTGCCCTTCTCAAGGGCTGGCTGGGAGAAGAACTGGCGCAGCTCCGTGATCCTCTGATTGCGGCACTTCTGGAACGGAACGATTCAGCTGACACAAAGACAGTGCTGTCCCGGGAAGGGCTGGCACAGTTGGGACGCTATTTTGAACGACACCCCGTAAAACTTGCGTTGGTAACTTCTTCCATAGGATCTGAAGCGGCTATTGTGCTGGATGAAGTTTTTCGCGTGCTGGTCAGCGAGGCAGGCGACTGGAAGATTTCATCCGGAAGAAAAGACGTGCTTCTTGATGCTTTTCAATCGCCTGCCCGGGTTTATGATGCGCAGATCACAGCAAGTGATTCCAGCGAGATCCGTCTGAAACCGCATCGGGATCTTTATTCCATGGCGCTGCACACCATGGGAATTTCCCCTGAGGACTTTCATAAGGTGGCAGGCTTTGAAGATAGCGAATCAGGCACCATCGCCATTCGTACAGCCGGGATTCCTCTCTGCTGTGCTCTGCCCTTTGCAATGACGCAGCATCACCGCTTTGAAGCGGCAAGCATGGTGTGTATCGGGGGGCTGCCTGAAGTAATTTTAAATAGAAATTTCTTCCTGCCTGCGCATCTTACAGCCGGATCTGATTGAGAAAACGATCATCTGAAAACATAACGTGCCACCGTGGCAAGACCGGCCGCAACACTGGTGAAGGAATGCCGTCGTTTCAGTTTTTCCGCACCGTAGCGTTTCTCCAGCAGCGCATAAACCGCCGGGATAAGGCAGGTACCTCCGGTCGTAAGCACATAATCCAGATCGTCCGGCCGGAGTCCCGCTTTTTCTTCTGCCTCCAGAATGCAGCCAAACATTTTATCGAGGGTGTCTTCAATAATTTCGATAAACTCACTGCGGTCCAATGTGTCTTTTAGATGGAGATGGGCCGCATCCACTGTGATGCTGGTCGTGCTTTCCGTGGACAATCGTTTTTTTGCCGCTTCTGCTTCTTTGGAAAGCAGGTAACCGTAATTGTTCTCAATCAGCATGCGCAGAGCTTTCAACCCTTCGGGATAATTGGATGAAACCTCTGCAGCGAGGAGCCAATTAATCTGAGATTCCGTATTCAGCTTATACAGATTTTGCCAATCCAGCACCTGACTGTAAATATATTGCGGCATCGGCAGTTTAGAAGGTCCGTAATGCGCCCGACTTCCCAGCAGGGGAAAAAGGCGGCTGCGAATAATCGCTTTATCCAGCTCGTCACCGGCAACGGGCGTTCCGGATACGCTCAAGACACGGCTTGATGAGAGCCGATCCGCGAGATGCTCTGCAGCGGCAAACTCCATAATGGAAACGTCGCAGGTTCCTCCGCCGATATCAACCACCATGATCTTCTGGCTGTCCCGGGTGTCCGCAGCATATTCAACACAGGCGGCAACAGGCTCGTAGAAAAAAACGACGTTTTTAAATCCCGCCAGGGATGCTGCTGTACGGAGCCGGCGTTCAGCCAGCTGATCTTCATTTTCCTTCTCCGAAAAGCGAACCGGTCTGCCAAATACAGCGGACTCAATCGGGTAACCGGCGTGGGTGTCTGCAGCTTCTTTCATTACTTTCAGAATATAGGAGATGAGCGCTTCCATCTGATATTTAATGCCGAACACTTCCGTGTAAAGAAAGGAAGACTGACGGAGCAGGCTTTTAAGAGACTGAAAAAGACGACCGGGCGACCCAACTTCCACCGTAATTTTGGCGTCTACAGCTTCCACGATATTCGGGTCTGTAAAAAGCGGGTTGTACGATTCGTCTTTGTCCGGCTCCGCCCGGGTGAATGCAGGGATCAGAGACTCCAGCGACACCTCCGCTGTTTCAATTTCACGGTCGATGTTGCGGGCGATAAAGAGATCAGCTGCCTGCCGTCCGACAATTTTCTCGCCTTCTCTGGAGATGTAGAGCAGGGAGGGAAGAGATACGGGAGCGTCGTTGGCAGGGTCCAGATCCAGCAAATGAACTGTTTTTGCCGTGGATACTGCCGCACTGGAATTTGTGGTGCCGAAATCTATGCCGCAGAAAAATTGTGTCATACAATTCTCCCCAAAAAGTCAAAAACATTCCTTTTCCACACAAAATCGGCAGTATATCATTTCCGGAAAAATTTACCAAATCCGCATTGGCGGCGAAGTTTTAGTGCACACCAACATTTCCTCTTTTGCAGTGCGATCAGGTATACTATGCATGTGAACGAACGGTAGGTAGGTTCCTTATAATGGATAATGACTTTACAGAAATACGCGAAACTAACGAAGCGGAAACACGCCTCCTCGAAAGTGCCCTGCAGCTTTTTTCAGAAAAAGGCTATGAAGGCACCAGCATTAGAGAAATTATTGAAGGGGCAGGTGTTACCCGTCCGGTTCTTTATTATTATTTCACAAATAAGGAAGATCTCTTCCGGAAATTGCTGGAGCCTGCTCTGGCAAAGTACACGAGAACACTCGCTGATATCCGCGAAAATTACAGTGATGCCGTAGGCCGCCTGAAAGCGATTGCCCGTGCAACTTTCAGATTTGCCGAGGAGAATCCTCAGGCGGTACGGCTGGTACTGCAGCTTTACTTCGCACCGCCCAAAGGCGGGCCACGCCTCGATAAGACCATTTATCGCCTGCGCCGTTTTCGTTTTCTTGAGGAAATCATGCAGGAAGGGCTGGAAAAAGGCGAGCTGGCGGGCGGTGACGCGCAAGGGCTTGCTTTGGCACTTATAGGCATGATGGACACTTTTGTGACAGCGAAGTCTTATTTGCCGGATACTCATCTTTCTGAAGAAGCGGCTGAAGGGCTTATCGACCTTTTTTACTTTGGAGCCTGTTACAAAGAGAACCCGCCCTCAATTCTTACCAGCCCGTTCAAGTATATTTAAGCGAAGCAGAAATTGCTGCTTCAGTACCCGCCCAGTATTTTTCTGTACCCTGCCAAAGTCAGCTGTGCTGTTTTTTCCCAGGTGAAGCGTGCCGACTGGCTGAGTCCTTTTTCACGCATCCGGCTGCACAGCGTTTCATCTCCCGCCACCCACTCCAGCGCACCGGCTAATTCCGTCTCGTCTTCAGGAGATATCAATACAGCCGCATCGCCAGTTACTTCCGGCAGGCTGGAGGTGTTGGATGTTACGACCGGTGTTCCGCATGCCATTGCCTCCAGAGGCGGCAGTCCGAATCCTTCCATCAGACTGGGATACACAAAAACCGTCGCTTCCGTGTAAAGGGCGGGAAGCAATTCTGCCGGGACATAATTCAGAAAGTGAAGCCGGTGTGCTTGTGCGCCGCTGGCATTACGGAGAGCATCCTGGGTGATTTTCCAGCCCGGTCGCCCTGCAAGCACCAGCTCCGGAAGATATTCCGGCAGTCGTGCCCAGGCACGGACAAGCGTTGTCAGGTTTTTGCGTGGCTCAAGCGTGCCGACAAAGAGAAAAAAGCGCTCCGGAAGCAAAAGGCATTGCCTCAGCTGCTTCCGTGCCTCCGGCCCTGCAGGGGAGAAGTCCGGGCTTATCCCCAGCGGAATGACATCTATTTTTTCTGAAGGAACCGACAGCAGCGCTTCCGCATCCCGGGCCGTTGCCTGTGAATCAGCAAAAATCCGGGAGGCATGCCGCACGTTTTTCCCCATGACAAAAGAAAAGTACCGCGCCCGGCTTTTGGGGAACCAGTCAGGGTTTTTTAAATAGCATAAATCATGAATAGTGAGGACATGAGGGGCGGACGCAAAGAGAAGACCGGTGCCTGCAGGATAGTGCAGGAGGTCGAAGTGTTTTTTACGGACAAGCCCCGGCAGTTTCCATTGCTCCGTAAGCACACGTTTACAGAGAGGAAGAGGTGTCACGGGCTTTTGCAAAAAAGCCTCCTCAAAGCACCGGATTTTCCCGTCCGGGCAGAGATACTGCAGCTCCTCCTTTGGTGCAAGCGCATGCAGCGCCCGGGCAAGTTCAGTCACATACCGCCCGGTTCCGCTCCGGTTTTCGCTTTGCATGGCATTGAGGAGGATACGCATTACAATAATTCCTTATAGCAACGCATAGTAGCCAGGGCACATTTTTCCCAGGAAAAGGCTTCGGCCTGTGCCAGCGATTTTTGTCTGAGATCTTCCTGCAATGTTATGTCAGCACATAGGTGCTCCATAGCACGTGCCCAGGCATCGGTATCTCCCGGTGCGGCGTAGAGTGCTGCAGAACCCGCCACTTCAGGAAGAGACGATGTGTCCGAAGCGATGACAGGGCATCCGCATGCCATGGCTTCCACTGCCGGGATGCCGAATCCTTCATGCCAACTTGGAAAAAGAAAAGCAGTGGCGGCGCTGTATAAGGCAGGGAATAATCCACGGTCTCTGATATAGCCTGTGAAGACGATGCGCTTTTTGTCCTGTGCTGATAAAGGGACTTGTGCCTGAAGGGCATCACCCCAGCCGTGCCCTCCCACAAAGACCAGTTTATGAGGCAGGTCTGTTTTTAAGAAAGCACGGAGCAGCGTAGGAAGGTTTTTCCGGGGTTCCAGCGTTCCGACGCATAAAAGAAAGCCCCCGGTAAGCTGGAGGTGTTCACGGAGTTGTTCCTCCGCTTCCTCGCGTGGCATCGGAAAGAAAGAAGGATCACCTGCCAGAGGCGTCACTCTGATTTTGTCGGGGGCGACGTCAAGAAACCGGAGGACGTCCTTTCGGGTCGCTTCCGACGGCACCAGAATTCTGTCTGCCCGCCGGGCATGGCGGGTAACGGCATCACGGAAAGGCGCAACAATTTTCGGGCTGCACCATTCGGGATGCGCGAGAAAAGCCAGATCGTGAATTGTCAGAACCCCGGCAGCCTTTTTCAGCGGCGGAAGGACATAATTTACAGCGTGATAAATGTCCGTGCCGCCGAGAAAGGCATCCGCTTTGGGCGCATTGAACAAACGCCAGCAGCGGTAAAGCGCGCGGGTAGGAACGGCAATCCGACGAAAGGAGATCGGGAGATCAGCCGTTTGCGGTTTGTGCAAGCCCGAAGAAAAACCGCATATCTCAGGGCAGTCGGGTAAAGCCGACAAAGCACTCAGCAGATGGAGGGTGTAATACCCGATGCCTGTGGGCTGCTGTGTCAGCGGTGTGATTTCTATGCCGAGTTTCATATTATCCCTGCACTGTGCTTGTGCTTATTGTACGAGTCCTGAGCCGATGCTTCAATTTATATCGGAGAGCGGAGACGACTGGCTGAAAATCGGGCGGATATGGCAGCTACGTCGTTTTTTCTGAGGGGTGTTTTTGTAAAATAGCGGAAGAATCTGATAGGCTGTAAGTATGTTCAAAGCGGCATTTATCCGCTATAATACGTAGAAGAAACATTCGCATTCCGTCCTTCAGCAAGCAGGTGAATTTTTTGAATATTCCTGTGAAAAAAAGCTTTCTATGCGCCTGTGTTCTGGTGATGTGCCTGGCTGTTTCCGGATGCAGTGTCAGCATTCATGATGCTATTGCTCATGAATCTACGGAAGCCGTACTGCAACTGCTTAAAGAGCATCCGGAATATCTGACCGCCCGGGATGGCAAGGGTAAGACACCGCTTCACACAGCGGTGACCTACAAAAAAATTGATCTGATCCCGCTGCTTGTAGAACGGGGAGCTGCCCTGGATGCGACAGATGTGACCGGCATGACCCCCCTGCACGTGGCTGCCATGCTCGGGCGCAGTGAAGAGGCAAAAGTGCTGATGAGCCTGGGTGCCAGCCCGGAGCTGACTGATGACTACGGAGACATGCCTTTGCATACGGCAGCTGTTTTCGGAAGCGGCGGCATTATTCAGCTGCTGGTGCGTACCGGTATGGCACCGGACACTCCCAACGCCAAAGGGCAGACCGGTCTGGAGATTGCCCGGGAATACCGTCAGGAGCGTGTGGCGGCGCTCTTTGAACATCTGGTGCGGCGTTGAGGAAGCGTGCTTTTGGATTCGTGCCGCCCGACTTTTCGCCTGTTGCTAATGTGTATTGATGGAGATTGCTCAGATGTCCTTAAGTTTTGACGAGATGCGGGATATTTATAATCGCACCCGTATCATCCGACGGCCTACCTACGGCATCGTAAAGGGTTATCATGAGTTGCCGTATATTTGTCTGGGCGCCGGTCTGGACGGCACTAGGGGCAGTCTCTATGTGAGGGGGCGTATTCATGTTTCTCCGCAATTTCTTATCAAACCCCGTCATTACCAGAGCAAGTATGAAGATATTTTCGGAAGTGAAGAAGTGGATGTGGAGATAGCCGGGCGGGTTTTCGGCTTTCTGGGATTTCCCAACAGGCCCGTGGAATGTTCCATGGATAAATTTGAGGTTAAGCATCTTTCGGAAACTGTGGACGATCTGCTCAGCAAGGCGATTGATGAACTGGAACGCAAGGAAGATATAACGACCGGTGTGATCATTACCCCTGAAAGCCAGTATTACCAGATTTCCATTGAGCGTTTTATTGCCTACATTATTGAAGATGAGTTCCGGTGATTACGTACCGATGCTTTCTGGCGGAGTAAAGCCACGAAGCCAGGCAAGAAATTCTTTATTGCCGGCGGGACCCAGCAGCGGCGATGGTGTGCTGTCGACCTCGGAGAATCCGAGCCCGGCGGCGAAGCGGGAAATACCCTCCACCACTTCCGTATGCACAGCCGGATCCCGTACGACGCCGCCTTTTCCCACCTGATGCCGACCCGCTTCAAACTGAGGCTTTATTAGTACAATGCCTTCCACAACAGGGGAAAGCAGGTCGACGATACAGGGCAGCACCACCTTCAGAGAAATAAAAGAGCAGTCTACCGTGAAAAAAGTGGGAGAGAGCGGAATCTGCTCTTTTCTTAGCGTTCGGATGTTGCAGCGTTCCAGCACCGTGACCCGTGAATCCTGACGGAGAGACCAGGCGAGCTGCCCGTAGCCTACGTCCACGGCATAAACATGCGCA
>MWCY01000014.1 GCA_002070275.1 Candidatus Hydrogenedentes bacterium ADurb.Bin170
TAATGTAGAAGAAAATCAACCAAATGCTAAATGTTGCAAAACCGCAGAATACCTCCCCCCGGGGGGAGGTATTCTGCGATTTTATAATATTTAGTGCTTCGCTGGTTTTCTTCAGGGATATTACCAGTCGGAACTGTATTGGGGAAGGAGAGGAGAGTACTGTGCGACCCTGGCGCTTTCCAGCGAGAAGCGAGGAAGCACCAAAGCAGTCACAAAGGGACCGGAGGGCGACCGGAGCAGTTTTTCGTGTGTTTGGGGCAGGAGGCGGGAGCCGTTGCGGAATTTCCTTGTGGGGCAAGGGGAAGAGGTGGTGGGCGAGGCGGGAATCGAACCCGCACCCCCTTACGGGGAACGGATTTTAAGTCCGTCGTGTATGCCTATTCCACCACTCGCCCGTGGAGGGAATAATAACACCGGTGCAGAGCTGTTTGCAACGAAACCCACATTAAGCCCACATTAAGCCCACATTAAGCCCACATTAAGCCCACATTAAGCCTACATTAAGCCTACATTAAGCCTACATTAAGCCTGCATTAAGCCTGCATTAAGCCTGCATTAAGCCTGCATTAAGCCCACACCAGCAAGCCGGCTGTTTTATTTTAGGTACGGTTAAAAAAGCGTCTCTCTGCTTCCGGGACTGCTCCAAAAGCGATGCAGAAGGGGTTAGAGGGATCCGGAACTTTTGCTTTCCGGCAGTCGCTACAGGCAGGCCTGCTTTTTATACGGCGGCACGAACCACAATATTTAGTGTATAATAGTAATAAATCTTCTATGTATAGTGCCGCTTTTTTAAAACTCCGGGCTTTCCGGGAACTTTCCGTCCGGGCGAGGTATTAGAGAGAGAAAGGTACTTGTGCCTGTTTTTACAGATGGTGTCGGGCAGAATGCTGTGACGCTATGGTATACTGACCTGTAAGATAAGGTGACATAAGTGATGCAGTCCGGTCCGGAACCGCTAAGAAAGAAGTCGGGGCAGCGGCTTCGGGACTGTTTCTGCAAGGACTAATGATGATTGAGAATAAGAACAGGTTTGAAGAAATTCTGATAATCCTGTTGATTTCACTGTATTTTTTTGCTTTCAGCGCACCTGCTATGGCAGAATCAATGTCTATTCCTCCAGAAGCGGTTGATGATCAGCGGATCTTCTGGGGCACTGCAAGCAGTTTTGAGAAGCCCGGATCGGTGGATTACAATGCGGTGGTTTCAGCTACGACCGAGTATAAAGAGGCGGTAAAAGCTGAAAAAAACACCGCCCAGTACTGGCTTTTTATCAGCAAAGCCAATGACCGCGCCATCCGTGCGATCAGCAGTGTCGGCAGTGAAACGGACTTTGATCTGATTGTTCTCAAGGGATACCTTGAAGGATTGACGCCGCCCATTGCGACGGAAGATATCACAGAACTGGCACTAGCAAAACTTTCCAAATAGGACTTAGACCGGGTGCATGAAGCAATCTATTAACCAGTGTTTCCGCGCTGCTGTTCTGGTTTTCCCGGCAGTATTATGGCTGCTTCCGCTCTTTTCGGTTGTTGCCGGTTGCGCAACTCCGGGCTCCGCCAGCGGGCAGCAGGCTTCGCGGCCTGTCCAGGTCGGCGATGTTATAGCCCGTGCGCCCGAAAGCAATTCAGGGAGTGCCGCCAAAGAACTTGCAGCAGCGCGGCGCATGATCAAAGCAGGCGAGTCGTCGCTCGTTATCCCTCGGCTGCAAACGCTTGTCAACACATATCCCGGCGATGCGTCCGCCATTGAGGCGCGCTTTTTTCTGGGTAAAGCTTTTTATACAGTAGGCGCCTATTCCGATGCGCACCGCTGGCTGCAGGAATATCTTGTACTGGTTCCGGAGGGCGAAAACAGCGCCGAAGGCCGCCAGCTGCTTGAAAAGCTTGCGGGTGGCGGAGAAAGCGGAAAGGCAGCAGGCGATGATGCTTTTGCGGCTCTGGAAGCGGCGATTGCGGCAGATCCTGAAGCGATGGCACCCCGTCTGGACTATGCCAATACGCTGTGGGAAAAAGGTCGCTATGATCAGGCTGGCAAGGCCTATGACGAGCTGCTGAAGCGGTGGCCTCAGCTTGCCTCCGATGCAGCGGTGAGCCGTCGTGTAGAACGCGATGCGTCCGGCCGGCTTGTTATTCTAACCCCGGCGGAGATGGAGCGTCGCTATCAGGAAGCGGAGCCCTTACTTATATATAATGTGTCCTCCTTCCGGAGCGGTCGGTTTGAGGGCTGGCCCACGACCGCCCGTGAGAAGTTTTATAATGTAGCCGGCCAGGCGGTGAACCAGAGCGAAGCGCCGCTGGAAGATGTTCGCATAACGGTTACGATTTATGGTTTCGGTCAAATGGTCTATGATACGCAAACGATATCGCTCGGCGTTTTGCGCCCCCGTGAGATTCGGGCATTCAATGCTCAATTTTCACGATTTGACGATATACACAATATAACGCGCCATGAATGTGTGGGCAGTTACCGGCGCTGAACTGGATCCAAAGGAATGATAAAAAGATCTGTATACATCCTGGCTGCGCTGCTATTGTGCGGCTTTGCACAGGGGCAGGATCCGCAGCAAGTCAATGTATCGGTAAAGATCATTGAATTTCAGACGACGAAAGGCGCAGAAAGCGGAATCAGCGCCTATTTCAAGAAACGGATTACCCCGCGTCCCTACGGGCTTGTCTCCACGGGCCCGGGCATTATTGATGCTGCATCGCTGGCATTTCCCAATCGATCCACGGCGGGCATCACCCTTTTTCTTGATCAGATCAGCACCTATTACGGTGATATAGAAATGATTCTGCAGGCGCTGGTGGATCAGAACCGCGCCTTTATTCTTTCGCAGCCGAAAGTTATGGTTTCCGTAGGTGCAGCCGCCCCCACCATTATAAAAACCACGCAGGATGTACCCTACGAAAACACGGTGGTTGTGGGGGTGAATGCAGTACAGACGACAGCGTTCCGTCCTACCGGCGTGACCCTCACGGTCAGTGCGCTTCAGGTGGTGGATGATGACGGCAATCCCAATACAACGGAGGATCAGTATATCCAGCTGAAACTTACGGCGGAAATTAATGAAGAAGGTCAACGGATTACCATTGCTCTTGCCGATACTTTTGCGAGTACCGGTGCTGTCGTGTCCCGTTCGACCAATGCCATCAGCGTGCCTGAGTTTGTGTCGCGCAGTCTGGATACGACAGTCTGGGTCAAAAACAATCAGGTGCTGATCCTTGGCGGACTGTACCGCAATACGAAGAATAAAAACGTTTCGACCCTTCCCTGGCTGACACAGGGGGAAGATCTGGTGAACAACACGCTGGAGCGCCTTTCACCCTTTTCGGAGACACCCGACATTCCGCTGACTTCCGCTCTGGGCAATAAGCGTTCTTCTGAAACCCGGCGCGAACTGGTCTTTATGGTGAAAGCGGATATCTGGCGTCAGGCTTTTACTTTGTACGAGGGTTTCGGCGCTCCCGGGGGAGAAGATGCGGCACCGGAAGAGGAAGGAGAGGAAGATATTGTGCATCCTACGCCTCCGTCCGGCTTTATCGGCAGTCTTTTCGGGGGATCAAATACCGTGCCGAGCGGCGTGAGCGACAGTCTTGGAGGGCGTGAATAATGAACAGGCTTTTCTCTTTGCCCTTTGCGCTTGCCGGTCTCGCCCTGGTTTTTCTTGCGCTGTCTTCTTTTGCGGATGATGCAGCGCCTGCCGCCGCTCCTGCTGAAGCGGCGCCTGCTGAGGCGGCTCCTGCTGCTGCTCCTCCTGTCGATGTGCGCCAGGTTCAGATGAAAGTCTGGATCAGCGAAACAAGCGAAGGCGGCGTCCGTGATCTGGGCGCCAATCTCGACTTTACCCGTTTTGTGCGGGGCCAGGAAATGACCGGCTCTGTCCAGCAGGTAACCACTTCCACCATCAATCCTCTGTCGACTTTCGGTACGGTTGCGATGCCTTATCCTCATCAAGCACTGTTCGGAGCGCCTCTGCGTCCTGACCTGAACCCTGCCACGACACAGTTGGAAGCCTACCCCGGGCTGGGTCTGGAATTCAGTATTCTGGATGCGGATTACGGCACCATAGACGGCATTTTTCAGTCCCTTGAGACACGCAGTGATCTGGATCTGATTTCCAAGCCGGAAATTATGGTTGCCAACACGCTTCCTGCCACGATTAAGGCAGGGGGTCAGGTGCCCTTTCAGGACGTGACTTTTCCGGCGGCGGCCACGCGTCTGCAGGTTTCCTGGCGTGACATCGGCGTCAATCTGAATTTGACGCCAACGATTATGCCCAACAATTTTGTCCAGCTTGCCATCACCCAACTGGAAGTCTCGGATATCCTCAGCTATGAGAATCTCCGCGGCGCCGATCTTCCCGTGTTTTCCACCCGATCACAATCGGGAGTGGTGTTTGTTCCCGACGGCACCACCCTGGTCGTAGGCGGTTTGACCAGCCGTACTGTCCGCAAGACAGAGCGGCGCGTTCCTGTTCTGGGCAGCGTGCCGCTGCTCGGCATTCCTTTCAGAAGCCGTAAGTCCGAGGCACAGGTTACCAGTCTGCTTGTTTTTGTGTCGCCCACCATTGTTGATATGCGTGCGCCGACACCTCAGGCGAAAACGGCGATGAATTTCTGGAGGGAACGGGGCGGTGAATGGACGAATCGCCCGCGTATCGACCGGGAAGTAGACGCCATGCAGACAGGCTTTTAGCCTGCGGATTTCTCTTCTTCCATCAGAGATGTCACTGCTGCTTTACGGGCAGACGGCATAGTATTTGTTGCTGCCTGAGTACCGGGTGTGCTGCGTCGGGGTGAGCGGTATTTTAACTACGACCGGATCAGGATCTTCGGATCTTTGCCCGAATCAGGAGTGACAAATGCTGATATCTGCATTGAGTATTGCTGGGGGCGTAATGCTTTTGCTGGGTTTGCTGCTTGCGGCAGTGCTGGCGATAGCTAATAAAAAACTGTATGTTTATGAAGACCCGCGCATTGATGAAGTGGAAGCGCAGCTTCCATCAGCAAACTGCGGTGCCTGCGGATTTGCGGGGTGTCGTGCTTTTGCCGAAGCGGTGATCCGGGGCGAAGCGGCGCCGGGTCAGTGTACGGCTTCATCGGCAGATACCGTAGAGAGCATAGCGGCGTATTTGGGAGTTGATGCGGGTGTCGGAGAAAAGCGGGTTGCCCGGCTTGCCTGTTCCGGCGGTGATAATGTGGCGCGTCGCTTTGCGCACTATGAAGGCCGCTACAGCTGCCGGGCGGCGTCACTGGTGGCAGGGGGCGGCAAGCACTGCACCTTCGGCTGCATCGGCTACGGCGACTGTGTAGCGGTCTGCCCCTTTGATGCGCTTCATATGAATGAACATATGCTTCCTGTGGTGGATGAGGCGAAATGCACCGCCTGCGGGAATTGCGTGGTTGAATGCCCCAAACATCTTTTTTCCATCCATCCTATCAGCCATCAGTTATGGGTTTCCTGTTCAACCCGTCTTCGGGGTAAAGACGCCAAGGCGGCGTGTGCCGTTGCCTGTATCGGCTGCGGGCTGTGCGCCAAAGCGGCGCCGGAAGCGGTATCGATGGACGGCAACCTGCCTGTTGTGGATTACGGCAAAAATGAATTTGCAGTTCGTGAAGCCATCGAAAACTGTCCGTCGGGAGCGATTTTGTGGGTTGAGCGGGACGGAAGGCGTGTGCTGGGTGTGAAGGCTGCCGCTGCTTTGGAAAAAGTGCTGAATCCGCCTGAAGCGCCGTTGAAAAAAACGTCAGCTTCGGAAGCGGAACAAAAATCAGAAGTATCCGGGTGATAGCATGAAAAGTTATGTCAATTCTTTTCCCCATGGTGTTCATCCGCCCGATTGCAAGTATACGGCGGATGCAGTGATCGAGACCTTGCCGCTGCCGCCGGAGGTGACGATTCTGCTGTCTCAGCATATCGGCGCACCTGCCAAAGCGCTTGTGGCGAAAAAATCAAAAGTGATGCGGGGTGAACCGATTGCCGAAGCGGTTGGCTTTGTTTCAGTGCCCATGCATGCGCCTATTGCGGGCACAGTTACGGCAGTGGACTATGCTCTGAATCCGCGGGGCGAAATGGCGCAGGCAATCAAAATCAAAATAGATCCTGATGCGGATCAGGAAGAAATTTACGGGACGCCCCGCGACCTGGCTTCTCTTACGCCGGATGAGCTGATCCGTGCCGTACAGGAAACGGGCACAGTCGGGCTGGGCGGTGCCGCATTTCCCACTCATGTGAAAATGAAGCCGCCAGCGGGCAAAAGTGTGGACACGCTGATTGTGAACGGCTGCGAGTGCGAGCCTTATCTCACGACAGACTTCCGGATCATGGTGGAGGAGTCGGATAAGATCATTACAGGCATTCAGCTGGTTATGGAGGCCATGGGTGCCAAAGAGGCGTTCATCGCTATTGAAAATAACAAGCCCGAAGCCCTGGAAAGCATGGCGAAAGCTATCCCGGCGGGTGCGCCCATCAGTGTGCGCAGCCTTATGACCAAGTATCCGCAGGGTGCGGAAAAGATGCTGAGCCGGGCGGTGCTTCATAAAGATGTGCCCAGTGGCGGGCTTCCGAGCGATATAGGGGTCGGGTGTTTTAATGTTGCCACGCTGCTGCAGCTGGGTCAGCTGCTGCCGAAAGGTCAGGGGTTGATTGAACGCGTGATCACGGTGTCGGGCGGCGGTGTGGAACGGCCGGGCAATTACCGGATTCCGCTGGGTACCCCTATCCGCTACATTATGGAACAGGTGGGGATCCGCCCGGAGGCAAGAAAGATTATCAGTGGCGGTCCCATGATGGGCATGAGTCTGTCTTCTCAGGATATCCCGCTGACCAAAGGCATGTCGGGTCTGCTTGTGCTGACGGAAGAGGAGATGCGGGACGGCGGCGGTACGGTGTATCCCTGTATCAAATGCGCCCGCTGCGTCGATGCCTGCCCGATTTTTCTGAATCCTTCTCTGCTGGGGCTTCTGGCGCGGAAAGCGCGCTATGAGGAGATGGCGGAGGAGCATCACCTGAATGACTGTTTCGAATGCGGATGCTGCACCTATGTGTGCCCGTCCAATATTCCGCTTGTGCAGTACTTCCGTATTGCCAAGGCAATGAACCGGGAAAGGGAGGCTGCCAAATGAGCACAGAAGCCCGTCCGCTGATTATAGGCTCGTCGCCGCATATCCGTGTGAAGCAAAGTGTGCCGGATATAATGTTTCATGTGGCTCTGGCGCTGCTTCCTGTAGCCGCCTTTGCGGTCTGGTCTTTCGGACTCAGTGCACTGCTGCTGCTGCTGACGACTACGGCGGCATGTGTGGCTACAGAACATACTGCCTGCCTGATTGCACGCCGTTCCACCACCATCCGCGATTGGAGTGTGGTGGTGACCGGTCTGATTCTCGGTCTGACCCTGCCGCCGTCAACGCCGTTATGGATGGCGGTGCTGGGCAGTATTTTTGGTGTTTCTGTCACGAAATCGCTTTTCGGCGGACTGGGCTACAACTGCTTTAACCCTGCACTGGTCGGGCGTGCTTTTTTGCAGATTGCCTTTCCCATCCCGCTGACGACCTGGACACCGCCCGACCTTCCCGGCAGATTTTCCAGCCTGCTCCCGACCACGCTGACCTTTCCTTTCCTGCGCGCCGATACTGCGGCACTTGCGGATTATATACGCACGGCACTCGCCTCGGGCGGCGTGGACGGCTGGTCGGGTGCCACACCCCTTTCCATGTGGAAGTTTGCGGAAGTGCCTCAGTTTGAGTCACTGCCACGGCTCTTTCTGGGTTCCATAGCGGGATCTACCGGGGAGACTGCCACCTGGCTGATCATTCTGTGCGGTCTGTACCTGATTGCCCGGAACATGATGAACTGGCGCATTCCTGCGGGCATGCTTCTGGGTGCTTTTCTTCTGAGCGGCGCTTTCTGGCTTTCCGATAAAACCCACTATCCCAGTCCGATGTTCATGCTTTTTTCCGGCGGATTGATGTTTGGCGCCCTATTTATGGCGTCGGACATGGTCGCATCTCCCATGACATCGGCGGGCGTATGGATTTATGGTTTTTTTATCGGCATGGTGACAGTGATTATCCGTATTTTTGGTGCACTGCCTGAGGGTGTTATGTTTGCCATTCTTCTTGGCAATGCCGTCTCCCCTTTGATTACCAGTGCAACCCAACCCAGAACTTATGGTCTGGTGCGACAGAAAAGATGGATCAAGCAATGAGTGTTTCGGAAACCACCCCCCCTGTGGATCAGAAGAAAGACAATGCCGGAAGTCTGGCAATGCTTCGGACTCTTGGCGCAATTTCTTTTGTGTCGGGTATCCTGCTGTCTGTAGTGTATCAGGCGACTTTTTCACGCATTCAAACGAATACGGAAGAACGCATCCGGAGCACCGTTCTTGAACTGGTTCCGGGTTCGGTCATCCAGAAAGAATTTACGTTCTTTTCAGAAGCCAGCCCTGATGTTCCGCGTACTGTTTATGCGGGGTATGATGCGTCGGGTACTTTTCTCGGGGTTGCGCTGGAGGCAATAGATCTTGGCGGTTATGGAGGTGAAATCAAACTGCTCTACGGCTATATTCCGGATGAGCACAAAATAGTGGGCACCAAAGTGCTCCTGTGCAAGGAGACGCCCGGTCTTGGCGACAAGATAAAAACCGACGAGCATTTTCAAAAGAACTTTGAGTCTCTGTCAGTTCCTCTGGATGATTCCAGACAGCATCTTCTGTATCCGTTGAAGCTGGTGAAGGCAGGAGCGGGCGGCGGACCGGGGCAGATAGAGGCGATTTCAGGAGCAACGATTTCCTCGACAGCTGTGGTGAATGGCATGAAAGAAAGCACAGAAGTGGTGCTCCCTCTTGTTCATCAGCACTTGCAGGAATTGAAGGAGCAGGGCAAATGAGTATGGAGAAAAAAGGCCCCTCTTCGTGGGATGTGTTTTTTGCAGGATTCTGGCGGGACAATCCTGTTTTCGTCATGCTGCTGGGCACCTGTCCGACACTGGCGGTGACTAACAGCGTGATCAACTGCTTTGCCATGGGCGTGTCCACCCTGTTCGTGCTGGTCATGTCAGGCATTCTGATTTCGATGCTGCGCAATTTTATTCCGAAACAGGTGCGCATAGCTTCCTTCATTGTGGTGATAGCCACCTTTGTGACCATTGTGGATTATCTGATTCAGTCCATCAGTCTGGATCTTTATGACAGTCTGGGTGCGTTTATCCAGCTGATTGTGGTGAACTGCATTATCCTCGGCAGGGCGGAAGCATTTGCTTCTCGCAACGGTGTTATGCGTTCCGTGCTGGATGCGATAGGCATGGGCATCGGCTTTACTATTGCGCTGCTCTGCCTGGGAGTTGTGCGCGAAGTGCTTGGCAACGGCACGCTTCTGATGAATACGCCCTATGAGATTTCGCTGTTCGGTCCGCGCTTTGAGCCCTGGTCTGTCATGATACTGCCGCCCGGAGGATTTTTCGTCCTCGGTGTGGAACTTCTGTTTTTCAATTGGTGGCGTAAACGCAAGGAAGCCCGGGCGCTTGCTCAGGCAAAAGCATAAGAGGCGAGCATCATGAATCCTGAATCTCTTCCTTCCGTCTTTATTAATGCCTGTATCGTCAACAACTTTGTCCTGAGCATGTTTCTGGGCATCTGCCCCTTTCTGGGTGTGTCCAACAAAAAGGACACAGCGGTACGCATGGGCATTGCCGTCACCTTTGTCATGCTGGTCTGTTCTGTGTGCACGTATGGCATCAACTTTGTGCTTGACAGCGTTGATGCGCCTTATCTGAAACTGATCTGCTACATCGTTGTGATTGCATCGGCGGTGCAGCTGGTTGAAATGGTCATTAAAAAATACAGCCCGGCGCTTTTCCGTGCGCTTGGTATTTTCCTGCCGCTTATTACCACCAATTGCGCCATCCTTGCCCTTGCCATGTTTCAGACGCAGAAAGAATACAACTTTATCCAATGCATCGTTTATGCTGTCGGCGCCGGTGCGGGCTATACGCTTGCGTTGATTATCATGGCGGGCATGCGTGAAAAGCTGGAGCTTGCCGATGTGCCGGATGTGGCGCAAGGAGCTGCCATCACGCTGATTCTGGCAGGCATTCTGTCGCTGGCGTTCATGGGCTTTGCAGGTCTCGGAGGCTGACCGGCATGTTGCATGCACTTCAGAACGGGTTGCTGGGCGGCGGCATCTTTTTTCTGCTGGTCATGTTCTGGCTCGGCGTGCAGTATGTAATCCGGCGCGGGAAAGGGCTGGCTCCGGACTGCGATGTACTTGATGATCCGGATCATGCCTGCCTGCATTGCAGCAAACATAAGGGATGCGGCAGCGCACGGCACTGATCTCCCCTGGGGAAAGAAGCATTCGGCCTGTCCCGGGCAGGCAGTACTGGTTGGGCTCCAACAACAGGAGAATGAGTCATGTCGGTTTTTTCAGAGAGCATGATTGTACTGGGGCTGGCATCGCTGGGTTTTTGCGCATCAGCCGCCGCTGACCTGCAGGTTCTGGAATTGCGTACTGAATATCGCATCAATCCGGAAGGCATTGAAGAGAGGCAGCCTCGCTTCAACTGGCAGCTGCAGTCGGAGGAGCGCAACTGCCTGCAGCACGCCTATCAGATTCTGGTAGCAGATTCTCCGGAAAATTTGGCAAATGACAGGGGCACGCTCTGGGATTCCGGCAAGGTGGATTCCGGAGAATCTACGTTTATTGTATATGCGGGTGAGCCGCTGCAGTCCCGGATGCGCTGCTTCTGGAAAGTGCGGGTGTGGGACAATCAGAACCGCATGAGTGCCTGGAGCGATACGGCTTCTTTCAGTCTGGGTCTGCTGTGTGAGCGGGACTGGCATGCCCGGTGGATCGGCTTCAATGCCATTGGTGCGGAAGATCTGGATGCCGCCGCAGTCGCCCGTATCGAGTCAGCACGCTGGATCGGCACTGCTCCGTCGGAAGATGAAAACGCAGAATCTGCAAAAACGATTTATTTCAGAAAGCAGTTTCAGTTGCCGGAAGATGCGGTTATTGTCAACGCATCATTGTGGGTGACGGCTGAGGCTTCCTGTCAGGGCTGGGTTAACGGTTATCAGCTGAATCAGGGTCGCCCGCAAATGAAGGACTGGCACGAAGTGTACCCGCATCTGGTTGCGGCGCTGCTGCAGCCCGGGGAGAATGTACTGGCGTTTTCAGTGACTGCGGGAAAAGCGCAGAGCGGGCTTATCGCCGCTTTAAAGATTACATTGCGCGATGGCAATGTGATCGATATTACGACAGACAGCAGCTGGTTGTGCAAGACGGAAGAACCGGCGGATTCCTGGACGACAGGTGCTTCTGATACGGAAGGCTGGCAGCCTGTCACTGATATTGCCGGATACAACGAGGCGCCCTGGGAAGGCACTGCACCTGATCTGACGCAGTTCCGCCCGGTGGCACAGCTGCGCAAGGATTTCAGTACGCGCGCGGGCATCAAAGAGGCGACTTTATACGCGACGGCTCTGGGCTTGTATGAATTCCGGATCAACGGAGAGAAGGCAGGAAACTGCTTCTTCACTCCCGGCTGGACAGATTACAAAAAACGGCTTTACTACCAGCGTTTTGATGTCACCGGCCTGATCCGCCCCGATGGGGAGAATGTGCTGGGTGCCCTTCTTGCAAACGGTTGGTATGCCGGACATATCGGTCTGAAAGGGTCGGCAGCTTACGGGACGAAGCCGGCTCTTTATGCTCAGCTGGAAATAGATTATGAAGACGGCAATCGCCAGATCGTTGTGACTGATGACAGCTGGCGTGCGGCTTTCGGAGAAATCCGGGGCAGCGATCTGCTTCAGGGAGAAGTGCGTGATTTCCGGAAGGCACTGTCGGGCTGGGACATGCCCGGTTATGATGCCGGTGCCTGGGCGGCAGTATCGATGGACGCGCCGGAAGTTGTCCCTGAGAAGCTGCAGGCTTATCCCGGTGCGCCGGTCAAAGCCTTTGAATGCCTGAAAGCACAATCCTGCAATGAGCCCCGTCCGGGTGTTTTTGTATATGACCTCGGGCAGAACATGGTGGGATGGCCACGCATAGAACTTGAAGGTCGTTCCGGGCAGCTGATCCGTGTTCGTCATGCGGAGATGCTGCAGGAGAACGGGACGTTGTATACCGATGCCCTGCGCAAAGCGGAGGCGACCGATTTCTATTATCTGTCCGGTCAGGGGAGGGAAATTCTTAAACCGTCCTTTACCTTCCACGGCTTCCGCTATGTGGAGATTCGCGGCATCGAGCAGGCACTGCCCTTGGAAGCGGTGACCGGGCAGGTAGTCAATGCGGACGTAGATATTGTGGCGGATTTCAGAAGTTCCAACCCGCTGCTCAATCAGTTGGCGCACAATATTGTTTGGGGTTTGAAAGGCAATTATCTGGAAGCTCCTACGGACTGTCCGCAGCGGGATGAACGTCTGGGCTGGACAGGCGATGCCCAGTTTTTCATGCCTACAGCGCTGTATACGGCGGATATTGGCGCATTCTTTACCAAATGGCTGGTGGATCTGATTCAGGACAGCCAGCAGGCGGACGGCAGTTTTGCCCATGTTGCCCCCGATGTGATTCATGAGGGCGGTGCCGTTGCCTGGGGCGATGCGGCGCTGATCTGCCCGTGGCTTATGTATCAGTTTTACGGGGATGTGCGCGTTATTGAAAAACATTATGACCAGATGGTGCTGGGCATGGCGTTTCTGGAAAAAACCAGCAAGGACTTCATCCGCGAAAAACTTGGATTCGGTGACTGGGTGAATCTGGGCGGCGGTGCTAAAGCAGAAGTGATCTGCACTGCTTATTACGCTTATCTGGCAGACATCATGTCGCAGATGGCGGCACTGATCGGCAAGGAAGACGATGCCGCCGCCTATGCTGAGCTGCACAAAAATATAAAAGAAGCCTTTATCCGGAATTTTGTTGGTGATGACGGGAGTATTCTGGAAAGCAGTCAGACAGGCTATGCCCTTGCCTTCGCCTTTGATCTGATTCCGGAGAAGCTGAAAGAGGCCGCTGCCCGGCATTATGTGGAGGAGATTGCACGCTTTGACTGGCACCTCGCCACGGGCTTCATCGGTACCCCCCGGCTTCTCCCGTCGCTGACCCGGGCGGGGCGGGATGACGTCGCCTATCAGCTGCTTATGAATACGACCTATCCCTCCTGGCTTTATCAGGTGACTCTCGGCGCAACCACCATGTGGGAACGCTGGAACGGATGGACTCCTGAAAAGGGCTTTGAGACACCGGGCATGAATTCTTTTAATCATTACGCCTTTGGTGCCGTGGGTGAGTGGCTGTACAGCCGTGTTGCGGGTATCCGGCCTGAAAGCCCCGGATTTGCCCGCATGCGCATTGCGCCGCTGCCCGGCGGCGGGCTTACGGAAGCCCGGCTGGACTATCGGTCAATCCGCGGGCTTATTCATGCGGGCTGGGAAGTGAAAGACGGTATTTTATCTCTGGATGTGACTGTTCCCGCCAATGCTGAAGCCCTGGTATGCATCCCGACTTCAGATCCGGAATCAGTGAAGGAAGGCGGAAGTACACTTGAAGCGGCAGGTATTCCTGTTGCAGAAAGTGCGGCAGATCGTGTTACCTGTGCTGTCGGTTCAGGCACGTACCATTTCTCTGCCACTGTCCGCTAAAAATTAAAAACCTGCTCCCGGGCAGCGTTGCTTCTGCCCGGGATTTTTTTTTGTAAATGACTAAAAGCATGAAGCATGTTTTTTTCGCCTGTCTCATCGAAGATTTATTACTATCTTCGTTTCTATAATAATTATATTTTTGACTTGCTTATATTTCACGATGCCTCTATAATAAGAACTTCCCAGTGTAAGGGAAGAAATATCGGAGTGGCTGATATGAACCTTTAGGGCAATCAGCCGGAAGGTTGAGTTGCGTTCATTTTTGAAAATCGGTAATGGAGCATTTGCCATGTTAACCCCCCCCGTTTCATTTTTTGTGCACTGCTGGCGCTGGTACTGGCAGGCAGTGTTTTGCCGGCGCATGCGGCGGATTGCGATCCGGATACAACAAAACCTGTACTGACGATTGTACAACGGGAAGACAGGTCTTCGTATCAAAACTATCCCGGAGTATTTTCCGGATGGTTTTATGATGCAGTTCCCTGCGGATCGGACTGGGCGGCTGAAGGGCCGTCTTCGATCAGCGCTCTTGACAATTGTGACGGGGCTGTTCCGGTCACGGTCGTGATTCACGATGTGCAGGTTGTCGGTATGTCGCCGGTTTTTACCCCTATTGCCAATTTAGGTCTTACAGAGAGTACCTGGACGACCCGGCCCGGCATGTACCGGCTGATCTACAGCGCCAAAGACGGGGCAGGGAATTCATCAAGTGAGACAGTCGGGGCACAGGTGCAGGAAGGCTGCGCTGAAGAAGGGGAACCCGTAGAAGGCGAGCCCGTGGTAGAAGGTGAGCCTGAACCGGGTGCTCCAGTCATAACGATACAGCATCGGGAGGAAAACGGAGGTTATTGCAATATTTCTTTGCTTGATGAGCCTGTTTTTGTTTACGACTCAATAGAATGCGGAGCAGACTGGGCATCAGTAGGGCCTCTCTCTGTCACCGCTGTTGACAGTGATAAGAACCCTCTTACTGTCTCAATGTTAGTTTATGTTTACATGTATGATTCAGAAAATAAAGTGCTGAAATTAGTTTCTGTTTCAAATCAGGAGCCCTGGACGGCGTCTTTCGGTTATTACCAGATACGGTACAAGGCGACCGACAGCGGAGGTAAGACAGCACAAGTGACAGTGATGGCGATTCCCAGGAGTTGCGAAACAGGCGGGGAAATTATAGGCTGCCATCCTTTTATAGAGAAGCCAATACTGGCAGTCCAGCAAAATATGGAATACTGCACGCGGGCAAGCGGTTCCAATCATTTTTTGTATACACTCGACTGCTGGGATGCCTGGGAATTTTTCGGTCCTGTAACTGCCTGGGGACTGGATATATGCCGCAACAAACTCGATGTTGTTACGCATGTTGAATTTTGGCAGGATAACGGCGATGCCGGAGCCTGGGAGCCTATCGAAACTCTGGGCCTTAATATGAACACCTGGAGCAGTCGGCCCGGTTCGTACCGGGTGTTTTACATGGTTACGAATGGTGACCCGAAAGGTGTCTGGGTGTCGCGCTATGTTATTGCCGATGTAGCAGACAATTGCACCTACTATTCCGGCGGAGCGGGTACTGAAGGAGATCCTTATCTTATCGCTAACGTGCGGGACTGGCGCCGGCTCATGCTGAGCGAAAGCGACTGGGATAAGCATTTCCGGGTGATAGCAGATATAGATTTAACCCAAGTCCATGTGTTTCCCGTAGGCAACGCAGATGTGCCCTTTACCGGCGTTATGGATGGTCAGGGGCATACGCTTTCCAATTGCGCAGTGGAGAATGTCGGCGGCTTTCAGAATAATGTCGGACTTTTCGGCGCCGTAGGAGGAGGGGCCTATATTCACAATCTGCATCTGGAGAATGCCAGTGTGCCGGGAAATCAGGGTGGGGGCGGTTTAGCGGGATCAGTGACTGAGTCCCGTCTGGAAAATTGTTCCGTATCCGGCATAGTAAAGGGCACTACCTTTATAGGCGCTTTAGTCGGGCATGCGATAAACAGTGAGATTACTTCGTGTTCCGCCGACGCCGAAGTGGAAGCATCAGGGCATGCGGGGGTGCTCATAGGTGTTGCTGAGGACTGCGCCGTATCCTTCTGCTCCTCTGCCGGCTTGCTGGTCAGCTATACGAGTGCCGGCGGCCTGGTCGGCAGACAGGTTGGCGGTATTATTTCAGACAGCACCTCTGCTGCTGAAGTGCAAGGTTTCGAGGATACGGGCGGTTTTGTCGGGACAATGCAGGGCGGAGAGATCAGTCGGAGCACTGCGACAGGGAAAGTCGTGGGCACTTATGCGAATACAGGCGGATTTGTGGGACACATGAACCAGGAAGCAATGATCTTTCTCTCTTCTGCCAGCGGTCAGGTTGAGGGTGCCCTGGCCGCCGGTGGATTTGCGGGTAAACTCTATCAGGCAACTATCCGCCAGTCCTCAGCGGTCGGATCAGTAACAGGTGAGCAGCGTGTGGGCGGACTGGTCGGTCAATTGCTTGAAGGTTTTGTCCGAAACTCCTATGCGAGAGGTTCAGCAAGTGCGCCTCTGCGCTATGCGGGCGGATTGATCGGAACGCTCAACTACGGTACTGTAAAAAATTGTTACTCCACCGGCGTTGCCGAGAGTAATATTCTGCCGGGCGGATTGATCGGCTATTACATAAACGGCTTTGTGCAGCAGTCCTATTGGGACACTGAAGCCTCCGGCCTGGCTGCGAGCGGTGCGGGCGAAGGGCGCACGACTGAGGAGATGACCGCGCCCCATGCTGAAAACACGTATCTGGACTGGGATTTTGGAGAAATCTGGATTGAAGATACGGACGGCACCGTCAATGACGGGTATCCCTATTTGCATACAGGCGTAGTGGACATTGATGATTGTGACCCGGACATCACACCTCCTGAAATCAAGTTTGAGCATCGTCCGGAGAATTCGCAGTGGCTGGAAGATATCGGTTTCTATGTCTATACGTTGAATTGCGGTGATGACTGGAACGTAAGAGGACCCATTTCTGTGGAAGCAGTCGATAACTGCGCAGGTTATTTTTTGCTGCACTCAGAAATTCTGGGGCTGATTGAAGACGAAGAAGAAAATCTGGAGCCGGTGCCACTGGAAGATCTGGGCGTGGATATCAACTCCTGGACAGGCAGGCCTGGTTTGTATGTGGTTAACTACTCGGCGACCGACATTTCGGGCAACAGTACGGAAGTGCACGTTCTGGTGCTCATTGAAGACAACTGCTATGTGCCTGAAGGGGAGCCAGTCGAAGGCGAAATAGAAGGCGAAGACGAATGCGATCCCGATGAAGCGGCGCCTGAGGTTGTGCTCAGCCACCGCAGTGACGGGAAATGGGATGCCGTGCGGGGCATGGTTGTCTATAAGATCGACTGCAGCGATTCCTGGAGCGAAAAAGGCCCCAGCAAAGCGAGTGCTGTTGACAACTGCGACGTGGATCTGGTGCCGGTAATGACTATAGCAGCTCTTATCGGTGGCCTCGAGGTTCCTCTGGAAGAAGCCGGTCTGGATCCGGGCAGCTGGACACGTGCCTTCGGCGAATATGTGATTACATATACAGCGACAGATCAGGCAGGAAATACGGCGTTTGAAAAAGTCGGTGCCCTGGTGGCAGACAGATCCGCACCCGAGATTCACATCGTGCAGGCGGATGCGAATGTTGCCTGGGACAATGCGGCCAAGCGTTTTGTCTACACACTGGAAGTGGGCAGTGACTGGGAGGTTTACGGGCCCAAATCCGTGACGGCTGACGATAAATGCGAAGGTGCTCTGGAAGTTACCCGGCAAATCTTTGTTCTGGTTCCCGGACAAAACGGAGAGAAAATCATTACCTTGGCAGAGGCGGGACTGGACGAAGAAAACTGGAGTCGCACGCTGGGTACCTATCTTGTCCGTTATTCTGCCGAAGACGCCTCCGGCAATATCGATACGGAATCTGTGGCGGTGAAGCTCAGAGATACGACAGCCCCGGTGGTTGTGGTGACAAACGGCGAAAACGGCAGCTGGTCGGATGATGAGGTGCCGGTTTTTGTTTACAGTCTGGATTGTCAGGACGACTGGGCAGCGAAAGGACCGATTGACGTTACGGCAACTGACAACTATGACGGCGATCTTCCCGTGACGACAGTAATTAGAAAACTGCGTCTGCGGAACGGTGTGTATATTGAAGAAACCCTGGAGTCGCAGGGTCTGAATGAAAACAACTGGACAGGACATCCCGGTCTTTATCTGATCCGGTATACGGCAGTGGACAGCTCGGGCAATTCCTCCACGGAATCAATCCGGGCTCTTGTGGAAGACCGCTCGGCTCCTGTGATTACCATTGTGCACCCGACAGCGGGCGGCGGTGAAGAACCCTATGTGTATACGCTGGACTGCGGAGACAGCTGGGAAACGCATGGCCCCGTATCTGTAACTGCCACAGACCTTTGTGACGGTGACAGACCGGTTGTTTCCGTGATCACAACAGCGGACGGAACCGGCGTGCGTGACGGCTGGACAAAGATTCCCGGAAATTACACAGCAAAGTACACCGCGACAGACAAGGCAGGAAAAACTGCCACGGAAACGGTGCAGATCGTGATTTCCGACAAAACAGCACCTGTAGTGACGATAGCGCATCGTCAGGGCAGCAGCTACTCGGCAGATGAAAATCTGTACACACTTAACTGCGGAGACCTCTGGATAAACATCGGTCCTGTGAGCGCATCGGCGTGGGATCAGTGTGACGGTGTCATTAGCAAAGTGACATCGGTGATTACGGCACTGGTGCCTGCCGGCGAGGGGTACGAGGAAGTGAGTCTGGAAAGCCTTGGACTCAACAACACTACCTGGGTGCGCACCCCCGGACTGTACCTTGTCCGTTATACGGCGAAAGATGCGGCGGGCAATGTGGGCACAGCGGTTACCCGTGCGCTTGTTGACGACAGGATCCTTCCAGTTTTCACGGCAACACACCGTGAAGGCAACGGTGTGTGGCTTGAGGCAGGGTTGTTCCAATACACCCTTGAGTGTGGTGCTGACTGGCGGTCTCAGGGTCCGTCCCGTGTTGTCGCTTCGGATAACTGCGACGGAAGTCTCCCGGTGTCCTCTGTGGTGGAAGCACTGGTTGACGGAGAGACGGTTCCTGTTGCCGACCCGAACAGCTGGACGAGTGTTCCCGGACTTTATGTTGTTCGCTACACGGCAACAGACCGATCCGGAAACAAAGCCGAGCTGCTGGTTCAGGCGCTTATTGCAGACTGTGACGAAGTCGAAGGCGAAGAAGAGGATCTGAGCTACCATCCCTTTGATGGAAATAATAATAACCGGATCAATGGTTTCGAAGCTTCGGACAGCATACGTGCCTGGCAGAACGGCGATTTCCCCATGGAATGGGCGCTTCGGGCGCTTTACATTTACAAGCAGGGTGGTGCTTATCATTATGATGATGCCTTTGACCCGCCGCTGTGCTGGGTGCCTGACAAGAGCTGATGCCTGATCAGGCTGTACGCTGACAGGCTGCGCCGCCCGGTGTATCCGCTGAAAAGCGGCTGCATCGGGCGGTTTCCTTTTCGGCGTCCGGGATGGAAAGAGGGGGGAGAAAAGATTAGCGGTTAGTGCTGTCGGCAGCACCGGCATCTTTTAAAATGACGGTGAAGGTTGTGCCTTCATCCGGGACACTGCTTACAGAGACCGAACCGTTATAGAGGAGTGCGATTTTCTTCACCGTGGACAGTCCCAGTCCGCTGCCGAGGATTCTGCTGGTTCGCGTATTTTTAATTCTTGCGAAGTCGTTAAAAATACGGGAGCAGTCTTCTGCACTCATGCCGATGCCGGTATCGGCTACCTGAATTTTCACTTCATCGCCTTTTTTATAAAAGGCAATCTCCACTTTCCCCTGATCCCGGTTGTATTTAATGGCATTGGAAATGAGATTGTTCAGAATGATGTCAATTTCTGTATGATCAGCCAGTATGGATACACGTCGTGTGTCCAATACCAGTTCGATACCCCGTTGCGCCGCCTCACCCGCCAGCGCATCCATTGCCAGCCGCGCCGCTTCGACCAGATTGCAGGGTTCGAGGGTGCGCGCCCGTTCTCCCGATTCGATGCGGGTGAGGTCAAGCAGATCGGAGATCATTTTGCGCATATATTCCGAACGTAAAAGGCAGCGGTCCAGATAGGCGTCATAGCTTTTCATATCCTCGCCCAGCGTCCGGTCGCGCATAACACGCAGATAGTTTTCGATGGCGTTTATAGGCACCTGCAGTTCATGCGCCAGCACGGAAATGAATTGGAAACGCACACGTTTCTTTTCAGCGGCAAGCTCCCGGGCACGCCGTGCCATGATGACATGATTGGCGACTTTTTCGAGGACCCGCTTCAGTTCCACAGGCGTGAAGGGCTTCGGGAGCATGTCATAGGCACCCTGGCGGGCGGCATGAATGGCGTTTTCGATGGAGGCATACGCCGTGATCATGACGGTCTGAATGCCCAGATTCATGGCGGCAATCTGTTCGAGCACCTGAAAACCGCTGATGCCCGGCAATTTGTTGTCCAGCAGCAGAATTTCCGGAGGAGATTCCCGTATGAGCTGGAGTGCCTGTTCCCCCGTTTCTGCCTGCTCCACTTCAAAATGCGCTTCTGTTTCCTCTTCGGAGAGGACAATCGTCATCTTTTTAAGGATGCGGGCAATACTCACGCGGATGCCGATTTCATCATCCACCACGAGTACTTTGATGGTATCCATGGGCTTCCGCCTTTCTTTCTAATGCGCCTTTCGGTTTATTTTAATCAGCGTGCAGAACCGGTGCTGCCTGTGCCGGATTTTCCCGGGTGTCCGCCTGAGTGGGCCCGGCGGGATTGCGTGGCAGAATCACGGTAAAGGTACTTCCTGTGCTTCCTGCTTCCGCATCTGTGCAACTTGTGACGCGCAGGTCACCACGGTGCATTTTGGCAATGCCGTACGATACGGCGAGTCCCATGCCTGTGCCCTGCCCGACGTCTTTTGTTGTGAAGAAGGGCTCGAAAATGCGTTTTACATGCTCTTCAGGGATGCCACATCCGGTATCCTGCACGGAGAAGCGGTTGTCGTGATCACCGCATTGTGATCTGAGAGTGAGCACGCCGCCGTCAGGCATGGCATGGCAGGCATTGGTTAACAGGTTAATCATGAGCTGGATGATCTGATCCCGATCCATATACACCTCAGCAGCGGGATTTTCATGGACAATGCGTACCTCGATATTTTCCGGAATGATCATCAGCTTCAGCAGATCTTCAAAAAAACGATGCACACTGACAAAGGAAAAAGAGGCCTTGTGCTGCCGTGCAAAATGCAGCAGGCCGCCCACAATATTTTTGCACCGGTCTGCCTGGGTGATAACCATCTCCAGATCTTCCCGGACAGAGGGACCATCCGTTGCATGTTCCTCCATAAGCATGTGTGCATACATGAGGATCACGCCGAGGGGGTTGTTGAGCTCATGGGCGATTCCGGCGGCAAGATGCCCCATGCTGGCGAGTTTTTCCGCATGCATAAGCGTTTCCTGGGTCTGGGCAAGTTCTTCCTTGGACTGAGCCAGGTTTCTGACCGCTTCCCGCAACTGATCTATCACAAAGGGAAGGCACATTTCATGTTCAGCCAGATCTTTATAGATTGCCACGGCATGTTCGCGACAGGTGCCGTAACCGCAGGCGCCGCAGTTCAGCTCATCCTCAGGCGAAAATTTGCCCAACTGCTTGAGTATGGCTTCCAGATCATTCCGGGAAGGGTCAAAGATCCGCTGGTCGTCGGCGGCAAAAGTCTGGCTCAGATCGAGAGAGGAAAAACGTTCGAGATCCGCTTCCCACTGTGTCCGGTCGAGCAATTCCATTTCCTGGCGTACCTGAGCGCTGATCCGCTGGCGCCGCCGGAAAAGCGGATCGTCGTTGGAAATGCCCGGACCCATAATACAGCCTTCACAGGCCAGTATTTCGAGGAGACGCGGACGGCATTGGCCCGCCTGAAACTCTTTGATTGCCTCAACAAAACCATGGCGCCCGTCTGTTGTGATAATGTCGTCTGAGGTCAGATCTTCCATGAGTCCGGCGGACTGAATGAGACCGCGGCTGAGAGGGAAGAGTCCGCCCAGGCCACCCAGAGGCGGATCAAAGGGCGATGCTTTAACCCGCCCGACAAATATTCCCATATCAGAAGCAAGTCGCAGCATCTCTTCAAAGGTGAGGACGACGTCAATTTCCTGACCGTTGCCGGAGGTTCGCGCCTCTTCTTTCTTGGCAATACACGGACCGATAAAGACCACTTTGGCGTTACGGTCGTAATACTCCCGGACAACACGTGCCATGGCAACCATCGGTGAGGCAAGCGGGGCGAGGGCTCCGACGAGATCGGGAAAAAAATGCTCCACATAAAGAACAATGGCAGGGCAGGTGGTGGCAATATGATGGGCCTGGGGCGAGCCTTCAAGCAGTTTGCGGTATTGGCGGGCGACCAGATCGGCGCCGAAGGATACTTCGCAGACCCGCGAAAAACCCATGGCGCGCAGAATGCCCACAAGGCGCTCCTGCGGAATATGCGGAAAAGCGGCGGGGAAGGATGGGGCAACAAGCGCAATCAGCGGATCGGAGCCCTGCATCAGCGTGCGGAGTTCCGGTGTTGAATCGTAGGCTTTCTTGGCGTGCTTGCCGCACACCTGAACACAATTGCCACAGCCGATGCAGCGTGCCGTAAGGATATCCGCTTGTGCGTCTGCGACCCGGATTGCTTTGGCAGGGCATTCCCGCACGCAGGTATAACAGACGCGGCACCTTTCCTTGATGGTTGTGACAAGCGGTATTTTTTCAAAGCTGTTCATGCCATGATTGTACAACATGGGGCGGCATGAGGCAAGGCATTTTTTGTGAAACGCTGCACAATTATTTTGGTACTGCAGTTGTACGTTTTCGACGGAAAAAGTTTCTGCTAAAAGTGTTGCAATGTATGTATTGTTATGTTATAGTATGAGAATCGTTATTTCTTTCACGACTATATTTTGATTGTGTCTTTATATACCGAACGGTAGGTATAGCAGACAAAACTTTTGTTTATGCCGCTGAACTGATCGAAGGTTCAGGACGACAACAGACGGGAGTGACTCCCGTTTCTGGAGTGCGGTAAACGATGTCTCTGGTTCGTGATATATCGCCTAGAACGATAGAACGGCTCAGCCTGTACCGCAGGCTGCTCCTTCCGAGGCACGAAGGAGAAGGCAGTTATATCTTTTCTCATGATCTTGCGGAGTTGGCGGGGGTTACAGCGACACAGGTCCGGCGGGATTTCATGCAGCTGGGGTGCATGGGTGTACCGCGCACAGGGTACCGTATCGGGGATTTATTGAGCGGGATCAGCAATATTCTTGACGCGCCGTCGGGGCAGCGGGCGGCCCTTGTGGGCGTGGGGCATCTGGGGGCGGCACTTTTAAATCATTTTTCCGGACGCTGGCGCTGGCTGCACATTCATGCCGCTTTTGATACGGATCCAGCAAAAACAGGGGGTACTATCCACGGCTGTCAATGTTTTCCGCTGACCGACCTGAGCCATCTGGTTCGCGAGCGGAATATCGAACTGGGCATTATTACCGTGCCTAAGGAGCATGCGCAGGAGGTGGCTGATCTTCTGATTACTTCGGGTGTGCGCGGTCTTTTAAATTTTGCCCCTCTCCGCCTTCGGCATCCCGCAACCATTTATGTTGAAAATGTGGATCTGACTTCGGCTTTTGAGACGGTGGCGTATTTTTCGCGTTCCCGTTCATCGTCTGCGTTGATAAGTGAGCCTCACCGCGGTTTCCCCTCATTGGACGACCGGAAACTTTCGGGAGGCTGTTTTTAATTTTTAACTCCGGCATCCGAAGGGATTCCGGTCAGCATGCAAGGAGAGCTATGATGGTAGACAAAGCGCAGTGTTGCTGCAGCACGGAAGAGGCGACGGAGGAGGAATTGCTCAGCCGCCTTGACGAAGTGATTGCAGAATACAAAGGTAAGCCCGGCGCGCTGATTCCGGTGCTGCAGATGGCCCAGGCGATTTTCGGCTATTTGCCTGAATCGGCACTGAAAAAGGTTGCTCTGGGTCTGGACAAGTCTTACAGCGAAGTGGCGGGCGTGGTGAGTTTTTACGCCTTTTTCTCGACCAATCCCAAAGGACGGCAGACCATCCGTGTGTGCCTGGGTACAGCCTGTTATGTCCGTGGCGGCAAGCAGGTTCTGGAAGCACTGAAAAGCAAACTGAAAATCGAAGTGGGCGAAGCGACACCGGACCGGGAACTTTCTCTGGAAGTGGCACGCTGTTTCGGTGCCTGCGGTCTGGCTCCCACCATGTCCATTGGAGAAGAAGTCTACAAACGTGTGCGTCCTGCCAAAGTCGGTGAAATTATTGAAGAGTATTACAAGAACAACGTGTCTGTGAAAGGAGCAGCAGTATGAGCAAAGATATGAACCCGATTACCGGAATTGGAGATCTTCAGGCAATCAAAGAGCGCGTGTTGAAACAGACGGCACTCCGCAACGACGGCTACCGTACCTGTGTCACGGTGCATATGGGAACCTGCGGTATTGCGGCGGGTGCCCGTGATGTGATGGCTGCTGTCATGGACGAACTGGAAAAGAGCAACCGCACGGACATCCGGGTCACTACTTCCGGCTGCATAGGCATCTGCGTACAGGAGCCTGTGATGACTATTGAGACGCTGGACGGAGAGAGCGCACTGTACGGAAAACTGGACGACGAGAAAGCACGTCTCGCTTTTCGCGAGCATGCGCTGGAAGGCAAGGTCGTCACCCAGCTGATCATTGGTAAAGGCAGAGAACAAATAACGGGTTAAGGAGACTGGCTCTATGAAGATTGCCCGAATGCATATGGTTATGTGCTATGGCACCGGCTGTGTTGCCAGCGGCTCGCCTGCTGTAAAAGCGGCGCTTCTTGCTGCACTCAAAAAAGCCGACCTTTCTGACGAAGTATCTGTGATTGAGTCCGGATGCAATGGTTTCTGCGCAAACGGCCCCATTCTTGTTGTGTATCCCGGCGGCATTTTCTATCACGACCTGAAGCCTTCCGACATGGAAGAGCTGGTGCAGGAGCATGTGCTGAAGGGGCGCCCGGTGGAACGGCTGATGTTCACTGATCCGGTGAGCAATAAGCCCGTTCCGCTCGTGAAGGATATTCCCTTCTTCTCCCGTCAGTGTGTCCGTGTTCTGTCGAACAAGGGGCGTATTGCGGCGGAAAGCATTGAGGAATACATCGCTTATGACGGCTACAGCGCCTATCTCAAAGCGCTGATGCGGATGAAACCTGAAGAGATCATCGCGGAAGTGAAGGCATCGGGCCTGCGCGGTCGCGGCGGTGCGGGTTTCCCAACAGCCATCAAGTGGGATCTGTGCAGAAAATCGCCTGGCGATTTGAAATACATTCTCTGCAATGCGGATGAAGGTGACCCGGGAGCGTTTATGGACCGCAGTATTCTGGAAGCGGATCCTCATGCGCTGCTGGAAGGCATGCTGATCGGAGCGTTGGCAATCGGCGCTTCGGAAGGCTACATCTATTGCCGTGCAGAATACCCTCTGGCGCTGGAGCGCCTGCGCCACGCCATTGCGGAATGCCGTGCCATGGGACTTATCGGCAAAAACATTCTGGGCACGGACTTTTCCTTTGATTTCCATATTGCCCAGGGATCGGGTGCTTTTGTATGCGGTGAAGAGACGGCGTTGATGCGTTCGGTGGAAGGCAAGCGGGGCGAACCCCGCCCGCGTCCACCTTTCCCGGCTGTGGCTGGCCTGTGGGAAAAACCATCTGTGCTGAACAACGTCGAAACATTTGCGAATATTCCGCTGATTATCCGCAACGGCAGTGACTGGTATCGCAGCAAGGGTACGGAAAAAAGCCCGGGCACGAAGATTTTTGCTGTGACCGGCAAGATCAACAATATCGGGCTGGTGGAAGTACCCATCGGCATTTCTCTCGGCGAGATCGTTTACGATATCGGCGGTGGTATTCCCAATGGCAAAGCATTCAAAGCAGCGCAGATTGGCGGGCCTTCCGGCGGCTGCATTCCTAAAGAGCATTTGAATGTGCCCATTGATTTCGAGACGCTGACAGAGCTGGGTGCCATCATGGGCTCCGGCGGTCTGATTGTAATGGATGAAGACACGTGCATGGTGGACATGGCGCGATTTTTCCTGGATTTCGTACAGGAAGAGTCCTGTGGCAAATGCGTCCCCTGCCGTATCGGCACCAAGCGTATGCTTGAGATCCTCGACAGGATCTGCGCCGGAGAAGGCGAGGAGGGCGATATTGAAAAACTGATCACCCTCGGAGAGCAGATTAAAGACACTTCCCTGTGCGGACTCGGCCAGACGGCTCCCAATCCGGTGCTCTCCACAATCCGCCACTTCCGCGAAGAATATGAAATCCATATTCGCGAGAAAAGGTGTCCGGCCGGCGTCTGTTCTGGCCTGGTTCGTGCCCCTTGTATCAGCGCCTGCCCGGCAGGCGTGTATGTCCCCGGGTTCGTGTCGCTTGTGGGCGAAAAACGTTATGTTGAAGCGCTTCGTGTGCACCGTGACAAGAACCCCTTTGCCTCTGTCTGCGCACGTGTATGTTTCCATGCCTGTGAACGGAAATGCCGTCGCGCCGATCTGGATGATCCCGTTGCAATCCGTGGCGTGAAGCGGTTCATGGTGGATCAGGAAGAAGCCATTCAGGTTCCTGAAATCCGTGAAAATGCCGTCAATGCGAAAAAGAAAGTTGCCATTATCGGTGCCGGTCCTGCCGGTCTGACTTGTGGTTTCTTCCTGGCGCGGCTGGGTTACAAACCGACGATTTTTGAAGCGGCGTCCAAACCGGGCGGCATGCTGGTGCAGACAATTCCCGCCTACCGCCTGCCGAGAAAAGAGCTGGAACGTGAAATTGACATGATTCAGCAGATGGGTGTCACGGTGAAGACCAATCAGGTTCTGGGCTCAGACTTTACCCTTGAAGGACTGCGGGATGAAGGATACGAGGCAGTGTTTCTGGGCGTCGGCGCTCCCACCGGCACCCGGCTGAGCATGCCCAATGCGGATGCGGAAGGCGTGGACGATTCCCTCACCTTCCTCAGCCAGTACAATCTTACCGGCAGCGCACCTGTAGGCAAGAAAGTGGCGGTCATCGGCGGCGGTAACGCAGCCATTGATGCGGCGCGTACAGCGCTGCGTCTGGGCGCTGAATCGGTCACCATTCTGTACCGGCGCACCCGGGACGAAATGCCTGCCTTCAAGGAAGAGATTGATGCGGCGGAAAGCGAAGGCGTTGAACTGAAAACGCTGGTACTGCCTCAGGAAATTATTGCGGAAGACGGCAAGGTTGTCGGTGTGCGGTGCTTCAACATGTGGCTCGGCGATTTCGACAGCAGCGGCCGCCGCAGGCCTCAGGTCAGTGAAGATACGGAAGCCTTTATAGTGGAAGCCGATCAGGTCATTGCCGCCATCGGTCAGAAGCTCGACAGCAAGCCGCTGCTCGGATCGCTGACCGTGAATTTTGCGCCCAACGGCTTTATCGCAGCTGATCCACTGACCGGACAGACATCGGTGCCCTGGCTTTTTGCGGGTGGTGATGCTGCTACCGGCCCGGCGTCGGTCGTCGAAGCGGTCGGTGCCGGAGAACGTGCCGCCGTAGGCATTGACAAATTCCTGAGCGGAGAAGAGCATGCCTTCTGGCGTGACGAATATGCCGTGGATTCGGATTACGATCCGGACGCTGACCCTTCCATGGAGGGCCGTGCGCAGGTCGAAATGCTGGCTGCAGAAGAACGTGCTCACAGTTTCGATGAAGTGGAACTGGCCTTCAGTGAATCCGTGGCGCTTCGTGAAGCCAAACGCTGCCTGCGCTGTGATTACCGTGCTCCCGGTCAGACTTCGTGTAAATAACCCATCAAGGAGATTGAAATAATGGCAAAAATAACCATAGATAACGAAGTGGTGGAAGTGCCTGATGGCACCACCATTCTTGCCGCTGCGCGGCGGGCGGGCATTAAAATCCCCACCCTGTGTTATTTGGAAGACGTTCAGGCTATTGGTGCCTGCCGTGTATGTATGGTGGAAGTGGAAGGCGCCCGTACGCTGGTCGCGTCTTGTGTTGCGCCGGTGAGTGACGGCATGGTCGTGCATACGAACAGCAAAAAAGCGCGTGCCGCCCGTAAAATGGTGGTGGAGCTGCTGCTCTCCGATCATACCGGCGACTGCCAGGTGTGCGACCGCAACGACGACTGCGAACTGCAGGCGCTCGCACGGGATCTCGGCATCCGGGACATCACCTATCAGGGTGAAAAGAGCCGCAGACTTGTGGACGACAGCACCCCGGCACTGGTGCGCGACAGCGCAAAGTGCGTGCTGTGCCGCCGTTGCGTTACCGTGTGCGCCGACACCCAGAGTGTGGGCGGTATTTTCCCGCAGGGCCGCGGTTTTGAAACCGTGATCGGGCCCGCCTTTGCCGGTGAACTCGATGATATCGTCTGTGTCCAGTGCGGGCAGTGTGCCGCGGTATGCCCTGTCGGTGCGATTTCCGAGCGTGATCAGGTGCAGGAAGTCTGGGCGGCGCTGGACGATCCGACGAAAACCGTGGTCGTTCAGACGGCGCCGGCGATCCGTGCAGCACTGGGCGAATGCTTTGGCCTTGAGCCGGGCACCTTGGTGACCGGACGCATGGTGACGGCACTGCGCCGCCTCGGATTCCATGCGGTTTTCGACACCAACTTTGCCGCCGACCTGACGATTATGGAAGAGGGTAACGAGCTGCTGACCCGGCTGAAAAAAGCACTGACCGGTGAAGGCGACGTGGCGCTTCCCATGTTCACGAGCTGCTCTCCGGGCTGGATCAAGTACATTGAGTACTTCTATCCGGATATGCTGAACAATCTGTCCACCTGCAAATCACCGCAGCAGATGTTCGGTGCCATTGCCAAGACCTACTATGCCCAGAAGATCGGCAAGAAGCCCGAGGATATGATTGTCGTGTCGATTATGCCCTGCACCGCCAAGAAGTACGAGGCGCAGCGGCCCGAGATGCGCGACAGCGGTGTGCAGGATGTGGACTATGTGCTGACAACCCGTGAGCTGGGCCGTATGATTACGGAAGCGGGTATTGACTTCGTGAACCTTCCCGACGGGAAGCAGGATTCTCCCATCGGGCTGGGCTCCGGTGCTGCGGACATTTTTGCCAATACCGGCGGTGTCATGGAAGCCGCACTGCGGACTGCTTGGGAAGTGGTGACCGGACAGGAACTGCCCTTCGATAATCTGCACGTGACCCCGGTTGCAGGTCTCGACGGGATCAAGGAAGCCTCCGCCACCTTTACCAACTGCCTGCCTGAATGGTCTTTCCTGGAAGGCGTTACCGCAAAAGTGGCGGTCGCCCACGGCCTCGGCAACGCCCGGAGACTGATTGAAAAGATCCGTGCCGGTGAAGCATCCTATCACTTCATCGAAATCATGACCTGTCCCGGCGGCTGTATCGGCGGTGGCGGGCAGCCCCGTATGACCACCAATGCCATCCGCAAAAAACGCATCGAAGCCATTTACAAGGAAGACGAAGGCAAGGCACTGCGCAAGTCCCATAAGAACCCTGAAATCCTTCAGGTTTATGAGGAATTTCTGGGCGCACCGCTGGGTGAGCTGTCTCATAAACTGCTTCACACCAAATATACGCCCCGTACCAAGGTTTGAGACTTCTGACCTGACTGGATGACTGCTGCAGCAGCCGGTGTGTTTTCGCGCCGGCTGCTGTTTTTTTTCTTCGTCATTGCGGTATAGTAAGAGCATGAATACACCTTCGGATAAACTGGCACAACTCAAGCAGGCGCTCGGTCTGAAATCTGGTGCGGATATCTCGCCGGGGAGTGCGTCGGTTCGGAAAAAGAAATCACCCGGCAAAGCGAAGGCACGGATATCCGCTTCAGATAGAGGAACAGAACCGCCTCTGTCTGGATCGGAACTGTCACAGCGGCTGTACCGTCATCTGGGGCTGGGGGAGCACCTCTCCGCTGTTTTTCCTGAAAAGGACTCGGGGGAAGCGGTGCCGCTGGAATCTCTGCTGGGCGGAGAGCTTGTGGAAAATGAAGAAGGTTCCTTTTATCTGTGGAAACGTTCTTTTCCCTTAACGTATCAGGTAGGAAAGGTGCCTCTTCTCGAAGGGCTTCGCTGCGGTGGTCGGGAGATAGCGCTCAGCGCCCTTGATGACAGCCTTTCTTCTTTCGATCCGGCGCGGGCGTGTTTTCTCGATGCGGAAACAAGCGGTCTGGCGGGTGGAGCGGGTACGGTCGCCTTTCTGATTGGCGTGGGTTATTACAGCGACAACGCCTTTACTCTGGAGCAGTGTTTTATGCGGGATTACGACGATGAACCTGCCATGCTCCGCTACCTGTCGGAAAAATTGATGCCCTTTGAAACGCTGGTCAGTTACAACGGGAAAAGTTTTGATGCGCCTCTGCTCCGCTCGCGCTTTGTCCAGAATCGGGTTCCTTTTCCTCTCGATCGGGTGCCTCATTATGATCTGGTACATGCGGTACGCCGTCTGTGGCGTAGGCGTCTGAAAGATTGCAGCCTCGGAAATATTGAAGCCTCCGTGCTTCATTTCCGCCGTGAAAATGATGTGCCCGGCTATCTGATTCCTCAACTCTGGTTTGATTATCTTGAAGCGCGGGACGGCAGACCGCTGACCGGCGTGTTCATGCACCACGCCTGGGATATCCTTTCGCTTGCGGCACTGGCGGGGCATCTGGCAAACTGCCTTTCGGAAAAAGAGGGCAGCACGCTTTTTCATGCGGAAGATCAGGTGTCGCTGGTACGTCTTTATTTCAGAAAAAAAGAATACAGTCAGGCAGTGGCGCAGGGTGAAAAATTTCTGGAAGGCTCCCGCATAAACGACCTGCTGCGCCTGGATTGTCTGAAGCTCGTGGGAAAGGCTCATAAAAAACTGGGCAACTTTGAAGAGATGCGGATCAGCCTTGAAACGATTCATCGGGAATACCCGCAGGATCCTGAAGGTGCTGAACTGCTTTCCCAGTATTATGAACATCACAGCCGCAATCTTATTGCCGCCAGGGATGTCTGCCGGGAAACACTCGATTGTATTGCCGCCTCGCCTGATGCGCAGCGTGGCCTGACTGATTTTTCCCACTCTTCGCTTCAGGGAAGGCATCGGCGGCTGGAAAAGAAACTGGAGCGTCTGCGCGGGAAACACGAAGATCCTGATTTGCCGGATATGGATGAGTAAGCGGAACAGGAGAACCACTCAATGGCCGGATTGAACTATCGCCGCATGTTGCACGCCGGAACGGCCGGCCTGAAACTGCTGCGCGGCGTCCTCGGTCTGGGCAGGGTGCCGCTTTTTCTTTCCTGGAATATTACATTCCGGTGTAACCTGCGCTGTGCCTACTGCGGTGCTTCGGACGCGCCCCGACGTGAGATGTCGGCTGAGGAAATTCTTGCCGGCACGAAGGAAATGTACAAGCTCGGTGCGCGCTGGATCACGTTCGGGGGCGGAGAACCGCTGCTCAGATCTGATATCGGAGAGATTCTGCACGGCGCATCGGAGCAGGGTTACCAGGTGTTCCTCAGCACCAATGGTTCCCTCCTTCCTAAAAAAATAGAGTTGCTCCCTGCGGTAGATCATATTAACCTCAGTCTGGACGGACCCCGGGAGATTCATGATCAGGTGCGCGGGGAAGGCGCGTTTGCCGGGATGATGAAAGGGGCAGATGCGGCGGCGGCAGCGGGTATCTCCTATTCTTTTTTATGTACACTGGGTGCGCACAATCTGAACGTTGTGGAGGAGACGGTACGGATTGCCCGGGAGCGGCAGGTCTGGGTCATGTTTCAGCCTGCAACCCTTTGGCTCGATTCCTCCACCGCCGACAACCCTGTCGCAGCGCAGCCGGAGCAGTACAGAGAAGCAATGGAGCAGCTGATGGCGTTGAAAGCGGCAGGCGCACCCATCGCCAATTCCCGGGCGGGACTGCGCCATCTGGCACAGTGGCCGAATCATACCAAGATCCGCTGTCTTGCCGGACGCCTCTCTGTGGTGATTGAGCCCGACGGTACCATGCTTTCCTGTCACCAGTATGAAGTGGGTCGTTTTCTTGAGCAGACGGGTGGATCGGGTATCAGGATGGGAGAGCAGTTCCGGAATCTGATCCCGCCCCGTGGCTGTACACAATGCTGGTGCGCGCCGGTGGTAGAGCTTGCTCTGATCGCCTCGTTCAATCCGGAGGCGTTCTGGAACAGTTTCCGCCGTGTTTTTAAAGAATAACAATACACAAATGAATTTCGTCTATAGAACAGGAAACCAAAATGATACCCAGACGTCTGGCACAGAAAGAAAAAGGGGAGTGGGCGCTCTTACAAAAATGGATGGCGGAAAGTGATGCTTCGGCAACGGCATTTCTGCAGGAATGGGAACAGAAGCTGGCTGCTTATATTGGCGTGCCCGATGTGGCGGCGGTCAGTTCCGGACGCCAGGCGCTTCGTCTGATTCTTGAGCATCTCGGGGTCGGCGCCGGTGATGAGCTGATTGTACCAGCCTACACGCTGGGTGAAATGCTGCCTTTTGTTGCTTCTCTTGGCGTGACGCTGGTGCCGGCGGACATCGACCCGGAATCGATGAATATTACGCCTGAGACTGTGGCGCATCGCCTGACCGGGAAAACACGTGCGATTCTGGCACTCCATATTTTCGGAGTGCCCTGTGATATTCAGGGGATCCGGGCATTGGCAGATCACCATGGCGTGAAGGTCATAGAGGATTGCGCCCATTCACTGGGTGCACGGGTGCAGGGACGACCGACAGGATCTTTCGGCGACGCTTCTTTTTTCAGTTTTGAAATTACAAAAATGATCAATACATACGGAGGCGGGCTGGTTGCTTCGTCGACTCGGCCGCTGGTTGATGCGGCACGTGCATTCAACAACAGTGAGCCGCCGGGTTATACAACGTTGGAAAACAAGATGCAGGGCGTCCGCCTGGAAGAGAGCTTTTTCCGGCGGCGCCTCATGTATCTGCCTCTTTTTATGCTCGCATCTCCAGCCTGGCAGCCGCTCATGAACAGGCTGTACCGGAGTTCTCAGCAAAAGCAGAAGAAACGGGAGCAGTATTCTGATGTGCAGGCGCGACTCGGGCTGATAAAACTGGCACATCTTGAGGAACGGACGGCGCTGCGGCAGGAGCGTATTGCTCTGATGAACTCCCTGCTGCATGAGGATATCAGGCCGCAGCAGGTGAGAGAAGGGGACAGTGCCAGCGGTTATTTTTATGTAGTGCGCCTGCCGGTAAAAGCAGCGGCGGTGCGGCGGCGGCTTCTCTTCCGCGGAATCGATGCAGGCGCGGGCAATGAGATTATGGACCACTGTGCAGCCCAGCTGGGTTACACGGACTGTCCGGGCATCGATACGGTTTTTGAGCATGCTCTGGCGCTGCCGATGTATGACGGAATCAAAGAAAAAGATTGCGAACAGGTGATCTTGACATTGAATAAAGTACTTGCCTGATCCGGAGTGTTCGGCAGATTACGGGCGGATTGAAGCAAGGTCATTTCACGGGGATTTCCGAGGCGAAAACATGCACTTCCGGGCATCCGTCCGTGCCGCTTTTGATTGGTGCCGGATGATGGGATATAATCAATTTTCCTCTAACCGTCAACCCTGTCTTCATGAAAGGAGCACGCATCATGTCCAATTTTAAACTGGGATTTATCGGTGCCGGTTTTATCGCCAACTTTCAGGCAAAGGCTGTGGCCCAGATCCGTGGCGTTGACATTACCGGCGTTTACTCGCTGAAAGGTGCAGAAGAATTTGTCGCCAACGTCAAGGCGCTGGGTGTCGGAGACTGTGCCAGTTACAGCTCTATCGATGAACTATGCCGTAATGTGGATGCCGTGGCTATTTTTGCGCCCAACTATGTGCGTATTGACATCATGAAAGAGATTGCCGTATCGGTAAAAGCGGGCGCTGCGCTGAAAGGCATTATCTGTGAAAAACCGCTCGGAAGAACCGTGGCAGAAGCACGTCAGCTGGTAGCACTTGCAAAAGAGGCAGGTATTCCTACCGCTTATTTCGAAAACCAGATTCATATGAAAGGCATCCGGGCACAGATGCAGCAGCTGGCGCCTGTACAGGCGCAGATGGGTCCGCTGGCACTCTCGCGCAGTGCGGAAGAGCATTGCGGCCCCCATGAACCCTGGTTCTGGAACCCGATCCAGCAGGGCGGCGGTGTACTGAGCGATATGGGCTGCCATTCCATTGCGGTGGGCTGGTTTGTGCTCACGCCTACAGGAAAGCCCATTACCTTCCTCAAGCCCGTTGCGGTCAGCGCTGTAACCTCTCTGCTGAAATGGGGTGTGCCGAAATACCGCCAGGAACTGCTTGACCGCACCGGCGTAGATTACAGCAAAACACCGGCAGAAGACTTTGCCACCGGCATGGTCACCTTTCAGAATCCTGAAACGGGGCAGCTGGTACAGGCGCAGTTCACCAACTCCTGGATGTACGATAAACAGGGGCTTCGTCTGCTCATGGACGGGCTTGGACCTGGCTACGCTTTCGAGTTGAATACCCTCCGTTCTTCTCTGGAAGTGTTCACCGGCGATCAGGCGGCGGAGTCCGTGGCGGACAGCGAAACGGCTCTGGAAAAGTCCACTGCCAGCCGGGGACTTCTCACTGTTGAGACCAACGAGCCCGATCTGTACGGCTATGTGGATGAGATTAAAGACGCCGTCGCCTGTTTCCAGGAAGGCAAGGACGGATTTCTGAACTTTGAATACGGTTTCGAGATCACCAGGCTCTGTCAGGCGGCCTATATGTCCGCGGAACGGGGCGTGACTATCGATCTTACTGATCCGAAGATTCAGGAAGAACTCGAATCCTACGTTTCGCTGATTGCACAGGGCAAAGGTGCGGATCTGCTCTACGGCAAGAAATAAGACTGTAATCTGTAGGAAAGGATGCAATCATGACCCGGTCTTTTGACCCTTCTTTTATGAGCCGACGCACTTTTTTGCATACTGCCTCTGCCGCTGCGGCTGGTGCCATGCTTTTCTCTTCTACGGCATGTGCCTCGGCGCAAATGCCTCTTGCAGGGCGTATTAAAAAAGCGATCGTTTACAATATGTTCCAGTCTGACGCTCCTGTTGTGGAGAAATTCCGTGCCCTGAAAGAAGCAGGATTTCAGGGCGTGGAGGCGCAGACCAAAGCCCCTGAAGACCCTGCGGAAATGGTGGCGGCCGCCCGTGAAACCGGCGTGGAAATTCACAGCCTTATGCACGGATCGGTGGACAACATCCCCTCCGCTGTCGACCGTGCCAAAGCGCTCGGGGTCAATGTCATCCTGATCGTTGCCGGAAGAGTCAATGAGCAGAAGAGCTATCAGGACAACTACACGGAAACCCAGGCGGTGATCCGGGAAGCGCTGCCCTATGCGGCTGCTAACGAAGTCACGCTGCTTGTGGAAAATGTATGGAACAATTTCCTTCTGAGTCCTCTGGAAATGGCACGTTATATCGATGAGTTCGAAAGCCCCTGGATTCAGAGTTATTTTGATGTGGGCAACGTGGTACGGTTCGCCTGGCCCGAACACTGGATTCCGGTGCTCGGCAGCCGGATCAAACGGGTTCACGTCAAGGAATACAGCCGCGATAAGCAGATGAATGAAGGGCTGTGGAAAGGCTTTGATGTGGAAATGGGCGAAGGAAGCATCGACTGGGAACTTGTCCGTAAAGAACTGCTCGCCATTGACTATACAGGCTGGGTGACAGCGGAAGTGGGTGGCGGCGATATTGAACGGATGAAAGAAATTTCCCGGCAGATGGATTCCATTCTCGCACTCTGCTGAGCCGTCCTGCCCAAGACTTATATTGTGCCCGTCGTTTAAAGCGGCGGGCACTTCTTTTTATATCATCACTTTGCATAAAAAAATCATGGTGTCTCATAATAGATATGGCGGGCGGTCTAATCAGAAATATTGGTTCGGAGGGGCGAGTGCGTAAAGGAAATCAACGTCGCAGGCATTGAACCGGCCGAAAGCGAGGTAATCGAAAATGCTCACCCGGATGACGAAGATGGAGACGGAGTCATCACAGAAGAGGAAGCAGCGGATGCGCTTCTCCGCTGGCAGACTGAAGGCGGATCGATGGCAATGGCGCCGCGTGCTTATTATATCCATCTGTCAGGCGGCAAATACTGGTATGACAGCAGTGCGTCCGGATCGGAGTGCTGGCGTCCTCTGATTGAGTGAAGTTGTTCTGTGAAAAAGTGCTGCCCGGTGCAGGTTATGGTGTTATAATCTGTGAATACATCAACCGGGGATTCAGCCATGGCACATAAAGAGTGTTTTGTTTCTTTGCTGCTGCTTGCACTTCTTCTTTTTCCGTTCGGCACTGCCGATGCTTCGGAGCCGGAGGCGGTCTGGTCTTATGACACGGGCGCAAAGATTTATGCACCGCCTCTGGCTGCTGACCTGACTGGCGACGGGCGTTGTGAAATCGTGGTTCCGGCGTCCCGTGCCCGGCGGCTGCTCTGCTTTAACGGTATCGGTGAAGTGTTGTGGGAATTTGCGCTGGATGATGACAATACGGACGGCTTTCACGCTGCCGTATCAGCCGTGGATTATGACGGCGACGGGCAGAAGGAACTGTTTTTTGTGACCCGGGGCGGCACAGCAGGCTGTCTTGACGCATCGGGGCATCTTATCTGGCGTGTCTGTCTGGGTGATCAGATGGACTACACAGGAGTCCTGGCGGCCGATATCAACGGGGACGGACGGGTTGAGCTTCTCTTCGGCTCGGAGAGCGGAACGCTCTACTGTCTGAGCGATGGAGGAGAAGTGCTCTGGCGTCATCAGCGGTGTGGTGCCATCCGGGGAATCCCTGCGGTGCTGCGTTTTTACGCTGGAGGTCCCCTTCGTGTTGTTGCTGTATGGAGCGGGGGCGATGAAGCCTGTCTCGATGGCGACGGCAATGTAATCTGGGCATTCTCGGAACCTGCCGCGGCGGGAGAACGCCGATCCAGTGCGGCGGCGGGCGATCTTGAAGGCAAGGGGACGATGACCGTGCTGACCGCCACAGAGGACTATCACCTGATCGCCCGGGATGGAGAGAGCGGGTCGGAGAAATGGCGTTTTAAAGGCAATGGCCGTATTGATCAGACCTGCTCCTTCGCTCTGGCTGACTTCGACGGCGGCGGGCGGCTCGATATTGTCGGCGGCGATTCCTCGGGTTGTGTGTATCGCATCCGTGACGGGGCGGCGCTATGGACAGCGAATACAGGCGGCGGCATTGTCCAAGGGGCGGCTGTGGGCGATGCCGACGGGGACGGCATTCAGGATGTGCTGGTCTGTTCCCGGTCGGGCAGGCTGTTGTCTTTGAACGGTACCAGCGGCGACATTCAATGGTCTTTTGAAACAGCCGCTGCGCCGCTGACCACGCCTGTGCTGGCGGACGTGGACGGCGACGGAAAACTGGAGATTCTTTTCACCGCCAAAGATCAGCATCTTTACTGCCTTCGTGCAGGCGGATCTGCAAAAGGGGCAGAGACAGACTGGCCCATGATCAATAAGGATCTGCAGCTGACAGGGAATGCCCGGGGTGATGCCCTCTTCACAGCGGAGCCTGCCGTGGAACGTCCTGATTTTTTCCCGCCGCCTTTATCGGTTCCCGAGGAAGTAACGCTTCATTTCGGCAGAAACCGCATTTCTTTTGAATTCACGAATGACAGTTATCGGACCCGCCATCTGGAAGTAAGGGCGGATCTGGTGTTTCCCGACGGGCAGACAGCTGTCCGGCTGTTCAGCACCTTTTGTGATCCCTACAGCCGCGAAGAGCGCACGCTTTCTTTTGACTGCTTCGACAGCGGGCGTTATGGCATCAAATGGGGATTGAGTGATCTGGGTACCGGCGAACGGCTGGCGACGATTTCACGCATTTTCAGTTTTACGGCCCTTCAGGAAGAAGATGCCCGCCTGCAGCGGCTTCAGGAAGAGGGGGAGCGGCGGCTTGCGCAGATTCAGGATACAGCATTGGCGCAGCGTGCCCGCTCCGCTTTTGACGACGCCCTGTTGCCTGCGCAAAAAGCCTGTGAGGCGGCGCACCAGGGGATGAGAGTGAATCCGGAGTCTGTCGCTGCGGCACACTCCGCCCTGGCACTGCTGGAGAAGACGGTTGCACCGCTAAGGGTGGTGCCTGAAGGCAAAGAGCAGGTGCTTTTCGGTGCGGCTGCCGTTTCGTCTCTTGTAAAAGTCTTTCCTGACACTGCTTTTCCCCCGCTGCCTGAAGAAGGTGAGGTTGCCCGGACGCTTTCCATGCATCTTGCACGTAATGAATATGAGTCGGCACAGCTGGTGGTGGTGCCTCTCTGGGCGGAGCTGCCGGGGCTGACACTCCGGCCGGGTACACTGATGCATACTGCCGGAGCAGGGGTTATCGATGCGTCGCAGATTGCTCTGCATCGGGTGGGCTATGTGGAGATCGGGCTTCCTGAATACAGTTTTCCGGTGGAACGTACCGGCTGTTATCCCGATCCGCTGCTGCCGCCGGATGCTTTCACGGTGCCCGCAGAACAGACGGCGCAGCCTTATTATGTGACTGTTCATACCTTGCCCGACTCGGCACCCGGTCTCTATGAAGGAAGCATTACTGTTGAAGCGGAAGGAGCAGCGGCGCTTCAGGTTCCTCTGAAAGTCTGGGTCTGGGATTTTGAAATTCCGAAAGAAAACAGCCTGACTACTTCCTTCTGGATGAATGAAAATTATATCCGTCAGTTTTACAAGTATCCGGATCGTCTGCCGGAAGAGATCCGCCGCCGGTACTATGATCTGCATCTGGAGTACCGGGTAGCGCCTTTGAAAGCCCTTCCGCTGGGTGGCGGCGATCTGGCGGATGATATGGATTATGTGCTTAAGCACGGGCAGCAGCAGTTTTTTGTGTCGCTGCCCATTCTGAATACGGAAGAGAGCCGTGCGGACTATCAGAAAAAAATACGGGATACGCAGGAGCTGATCCGGCAGCGGGGCTGGACGGCTGATGTATTCTTTTATACCCATGATGAGGTGGCGGTGGTCGGGCGGCATCTGATTCCGGAGGTGGTCACAGTCAACAGATGGGCAAAAGAAACGTTTCCTGAGTGGCCGCGGCTTCAGACCAGTGCGCCCGAACAGTCGCTGGTGGGCAGTGTGGATATCTGGTGTCCCACCATTGATCATTTCAATCCCGCCTTTCTGAAGCGGCGCATGGCTGCCGGGGAACGGCTTTGGCTGTACACCGTCTGGGAGCGTCCGGGCATCATGATTGAATTTCCCAATACGGACTACCGCATCATGTTCTGGCAGTGCTGGAAGTACGGTGCGGAAGGGTTCCTCTACTGGGGCACCACGCATTGGGAATACAACGTGCAGGGGGAAGAGCGCTGGCCTGCGGTACCCTGGATCACCTATAACAGCCAGCCGGGTCATAACGGCTGCGGGTATCTGGTTTATCCCGGTACCGAGGGCACGCCGCTTCCGTCTTTACGTCTGGCGCTGGTTCGGGACGGCATTGAAGACTATGAGTACCTGCATCTTCTTGAAAAACGTTTCGAAGAAAAGAAGAGCAGCCTGACAGCCGCTGAACGTGATGAAGTGCATTCACTCCTTGCCGTCACGCCTGCCGTGATACAGGATCATCAGCACTACACCGACGATCCGGCAGTACTCAGCCTTGAGCGGGAGAAACTTGCCCGCTGGATAGAGAGGCTGGGGCGCTGACCGGAAGCAACGGTGCCTGAGCCGGCTGTACCGGTTACAGTTTTTCCCAGGGCATGAACCGCTGGCAGCGATTCACGGCAGAGGTGGATTTGCTCGGGAAGGCAGCGCATTTGTAGGAACCTGATGTCGCCTTGACCCGGAAGGGCTTGTCTTTATTGAAGGTGATCTGCCGGGGCCCTTCCCAGAACCGGCAGGTGGCGCAGCGTTTGTCCGTTGTCGAGTAGGTACCGTAAGACACAATAAATTCCTCCGGAGTGCAGTGACTCATGGTACTCTATCTTTTCATTATATACAAAGGGAAGAAAAAATTCAACAATCTGTACCGGTCCGGAGAAAAGTTGAAATGCGAAAGAAGGAAAGGCGGCACTGCTCCCGCTGTTGACCCGCTCTGTTTTTTATGGCAAAATGGCGCCCTATGAAGCCCTTTCCTTCAGATTTTCTTTTCGGCGTTTCCATCGGTGCCCATCAATGCGAAGGCGGTGATGACGGCAGCGACTGGTATCGCTGGGCGCTTCGCCCGGGACACATTCTGGACGGCTCCGACCAGAATCCCGGATCGGGGCACTGGCTTCACTTTCGGGATGATCTTGCGCTGGCGCATAAGCTCGGGATGAATGCTGTGTGCATTGGAGTTAACTGGGCGCGTATTCAACCGGCTCCCGATTGTTTTGATGCTGAAGCACTGGAGCATTACCGCCAGGTGTTTCAGCTTGCTTCCTCGCTCGATATGACTGTGCTCGGTGTTCTGTATCATACCGCTTTGCCGCGGTGGATCGCGGATCGGGGCGGCTGGCAGGCTCCGGAGTGCCCGGATCATTTTGAGGCATACACACGGGAAACAGTTCGGATGCTTGGTGAATGGTGCCTGCACTGGATACCGGTCCAGGAGGCTGAATGCCTGGTGACACGCCTGTGCCGTGAGAAAAAATGGCCGGGCTCGGGGCTGGGTGTCCGGCATGAGGCTGTTTTGCGCAACACGCTGGCAGAAGCGCATGTGCGTGCCGCCGAAGCGATCCGGGAAAGTATTTCGCAGGCGGTCATCGGGCTTTCTGTACGCGGTATCCCTGTCGAACCCTGGGACGAGCATAGTCCCTGGGATATGCGTCTGGCGGAAAAAGAGCAGGAACGCCTGAACAGGGCATTCCCGGAAGCGGTCTTCCGTGCATCCGGCAGTGACGGAGCTGATTTCATTGCGCTGAGTTATCAGGGTGTGCTTCGCACGCGTTTTGCTGCGGGGCGTTTCCGCTACGGTTTTTCACTCCCTGTGGATCAGGACGGACGTGCTGTTGATTTTGATGAGCTTCAGCCGTCTTCGGACGGACTCGAAGAAGTGCTTCTGCTCCTCTCCGCTTTTCAAAAGCCCATTGCAGTCACAGGTCTGGGCTTTGCAGCGGATGATGATCGGGAGCGCTGCCGGTTTCTGTGCGACCATGCGGGCCGCCTTCTTACGCTTGCGCGGAGAGAGGAGCCTTCATTGAAAATACAGGGTCTTTTTTATTCCCCTTTTCTGGATGGATTTGAATGGCATCACGGCTGTGCCAGACGCTGCGGGCTGGTGCACGTCAAGCGCCCCGGACTCGAACGGACGCCCAATCCGAGCGCATGGCTGTGGAAGGACATTGCACAGCATCAGGAAGTGCGCCCCGGTACGGCGGCACGGTATTGCGGAGAAGAAGAGATATGACAGCCTATATACTGGTGGAAGGCGGCGGTTCCGGTACCCGTGCGGCACTGGTGAATGAAAAAGGACAGCGCGAAAAGGCTTACGAGAGAGGCCCCTCCAATCCGGTTGCCTACGGAATCGTGCAGGCGGCACAGGTGATTGTATCGCTGGCGAAAGAGGCGCTTGCCGGGCGTTCTGCCGAAAGCTGTGTACTCTATGCGGCGCTTGCCGGGGCGGCTGAAAAGGAAGTGCAGACAGCCCTCGCGCAGAGAATCGGAACAGCCTTGCAGCTGCGGCGTGTATTTGTCTGCCCGGATCTTCATGCAATGCTGCTTGCCAATGCGGGGGCGGAAGAAGGCATTCTTGTGATTTCGGGTACCGGCGCTTCGGTTCTTGCCAAAGACCGGCAGAACCGGCTGCTGAAGGTGGGCGGCTGGGGCGCTGTGCTGGGAGACGAGGGGAGCGCTTATAATCTCGCTGTATCCGCTTTGCGTACCGCTGCCCGTGCCGAAGATCAGATCGGGCAGAGTACGATCCTGGCAGAGAATCTGACAGAAGCGGCGGGTCTTCCGGAATTTTCGGCTTTTTCCCGATGGATCAGCAGCGCAACGAAAAGAGAAGTTGCCGCACTGGCGCCTGCTGTTCTGACAGCGGCGGAGCAGGGCGATCTTCCCGCACTGCAGTGTGTGGAAGAGGAAGCCTGGCAGCTGGCGCTCCGTGTTTGTGCCGCTCATGAGCAGCTGCGGCTCCGCCCCGATGCTGCGGTATATGAATACGGCGGTTTGCTGGAAGGCAGTATGCTGTTCAGGCAGTATTTTCACCAGTCGCTGGACTCGCTGCCGGAACTGAAATGCCAGCCCTGTGCCTGCCGCGGACTGGATGCCGTGTCTTATTTGCACACCCTTGAAAAATGTCCCGACTGGGCATCTGAATGGACGATGAAACCCGGTGCAGCAAAGGTTCCTGCCCTTCCGGATACGGAAAGGGCAGGCAAGGGAAAGACGCTTGATGAATTGACTCCGGAAGAAATAGTTGCCGCCATGCAGCATGCCGATATGGAAGCGCTTCAGGCAGTCGGTGCCGCATCGGAAAGCATCGCTGCTGCCGTGGACTATGCCGGACATTGCCTTAAACAGGGCGGGCGTCTCATTTATACAGGTGCCGGGACAAGCGGTCGTCTGGGGGTTCTGGATGCGTCGGAATGCCCGCCTACCTTTGGTGTGTCGCCGGATCGTGTCGTCGGGCTGATTGCCGGCGGCGACCGTGCTCTTCGCGACAGTGTGGAGGGGGCGGAGGATGACCCCGTGCTGGGCGCCGCCGATCTGGAGGCATTGAATCCGGACGGGCGGGATTTCGTGATCGGCATTGCGGCATCGGGCACAACTCCGTACGTTGCCGGAGCGCTGTCAGCAGCAGCCCGGGCTGGTGCCCGGACAGCACTCATTACCAGCAGCACAGCCTCGCCGATTCCCTCCGATTATCCTGTGGTATTGAATACGGGTCCGGAAGTGCTTACCGGCTCCACCAGACTGAAAGCAGGAACCGCCGCAAAGCTCGTGCTGAACCGGATCAGCACCGGCGCCATGGCACAGGCAGGGCTGATTTACAAAGGGCGCATGGTCGGTATGGCGCCTGCCAATATTAAACTGCGGCATCGGGCGGAGCGTATTGTGAGAGAACTGACAGGGCTGACACAGGAAGAAAGTGCTGTGCTCCTGAATCAGGCGGGCGGCAGGATTACGGCAGCAGTCGTTATGGGCATAAAACAGGTGCCTTTATCCGAAGCGGAGACTCTGCTGGAACAGCATGGAAACAGATTGCGCGAAATCCTGTGATTTGTGTTCCCCGGCGCAGCACTGTCGCACTCCCATGAAAGGCTTTGATATACTATGTTTATTCTGTGCTCTGTGTCCCCAACCTCAACATCAGGAGATCTGTTATGCGTCTGAAAGATAAAGTTGCCATTATTACCGGAGCCGGTCTGGGAATGGGGCGTGAAGCCTCTGTGCTGTTTGCCGAAGAAGGGGCGAAGATTATCGGGCTGGATGTGAATGCCGCCGCTCTGGAAGAAACAGCTGCTTTGGTGAAAGCGGCGGGCAGTGAAATGCTTGCCGTGGCGGGTGATGTTTCCAAAGAAGCGGATGTGAAGAATGCCATTGCTCAGGGTGTTGCCCGCTTCGGTAAACTCGATATTCTTTATGCCAATGCCGGTGTACTCTGGAAAGATCGCGATTTTTCCGTACTGGATACAACCGAAGAAAACTGGGATATCGTTCAGGCGATCAATCTGAAGGGACCCTTTTTCCTGACCAAACATGGTATTCCTGAGCTGAAGAAAAGCGGCGGCGGTTCCATTATCCTGATCGGATCCATTTCCGCGCTGGCAGGCTTTGATCTGGCACAGGATTCTTATACCTGCGCCAAAGGGGCGCTGATTTCGCTGACAAAATCTCTGGCAGTGCAATTCGGTCCCGATAAAATCCGCGCCAATATCATTCATCCGGGCATGATTGACACGCCGCTTCAGGCACCGTATCTGAACGATGAGAAAAAGAAAAACATTGCTTCGGGAATTCCGATTCGGCGTCTCGGTGTTGCCCGGGACATCGCTTATGCCGCCCTGTATCTGGCTTCCGATGAGTCTACCTTCTGTACCGGTTCGGAACTGGTGGTGGATGGCGGCTTCTATGCCATGTAAGCGCCGGATCAAGCGCATTACGGTACCTGAATAAAATACCTCGAAAGGATGACCATGTCTTTTATAAAAGCGCAATGCGGCGCTGAAGAACCCGCAAAAGAATCTCCGCTTCTGGCGCAGCTGCTGCAGTCCAGAATTGTTACCATCGTGGGAGAAGTGGATCAGGAACTGGCGGAAGAGGTGATCAGCACACTGCTTCTTCTGGATGCCCGTTCGCAGGATCTGATCAAGGTGATCGTAAGCTCTCCCGGCGGACATGTGGATTCCGGTTACGCCATTCACGACATGATGCGTTTCATTAAATCTCCGGTGGCGGCTATCGGTGCCGGATGGGTGGCGAGCATTGCCGTGCCGATTCTTTTGGGAGCAGACAAGGACAAACGCTTCTCTCTTCCCAACACCCGCTTCCTGCTTCATCAGCCCAGCGGCGGTGCAGGCGGTCAGGCTTCAGATATCCGTATTGAGGCGCAGGAAATCCTTAAAATCCGGACACGGATCAACCAGCTGATTTCGGATGAAACAGGTCGCAAAGTGGAAGAAGTTGCCAAAGACAGTGACCGCAATTTCTGGATGAATGCCAAAGAAGCGCTGGATTACGGTCTGATCTGCCGGATTATTTCCAATGCTGATGACATCACCTCCTGATTTTCTGAGCAAGGAATAAAAAAACGGGCTGGAGCTTTTCACAGGCTCCAGCCCGTATGCGTTTACAGGAGGGAACAGGGCTTATGCGCTGGGGGCGATGGTGATGCCGGGGCTCCGTGCGCCCAGTTCGCGGTTGAGCATGAAGAGTGCGCCCGGGGCGCCCTGAGCCAGTTTCAGAGTCTGAACCACTTCATCCACGCTGGCTTCTTCTTCCACCTGTTCCGTGATGAACCAGCTCAGGAAAATGGCTGCCGCCGCATCGCCGGACTTGGTTGCCAGGGCATACAGCTTATTGATGCAGTCGGAAATGTAGCACTCATGCTTGTAAGCGGCTTCAAAAGCGGCAAGCGGGCTTTTCCACGTGGCTTCCGGTTTGCCGATGGCTTCCAGTTTCACTGCAACGCCGCGCTCATGCAGATAAGCGATGAGTTTCTGGGCATGGGTCAGTTCTTCCACGGCCTGCGCCTGCATCCAGGAGGCAAATCCCTTGAGATTCTGCTCTTCAAAATAATTGACCATGGACACATAGAGATAGGCGGAAAATAACTCTTCGTTGATTTGTGCGTTAAACGCTTTCTGGAGTTCAGCTTTCATTTCATTCAGTCTCCTCGTTGTTGTACTCTTGTTGAACCCTTCGGGTTGATCCCCGTCCTTATATACCCAATAAACGTCATTTGGCGGATGAATATTCCGTCTGCTTTCTGCTGTGGAAACCATCGTCGGCAGGTCATTTCAGAGGGTTATTTCAGAAGGGGCTTACTCCACTACCGGTTCCAGCACACGCGCACTGTAGCGCCGGAAGGGGACGGGCAGTACACCGTCGGTTACCTGATAGGTTTCACCTGTATGATGATCGCGGTAGCGGACTCCTTCCAGATTGCCGAAACCGGAAAGGGTACAGGCAAGACCTTCGCTCCATTCATTTACAGTGATCAGCCAGGGAATCTTTCCGTAGGCTTTGGGCAGAACTACAGGCTTTCTGTCCACAGAACCGAAAGTCGGACGATAGGATACGGTGATATCCAGGGCGGCGCGGGGTGCGGAAAGCACAGGCTGCAGTTCGTGCAGTTCTCTTATGACCCGCAGCAGTTCTGTGAGGAATTCGGACTCTTTCTCCACATAGGCAGTGCCCCAGTAAAGAATACCCTTTGCACCGCGCACAATGGCATCGTATGCCATGAAACGGCTTTCCCCGAAGTTCGGGCGCCTTAGTTCTTTGCGCACCTGTTCCGATTGGTTGGGTTGAATGTCACCCCACCCGAAACCCTGGAGAACCATCCAAACCGGCTTCCAGGGTGCTGCCGCCTGCATGCGTACCGTGTAATCCGCAACACTGCTGATCAGCGCATTGTCCAGATCGGAATGGGAGATGGCGGGATGGCGCGGCACAGGGTAGATATCACAGCCGACGATGTCGGCACCCTCATTAAAAGCGGCAAGCTGGCTGATCTGGTTTCGGGGTGCATGGTTCATCCATACGGGGATACCGGGCGCCATTTTCCTGGTCAGATGATATCCGTCGATCATGCCGCGGCACATAAGCTCCGCCCTTTCCTGAGCACGCGCCATGCTTAATTCCGGGTGGGGCTGTTCCAGTCCCAGTGCTTCCCAAAGCATATCCATGCGCTTTTCCCAGGTTTCATAATCGGCTATATCACGGTATGCCAGTGCGGCATTGACTTCTGCGAAGAGCTGTGCCCGCTTGTCATCATCCGCCACTTCCTTAATTTTCTGGCGGAGGGCTTCGGGTTCCTGATGCCAGCGCCACTGCTGCGGCTGATGCCAGCAATTCCACAGCGCTTCATCGGGTACCTCCCAGACCAGAAGGCGCGGATGGTCTTTCAGAGTTCCGACAAGTGCTGTGAGTTCTTTTTCCCGCTGCTCCCGGTTCACGGAAAGATCTATGCAGCTGCCTGTATTTACCCAGCCGTATACGCCATGGCGGTCGAGACGATCCAGTTCTTCCGCTTTAGGCTGCGCCTGTACAAGATTGAATCCGGCTTCTACCATCCGGGCGAGCTGCTCGTCTTCTTTCGGATTTTCATACAGACCCAGCACGAAGCTGCGCTCACCGTTAATGACGAACATGCCGTCATCATCAATGGATACTTCTGCTGCCTGAATAAAAAAGGATGTAAGTATGCATAGCATGAAAAGAGGAAGCACGGATTTCATTTTTGTTCTCCTGAGATAAAGTCAAAAGGTACGGTTAAAAAATTTCAAAACAGTTTTCGCTGAAGGGCGACTCAGTCGGCAGCGCCTTCAATAAAGCCGAAGTAACGACCCATCCAATAAGGCAGCAGCCAGTGTACACCTGTAGATTCGCGGTGACCGCCGTCGCCTGCCACCGCTTCATAAGGGTTTTTATCCCAGCGCATGGTGAAGCGCTCATCAGCGGGAAGAAGCCGGTCAACCTGCCATTTATCCAGCTCAGGCCATCTTACCAGGTTCAGATCTTCGCGCTGTCGCTGATCAACAGTCCACATGATCAGATCCAGAGGCGAATCACGAAGATACTTCACGCAGGGTTCCGGATCAAAGTCTTCCACACCATAGGCGGCACAAATAAAATTGTAGAAAGGACTCGCCTGATCTTTGGTCTGGTTAAAAAGTTGGTAAAGTCCTTCCTTGTATACCTCACGGATGGCTTCATCCTTTTCCAGTGTCATCAGTGCCGGCAGGATCAGGACGAGCAGCGATGTATCAATTTCCGTGTGATCAGAGGGATCCATGGACTTTGGCGCACGGGCGTATTCCAAATAACCGTGGTCATTGATGAGCTGCCGGTACGCCTCTTCATATTTCGGGTTTCCGGTAACATGGGCGGTTATTTTCAGATACGCGAGCAGTTCCGTTGCATTGATGGCACGCTCGGAACGCCAGTCACCATTTTTCAGCAGATGCTCCGGCGACCAGACACCCCATCGGGTACTTTCTCCGTCTATGTCTTTCCAGTTGAAACCACCTTCCATGAGATAGTCCATGACCCTTCCGGCAAGATCGCCCACCTGTTTTTTCTCTGCTTCCGTTTTTGCGCCGTATTCGTGAAAGAAAAAATAACCGAAGAAATGACCGCACATTTCATCGGAGCTGGTATCGCCTTTCCACAGATGCTTTCCGTCGGCGCTGAGCCTCCACCGTTCTTCCACGCATTTCATGCGCGGATCGCGAATCTGTTTCTCGGCAATTTCACGGGCTGTATAACTGCGGTTGCGATCATGGAATCTGTTGGGATTAATGTTTTCAGGGGAGTCCCACTCCACAGGAACAAAGGTGCGTGCGATAAAGCCGGAAGTGCCGGTAATGGTCTGAAACTGTTCCATGGTGTCCCGGGCTTTCCAGGCTCGTTCCAGCGCCACAGGATCTCCGGTTACCAGATGCCTGAAAAGTTCCATCACCATATAATGGTTGGTGAATTCTCCGTCATTGTCTTCGTCTTCGTGCACGGAACTCTCAACATCTCCCGGCGTTAACAGCCTGCTGATCCCTACGATCCAGGGGTCGCGCACTTTTCGCTTCAACAGAATGTCATAGTAGTAATCCGCTTTTTCAGCCAGCGTCATCGTCCGCCGGCGGATGGCGCTGATTCCTTTGGCTGTGGCGACCCAGGCGGTTCCGTCTTTATCAAATGCGACAGCCCGGGTGTCATCAGAAGGGAGCCACCGCATACCGTGGCGAAGCGACCACTGATTGTCTTTCAATCTTGCAGCGCCGAGAGCAGTGCAGACCCAAAGCGTTCCGTCCGGATGAAAGGCGAGGGCACGCACATCGCTGTTCGGGAGTCCTTCGCGGGAAGTATAGGACTGGATACGGCTGCCATCTTTGTACACATCGATGCCGCCCATGCCTCCGCACCAGATAGTGCCGTCGCCGGCAACAGCAACCGCCGTCTCTTCGCTGGCAAGGAGTTCATCACCCGAATAGAGGTGTCGCACCGGCACGGCATGGTTGAAGCGGTAGACGCCGTGTGCGGTGGCAGACCAAAAGATTTCATCAGATTCAAAGGCAAGAGCGGCTGCAGAATTTGCCCAGGTGCCTGTGTGTTTTGTCCAGATGCCGTGCCTGTTGAGCCAAAGCCCTTGCGGTCCCTGAGCGGCTATGCAGCTCCGGGACGCAGCGACAGCACCGATGGGTTCCTGGATAGCCGGCACTTTTTCCAGCGTACCTTTGTCCGTGGTGTGGTAGAGTCCGTTCCAGGCGCCAATCCAGACCCGTCCGTCCGGTGCTGCAGCAGCGCTGAAGGAAGGACCTGCCTCTTCTTCTGTCTGCATGGCGGTGAAAGTCTTTCCGTCTTTAAGGGCGTAAATTCCTGCAGCCGTTGCCGCCCATACTCTGTTTTTGCCGTCCACGGCGAGGGCACGCACATCTCCGGCACGACCGTCCAGAGTAAAAAAGTCCCGGTATTCCTGAATGAAAGGCGTGTCCGGCACGGCAGGTGGTGCGGCAACGGCAGGCACTGCCAGAAAAAGGGCAATGGCGGAAAAGACGAACGAATAACGCATTATGTTCTCCTTACTTTCTTGGTGACACCGGCACTGCTCCGGGCCTGAGCCCGGTGAGATGCTGTTGCTGTTTTGTCCAGCAGCACTCACGGCTGACCGGGAAACTATAAAAAGAAACTGCACTGCCCGTGTGAAGGCAGTGCTGTTTTCTTAAGCCGGATTGCAGGCGGACGAGTCCGCTATTTCGCTGGTTCGGCCGCCGCCAGATAGGGAGATTTGGATAATGCCTGGGCGACATCCTGCCCGCTGGCTTTAAGATAGTCGAGGGGCCGTCCCAAATGATCCAGACGTGTGATATCCAATACGCCATCAGCACTTCCCAGCGCTGTTGCCAGATGGACGATGTAAGCGAGATCCTGAAAATCCGGTGAATTTTCAGGCGCCAGATAGTGCGTTATGCTTGAGGTGATGATTTCCGGAAGATTCCAGGCTTGGGCGAGATTCCAGCCTGCTTCCGTGTGCCCCATCCCCAGCGTTGTTTTTTCGGCTTCTTCCCGGGCGGATCCTGTCAGCGCAGCGTCGATTTTACTGTAAAGATCGGGGGCGGCGGCACCCAGCGCAAAACTGCCGATGCTGTGAAGCAGTCCGGCACAATAAGCCACATTAGGCAGCGCTTTTTCCGTAAAGGCGGCGAGGGCTGCGCTGATTTTGGCAACATGCCGGGTGTAGCGTGTCAGCTGATACCAGTCCCGTTCGCCCTGCAGAGACTGCTTGGGCGTTCCGGTGGCAACAAGGGCAATGGTTTCCGCGCCAAGCAGAGCCACGGCAACGGGCACATTGTCCACTTTTCCTGACATACCGTAGGCAGTGCTGTTTGCCGTGCTGATGATACGTGCAGTCATGGGCGGTGAATTGGCGATAATTTGCGAAATCTTTTTGAGCCCGTCTTTATCGCCGCCCGGTACGGAGTCAATACGATTCATGATGCGCGCCGGAATTTCCAGCGTTTTCAGCTGACGCAGCTTGTCCGAGAGTGCGAAGGCTGTATCGGGAAGTTCAGCTTCTTCCTCATCGGCTGTGTCTTCGGGCACCGTCGCTTTGGTGACTTTAAAGGGTACAGGCGCATGCTCCTGAGGTGTATCTGATTCAGCAGGTTTTATTAACCGTAATTCCGGACGCGTCGTTTTCGATTCCGGATACAGTTTTGCGCATGCCGCTTCAAAATCATCCCAGGTGCAAAGCATGGGCCGGATACGCAAACTTGTAAATTCTTCCAGCTCCTGAACGGCTTTTGTATCCATGGGGCATACCATGGCAACGGTCAATGATTTGCCCAGTTTGTCTATAGGCAACACCATATGGGTGTCCACCATATCTTTTGGAATTAGTGCTGCCACGGTCTGTTCAATGGAAAAATGTGACAGACTGATGGACGCAGCTCCTGATTCGCGTGCGAGGAATGCGTGCAGCTGCTCTCTGGTTGCAAAGCCCAGATCAATAATGGCTTGAAAAGTCTTTTTTCTGCTTTCTTTAGCAACAGCAGACACCTCTTTTCCCTGCTGCGGCGAAATCAGACCGCCGTCAACAAAGATTCCGAGGAGAGCGCTTCGCTGCAGCCCCCGCGCGGATGACAACTTCAGGTCGCTGCGCCTGATCTTTTGCGTGTCCTTTTTGCGTACCCCTTGTCGATCTACAAAGGAACCGCACTTGACACAGCGGAAATATTTGCTTTGCGAGTCGGCAGGCAAACGCATCCGTTGCCCGCATTCGCATTTGATGATCTCGGGTTTCTCTGTTGACAACGTCTGACCTCCTGAAAAAAGGCTACAGTTCACAAACAGCACCGGTGCAGAGGAAGCCGCCGCGCGCTCTTTCGTGTAAGAACAGATCAGCCGGTTTTTCGCAATCTTGTACTGTAAGTCAAAACACTATAAAATAAAGTGTGCCTGTGCGTCAAGAAAGAAAAAGGCAAAAGGCTTGCACTTGCTTCTATGCGGGGTAAGGCTTTTTACTTTTGTCCCGCGGGAAGGCTTTTGAGTATGATATGCATATTGTGTTTTATGGACCCAGCAGGAACATACCATGCATCCAAGCGAAATAGAAAAGAATATTGAAAATGCGGTGAATCTGTGCAAACAGGAGCGTCACTCCGAGGCATTGGCACTTCTGGAACTGATCCGACCCCATATACCGAACAGTCCCGTGCTTTTGCATATGCGCATTGAGGCGCTCATGAAGCTGGACAGAACCGCAGAAGCACTCCATGACTGCGAAAGACTGTTTCAGCGTCTGGAGCAGATCCGCACGGCAGGCGATCAGCTAAAGCCTTTGTTTCAGGATGGGCAGACCGAGGGGCTGAGTGCCTACGTTTCCAGTCAGACAGATCAGACCAATGAACTGAAAGCGCTGCTCGACCAGCGCAAGTCTGATGCATTGGACAAAGAGACATTGCAGACCACCGTGTCAAAACTGGAAGCACGGCTTCAGCAGCTGCTGGCACAGCAGGAAAAGGCCGCCCATGAGCAGACAGAACTTCTGGATGAGTTGACCAATCTGAGACAGAAAGAACGGTCCACTAGCGCGGCGTTGGAGAAAGCCTACATCGACCTGGATGAAATGAAGGAAAGCCTGCAGGCGCGGGAGGCTGAGGTGGCGGAAGCTGAATCCGAACTTGCGGAAAAGGCACGCCATGTCTCTCAGCTGGAAAGTGAAGTGCGCACGCTGCAGGAGCGTTCCGACAGTGCGGTGCATACAGAAGCATTGCTGAATCAGGAACTCGCCAAACTGCGTGAGCAGGGCGATGCCAAATCGGAAGAGCTGGAAAAGGCGCGGAACGAGCTGAGCCAGTTGCAGGCGTCTCTGTCTGACCGGGAAGCGGCTATTCAGGAGGCCCAGGACAATAACCGGCGCCACGAAGAAGCCATGGAAGCCATGCGGCAGGAAATGTCCGCTATTTATGCCGAGGCGGATAAGGCATCCGAAGCCCGTGAAACGCTGAAAAAGGAGCTGGATCAGCTTCGTGCTGCTGAACAGAGCAAAAGCGAGGCGCTGGAAGCGGCGCGGTCTCAGCTGTCTGAACTGCAAAATGCCCTTTCAGACAGGGAGCAATCGGTGGCGGAGGCTGAAAAGCGGGCACGTGAAAATGAGTTGGAAATTGAGCGCGTCCGGGAGCAGCTTAACAATACCCTGAGGCAGGCGGAGGAAGCGGAGCGTTCTGAAGCCGCTCTGGCGGAAGAAGTGGCACAGCTGCGCCAGAATGAAGCCGCAAAAGCGGCCGCTCTGGAGCAGACGCGCCAGGAAATGGGTGCATTGCGTGAGGATCTGGAGAAACGTGAAGCCCTGCTGGCGGAAGAAACCCAGAAAAGAGAGATGAGCTCCGAAGAGCTGCGCGCCCTGCGTCAGGAAAGAGACGAAATGGCAAAACGCGCGGCTTCCTTTGCTGAATCGGAACAGCAGCTTGCGCAGGAATTGGAGCATCTGCGGAAAAACGAAGAAGAAAAATCCAGAGTGCTGGACGGCGCCCGAAGCGAAATGGATACACTGCGTTCGCAAATGGCGAAACAGCAGGAAGCTGTCCTGTCTGCCGAACAGATGAGCTCACAGCAGGATGCTATTGTTCAGGCATTGCAGAAAGAGCTGGAAGCGCTTAAACTGCAGGCAACAACCGCCTCGACTTCTGAACAGGAGCTTTCCCGGGAGGTACAGCATCTCCGGGAAAATGAAAGTTCAAAAACTTCTGCCCTCGCTGCCGCACAGAAGGAAATGGATGCGCTGCGTCAGCAGTTGAACCTGCGTGAAAAAGATGCGCAGGAAGCGGAATCACTGAATGCGCAAAAACAGCAGGAATTGGAACGTCTTCGCAATGAACTGAACGATTTGCGCACAAAGACTGCCGAGACGCTGGATATAGAATCTGTGCTTGCCGGTGAAATGGAAAAACTCAGACAGAATGAGGCAAGCAAAAATGAAGAGCTGGAAAAATCCAGGCAGGAATTGGAGGATCTGAAACGGGTGCTGAAAACCCGTGAAGAGGATGCGGCAAAAGCATCCAGCGAGCAGGAAGAAAGCCGTGCCACCATCCAGCAATTGGAAAACGAGCTGGCGGCACTGCGCCATCAGAACCTCGAACAGCAGTCCTCTCAGCAGGCTCTTCAGGTGGAATTAACGCAGATTCACAATGAAGCGGAGCGTCAGGGTATTCTGCAGGCATCCCCTCAGGCGGCGCAGCTCAAAAAAATACAGGAGCAGCTGCTTGCTCTCAGTGTGGCGCAGGAGGATGCCCAGCAGACAATCCGGCTCCAGGCATCACAGCAAGTTCTGGATGAGCCGTCCCAAAGGCAGACCAGTCTGCAGGCGGCCGCCAGTGCGGAGGGTGAAGGCCAGAGCGATGGCAATCAGCTTTTTGCGTTGAATTACACCATGGGTTCTTCCTCGCAGCGTTCGACGCAGCAAGAAGCGATGCGCGTAGCGCAACAGCCATCTGACCGCCAGACCCAGCAGAAGGCTGCCGATATTTTTACAGGGCTGGAAACCACCACGTCCGGCGCTGGCAAACCGGCGGCGGGTGGTATTACGCCTATTCAGCCGGGCAGACCTGCTCCTATCCAGACCCCGCTGCATTCCGAGGCGGGGATCCCGGGATTGTCGCCTGTGAATCCTCCGCGGCGACCGCACTCCGATTCCGATGATATCGACAGCGGCTTTGATGAAATGTATCCCAAGCCCCGGGACGTATCTTTTGTATTCCCCGACCAGTCCGTGTCTATTGCCGTACCGCGCCGGCGCAGCTCAACGCCGGTAATTATTGCGGCGATCGGGCTGCTCATCGTCGCTATTGTCGGGATTGCAGGCTTTGTTATCTTTCGTGCCGCTCCCAAAACAGCAGGCGCCCCGGCAGCGCCTGCATCGCCGGCTGCTGCCCCTTCCGACGAAATCAAAATGCTGACGATGGAATTTCCGGCCGATCGCGTGTTCGGCACTCTCTATGACCCTTCCTCCCAGCCGGCAAGCGATGCCGACTGGACACCCTATGCGCCTGCGCAGGGGGTCGTCGAATATGCAGAGGGCACACGCTTTCATCTGGTCGTACGGAAAGATCAGGTTCATGATCTGTCGCCGCTGGTGCCGCTGCCGGACAAATGCATTGCTTCCTTGTGGCTGCCCGATATAGACATGGATCCGGTGAACCTGAATTATTTGCAGAACCTGAAAGGACTGGATATTCTGTATATTGATCAGGAATTAACAGTGGAACAAAAGGAAAACATCCTCAAGGGCTTCAAACGGTCCGTTACCTTCAACTGCAAAAAACCGGGAAGCATCGCCAGAGACATGACACCGCCTGAAGAACGGGTTCTGGAATTTTCGGAGGACTATACGATAGGCCGTGTTGCTATTCGCCAGTGGAATGAAGCCCAGGCGCCCTGGCAGTTTCTGGAAATGGCGAGAGGAAAGGTGACTGTTCCCGCCAAGATGGAAATCCAGATTGAAATTAATCAGGCGGAAAAAAATTTGGAAGTGCTGAATACGCTGGATGAGATGGCTGTTCATACGCTGGTGCTCAAAGGCGAAACCATTACGGATAGCTGCCTGGATGCTGTCGCGCATCTGCGCGGATTGCTTGCTCTCGAACTGATAGACACAGCCGTCACTGATGAGGGACTGCAAAAAATCATCACCATCCGGGGGCTGCAGCAGATAAAATTGCATGGTATTGCCATTACGGATGCAGGCGTTAAAGCACTACGCGAATTTACGCAGCTGGCGCGCATCGATATTTTTGATGCACCGGGAATCACGGCGGAAAGCCTGCCGGCCTTCCGCTCCATTATGGCGCTGCGACGCCTGAATCTTGAGAAAACTTCTGTTCCCATTGAGGCGCTCCGGCAGTTTGCCCGGGAAATGAGTTCCTGTTCTATTACGCCCAATTAATCAGCCGTTGCGGTGGAGCTTTCCCGGCACCGGGTTTGGATAAAGGAAAAATATTCTGATACACTGAAATTGCCTCTCCGGCTGGCGCAAAAACAGAGGAAAGCAACGGTGCCCGGGTGCCTGTGCTCTTCTCTCAGGCCCTTCCAGTGCAGCGCCTGTCGCCGGAAATTTGTATGGTGATTCACAACCAGTTGGTCTGACTAGAAACGGACCGGAGAACAGCGCACATGAATAAACGCGACAGCAGGCGTGAATTCTGGATCATTTTCAGCTTTTTTATACTTATGATGGGGGCCCTCAGCAATGCCTTTCTGCCGAGATTGTCAGCAGAGGATCAGGCTGTCGATGTCTACCGGGAGATTGAGCCGATCGGCGATGTGCTTGATATCGTGCTGCGTGAGTATGTGCGTGAACTCAGTGTGGAAGAGACCGTGGAAGGGGCGATTTCAGGGATCATGTCAGCGCTTGATCGGAACAGTGCCTATGTCTCTGCGGAAGAACTCGAAGCGCTGCGTGAAGAGACAAAAGGCGAATTTGAAGGGATCGGCGTATCCATCAAGGAAAATGAAGACGGACAGATTATGGTATTTATGCCCATTCTGGGCTCGCCCGCAGCGGAAGCAGGAGTACGCCCTTACGACATCATTACTGCCATTGACGGAAAGTCAACGGAAGGGCTCGATACCTCCGGCGCCGCCAATCTTATCCGCGGGCGCAGAGGCTCCTATGTGAATCTGACCATCCTGCGCCGTACGGAAAAAGAGGACGGCACGCATACCGAAGAAACTTTTGATGTAAAGGTACAACGGGCACGGATTCCGCTCGAAAGCATCAAAGAATTTCAGATACTGCATAATCAAGTGGGTTATATCCGCCTGAATTCATTCAGCGATACGACTGCTGCGGATCTGGAAAAACATCTGAAAGAGCTGATCCAGCAGGGCATGCGCGCTTTTGTGCTTGATTTGCGCTGGAATTCAGGCGGACTGCTGTCCGCATCCGAAGAAGTCTGCGAACTCTTTCTGCCCAAAGGCTCTCTGGTAACGTACACCCGGGGCAGAAAATCGGTGAACGGCACCTCTGATAAAGATGAGATGCGGCTCTACACAACCCGGGAAGCGGTTCTTCCCTCCGATATGCCTGTTGTGGTTTTAACCAATTCAGAAACAGCCAGTGCCGCGGAAATTGTGACAGGTGCACTGCAGTTTTACCAGCGTGCCATTGTCGTCGGTCAGCGGACTTTCGGCAAGGGAAGTGTTCAGACTATTATCCCCCTCGAGCGGCCGAAAAATTCTGCGCTGCGCCTGACTACGGCTCTTTACTACACTCCTGCCGATGTGACCATTGATCATCAGGGTATCCTTCCCGATAAAGAAGTGGAAATGAGTCGTGATGAGGAGCTGGCTCTTGCAAAGCAGATGTACAGTTCTTTTGAGAACAATTATGAGAATCAGTACAAGCAGAATCACGGCAGCATGACGCCCGGATATGTCGCCACTGATGAGACGGCGGAAGATACGCCTCTGGCGGCGGCGGTTGAGATACTGTCTGAAAATCTTGACTGGCCTGCGCTGGTGGAAAAATATCACAAAGATATTCACGAGACACAGGTGGCTTCCGATTCCAATACCATCAATGATCCGAAACGTGCACTGAAAAAATCCGAAGCACCGGCTCAAAAGAAATCGCCTGAAGAAGTGCCTCCTGCGGATCCGGTGCCCTGACAGGAAAAGTGCATGTCACTAAGAATTGACCAGCGTACAGCTGCCATGGTTCGGCCGGTTTCCATTACCCGGCACTTCACAAAACATGCACAGGGTTCGGTACTGGTTTCCTTCGGGGATACCCGGGTGCTCTGTACTGCTATCTATGCCGAAAAACCACCTGCCTGGCTGCGCGGACGCGGCAAGGGGTGGGTTACCGCCGAATATGCCATGCTCCCCTCGTCCACCCAGACTCGTATTTCCAGAGACAATGCCCAGCGCGGGCGGGCACAGGAAATCAGCCGGCTGATAGGTCGAAGCCTCCGTGCTGTTACCGATCTGGAGGCGATGGGCGAGTGCATGATTCAAGTGGATTGCGATGTCCTGCAGGCAGACGGAGGCACCCGCAGTGCCGCTGTCACGGGAGCCTGGGTTGCCCTCCACGATGCGTTTGCCGCATTGACCGCCGAAGGCAGGTTTGAGCGCATCCCGCTCTTCGGTGCCTGTGCTGCTGTCAGTGTCGGCATTGTGGAAGGGCAGGCGCTTCTTGACCTTTGTTATGTTGAAGACGAGGCCGCGCAGGCAGATGTGAACATTGTCATGGATGATCAGCTCAGGCTGATCGAAGTGCAGGGAACGGCGGAAAGAAAACCCTTTTCCCGGGAAGTATTTCAGGAACTCCTGACTTTGGGGGAACAGGGGATTACCCGGCTTCTTGCCCTGCAGCAGAAGGCTTTGAATAGTGAAGACTGATTTACTTATAGGCAGTGGAAACCTGAAAAAAGCGCAGGAACTGGCAGCACTGCTTGAGGGGCTGCCGTGGCGCGTGCTGTCCCTGCGTGATATGCCGGATCTTCCTGAGCCCGAGGAGACAGGCGCCTCCTTCGCCGAGAATGCCGCACTTAAGGCGCAATACTACGGCGATGCCTTTCAAATAGCCTGCATTGCCGACGATTCAGGGTTGAGTGTGGATTGTCTAGGCGGTGCTCCCGGCGTACGTTCTGCGCGCTATGCGGGGGAGCATGCCACGGATGAAGAGAACAACGCCAAACTGCTGGAAGCGCTGTCTGACGCGCTCTGGCATGAACGGGGAGCCCGTTTCGTCTGCTGTGCCGCTTTTTATACTCCGGGCGGTCAGGTACATTTAGAAACGGGCGAGATTGCAGGACATATTGCTGTCGCTCCCTATGGCACGCTCGGCTTCGGCTATGATCCCCTTTTTGTTCCCGAAGGAGAGGAACGCACCTTTGCACAAATGAAACAGGAAGAGAAGCAGAAAATAAGTCATCGGGGTATTGCTTTCCGAAAAATGCGCCGTTTTCTGGAAGAACGTTCATGAATATTGTCGCACCCGACGAGACAGGGCTGGCACAGGCTCTGGAAGCGCTGGCGTGCGATGAGGTTGTCGCCTATCCCACCGAGACCGTTTACGGTCTGGCAGTGAATCCGCTGTCGGAAAAGGCACTGGATCGGCTTTTTTCCGTTAAAAAACGGGAACCGGCGTTTCCTGTGCTCCTGATTGTGGCAGATGAGACCCAGCTCCGGCCTTTTGCCGCGCATATTGATGACAGAACCCGCGCCTGTATGCAGCGCTTCTGGCCAGGCCCCCTATCTCTTCTGTTTCCTGCAGCGGAGGGCCTTCCCCGGCGCATTCTCAGCGACAGCGGCCAGGTTTGCCTTCGTTGTCCCGAGGAGGCTCTCGCACGGCGGCTGTGCCTGCTAAGGGGCGGAGCGCTGACATCCACATCGGCGAATCTTTCGGGGCATGCGCCGGCACGGTCTGCCGAAGAGGCAGCACTGCCGGGGGTAGCCCTCGTGCTGGACGGCGGTGCACTTCCGCCTCGGGAGCCATCCACTGTTTTTGATGCGGCGGAAGGACGTGTTGTCCGGGCGGGTGCGCTCGCCGCTGAACTTTTGTATGACTGTTGGAACGGGTGACACAGAAAAGGATGTACTTATGATTATTGCTGTCGGATCGGATCATGCCGGATATGAGGCGCCCGAACCCTTATACAAACCGTCCGTGATCGCCCGTCTGGAAGCTATGGGGCACACTGTGATTGATTGCGGCACCAATGGTCCGGAATCGGTGGATTATCCCGACTTTGCAAATGCTGTATGCAAAGAAGTGCTGGAAGGGCGTGCCCGGTACGGTGTGCTCATCTGCGGTACCGGCATCGGCATCGGCATGGCGGCAAACAGACACCCCGGCATCCGCGCCGCCACCTGTACCAGCAGGGAAATGGTGCATCTTGCCCGGGCGCATAATGATGCCAATGTGATCGCGGTGGGTCGGCGCATTCTGACGCTGGATCAGTGTCTCGACCTGATTACACTTTTTCTTGACACCGCTTTTGAGGGCGGCGAACGGCACTGCCGGCGTATAGCCAAACTGGGCTGACCCGGGATATAAAAAAAGCGGCACCCTTTTTTAATGAAAGGATGCCGCCGGGGAAACTGTTATTTCAGGGGATTACCGGTTCAGCACGAAAAGGTCTTTCCAGCCGATGCCGTCCGCCCCGCCTGTATGCAGCTGCAGCGCAAAGAAGCCTTCAAAGAGACACTGCCCCTCGTCCACGAGATCCAGTACCCGGATGCCGTTTATCCAGGTGGTGACATGATTGCCTTCGCTGCGGATTTCAATGGTATTCCACTTTCCCGGGCGCACTGCCACGCTTTGCATGCTTGTCGGATCCGGTTTGACCAGCCAGCCGCGTTTGTAGCTTTCATAGACCCAGCCGGAAGGCCCCGGATATCCGGGGTCCACTTCGCCCTGCAGCCCGGCGATCAGGGGATACCCGTCGTCCTCCCGCAGCTTGATGGAGGAATGATAGAAAAGTCCGTAGTTGCCGTCGCCGGTCATATTAAAAGATCCGCGTACCCGGAAGTCTTTAAAAATCTCATCCGTTGACAGATATCCTTCGGAGCGTTTGGGTCCGCTTTTACCCCAGATAACGCCGTCTTCAACGCTCCATTTTTCCGAGCCCCATTCTTTCCAGCCTGTAAGGGTGGTGCCATCGAAAAGGGAGCGCCAGTTGCTGTCGTCCCGCAAATTTTTAATGCGCACATTGCGGTATTCAATTTCTGTAAAGTCTTCTCCGGCTTCATAGGGGAAAAGCTGCAGCGCAATGAATCCGCTGATAAACGCCTCGTCCTCAATTCGGGCGGCGAGCACATCATGGAGATACACTTCCACCACGGGTCCCTGCGCAAGGATACGCATGGTATTCCAGTCACGCTGCTTGAGCGTTTTAGCGGCATCGGCGGAAGGTTCGGCGAGGTAACCTCTGCCGTTTTCTTCCATAAGTGTTCCCGTTCCCAGACGCTTGCGTGTCTCAATGTTTGCCTGATAGCCATACATCTGGCGGGGCGCAGCGTTCACCTCTTCCCCTTCTGCCAGGGGCATGCGCGGAAGCCAGTGGGAGCGGAGCTGTACGCCGCCGTTTGTGGGAACAGGTGTGCGGAACTCCAGCGAGAGCTCAAAGTCGGAGAACTCTTCTTTGTCATAAAGCAGCCAGGAATTCTGATCTTTTGCGGCACGACCTGAAATTACACCGTCTTCAGACACAGACCATTCACCTGCGAGAACACGCCACCCCTCCAGACTGTTGTCCGGTGTAAGGCTGACCCAGTCAGCGGCAAAAGCGGGGGAAAGCAGCGCAAAAACGCCGAGAATTAAAAAAGAATGAAACACACGAGTCATGGCAAATCCTTCGATTCTGGTTTGGCCGGAGGTTAACCGGCAATGCAGGGGGCGTTCTGACATAACCCGGTCAGACACCTTCTTGAAAACAGGGGGAAAGACGCACGCCTCTCCTGTATTTAATCATACCGAATCCTGCATCCGGGCGCAAAATAGATCCTTCCTTTTCTGACGGAAAAGGAGGGTGCCATACACACGACCAGTGTCGCGCCACCGCAGGGGAGTTGTGTCGCAGTGCAGGGGAGTCAGCTTTTTTATAATCCCAGTTGATCCATAACCCGGTTTTGGGTATTCGTGTGCTGATTGGAAAAATCCTGGGCGCTGCTGCGTGTGCGTGAGCCGGCGGCTGAGGCACCGCTTGTATTCATACGCCCCAGTTCCTGCTGAATGCCAATCCCTGTCATCACTTCGCCCATGGGCCCGGTGCCCCCTATCCCGGCGCTGCGGTTGCCTGCTGTTCTGGCAGGGGCAGTGGGAGACACCTGACCGGGCAGTGAGATCTGCCCGTTCTGGTTGTTATACACAAACTCCTGACCGGCGCTCGTTCGGGGCAGTCTGGTCATATAATTAGGATAGAGTGCATCCAGTGTAGGCGGGTAATAGCCCGTCGCTGTTCCGTAACGGGTAATGGCATTGCGGATGGCAAGCATCATCTCCTGATCTTGTTTGGAGGATGCTCCTGCCGGTGCCGAGGCGGAAAGGGTGCCTGTCGCAGGATCGTAGTAATAGGGGCTTCCGTCGGGTTGTACCGGTATCTGAGGGAGATAGCCGGGAACCAGCGCATCCAGCGTGGGCGGGTTGCTGCCATGTTCCGCACGGTATGCCTGCACCGCCTGATCAAAGCTGACGGAGCCCATTTTGTCCTTCACATAAGCAAGCTGTTTTGTAGCTGACTTGGCGTTCTGCGCCGCCAGTTCGCCCTGCACAGCTGTGACGGTCAGGATTTCCGCACCGCAGCCGCTCAGCAGCATAAGCATCAGGCAAAGGGCGGGAAACAAAAACAGGGCGGACAGAGGGTGTGCGTTTTTCATGGCGCCGTTCCTTTTACCTGTGAAAACACCGGATAAAGAAACACTATTTCTCGACAGCTTTTCTGCTGCTGTACGAAAATCCCGTTCCTGTTGATCCGGTATTTTACTGTATACTTAATTATACCTTATTTCCGAATCCGCCGCTGAAAAAATAAAGGCGGTCGTTTCTGCCTGAGCCGGAGTATTTTTTAATGAACAGTCGCGAGCGTGTTCTTGCCGCTTTGAATTTTGAAGCCTTTGACCGGACCCCCAGAGATCTCGGTGGTATGCCGTCCACCGGGATCAGCTGCTTCGCCTACCCGGCACTGGTGCAGGCGCTCGGGCTGCCTCCCCGAAGGCCGCGGGTCTATGACACCGGTCAGATGCTGGCTCTTCCCGATACGGATGTATTGGACGCACTCGGATGTGATGTGGTTACACTGCAGCCCGATGTCACCAATGCTTTTCCTCAGCCGGAACTGTGGCATCCCTATCATTTCAACAATCGGCTGGATGCGGAAGTGCTGGATTTGTCGCCTTTCTCCGCACTGCCCGACGGCAGTGTCCGGCAGACTCCACCCGGTTCAGTCATGCCGCCTCATGCGTATGTTTTTGACGTGGAGCACGCCGGTCATGCTTTGGTTCTGTCCGGTGATATTCCCCGGCCGGATCTTGATGAAATACGCGCTTCTCTGAAGAAGAGGCGCTGGAGCAGAGAGCGGAAAAAACAGCTGCTGGAGACAGCGAAGCGTGTGCGGGACACCTCGGATCGCGCTGTGCTGTTCAATGGGCTTCAGCCCGGAATGGGTATCACCAATTTTACAGGGCTTGCCCTCTTTCCAATGCTCTGTCTCACCGAGCCCGAATTTGTTGAGGAACTGCACGGGATGCTGCTTGCCTTTACTCTTGAGGCACTGGAAGACTGGCTGCCTGAGCTGGGGCACTGCATTGACATATACATGTGCAGCGCCGATGACTGGGGCACTCAGAGTGCGCTGATTGCTTCGCCTCAAATCTACAGGACTCTTTTCAAGCCCTTTTACAAAAAAATGAATGATGCCATTCATCAGCTGGCGCCCGGCGTGAAAACTTTTCTGCATTCATGCGGTGCCATTTATGATTTAATGGATGATATTGCGGAAAGCGGTTTTGACATTCTTAATCCGGTACAATGGACCGCAGGCGGGCACAGCGTTCAGGAATGGAAAGATAAAGCCCGGCATCGCATTGCCCTCTGGGGCGGCGGTGTGAATACACAGCATACACTTCCGCGCGGAACCGTGCAGGAAGTCGAGGAGGAAGTGCGTCGGACGGTTTCCTGCCTGCAGGAAGACAGCGGCTACGTCTTTTGCGCCATTCACAACATTCTTGCGGAGATTGATCCGGAAAAAATCATTGCCATGTACAGGGCGGCGGGAGACATGGCACCGACACGGCAATAAAGCCCGTGCCGGAACTCAGTCGCTGATTGTCTCAGGCACATTGAAGCCCTGTACCCGCAGGCGGAGAGGCGCGGTACTGCCCGAAGACGTTTGTGCCTGTACAGTTCTGCTTTCTCCCGGGAAAAGGGTCACATAATTATCGCTCCAGTAAACGGGTGCCAGTGAAAGATCACTATCCGCCGGCAGCAGCGCGAGTTCCATCTGAAAGGCGATACGGTCACTTTTATTTTCCAGCGTGATGGTATGGTTGGTTCCATCAGAGGTGATCCGGCTTTCGACGGATGTTTCCGGGAGTGTATTCAGCCCGCTGTAATCGGCAACAGACTTGGGGTGTGTATAGAATACAGAGTCTTTGTGTCCCGAGGCACCGGGGACGTCCGGTGTTGCCGAAAGCCAGTATATATTTTCCGACAGGATAGCGCCGTCTTTATTTTTCAGAAGCATTTTAACAAACCGCAGGTTTCCGGCGGATTCAGGTATGCGGAGCGCTCCCGCGCGGGTGCAGCCGTCGGCAGCGACGGATACGGTAAAGCTATCCTGAGAAAGTACGCTGCCCGCCGGATCCAGAACGATTACATCGAGAGAAAGCCCGTCCTGCGCCTCATACAGGCTGTTTACCACATACACTGCCTGCTCATGGGGATCCAGAAGGGCATGCACCGGGGTGCATGCTTTTTTGGCACCGAAATAGGCAGCTGTGGGACGGGTGTACCAGTCCACATACTGCCAGGTGAGCGCTGCAGGCCAGGCGGCATTGTATTTCCACGTGGTAATGCCCAGCGCATCATATTTGAAACGGGCGTACGCCTCGAACATGCCCCGGGCACTGTTGTAGTTCATGGCGTAAAGCTTTCTGCAGAAATCATTGAAGTCCGCTGCAGCGCCATAACTCTGTTCCATTGCCTGAATCACGGCATTAAAATATTCCATACCCTGTGTTACCGTGTGAAACGACCAGCATTCATTCTGCTGAATCGGCCATAGCGCCGATGCGGGCATCATCTGGCGCAAGCTGTCCTGTGCAGCCAGAATGCCGCCGATCCCGCCGGATTGAGCAAAGCCCCAGGCGGAATCAAAACGGCGTTCCCGGGTGAAAAAATAGTGGGACGGCCCGGCGTAGGTCCACAGCTCCCGCGTCCCTGTGCGGGTACCGCCTGTCTTGGCGCGGGTCGCAATATTGAAGGTGCCTGAGTGCGGCTGATAGCTTCGCTTAATACGATGCTTTTCCAGCAGATGCTGATAAGCCGCATCCAGCGTATCGGTCGGAAAGGTTTCATCATGCCCCAGAAAATGCACAAGACTCGGATGGTTGCGGATGCGCAGCAGCGTATCTTCCACACAGGCGATCGCCAGCGCCTCATCGGGCAGATTACGGCCGAAAAGCTGCTGGGTGACCATAATTCCGTAGCGGTCGCAGAGATCATAAAAACTTTCCGTTTCACGGATGGAAAAGCCTTCAGACCGCAGCATGTTCAGATTGGCTTCCCGGGCATAACGCACCAGCGCTTCGTAACGGGAGTCTTCCAGGTTCAGCAGCATGTCCGATGTCATCCAGGCACCGCCGCGGATGAGGATGTTGCGCCCGTTGATTTTGTAGCCACGCCAGTCTTCCGCATTGATGTAACTTTCCGCTGAGCGGATGCCGAAACGCAGAGTGGCACTGTCCGATTCCCGGCCGTTAACGCTGACAGAAAAGCGGGCATCGTAAAGGGGCTGCTCACCTGCCGGATGAGGCCACCAGACCCGGGGAGACTGGAGGATCAGCTCAGGATGCTGCTCAGGGGCCAGCACGGCCTCTTTTTCCTCTCCCGGCGCCAGCGTCACTTCCTGCGATACCTGCCGTCCCTCCACGATGCCGGAAAACAGGCAGGTCTGCGGCTGGTTCGTGTTGTTCTTCAGCCAGGCAAGTGCTGTGAGCCGGGCGCTTTCCATACCGGGAAGAGACAGGTCACTGTCGACATAGGGATGGCGCAGGCTGACCGGTCCCTGTGTCTTCAGATATACGGGCTGCCAGATTCCCATATTCATATCGGGTGGCTGCGGATTGTGGTCGTCCCAGCCCGTAGTGGCTTCCAGCTGTTTTGTGTTTACATGTTTTTCCGGAAGCAGTCCGGGCGGGATAATTTCGATGGCAAGCACATTTTTTTCATTGAAACGCAGGTGGTCGGTTACGGGGAACTCGAAGCGGCGGAACATGCCCGTTACCTGATCCGCTCCGGCAATCTTTTTTCCGTTCAGCCAGATATTGGCTTTGTAGTTGATGCCGTCCAGATGCAGTGTGAAGCAGGTATCCTGCTGCAGAGGTGCCGGGGTAAACTCGATGCGATACCACCAGGGAACCCGGAAAGGACTGTCGTCCAGATGCCTGAGCCACATGCCGTCCTGATAGCCGGGAATGCTTTTCAGGTTTTCCCCGTAATAGGGATCGGCATATACACCCACTTTCGCAAGGGCAGACAGTACGGTGCGGGGCCTGTCCAGTGCATACCAGTCCTGTGTGCTGAATCCGTCCCGGGACACCTCCGCACCGCTGACGGCAAGCCCGTCACTGCTCCGAAGATACCATCCCTCTGTTAATGGAATGGTTTCACCGTGAAGAGAGCAGACGGCAAGGCAGGTGACAATCAGCAGACAACAGAAGATGCGGATATTCATGCATGTTTCCTTTCGGGCTTTCCTGTCTTTATAAGACGACGAAAAGGTACATCCGGTTTCCGGGCATCTTCTTCAGAAGGGAAGGAGCGCAGTCGCTTTTTATTCGTACCGCAGCGCTTCCACAGGATCCACACTGCTTGCCTTGGTGGCAGGGTAGACACCGAAGAAAACACCGGTGGATAAACTGAACAGGAAGGCGGTCAAAACAGACCAGAGGGAAATGGTGACCGGCACGGAGGGATACACAATTCCAAGAATCACAGTCGCTGCCCAGGCAATGCCTACACCGATCAGCCCGCCGCATACGCTCAGTGTTACTGCTTCAATGAGAAACTGCAGCGCAATGTCGGAACGGGTCGCTCCAACAGACTTGCGGATACCCACTTCGCGGGTGCGTTCACGCACCGATACCAGCATGATATTCATGATGCCGATTCCGCCGACAAGCAGGGAAATGGCGGCAATGCCTACAAGCATCAGACGCAGTGCACTGAGAATCTTCCCGAAAGAATCCACAATGGCATCCTGATTGATAATGGTGAAATCCTCGTTATTGTCATGTGCCGCTTTCAGTACTTTGCGGATCGATTCCTGTGCGAGAGGGATGTCTTCAGGCGTTTTTGCTGAAGCATTGATTTCAAAAATAGTGTCCTCGCCGCCGTAGAACATCTGCTGACCGCTGGGAAGGGGGATCACGACAATGTCGTCCAGATCAATACCCAGCATCTGCCCCCGTTCCTCCAGTACGCCTACCACGACGTGTTTGGATCGGTTGATGGAAATGCGCTGGTGCAGTGCCGGGCTTGAGCCGAACAGATCGTTTTTCAGTTTTAGCCCGATCACGCAGACCTTGTTGTTCTTCTCTATATCCTGGGCGGAGATAAAACGCCCCTGTGTTGTATGAACATCCCGGATTTCTGCCAGCCCTTCCTCTGTGCCCAGAACAATACAGTTCCGTTCCACGCTTCTGAACCGCACTTGTCCCGTGCCGATAACATTGGCGGCCACCGCTTTCACGCCCTGCGCTTTTCTTCGGATTTCGGCGGCATTATCCGTGGTGAGTTTGCGGAAGCTGCCCGCACTGACTGCGATCATGCTGGAGGTGGTTTCCTGCTTGCCCGGCGTGACCAGAATAACATTGCTGCCCATGCCGCTGAACTGCTTTTCAATGTATGCCTGAGCAGCTTCACCCAGAGAGACAAGCAGGATCACGGACATCACTCCGATAATGACGCCCAGCGTTGTCAGAAAAGAGCGAACTTTGTTTTCCGACAGAGAGGTTAATGCCATCCAAATACATTCAAGGATGTTCATTACTGCTCCAGCGTACTTAAAATATTGACTTTGGCACCGTCACGCAGACCCTTAACGCTGACGGAGGTGATAAGCACTTCATTTTCACGAAGACCGTCCAGCACTTCCCGTGTCATCCAGTTGCCGATGCCCATCGTAACTTTACGGCGCACGGCACGCCCGTCTTCCACTACATAGCCTTCTTCCTCACGGATCAGCGCTTCTGTCGGCACATAAAGCACATTGTCCTTGGAATTCGCAATGATGACAGCATCGGCGGACATGCCGGGTATAAGCCGTTCCTTGCCTTTTTCGATCAGTATCTCTACTTCAAAGGTGCGGCTTCGATCAAGATTTTTGGTGACTGTGGCAGCGATATGCGACACCCGGCCCGGAAATTCCTCGTCGGGATAAGGATCAAAAGTCAGGCGGACGGGTTGACCCAGTTCGAGCTTCCCGAAGGTGGACTCGTCAAAAGGCGCCTTGACATACATATCGGAGTCATCCACCAGATGCACAACAGCCAGGGGGGATACACCGCCCAGTCCGCCCCCGCCTCCGCCGGCTGCCAGAGCTGCACCGCCCATGGCGCCCATGCCGCCCCCCATCATGGCACCGCCGCCCAGCCCGCCGCTCAGACCTGCACCAAGACCGCCGCCGACAACTTCACCCACTTCGACCATGGTGTCCGCTATCAGCCCGGAGAAGGGCGCACACACCTTCGTCCATTCAGCCGCAACTTTTGCCTGTTCCAGCAACAGCGTAGCACCGTTCAGTGCTGTTTCCGCTTCCTGAATGCGTAAGGGGTAGAGGGATACAAGATTGCTGAGATTCTTATAGGTATCGTCGATCTGGTTGTAGTTGATTTCGGAGAGATTGACCATGCTCTCAGAGCCGACATCGTCCTTTTCAAGCAATTTCTTGTCCTTGCCGAATTCGTGTGCCGCCAGATCGCGGGTCCGTTTCAGCAGCTCTATGCGACCCTGGTCATTGCCGTATTGCTCTTTAAGCAGCCGTATGCCGATGTTTGCCTGTGCAATCCGTGCTTCTGCCTGGGCAACCTGAAGGCTTTGCTGCGTGCAGTCCAGTTCCACCAGCACATCCCCTTTTTCGACCCGCTGACCTTTTTTGACATGCACCGCCATGACCTTGCCTATGCTCTCCGGCGCCACCATGGACGAAACTTTGGGCTCTACTGTGCCTGATGAAAACGCTGAAATCGTCTGCTCGATAGGACCGCGTTTCAGTGTGATGACCGTTACGTCAATAATCGGTTCTTTCAGGTAAAAATAAGCGGCAGGCCCTCCAATCAGAGAAAGGAAGATAATCCACCCGATCAGAGTGCGTATCAGTTTGAATGTTTTGGATGCAGCCATTCGTCGGTTACCAACCTCCCGTCACGAAAACTCATGATACGTTCTGCATGTTCCGCAATGTCCCGTTCATGAGTGACCATGACAATTGTGTGTCCTTTTTGATGAAGATTTTCGAAAAGGCCCATGATACTTGAACCGCTTGCCGTATCCAGGTTACCTGTCGGCTCATCGGCAAAAATGATTGAAGGCGAATTAATTAAAGCCCGGGCTATGGCAACACGCTGGCGCTGCCCGCCGGAAAGCTCGTTGGGACAATGATGCAGCCGATTTTCCAGGCCTACAGCTGTCAGCGCCGCTATGGCACGCTGGGTGCGCTCTCTGCGGCGAACTCCGTCGTAAAAGAGAGGTAGCTCCACATTGACGAGCGCGCTTGAACGGGCAAGCAGGTTAAAATTCTGAAATACAAAGCCGATCTCGTGGTTACGCACGCGGGCAAGCTGGCGGTCGGATAAATTGCTCACTTTCGATCCGGCAAGCCAGTAATCCCCTTCAGTAGGCCGTGAAAGGCATCCGAGGATATCAAGAAGCGTAGTCTTTCCGGAACCGGACGGACCCATGATGGCAACAAAACTACCACGGGAAATGGTAAAAGAAACGCCGTCCAGCGCCCGCACGACGGTATCGCCCATGACAAAGCGTTTGTAAAGCCCTTCAACGCGGATGACTGTATCCGCGTTGCCGGTATGATCGCTGGCAGTACTCATGTAAGGAATCAATCCGGAAAAAATATGAAAAAGGGAATAATTAAACCGTATACGCATTGTATATGACTGATGAGAGGCTGATCAAGAGAGTGCATCAAAAATCCGGGAAAGCACCGCAGAGCGGGATTGGAAATAAGTACGGTTTCACTATTGACCACAAAAGCGCGTAATAGCCTGTTTAATCCAAAAGCCAGAAAGCGACTCCTCCTGGGAACGCCAATCTCCGCATTGGCATCCAAGCGGGCCATGACGAAGACAGCCATTCCAACCCGCAGCGGAAATATGCCCTGCGACGTACTCTATCCGTCCTCCCTGCATACGCCGCTGTTATGTCTCCCCTCCGCCGTTACGCCCGCCCCCCGGCGTCATTCCTGCGCAGGCAGGAATCTTGATCCGCAGTAAGATCCCTGCCTTCGCAGGGATGACGTGGAGAAAGGCAATTCTTCCCCTGGGAACGCCAATCTCCGCATTGGCATCCAAGCGGGCCATGACGAAGACAGCCACTCGAACCCGCAGCGGAAATATGCCCTGCGACATGCTCTATCCGTCATCCCTGCATAC
>MWCY01000015.1 GCA_002070275.1 Candidatus Hydrogenedentes bacterium ADurb.Bin170
CCGCATTGGCACACAAGCGGGTCATGACGAAGGCAGTCACTCAAATCCACTGCGGAAATATGCCCTGCGACATACCTCCCAAAAACATAGTCCTCACCTGCCTCTTGCCAATACGGAGACTGGCGTTCCCAGGCTGGCGGATTTTATGTTTTAAGTCAAAGCATTTTGGTGTGAAACCCATATAAGTCTCCGGTATAAATTCGTGTTTACTCGTTGTTCTTCCCTTGCCAATGCGGAGAGTGGCGTTCCCGGGAGAGGCGATGACGGCTTTATACGCCAGGCGCCGCCGTCCACTGTGTCCACTCTGTCCACTGATTTTGGTGTGGCATGGCGGAGAAAAACAGGGACTTTAATCTGCAAATTTCACTACAAGCATCCTATGGCTTTTGTCGGCGGTGCGGGCATCTCCACATTACAAAACCGCCCGTGGAACATACAAAGCGCAGGAATACCTGCCGGATGCATTTGCCGCATTCCCCGGATATTTCCTATAATAGTGGGCTGTTTAGTTTGCTTTCTTTTAACGGGAGAATACTGTATGCGCCATGGCACGAACCTTCTTGCCTCAATGGAAGGGATGAGTCGCACCGCATTTTTAATCGTGCAGGAACTGTCTCAGGCGGGGCGTTCCGGGCTGACGCCTGCGCTGCTGGCGAAAAAACTCGAAATACCTCAGGAGGAAGTGGAGTATTTCGTGGATGTGCATCACGGTGTGATGTATACCAATCTGACCCGCATCTGTCTCAGTTCGGGGGGGCTTGGACTTGCCAGACGTGTTCAGGGCGGGCTAGCCAGCCGTGGCGACGCCTCTTTTCTTCTTGAGCATGTCCGGGCGCTGGGCGATGCTGCCCTGCAGCGGCTGGAAGAGCGCCTGGGTCTTGACGGCAGCGCATCCAAAACTGCGCTAGCCCTTGCCGTGCTGCATCTTCTTTATAAAACGCCTGCCACCATTGAAACCCACATTCGGACAGGCGCCTATTCTCCTCTTGCCAGATCGGTTTTTCAGAGGCTGCTTGAATCAGATACCGGCAGTATTCGCATGGAAACGCTGCGCCGTGAGTTTGCGGCGGGCAGCACTGCGCTGGAAGCCGCGCTTCAGGAGTTGATCAGCGACTATGTTCTTTTCGAAAAGTTCCGTTTTGATGACGAAGGCTTTCTCTATCGAAGCTTCAGCCTGCTTCAGGAACTTCGGGATTTTTTATTTTCAGGCAATGACGAACGTCCCGCTGCGGCAGACATGCCGCCTCCGCACAAAGGCGTGATTGAAGAACAGCGCAGTGAAGGCATGTGCTTCACGGATCTGCTCGGCCGTATTACCGCTGCCATAGCAGCGCGGCCCTGCCGCATCCGCAAGGGCAGCACTTCTCTCGATTCCGATGCGGCGCTTTTCAAGGAAGACCGGGCGCGGCTGGAAGAGATCATTTCCGAAGACCACGACCCGCCGCTGAGAGCTTTTATGGACGCTGCCTATCAGCTTGGGTGGATCAAAAACACAGATAACCTCTGCGTCGTGTGTGACGTGGCGCCGCTGCTGGAATTCAGTCTCCTGGAAAGACATCGGCTTGTGGTTCGCAGGCTGACCGGTGGGCAGCATGCTTCCGACTATGGGTTGCTGATCCGTGCATCTGCCACCCTGCAGCCGGAGCAGTGGTACAGCATCCATGACTTTGCCCGCTTTGCCCTGTCGCAGGATGACAGCACCGGGACGTATGCACTGCGACGGACTGATACGGGCTACGCCTATGTGGCGCCGCAGCCCGCCCGAATGCGTTATGAAACGCTGTGCCGCCTCCTGTCGCAGCATCTGACCTGGCTGGGCCTGGTCGAGCGGTGCTATTGTGACGGCGAAGCCTGTTTCCGTGTCAGCGCATTGGGGCGCCGTCTTTTTTCGGATCCCCCGTCCGCCGGTCATGCGGAAGGCTACAGCGTCTCTTCGGGCACGCTTGTTGTCCAGCCTAATTTTGAAATTATGGCGGCGCTGGAGCAGATGGATCCGCTTCGGACAATCCCACTGCATATTTTTGCGGAGACAGACGGAAAAGGATCTGTAGGGGTGTTTCGACTGACACGGGAGCGGTTTATGCGGGCATTGCAGCAGGGGCATGATCCGGCGGCTTTTCTTGCTTTTCTCAAAGAGAACAGCCGCAGCCCTCTTCCGGAGAATGTTGTAATCACGCTGGAGGACTGGCTCAGGTCGGCGAAGCGAATCAGGCTGAGAACCTATCATGTGATAGAATCGGACGACCCGATGGTCATTGCGGAGCTGGCGCATCACCGGAAATGGAACGGTCATTTTACGGCAGTCAATGAAAAGAAGCTTCTCCGGTATGAAGGGCTGACCCGTCAGGCACTAGAAGAAGAATTGGAAAAGGACGGGTATATCATTCGATGAAAAACAGGCATCGGGCCCTTCATCGGGTCTGCGGCAGAGGTATCTCATGACACGATTCGGACAGGCGCTGAGCGTGCTGAAGACGCATAAAGCATTGTCACTGACATACTGCTTTTGCGCCGTACTGCTGCTCGCCCTTTTTCGCACCGGGCTTATTGCGGTCGGGCAGCAGGGCGGGAAAGGAGCCGCATCCAGTCTGGACGCTCTTGCGGGCGTGGGCGTGATGGTGCTTTTCGTGCTTGCCTACAGCATGATGCAGGCGTGGTTTTACGGACGGCTCGGTGCAGGGGCAGGCGGAACGCTGTGGCGCTGGCAGGGCACTGTGGAAACGCTGAAGCGTTATGTCATGCCCTGGCTGCTGCTGAATCTGCTTTCCCTGACCTTTGCCGATCTGACGCACCGTGCGGCGCTGGCGGGTAATACACAGGCTGCCGGGTTTTTCGAAAGTCTTACGCTGTGCTGGCATCTCATTTCCATGCCTGCCGGGGTCTGCATTCTTTTTTACAGGGGGCTTGTCTGGCGCGAGCTGCATGAAGCGCTGGTGCCTCTTTTCCGTTTTCCCGGTGCACTGATTCTGCCCATGGCACTTGCCTTTCTTCAGTATCTGCACAGCGGCGTACAGGCTGCATTTGTTGACGAGACTGCTTCCGGGATGCTGCTGCTCTGTGCCGTAACGGATATTCCCCAGGTGATACTGGATCTGATTATTTTTGTGCTGTATTGGCGCATCTGTATGGATGACTGTCTGACGCCCCGGGAAGAAGACGACGACTATGAATTTTAACGGAGGCACCCGGCGCCCCGATTCAGGGTGCGGGCTGCGGCAGTGGCGTGCCTGTTAGTTCGGCAATGCGTCGTTCAGCCAAAGCTGCCTGCTGCGAGCCGGGCTGCAGTGCTGCAATGACGGACCAGGTTTCCACCGCCCCCTGATAATCCTGCATCTGTGTCTGTGTGTCGGCGAGGCGGATGAGGAAGGCAGGGTTTTGCGGCTGCTTTTCCAGCGCCGCCTGGTAGTGGGATAAGGCGGACGGATAATCCCCCATGTTCCGGTAGATATCGCCCATTCTCCGCTGATAGCTGGCATCTTCCGGAAAGTCTTCGGACAGCCTGCCGTACTCGGCAAGCGCGCCTTCCAGATCGCCCTGGCGACGCTGGTACCCTGCCCAGTCTTTGCGTGCCTCTTCGGAATCCGGAGCGGCACCCATCCACCCGCTGAGCACACGTCCCTCTTCACCTGTGTCGTCCATCTGGCGGTAGAGCCGGGCGATCTGCCCGTACTGATCAATCCTGTCGGGCCGCTTCTCGCTTTCGGCCAGATAGCCCCGTGCCGCTTCGTAATTCCCCTGGCGCATGCTGACATCTGCCAGCCCGATGAGCGATTCCGTATTGTTCGGCATGGCGCGCGACCATTCCGCAAAAGTTTCCATTTCCTGATCTATCTGCCCTGTTTTCTTGTACAGATGGGCAAGTTCTCGCCAGGCATTGCTGTTTTTCCCGGACAACGCCAGACTCTGCCGGAGCAGAGATTCCGCCTGCTGGTAGCTGCCCCGGCGCATGAGTGTCTGCGCCTGATCCACCAGCGCTTCCGCCTGTTTCTCCTGCCCGGCTGCCCCTTTGTCTTCCCGCTTGTTTTTCTCGGTTCGGTCTGTCGGTTTTTTATTTTTACTGTTGTCCTTTTGTGGAGCGGCGGCACCGCCTTTTCCCGGCAGTTCCTGTTTTACGCTGTTGTTTGCGGGGGACTGGCTTGTCGGAGCGGGATCTACCGCCGGCTGCTGAACGTCCCCGGATACCACCTCCGCTTCCGGCTCATCGACGCTATGACCTGCAGCGGCCGCATTTTTATGCACACTGTGCGCAGCGGCTTTTTCCGGTCTGTGTTCCGGCAAAGTCTCGTGAGGCGCTGAGAAATGGTGCCGGAACACGAGCATGGACCCGACAGCGGCCAGCGCAGCGAAAAGAAGGATATATTTCAGTTTTTCCATAAGGCAGATCCTGTTCCGGAATAACGGGACGGAAGAGGCTTTAAACACAGCAGTTCCATTATAAAAAGAAACAGCGCCGACACCCAAAATGATACCGGCGCTGCCCTCAAAAGACATCAGAAAGCGGTTTTATTCGACAATAACGCTCTTGGCGAGGTTGCGGGGCTGATCCACATCGCATCCTCGGTTCACCGCCACATAATAGGCGAAAAGCTGCAGTGGCAGCGCCACCAGAATGGGCGAGAAGGGTTCGTAGCATTCGGGGATATAGAGCACATCGTCGCTGTATGCCTGAATTGCCGTGTCGCCTTCTGTCGCAATACTGATTACAAGACCGGCACGCGCTTTGATCGACTGAATATTCGATACCATTTTGTCGTAGATGTTGCCCTTTGGCGCCACACAGATCACCGGCATCTCATTGGTGACCAGTGCGATGGGGCCGTGTTTGAGTTCTCCTGCCGGGTAGGCCTCCGCATGGATATAGCTCACTTCCTTCAGTTTCAGCGAGCCTTCCAGTGCGCTGGGATAGTTGTAGTCTCTGCCCAGGAAAAACGCACTCTGGGCATCCCGGTATTTCTGCTTGCCTGCAAGCGCTTTGATCGGTTCCTGATTATTCAGCACCAGCTGCATTTTGTCGGGCAGGGTACGCAGTTCCGCTATCATATCTTTTGCCTGATCCTTCGTCATGGTGCCGCGGATCCGGGCCAGCCAGATGGTGAGCAGTGCGAAGGCGGTCACCTGGGTGGTATACGCCTTGGTGGAGGCGATACTCACTTCAGGGCCTGCCTGAAGATAGATGACGCCGTTCGATTCGCGGGCGACACTGGAGCCCACGGTGTTGACTACCGCCAGAATACGGGCGCCCTGACTTTTCGCCAGTCGCACCGCTTCCATGGTATCCGCCGTTTCGCCGCTCTGGGATACGGGAATCACAATGGCATTTTTTTCCACAATAGGATCACGGTAGCGGTATTCGGAGGCAAGATCCAGTTCCACGGGGATTTCGGCAAAGCGTTCAATCAGGTACTTGCCCACCATGCCCGCATGCCAGGAAGTGCCGCAGGCGACAATGGTAATACGCGGACAGGCTTTGATATCCGCTTCGCTGATATTAATGTCCGACAGATTCACGTCGCTGGCATCATCGCTGATTCTGCCGCGCAGGGTATTGCGGATCACTTCAGGCTGCTGGTGGATTTCTTTCAGCATGAAATGCGGGAAGCCGTCTTTTTCCGCCGCTGAATCGTCCCAGTCCACATGCACCACTTCGTGCTGTACCGGATTGCCGTCCAAATCCTCCACTTTGATGCCATCACGGCGCACTTCACAGATCTGCCCGTGATCCAGATACACCACATCGCGTGTATATTTGATGATGGCGGAAACATCGGAACCCATGAAGGCTTCGTTATCACCAACGCCCACAACGACCGGGCTGCCCTGCCGTGCGACAATCAGCACGTCCGGATTGTGCCTGGATACGACCCCGAGCGCCCAGGCGCCTTTGGCACAGCGCAGCGCCTGCTGCACCGCCTTGAAGAGATTGCCCTGATAGTACTTGCGGATCAGGTGCGCCAGTGTTTCCGAATCGGTCTGGCTGCGGAAAGCGACGCCTTCCTGCTGCAGTGACGTGCGCAGTTCCTGATAGTTTTCAATAATGCCGTTGTGGACAACAGCGATTTCGTTCAGTGCGTCAAAGTGGGGGTGGGCGTTGGTTTCATTAGGTACGCCGTGGGTTGCCCAGCGCGCGTGACCGATGCCCAGATGCCCCGTGACCGGCTGCGCCGCCAGCTTGGCTTCCAGATTCTCCAACTTGCCCAGGCTTTTTACAGCGGTTACACCCTCATCGTTCACCACGGCAACGCCGGCGGAATCGTGGCCTTTGATACGGTAAAGCCCTGCCACCAGGACTTCAACAGGATTCTTGTCGCCAATGTATCCGACTACTCCGGACATAGACTGTCTCCTTTCAGCTTCGTTAATCATGAATACTGCCGCAGCGGGCAGACGGAACTTTTAAAAAAAGGCGGCTCGCACCCGGTAGACGCAAGCCGCCGCATATCGTCAAGTGTGAAAATAAATACGGACTATTTCTTGTAGATCTCGATCATGTCCTGCAGCGTCAACGGGGTGTAATCCGTGGCGTGACCGGCCTGGCCGAAGGCTTTCATGCGTGCCACATACACTTCATAAGCGGCTTCGCGGGCGGGCTTCAGATAGTCGCGCGGGTCGAATTTCGACGGAGACTCCACGAAGACCTTGCGGATGGCGCCCGTAATGGCGAGGCGGCTGTCCGTGTCCACGTTGATTTTGCGTACGCCATGACGGATACCGTCCTGAATCTGCTCCACGGGAATGCCGAAGGCATCGGGCATGTTGCCGCCGTACTGGTTTATGATGTCGACCAGTTCTTTCGGAACCGAGCTGGAGCCGTGCATGACCATGTGACAGTTGGGCATACGGTCGTGGATTTCGTGAATGCGCTCCATGGCAAGAGTCGGCGGAAGCATCTCGCCTGTAACCGGATCTTTTCTGCCCGATTTATAGGCGCCGTGGCTCGTGCCGATGGCAACGGCGAGGGCGTCGAGCTGTGTTTTGGCAACGAAGTCTTCCGCCTGTGCCGGATCCGTCAGGTGATCCTGCACTTCCGCTTCGCTGAGCCCCGCACCGTGACCGTCTTCTATTCCGCCCAGACAGCCCAGTTCACCTTCAACCGTCACACCCAGAGGATGGGCATATTCAACGACGTCGCAGGTCACTTTCACGTTCTGTTCATAGCTGTTCGGCGTCTTGCCGTCTTCGGAAAGAGAGCCGTCCATCATGACGGAGGTGAAGCCCAGCGCAATCGCTTCTTTGCAGGTTGCGAGGCTGTTGCCATGGTCAAGATGCATGGCGACAGGAATATGCGGATATTCTTCTGCTGCCGCTTCCATCAGCTTTTTCAGGTAAATCATTTTGCTGTATTTCAGCGCACCGCGGCTCGCCTGAATAATCACAGGGCTGTGCGTATCGTTCGCAGCCTGCATGATGGCCTGAATCTGTTCCATGTTGTTGACGTTGAACGCACCAACACCGTACCCGCCCTTGGCGGCTTCATCCAAAATCTGGCGCATGGGTACTAATGGCATTACACTTCTCTCCTTTTGAGTTATGCAGTAAGGTTCAGCCGGGCAGTCGATTAGCGCTCTCCGCCGGATGGCGCAGCGCACGAAACTGCTGGTCGGGATCGCATGCCCCGCTCAGAAATGAAATAAGAGAATCGCAGAAAGACGATCAACTTTAAACAAAAGTTTTTATCTCTCTGTATAAAGTCTACAGGATTTTACTGTTGCAGTTCAAATGCGGGTCTTCATTGGCCCTAGAGCGGAAGGAAGGGGAGAGGAGACAGAAAAGCGTGCCGGCAGAGATAAAAAGAGCCCTCTTATGCCCTCTCTGTCCACTCTCTTTGTGTGGCTTCTAGCTCTTTTAAATAAAAGCAGTCCTTGCCCTGATTAAGATTCCTGCCTGCGCAGGAATGACGCCGGGGGGTGGACGTAATGGCGACGTGCGCAGAGACGTCGGAGGGTGGACGTGACGGCGACGTGCGCAGGAATCTTAATTCGGGTATGGGCGCCTTTGCTTCACAGGACTGCATTCCACACCAAAGTGAGTGGACACGGTGGACACGGTGGACTGTGCATTCGGTGTATGGCCTTAGCCTTATTTCCTACCTGAGACTTATATGGGTTCCGCACCAAAATGCTCTGGCTCAAAACATACTATCCGCCCGCCTGAGAACACCAATCGACCTATTGGCAGGGGCGTGTGTGGTCTGTGATGTTGTGTGTATGTCGCGGGACGTATTTCCGATACAGATCCGAGTTTCAGTCTTCTTCATGACCCGCTTGTGTGCCAATGCGGAGATTGGCGTTCCCAGGGGAAGAACTGCCTTTCCTCGTCATTCCTCCTCTTCCCCCCGTCATTTCCACACTTCCCGTCATTCCTGCCTTTCCCCCGTCATTCCTGCCTTTCCCCCGTCATTCCTGCCTTTCCCCCGTCATTCCTGCGAAGGCAGGAATCTTAATCAGGGCATGGGCGCCTTTGATTTCATATCGCCCTGATCCACACCAAAGACTGAAGGACACACAACTCGCCACATTTCCCGTATGAGATATGTCTTGACGGTATTCCCGCGTAGTTTTCGACTACGGTACGTCCCTCATAAAGAGCAACTCGCGTTAAGATTCCTGCCTGCGCAGGAATGACGCCGGGGGGTGGACGTGACGGCGGCGTGTACAGGGATGACGGAGGGAGTATGTCGCAGGGCATATTTCCGCAGCGGATCTGAGGGACTGCTTTCGTCATAACCCGCTTGTGTGCCAATGCGGAGATTGGCGTTCCCAGGGGAAGAACTGCCTTTCCTCGTCATTCCTCCTCTTCCCCCCGTCATTTCCACACTTCCCGTCATTCCTGCCTTTCCCCCGTCATTCCTGCCTTTCCCCCGTCATTCCTGCCTTTCCCCCGTCATTCCTGCGAAGGCAGGAATCTTAATCAGGGCATGGGCGCCTTTGATTTCATATCGCCCTGATCCACACCAAAGACTGAAGGACACACAACTCGCCACATTTCCCGTATGAGATATGTCTTGACGGTATTCCCGCGTAGTTTTCGACTACGGTACGTCCCTCATAAAGAGCAACTCGCGTTAAGATTCCTGCCTGCGCAGGAATGACGCCGGAGGGTGGACGTAATGGCGACGTGCGCAGAGACGCCGGGGGGTGGACGTAATGGCGACGTGCGCAGGAATGACGCCGGAGGGTGGACGTAATGGCGACGTGCGCAGGAATGACGCCGGAGGGTGGACGTAACGGCGGTGTGTGCAGAGACGCCGGAGGGTGGACGTAATGGCGACGTGCGCAGAGACGCCGGAGGGTGGACGTAACGGCGGTGTGTGCAGGAATCTTAATTCGGGTATGGGCGCCTTTGCTCCGCAGGACTGCGTTCCACACCAAAGTGAGTGGACAGAGTGGGCACAGTGGACTGTGCATTCGGTGTATATCCTCAGCCTTATTTCCTACCTGAGACTTATATGGGTTCCGCACCAAAATGCTCTGGCTCAAAACATACTATCCGCCAGCCTGGGAACGCCAATCTCTGTATTGGCAGGGGCGTGTGTGGTCTGTGATGTTGTGTGTATGTCGCGGGACGTATTTCCGATACAGATCCGAGTGACTGTCTTCTTCATGACCCGTTTGTGTCGCAATGGGTCGCTTGGCGTTTCTGAACGTTCCGCAGGGCGCTCTAAAACATGCAGCGACTTTATTTAAGAGAAAAGGCTCTCTGGCATGTATTAAAGAGAAAAGTGTATCTGTTTCCTGTTGAAGTGGCCGCTCTGCTTGCTTTAAGCCCCGGTTCTGTGCTATCTTTTTCTTCTCAGGCAGAGCCTTCCCAAGGATGAGTTGTGCCTGTTGCTTGATGTGCCCTATCCGGGTCTTTTCTTTTTACAGCCCTGATTTACAAGAAAGATAGAACAAACATGTCCACACGCAAACCATTTGTAGCCGGCAATTGGAAAATGAATAATTTTGTCGCCGACGCTGTCAGTCTGGCAGAAGGTCTTAAAGCGCTGGTATCGGGCGTGGACACGGTAGATATTGCTGTTTGTCCGACCTATACGTCTCTGTATGCTGTCGGCAAGGTGCTTGCCGGATCCACGATTCAGCTGGGAGCACAGGATGCCTATGTGAAGGCAAGCGGTGCTTATACCGGCGAAATTTCGCCGCAGATGCTGCAGGATGTGGGCTGCACGTGGACAATCATCGGTCACAGCGAACGTCGCCATATTCTGGGCGAAAGCGATGAATTTCTCAATGAAAAGCTGCGCTTTGCGCTGGCGAGCGGTCTGAAAGTCATGTTCTGCATCGGCGAGCTGCTGGAAGAGCGTAAAGGCGGCACCATGGAAGCGGTGCTTGAACGCCAGACCACGAAGGGACTGGACGGCCTGAGCGCTGATGTGGCGGCGGGCGTGGTGATTGCTTATGAACCTGTCTGGGCGGACCAGGCGGAAGACGCCCACATTTTTGTGCGCGGTGTTGTTGAAAAAATGTTCGGCAAAGACTGTGCCGACCGGGTGCGTATTCAATACGGTGGCAGCGTGAAGGCCGACAATGCGGCGGAACTCATTGCCCGTGAACATATTGACGGTTTCCTCGTGGGCGGAGCGGCCTTGAAAGCAGACAGTTTTGCCGCCATTATCAACGCCTGCAAATAACAGAATCAGAACCCCGGCACTATTCCGGTACCGGGCGGCCCATGAGCCAACTTCGCAAGGGAATGAACAGCATGTTAAGTATTATCTTCAGCCTGAATACACTCTGGTGGTTGATCCTCCTCCTTTATATTCCGGCGTGTTTTGCTCTGATCATTATCGTGCTTCTTCAAAAAGGGAAGGGGCAGGGTCTGGCGGGTGCCTTTGGTATGGGCGGCGGCATGGATACGATTTTCGGTCCCCGTTCCTCCAAAAGCCTGCCTCAGAAAATAACCTATGCCGGTGCGGCCGTGTTTATGGTTCTTGCCCTTGTCATGTCCATCCTGTCCGGAAAGGTCGGGAAAGCGGCAGCCCCCGAACTTGCTGAAGCACCGGTTCAGGCGTCTCTTGATGCGCTGTTTGATGGCAGCGCAGCAGAGGCCCCTGCGGATGCCTCGGAGGCCGCTGGCGGTATCACAGAAGTGACGGTGAATCCGGATACGCCTGCTGAAGGCGCTGTGGCAGCTCCGACGGAGACTGCTGAGGAAGCGGCAGCAGCAGAAGCGCCTGCGGAAGCAGCGGCCGAAACAGCACCTGCAGCGGCGGCAACAGCAGAAGCGCCTGCGGAGGCAGCAGTTGAAGAGGCTGGCGATAAAGAAGAAGCGGGCGGCGGGCAGGCTGAATAATCTGTTCCCCCGCGCTTAAGCATTCAATACTGATCTGTACAGCCCAAGGCATTTTACGCTTTGGGCTGTCTTTTATAGCACGGCATTCCGGATTACAGTCAGGTATTTTCTGCTGACAGACGGAAGCAGGCAGGGCAGCTGCTGACTGGAGCACACAGCGATGGATAAAATGGTAATCAGGGGCGGCAACCCTTTACAGGGATCGGTGCATGTGCGTGGCGCCAAAAATGCAGCCCTTCCCCTTATGGCGGCGTCGATTCTGGCGGAGACACCGCTCACGCTGCACAACGTTCCTTGTCTTCATGACGTTTTTTCCATGGACAAGTTGCTGGCATCGATGGGCGTGTACAGTGAATTTACCGGACGCTATATGATTCTGGACAGCAGGGGGATTGTCACTCCTGAAGCGCCGTACGATCTGGTTCGGAAAATGCGTGCCTCCTTTTTTGTGCTGGGCCCGCTGGTGGCGCGTTTCGGCAGAGCGCGGGTTTCGTTGCCCGGCGGATGTGCCATCGGAACACGGCCTGTCGATATCCACCTGAAGGGGCTTGAGGCACTGGGCTGCCGGATAGAGCTTGACGAGGGCTATGTTGTTGCCGAGGGCAAGCTGACGGGCGCTTCCTTCGCACTGGATTTTCCCAGTGTCGGCGCCACTGAAACGCTCATGATGGCGGCGACCCGCGCCGAAGGATTGACCCGCCTGTATAACGTTGCGCGGGAACCTGAAATTGAAGACCTTGCCGCTTGCCTGAACGCCATGGGAGCCCAGATTTCCGGTGCAGGCTCGGATATGATCACGATTGTGGGCGTGGACAGTCTCAAAGGTGCCGAGCACGAAGTCATCCCCGACCGGATAGAGGCGGGCACTTTTCTGATTGCCGGTGTGGCGACGCACGGTGATGTAACGGTGCTGAATGCCCGGGCGGATCACCTGCCCGGATTCATAGAAAAACTCCGGGAGATCGGTGCGCAAGTGGATGTGCAGCAGGATCGCATCCGTGCGTCAGCGGCTAATGGTTATCGTGCGGCGGATATAACCACCCGGCCCTATCCCGGCTTTCCCACCGATCTTCAGGCGCAGACCATGGCATTGCTGACCTGTGCCGAGGGCGCCAGTATGATCAAAGAAACTGTTTTTGAAAACCGGTTCATGCAGGTTGCAGAACTGAACCGCATGGGTGCCGAGATTGATGTGGACGGGAGCACGGCGCTGGTGCGGGGGGTCCCCACTCTTATGGGTGCGCCGGTGATGGCAAGCGATCTGCGTGCCAGTGCAGCGCTGGTGATAGCGGGGCTTATGGCGCCGAAAGGTGAAACGGCAGTGCAGCGGGTTTATCATATTGATCGCGGATACGAGCGCATAGAAGAGCGGCTTGCAGCACTGGGCGCCGATATTGAACGTCGGCGGAACTGACAGAGATACGGTATGGAGCAAGAACCGATTATGAAATTTTTTGATATCCAGTCTCAGGCAGATCTGGAGCAGGTACAACAGTTTATAGTGGACAGTGCGGATCGGTCTTCCGTGGAAGATTCGGCGGAAGAGCGGCGCAGAAATGTGCAGACACTGATTGACGACGTGCGTCGCCGGGGTGATGCGGCCGTGGCAGAATTTACACGGCGCTTTGATCATGTTGATCTGGAGCCGTCTCAGTTTGAATTGACGGAAGAGGACATTGACAGGGCGTGGGACGCTGTGCCCCGACCGGTCATCGCCATGCTTGAGCGCGCCCATGAAAACATCCGCAGCTTTCATGCCAAGCATTTGAGAGGATCCTGGGAAGAACATTTGCCCGATGGCTCCATGTACGGTCAGCGCCTGACCCCGGTGGAAAATGCGGGTGTTTATGTGCCCGGTGGCAAGGCCTTTTATCCTTCATCCGTACTGATGAATATTGCTCCCGCCCGTGTTGCCGGGGTCAGCGAGATTGTAATGGTGTCACCGCCCAGCTGTGAAGGCTCCATCCATCCCGCAGTCGTTGCTGCAGCCCGTATTGCCGGCGCAACCCGTATCTTCCGTGTCGGCGGAGCTCAGGCAATTGCCGCTCTGGCCTACGGTACAGAGCATATTCCGCAGGTGGTCAAGATTACCGGTCCCGGAAATGCCTACGTCACTGCCGCCAAAGCACTGGTGCGGGGCATTGTGGACATTGACAGCGAAGCAGGTCCCTCCGAGGTGGTCGTTATTGCCGACAAAACCGCCAATCCGCACCATGTGGCGGCGGAACTGCTGGCACAGGCTGAGCATGATGAAGAGGCGCTCTGCTTATTATTCACCACGTCCCGGGAAGTCGCGGAAAAGACCCTCGCCCGTATAGAAGATCGGATGCAGGTGCTGTCCCGCGCCCCCATAATCAGGGAATCGCTGTCCCGTTTCGGAGCCGTGGTGGTTACGCCTGATCTGGAAACGGCAGTTGCCCTGACCAATCTCTGTGCGCCGGAACACCTGAGTGTGCAGACTGAATATGCGCCCCGGGTTGCGGATAAGGTGACCCATGCGGGTGCGATCATGCTGGGCGCCATGACGCCTGTGGCTGTCGGTGATTACTATGCGGGGCCCAATCATATTCTGCCTACCATGCGTCGGGCGCGGTACAGCTCGCCGCTGTCTGCGGAAGATTTCCGCAAAGTGACCAATGTCATGTTTTTCTCCAAGGAACGGCTCAACCGTGATGCTCATGATATTGAGGAAATGGCACGACTGGAAGGACTGGAAGCCCATGCCGAATCGGTGGCAGTGCGGATAAAGGATGTTAATTGACCATGCGTTTCGGTCGAAAAATTTATGAAAGTGTGGAAGGCTATACGCCCGGCGAACAGCCCCGGGAACCCGGTATTATCAAACTCAATACCAATGAAAACCCCTATCCGCCGTCGCCACGGGTGATCGAAGCGCTTCAGGCACTTACTGCAGATAGAGCGCGCCGTTATCCGGATCCGCTTGCTTCGGCGCTGTGTCGTGCCTGTGCAGGTGTTTACAATCTGCCGGGTGAGGACTGGCTTGTTGCGGGAAATGGTATGGACGAACTGCTGGCGCTGGCGCTGCGTGCATTTGTCGACCCCGGGGATACGGTGCTTGCCCTTTATCCTACCTATACGCTGTATGAAGTGCTTTGCCAGATCCACGACTGCAGGCTGCAGTATATCGAACTTAACGACGAATGGCTTCCGCCTGAATCTTTTTACAAGGAAAAGGGGCGCCTCTGTTTTCTTACCCGGCCCAATGCACCGACGGGCGTGGCGATGCCCCGGGCGGATGTGGAACGCTTCTGTGCCCAGTTTCCGGGGATTGTGGTGATTGACGAGGCCTATGTGGACTTCTGCGATGATCACTGCATGGATTTTCCGCAGCGTTTTGACAACGTCATTGTCATGCGCACTTTTTCAAAGTCCTACAGTCTTGCCGGGATGCGCATCGGTATCGCTGCTGCCCAGCCGCCCCTGATCCGTGAGTTCATGAAGATCAAAGACTCCTACAATATGAATGCCTGGAGTCAGGCGGCAGCGTTGGCGGCCGTTGAAGATCAGGCGTATATGCGCAGCTGTGCGGCCAAGGTAAGGGCGACACGGGAACGGCTTCGCGAGGCGCTGATCGGGCTGGGTTTCCGGGTGCCTCCGGCGCAGACCAATTTTCTGCTGGCGCGTTGGGAGGGAAGTCCGTCGGCGTCGGCCATTTTTGAAAAATTGCGCCGGGAACACCGCATTCTTGTGCGCTATTTTAACTATCGGCGCCTGGATACCGCCCTTCGGATAACGATCGGAACCGATGAGGAATGCGACGCCCTGGTGGATGCATTGTCCGCAATCCTCCGTTAAATCATCAAAGTTTTTTCGGACACAAAGTTTTTTTTCGGATTGTCTTCTGAAAAAGTATGTGTTATCATAAACAGTGCATTACGTTCATTATAGCAGGTGCATAAGTGGTTGGATGTCACACCACCGACATGCGCTTCAGGTATTAAAAGGAGTGTTTTCATATGTGTACATCTGGTATCTGTAAAGGGAGAGCTGTGATTTCCCTGCTTGTTGCGGTTGTTCTGATCGGCTGCTTTTCCGCTTCCGCTTTGACGGATCCTGTACCGAGGATTCTTTTTGTAGGCGACAGCTGGACGACCTTCATGCTGGCGTTCAAATCCTTCCGCTCGGTCTTTGCTGAGGATCCCGAACTTGTCCGCTGGGTTGAAGTTGGCAACCGTACGGCGGAAGCGGGCGGTCGTGTCTGGGAAATGCTCGAACGTCCGTATCTTTCCATTGTGACGGAGGAGCTGATGCGTTACCCCAATGTGGACGTGGTAGTAATCACGCTGGGCGGCAACGATCTTCTGCGGGGACTCAAAGGCGGCAATCCGAGCAATCCCACTCAGAAAGTGAGCATTAAAGACTGTTTTAATCGACCGGAGTTTTCCGGCGACCCCGATGCCTGCCTTCAGAATCTGGCTGATGAACTGGAAGAGCAGATCAGCATTGTGGTGGATCATATTCTGTCGGTTCGCCCGGATATCCGTGTGGCGATCCTCAGTTACGACTACGCAGCCCGTGCACCCCGTCCCGGCGACAACTTCACGATCGAACAGCAGCACAATGCCTTTGTTGCCGCCGATCTGGGAAAATATGCGGTAGCCCTTGCCCGTGACCGGGTCGAATATGTCAATAACTACGGTCTTATGCAGTATATCTATGGTGTTCCGGAAGCGGAGCCGCCCATTGCGCCCGGCGTTGCACCTTATCCTTGTGATACACCGGATCCCGGCACCTGCGCCTTCTGGCCCGGCGGCTATCCCCAGTATCTTGCGCCACTGGAAAGCTACATTGATCAGGACATCCACCTGACTGCCGAAGGCTATAGGCATGTGGCACAGCGTGCTGTGGATATGTTTATCGGCGAATGGCTGAGCTATCCCAAAGCGCTGGAAATCAAGCCGCTCCAGAATAAAGCAATCTATCAGTTTGACGTGACCTTCTCTCATCCGGTGAACGGTGTGGATCTGAGCGATTTTGAAGTCTTTATCAAGGACAAGGCCGGTCTCAAGGCAATGGATGTCATTAACGTGGTGCAGGCCGATGCCGAAGGGATTGTCTACACGGTGACGGTCGACATGGACGGCAGCGAACAGGTCGCTTATATTCGCGTGCTGGATGATGACTCGATTACCCGTAAGGATACGGGTGTTGCGCTGGGCGGTCCCGGTGCCGGCAACGGCTTCTTCGAATACAACGGACTTTATGAATTCCAGGATATGATTGCAGCAGCCGATGACGATTTCAGAGGCGCCTTGAATTATCTTTATATGGCGTCTCAGGCTTATGAGCATATGCTGGGTGAATTCGGCTTCAGCTTTAATCCCGATCTGCTCGATGCGAACGGCGATCTCCTGAAAGATGGAAGTCTCAGTGATCCTTATGTGATCCCGGGCAATGGCATGCTGGATCTCTGGGAATTCATGGTTATTGATGCCATTTTGAAACGCCCGAACCTTGATCTCAGCGCTACGGGCGGTGTAACCCATGCGGCTATTAAGCATGCCTGGGAGGAGCAGATTGCTTCCATTCAGGAGGCATTGGGCGGCATCGGAGGTCTGGCGGATATTATCTTCCCCGGAATGGATACCATGCTTGCCGGTTTCCAGATGCTTGGTGATAAAGATTCCAACTTTCTGGTTACAACATTAGTGATGCTTCTGGGAGATATTGAAGAATTCCCCACCAATATGAATCCCGGCGCGTTGCTGTCTTATGATCCTGTCGAGCCCGATCTGGAAGTCTTTCCCAAGCATTGGCTTGCTTCCAACGGCGATGCTGATGGGGACGGCTGGAACAACCTGAAAGAATATGTCTATTTCGCACCGGACGGATTAACTGCTTATATCAATGCAGTTCTGGATCCTGCTGCGCAGCCTAATCTGGGCGGAGGCTCCTATGAGGAAGGTGACTTTGTGCGCATCGGCATGTTTGACCGCTGCAAATATAATTCTACTTTCCAGTGGTATAAAGACGGTGTGCTTCTTGTTGACGAGCCCGGAAAAATAACGGGCACCAACGCAAGAGCGCTCAATCTTCATTCCGTGGGTCCTGAAGATGCGGGCGCATATACCTGCGAATATATTCAGCCGAAAACGCAAGGCGTCTATCCTTCTGCCGTCTACGGTCCCATCCAGGTGACCGTTACCGAGGAACGCGAGATGCCTGCTACCGGCGGTCTTGGTCTGGCGATCCTTCTGGCACTTGGTACGGTCGGCGGTACTGCTGTTCTGCGCAAAAAGCAGAAATAGGCTGCCGGGCTGCATTTGAAATCCCGCCGCCCTGTTCATTGAGCGGGGCGGCTTTTTTATTTCCGGAAAGCGCTTTAAAAAGCGTTGCGTCGGGCTTTGGAGCCTTGTTCTTTAGTATGATAGACTTTCCGGACTGAATTAAGGCGGTGATTTTTCGAAAGAACGCCGAAGTTTTGTCCTTATTCTCTTACATGTAGTTCCGGACATCTTCGTAACGTCCGCGAACAATGGTATGAACCAAGGAGTGGTTATGCATACAGAAATGCGTTTGATAGACTTGATTGTACTTTTGATTTATTTTATTGCCATGGCAGGGATGGGTCCCTATTTTGCCCGGCGCAACAAGACGACAGAGAATTATTTTCTGGGCGGCAGATCCTTTCCCGGCTGGCTTATCGGTCTGTCCATGTTTGCCACGTCCATCAGTTCCATTACCTTTGTGGCGTATCCGGCAGACGCTTATAAAACGGCATACCTTCGTTTTATGCTGTGTCTGACCCTGCCTTTGGGAATTTTTCTGGCCTCGAAGATTTTCCTTCCCTTTTACCGGCGCGCCCGGGTAACCTCCGCTTTTGAATATCTGGAGGTTCGTTTCGGTGCGGGCACACGTTCCTATGCGGCCGTTGTGTTTCTGATCACGCAGGTTGCCCGGCTGGGCCTGGTGCTGTATCTGGTTGCCATTCTTGTGCAGGAGATGACCGGTCTGAGTGCGGGGTGGTGCATTCTCATCGGGGGTATTGTTACTTCCTTTTATACGATCACTGGTGGTATTGAAGCGGTGATCTGGACAGATTTTTTCCAGTCTTTTCTCCTGTGGTTTGGCGGCTTCGCAATTCTTGCAGTCGCCGTATCTCAAATCGATGGCGGTTTTGCCACCGTTTTCAAGGTGGCGGCTGAAGACAGCAAGTTCATGCTGGGTGATCTGAATGCGGCGGGTGAACTGGTGAAAGCGCCCTGGGGCTTCAGTCTCACAGAAAAGACGGTGCTCATGATGCTTGTGGTCGGTTTGAATAACTGGCTGACAGAGTACAGCAGCAACCAGAACGTGATTCAGAAATATGTGGCAACGAAGAATCCAAAAGAAGCGACACAGGCCATCTGGATCTGCTGCCTGTGCAGTCTGCCGACCTGGTTCTTTTTCATGTTCATCGGCACTGCGCTCTATGTGTACTTTAAACTGAATCCGGATCCGGCAGCGCAGGCCATGTTGTTGGGCACAGACGGTGCGCGGGCCGATGCCATCGTTCCTTATTTTGTGGTGCAGAAACTTCCTGCAGGGCTTTCCGGTCTCGTCATTGCAGGAGTGCTCGCCGCTGCCATGTCCTCCCTTTCTTCAAGTATCAATGCGATTTCAGCGGTGAGCATTGTCGATATCTACAAACGGCATCTGGCGAAAAACCGCAGTGAAAAACACTACATGAACATGGCACGCATTATTTCGCTGGTTGCCTCGCTGCTGATGCTTGCCTTTGCTTTCATGCTGCTGAGTGTGACGGAAAAGACGCTGCAGGATACGGCAACAAAGATCACCGCCATTCTCGGTGGCGGTCTGTTGGGTCTGTACTGCCTCGGGTTCCTGACGAAGCGCGGCGACGGCAGAGCGGTCTTTTCCGGAATCGTTTTTGTACTTGCTTTCAGCACCTGGGTGACCCTGACTGAGGCAAAACTAATCCCCAAATTCCTGCCCTTCGAAACGTACTATGCCGGGCTTGTAGGCAACGTTCTTTTCTTTGCAATCGGCTATCTGCTGGCAGCGGCATTTTTCAAGCCCCGCCGTGATCTGACAAATCTCACCATCTGGACTCAGACAGATGACTGGAAAGCGTTGAATGATTAAAAGGCTTTGCGAACGTGCGGCAGCGCGTCCGGAATGAAGCATGTGCTTACGGAGGAGGCTTCATAATGAAACTTTCACGTCGTTCGTTTCTGCATACGGGTCTTTGTGGCGCAGGTGCCCTGTGGCTTGCCTCGTCCCGCCTGTCTCAGGCAGCCGTACAGTTCAAGATGAGCGCCTGCGACTGGTCTCTGGGCGTGAGCTGCGATCCGGCCGGGCTGGATCTGGCGTTATCGCTGGGTCTGGACGGGCTGGAGATTTCGGCGGCTGACGGTGCGGCGGATCAGTTGAAAATTGCGGATCCTTCCTACCGGCAGCAGTACAAAGAGGCTATGGAACGGACAGGGCTTTCCGTATCTTCTGTGGCGATGGGTCTTTTGAATGATTATCCTTTTGCCACAGATGACAGGGCAGGAGCCTGGCTGGAACAGACAATAGACGGCACCGCTGATCTGGGCGCAAAAGTGATTCTCCTGGCCTTTTTCAGCAAGGGCGATTTGCTGCAGTCCAAAGGCTGGCTCAGCAAGGGCGGTGATCTGAAGGCAAGAGAAGTGGATGCCGTTGTGGAGCGGGTGAAAGCTGCGGTGCCCCGGGCGGAGAAAGCCGGCGTCATCCTGGGGCTGGAGAACACGCTTTCAGCGGCGCAGAACCTTGCCATTCTCGACCGTATTCAGAGCGATGCGGTGAAGGTGTATTACGATGTGGGGAATTCCACCTACAGCGGGTATGATATTGCCCGGGAAATCAGAGAGCTGGACGACCGGATCTGCCAGATTCATTTCAAAGACGGCGGTTTTGTGCTGGGCGAAGGTAAAGTGGATATGAAAGCCGTTGCGGATGCTATGACGGCGATTGATTATCAGGGCTGGATCGTTCTGGAGACTGCTGTTCAGAAGAAGGATCGGGACGCCAGTTTCCGCCAGAATGCGGCATTTGTACGAGGCATGTTTTAGATAAAATTTTTCACAAGGAGCGGGATTATGTCATCTTCGAAGGACAACATGATGAAACGCCGAAGCTTTCTTCAGGCGGCAGCAACAACAGCAGCGGCTTTTACCGTGCTTCCGGCAGGGGCGGTGCGCGGGCTTGAAGCGAACAGCAAACTGCAGATCGGGATTATCGGGTGCGGTATGCGCGGTCCCTGGATCGGCGAGTTTTTTGAAAGGCATGCTGATTCCAAAGTTGTGGCGCTGCACGACTATTTTCAGGATCGCGTTGATGAGGCCGGGGTGAAGCTGAGCGTATCTTCCCAGAGCCGGTACATCGGATTGAACGGCTATCAGGCAATGCTGGCCGATCCCTCCGTTGATGCCGTTGCGATTGAAAGCCCGCCCTATTTTCACCCGGATCAGGCTGTGGCAACGCTGGCAGCCGGGAAGCATCTCTTTCTTGCGAAGCCCATTGCCGTCGACGTGCCCGGATGCCTCGCCATCAAGGATGCCGCCGCCCGCGCCAATGGCAAATTGAGTGCCTGGGTCGATTTCCAGACCCGTGCAACAGAGGCTTTCCAGGGTGCCGCCCAGCGACTCCACGAAGGACATATCGGCGAGCCGGTCTGCGGGCAGTTCCACTATTACAGTATGCCTATGCCCATGGTCTGTAAAGACGACAGCTCGGCGCCCGGCCGCCTGCGCAACTGGGTCTTTGATATTGCGCTGTCGGGCGATATTATTGTGGAACAGAACATCCACGTTCTGGACGTCGCCAACTGGTATCTGCAGGGGCATCCGATCAAAGTGCGTGGCAAGGGCGGCAGAAAAGCACGCACGTACTGCGGCGACTGCCGGGATCATTTCCTGATGACATACACCTATCCCAATGATGTACTGGTCGAGTTCAGCTCGGGTCAGTTCACCTATGGCTTCAGTGATCTGTGCATGCGTGTTTTCTGCACACTGGGTACTGTTGACTCCCATTACGGCGGAGACGTGAGCGTCCGAGGCAAGAGTTTCAGCTGGGACGGCGGAAGGACCAATACCATTTATGAGGATGGTGCTATTGCCAACGTGAAGCGGTTTGCGGACAGTATCCGAAACGGCCAGCCGATCAACAACGTGGATGAATCCGCCAACAGCAATCTGGCGAGCATCCTCGGGCGCATGGCTGCCGATTCAGGCGAAGAGGTGACCTGGGACGAAATGATTGCAAAAGGAGAACGGGTGGATGCGCATCTGGAGCTTCCGGAAGACGGGCCTTTCCATGTGCGTGAACGACCGACGTATGCACCCTGATCGCTGCTGACGGACAAATAACATGCTGCCCGGTCGTCCAGGAATTAACGGTTCGGCCGGGCACTTTTTTTCTTTGCGCCCTGATGCTGTAGTTTATGGCGGATCAGAGAAAAAACGGCTGCCGAAAAATAAGCCGCCCCTGCAATGAGGATAATGGTGGGGCCTGCAGGAAGATCGGGCTTGTAACTGAGTGTGAGTCCGGCAAAGCAGAAGAGGGCGCACAGACCTGATGCCCACGCCATCATCTGCATGAGGGATCCGGCAAACCGGCCGGAAAGCGCGGCGGGCAGCGTAAGCAGAGCAATGACCAGAACAATGCCCACAATCATGGACAGGGCGACTACGGTGAGTGCTGTGAGGCCGAGGAGGAGGATGTAGAAAAATCCGGCATTGATGTTTCGGGTGCGGGCGAATTCCTCATCAAAACAAACCGCCTGAAACTCGTCGTACCACCGCACCGCAAGCAGCAGGATAATGACATCAAGTCCCAGAAGAAAATAGAGGTGGTGCCGGGTGACCAGCAGGATGTTTCCAAAGAGGTAGCCCATGAGATCGCCCGTATAGCCGGGCGTAATATAGATGAAAAGCACACCCGCCGCCATGCCCATGGACCACATGGCGCTGATGGCGGAGTCTTCCCGTTCTTTACTGTAAAGAGATACCCAGCCGATAATGGCGGCAGCGCCCAGTGCGGCAATCATGGCGCCGTAAATGGGGTGAAATGCTGTCCAGCCGTATACGGTCTGCAGATAACGGGCGGCGCCCATGCCGCCGAGCACACAGTGGGCAACGCCGGCAGCGATGTAGGTGATGCGGCGCACGACCACATAGCTGCCCACCACGCCGCAAGCCACGCTGACAAGAAGTGCAGCCAGCACGGCGTTCTGTGCCAGTGGCTGAGAAAGTGCCGCCTGCCAGAACTCAAGCATGATTCTGCCCTCCGGCATCTTCAGTGCTCCCGTTCGGCGGTGACATGCCCGTGATATGGCGCATCAGTGTCTCATCCATCCGCTGCGTGGGCGGGTGAATATGGACGGTGCGGTTCACGCAGTACACATGGTCGAGAAAGCGCATGGCGACCTGCGGGTAATGGGTGACGAGCAGGATGGTCATCTTGCCTTTAAGCTTGTCGAGAATATCCAGAATCATATCTTCCGCAGCGATATCCACATTCGAAGTCGGTTCGTCGAGGAGCAGCACTTCAGGCTGTGAGACCAGTGCCCGGGCGATGAGCGTGCGCTGACGCTGGCCGCCGGACAGGCTGCTGAACCAGCGATTTGCGAGTCCATCCAGTCCCACCGCTTCCAGCGCGTTCATGACCCGTTCCCGTGTTTCTTTCCTCTTCCGGAAAGGTCCCGGGTTGCCTGCACCGAGACAGCCCATCCGGGCGACATCGAAAACGTGGACGGGAAAGAGGGGATCAAAAAGAGAGCTCTGGGGCACATAGCCCATGGAAAGGCGCGCATCCCCCGGCGGCATGCCGAGAACCTGCACAGAACCTGTCACCGGGCGTACCAGTCCGAGGATCAGTTTAAAGAGCGTGCTTTTGCCGCCGCCGTTGGGACCGACTATGGTGACCAGCTGCCCCTGCCGGATCTGCATGGTTACGTTTTCCAGAGCGCAGAAAGAACCGTAGTTTACGGTGGCGCGGTCTATGTGGATGGCTGTGCTCATGGCGCTATTATGGCTTTCATTGCCGTTATCTGTCAATCAGCCCGGGTAAGAATCGCTCCGGTGCAGTCCCCCGGCGATGGCACGGCCAATAGCCCGCATCGATTCAGGATAATCGTACAGAAGATTATCCAGAGTGACCATTTCAACGCCTGCGCTGCGGGCAACGGCGGTCAGTTCCGCCACATTAAACTGGGGCTGGGTGAAGATAGCGGTTGCGCCGCTCTGCCTGATATCATCGATAAGCGCATAGAGTCGCTGGGCACCGGGACTTTTGCCTTCAAACTCGACCGCCTGCTGGAGTAATCCGTAACGGTCGGCAAAATATCCGAAAGCAGGGTGATACACAAAAAAAGTTCTGCCCCGATAAGGATCGAGCAGGCCGGACAGCTCGGCATGCAGGCTGTCGAGGGTATTTTCAAGCCCCTGAAGATTTTGACGCAGCGCGGCTTCCTGTTCCGGAAGTTTAGAAAGCAGCGCATGAAAAACTGTGTGTGCCTGAATTTTCACACGGAGCGGATCAAGCCAGATGTGGGGATCCTCATTGCCGTGCTCATGCTCATGCTCGTGTTCGTGTTCGTGTTCGTCCGCGTCGTCATGATGATGAGCACTGAGTGTCAGCATCGGTACGTTGTTTCGGGTATCCGCAATCACCAGTTTCGGAAACGTGCTGTGCAGTCTGTCCACCAAAGCCCCTTCAAAAGGCATGCCGATGCGGAAGTAGAGTGCCGCCTTGCCCAGGGCGTCCATCTGACGGGGCGTAATCTGGTAGGTTTCCGGCGAATGATGAGGAGGTGCCAGCACTTCCACCTGAACCAGTGCGCCACCGATCTGGTCAACAATCCACGCCTGAGGCACGATGCTTACAATCACCTTGACAGGCAGGCTGCTCCCGACGGAATCCGGTGCGGCCGTTCCGTCGTTTTGGCTGGAACCACCGCATCCGGCCATCAGTACTGCTATGACCGAAACTGCCAAAAAACGCTGTGTCACTTTCAGATATTGATTCATACAGTCACGATATCCGGTTTTTGTATGTTTTATCCTGTCGCTTCGCCCTCACTCCTCTCCGAGAGCAATATACACCTTTCTTCCAACAGATGTAAACACTTAGTTCTGCAGATTTCATTCCATTTTTTACAAAAAGAGGACAGTACTAAAAAAAAGAACTGCAGCGCGCGCCAGTAAGGTTCTGCGACCAAAAACGAAATCTGTGATACAATTTTACTACTACCCGCCGAGGGAGACACAGGTGTCTACCCGGCGCAGCACAAGATCATCTTCCAGGAGTGCTTACCATGAAGAGAAGGTCTATTGTCACAGTTTCCCTCAGCCTTGTCGTATTGATGTCAGGCGCCGCCTTTGCCGCTCCTTTTGCTCTGGCTCCTGTTGATCCAGCCTTTGAGAGGTGGAGCCTGGAGAAAACACTGGATCCGGGAGAAAACGCCACAGGTTATGTGCCGTCACCCGTTCGCTTTCATCATACCCCGCAGCCTTCCCTGAAAGGTACTCTTCCTGTCCGCTTTGATCTTCGGGATCTGAATGCCCTTACAGCGGTCAAGCATCAGTGGCAGTGCGGCGCCTGCTGGAGCTTTGCCGCCTGCGGTGTGCTGGAGGCGAATCTGAGACGGGCAACAGGTGCTGTATGGGATTTTTCCGAGAATCATATGAAGAATACCCACGGTTTTCTGCTCGGTCCCTGCATGGGCGGCAACAACTATATCAGCATGGCGTATCTGAGCCGCTGGACGGGGCCTCTGCTGGAAAGCGACGATCCGTATAACCCTTCAACGATTGTGCCGCCGCTGGAAGGTGCTGTCCGCCAGAAATTGCTGCTGCGGGGCGTACATTTTACGCTGGATGAAAGCGGTGCGGAACGGATTAAAAATTACATATACGAGACAGGAGCGCTTTCCGCCACCATGATGTGGCGGGACGCTGATTATAACAGTGTTTCCCGCAGCTATTATTATTCGGGCGGGCAGGGTGCCACGGGCCACATGGTGATGCTTGTGGGCTGGGATGATCAGATGGTGATTCCCGGCGCGCCCGGCGCAGGTGCCTGGATCTGCAAAAACAGCTGGGGTCATTACTGGGGTGATCAGGGATTTTTCTACATCTCCTATTATGACACTGCTTTTCTTGACGATGCTGCCGGTTTCGATACCCTGGCAAACCCCAATGCCTATGGCACCCTATATTACTATGATCCCTTCGGATTGACCGGCTTTGCAGGTTCGGGGGCGCAGCTGGATGTTTACGGGGCAAATGTCTTTCATGCCGTTCAGGAAGAGTCCATTGTGGCGGTGGGCACCTATGCGGTGAGCGACAATCTTTCCTATACGGTCAGCGTGATACGCGGAGGTATGGTGAATGGTGTGCCGGGCGCGCCTGCGGTCTCTGTCAGCGGGGTTTTTGAAACAGCAGGCTATTATGTTGTGCCCTTGCCGACCAGTGTCGAACTGGCAGAGAATGAAACGTTTACCGTGCTGGTTCGGTACAATTCGCCGGATTTTGACTTTCCCATGCCTCTGGAGCGGCCTATCGCCCAGTTCTGCGCAGCCACAGCGGCGCCCGGTCAAAGTTATATCAGTGAAGACGGGCTTGTTTTTACGGACTTGCCCGGTATGGGCGCCGGATGGGCGAACAGCAATGTTTGCATTAAAGCGGTGGCAGCCTATAAGGAGCAGGAAGTGCCTGTTCCGTCTGTGCATATTGTGGGGCGGCCCAAAGTTGAAACAGGGCAGCTTGCTGTCCTGCATGCGGTAACTGCCCACCTGGCGGAGCCCATGACTTTTTCCTGGTATAAAGACGGTGTGCTTCTGCCCGGAGCCGAGTTCCGGGATTACACGATACCTTCTGTAAGTGCTGCTGATTCAGGCAGCTATGTGGTGCAGGTGAGCGATGATTCTCAGGGCGTTTTCAACAGTCCGCCCTTTGTGCTGGAAGTGCTGGAAGAAGGGAGCCTGCCTGTCGCCGGTGCGCCTGCGCTTCTGCTGCTTGTGCTTCTTCTCACGCTGGCGGGCGCGTTTCTTTTCTTGAACCGGCTCTCTTCTATAAAATAGGCGCACTAAGGTGTCGCTGATGCGGGTGGCACTGTACCGGGCATCCCGGCGATGCCTGAGGAAAGGCGCTTATGAACAGATCGGGATTTTTAAGGACGGTCTTTGTCCTTCTGGCGGTGTTTTGTCTGCTCCATGGGGGGCAGCTGCAGGCGGAAGAACGTATTCTGCTGATAGGGGACAGCTGGGCTCAGGGCATCTGGATGGCCGGTTTGCTGGATAAAGCGCTGGCAGAAGCGGGCTTTCCGGAAATGACTGCCATCGGGGAAAGCTGCGCTCTGGGAGGCACCCGGGCGGATCAATGGAACAAGCCGGAGTACCGCGAAAAAATTCTGGATGCGCTGGCGCTGTCGCCCACGGTGGATATGATCCATCTGATCATTGGCGGTAACGATGTGCTGAAGCGTATCCGTGACACAAATGTATTTACCGCCTGGTCGGAGAAAAAGAGGGACAAGGAATGGGATCTGATTGCCGCAGATATACGGGATCTGGTGGAATTCTGCCTGTCGATTGAACAGGTCAAATGTGTAGGGCTTGCCGGTTACGATTACCTGAATGCATCGACGGCGAAGGAAGCGCTCGGGATGCTCGGTCAGAACTTTGATTTTGGCGGCATGTCCCAGGAGCAGGTGAATGCCTGCATGATTGCGCTGGAAAAGAGAAAAAAAGATCTTGCCGCCTCTATTAAAGGCTGTGTGTACATTCACAATTTCGGGCTGCTGCAACATCATTTTAACGACCCCGAAGGGACGCCTCTGCCCGGTGCGCCTCCTGAGTATGTATCCTTTCCGGGCGGTGATCCGGCCCGGCCCATGCCGGATGCGGCATTTACTAAAGTGAGTTTCGGCGGCCGTGAATTTGCCGGTGACGGCATCCATCCCGGGGAAGAGGCGCACATGGTCATGCTTCGGAATGGGATGCAGTGCTGCTATGTCCCTTATTTAAGGAGCCTGACGGAAAAACAGGCAACAGCAGAACATGATGACAGATCCGGGGGGAACTGATGTGGCTGCTTTATGGTTGTCTTCTCTGGAATGGACGCTGTCGGGCTGGCGCCCTTTTGCCTGGAAGCTGGGAAAAACAGCCCCGGAGCCCAATCCGCTGTGCCCGGACATTTTGCCTGTTCCGGTACGATTTCCCATGTCAGTCCAGCAGGCACTGCTGGAAGCAGGCATCATTCCGGACTGGAACAAGGGGATGAACTCGCTTCTGTGCGAATGGGTGGAGCATCGTCATTGGGAATACAGCAGTCGCCTGCGTCTTTCGCCTTCCGAATACGGTGACAAGGTATTTCTTGATGCACCCGGGCTGGATTATTCAGGCTGGATTCTCATTGACGGGGAGGAAGTCGTCCGTTTTTCATCTACTATGAGTGCACACCGGATCGACCTCGGAGCGGCGCTGCTGGACGGAACAGAGCACGAATTGAGCATAATTTTTGAAGAGCCGCCCCGGGAACAGGGTCAGATGGGGTATACCTCCAGATCCCGCTTTTTCAAGTCCCGCTACAATTACGGATGGGATTGGTGTCCCCGAATTGTTCCTATAGGACCCTGGCTTGATGCCTGTATACCGGACAGATTGGAGAGTCGGAAGCCGGATTTTTATGTCAGCGCCCGCCTGGAGGAGGATTTCCGTCACGGTACGGTGGAAGTCCGCCTGATGTTGCCTGATGCTGCAGAAGAGCGCAGCTTTCGTCTGTCCCTCTCTGACGGCACTGCCCTGCTTGGAGAAAAGTCGTTTTGTCTCAAAAGGGGAGGCGCACAAAAGATACAGCTGACCCGGCTTCCGGTGGAAGCGTGGTGGCCCAACGGTTTTTCCGGACAAAAGCGCTATACACTGACGATTGAAGAAATAGACGGGTCGGGCACTGTGCTGTGGGCCGGGCACAGGCGTGCGGGTTTCAAACATATTGACTGGCTCCCGTGCGAAGGCGCACCTGACGGCGCCGATCCGTGGCTATGCTGTGTGAACGGCGCACCGATTTTTTTGCAGGGCGCCAACTGGGTTCCTCCCCGAGCGGTTTACCACGACGCACAGCGGGAGCACTATGCAACGCTCATCCGCCTGTACAAGGATATGGGTGTTAACCTGCTGCGTGTATGGGGCGGCGGCATACTGGAAAAGGAAGTCTTTTACGATCTTTGTGATGAGGCTGGTATTCTGGTGTGGCAGGAGATGCCTTTATCATCGTCCGGCATAGAGAATTGTCCGCCTGAAGACAGCGAAGCGATACAGACGCTGCAGAAAATTGCTTCGAATTATGTGCGGCTGCGGGGGCATCATGTGTCTCTGCTGCTGTGGAGCGGCGGCAACGAACTCACCTGGGGCAGTCCCGACAATCCTTTCGGGGAAAGGCCGGTCGATATGCGTCATCCGGCTATTCACGCGCTGAAAGTACATCTGGAGCAGCTGGATCCCGGGCGGCGCTTTGTTGCCACTTCTCCGACAGGTCCCCAGTTTTATGCACATCCTGAGAACTACGGCAAGGGCCTTCATCACGATATACACGGTCCCTGGGGTCTGAGCCGATTCGAGAGGGCAGATTTCGGGGACAGCCTGGACGTCTGGAAACAATATTGGGCGGAGGACGATTCTTTATTCCGATCTGAGGCGGGCATGCCCGGCGCCGCCAGTCTGGAATGCCTGGAGCAGTTTGCGCCACTCGGTGAATCCTGGCCCTTTTCTGAAGGCTACTGGCGGCATACTGCATCCTGGTGGACTCAAGAAAGGCTGTACCGGGCGGTGGTGCAGGATGGCATCGACACGGCAGCCCGCTATGTGGCTGTGACGCAGGATGCCCAGGCACAGGCCTATGCAATTGCGGCAAAGGCATGCAAAAGCCGATTCCCTCAATGTGGCGGCTTTGTGGTGTGGATGGGTCACGACTGTTTTCCCTGCCCTGCGAACAATTCGCTGATTGATTATCTCTGCACACCTAAAGCGGCATACAAATCACTGCAGGCGATTTTTCTGGCGCCGCCGGGTGCCTAGTCGCTTACTTTTGTCTCCCTTTCGATTATTTAGTATACTTTCTCTTCGCACACGCCAATAAAACTGTAAAAATACGACTTTTCGTTTTCAGAACAAATACTGCCCTTTTGAAACTATTGTGCGATTGTAGGGGTCTTTAAGAATGCTGGAGAGGGTTCGTGTAGGGTACATGGATCTCTGTTGTCAACCAAAACACTACAGGAGTTTGATTATGAAAGTACTGCTGAAGGGAATGTTTGTCGGTCTTTTTGTGCTTGCGCTTACAGCGGGCTGCGCCAGTGTGGGCTCGAAAGTGTCTGATCAGGATTTAATTAAGGATCTTGTGAATCAGTTGAAAGTCGCTCTGGAGAATAAAGATATTGACGGTATTATGAATACTTTTTCCGATGATTTTTATCATCCGGAAGTGGGCGGCAAGGAAGAGGGCAAAGAGATGCTGCAGATGGCACTTGATGCGGGCTATGCGGACAACGGCGAAGTTTTCGTAGACGATATGGAAATCGAGCTGAAGGACGACGGCACCGCAACGGTATATCCGATCGATCTTTCCGCCGATCCGGGATCCATCAGCATTGAGCTGCTCGTGAAAAAGGAAGCCGCCGGATGGCGTATTCTTGAAGTGCGCCCTGACGGCATGTAATCGCTTATCTTCTGCTGTTTCTTGTGCCCCGGTCTTGAAAGGCCGGGGCTTTTTTATGGGCCTTGGTGCAGAAATACCTGAGTGCCGCCCGGCGGCCCGTTATTTATCTGTTCCGCTCAGGAAGCGTCGGACTTCTTCCAGAACATCGTCTCTGCCCTGCCATTTTTTGCAGACCAGGCGCATATCGAGGGTGTAGGAGGTGCCGGGTTCACAGTCGGGAATAATCATTTGGAAATCCCAGGCGGGGTTGGTGTCATCCCCTTTTTCTGTAGCGCCAGCCCCGGACGGAGAATGAGCGAATCGAATCAACGGCCCGGGTTGAAAGATATAAATGAGCACCTGCTCCCTGATGCGGCCGTAAAAGAAGGGGACGGCATAGCGCAGGGGTGAGATCGCCGTGAACAGGGTTTTTTCCGTACCCTGAAAAGCAATATTCACGCGGTCGTTTTCGCTGCATACAGTGCTGTCTCTGTTATGCTCCTGTGTACAGAATTGAATCCAGCGCGGGCTTTCCAGTGAGGAGCCATCACCCAGAAAATAAATGCTTTTGTCTTCCGGTGCATTCATGTAGGAAGCCCAGAAAATACCGAGCAAACCGCCTGCCAGATCGGAGCGGTGGGGTGTGCAGCTGAAGTGCATGTCGATATAATGAGGTGCTGTGGCCGTGAAGCGGGTACGGCTTTCCACGCCGAATACGGGCGTAACAGGCTGGTATAGCTCTGCGGTGTGCTCATCGATGCGTGTGAACTGCATGGCGGCACGTCGGGGCTCAAAAAAGACGGAGCCGGGCTCCGTTACCGGAAGCGCATCAAAGTAATGTTCCAGATTCAGTCCTGAAAAAAGCGGAACGAACACATTTTGTCCGTCTCCTGAAGGAAGGAGTGAGAAGATGCCGTTGTACCCGCGCATGTGCGGATCAGCGGCTGTGTTGTCGCCGATGGTGCACTGAAAGCCCGGCAGTGTGAAAGTGCCGTAATGCGCCTCCATTTCATCATCAGCCCCGGCATTTACAGGGTGAACTGCCGCCAATGTGCCCCAGAGGATCAGCCCTGCCAGGAGCATGTATAAGCGGAGAGTCATTTCTTTTCCTTTCTGAAAATCCGATAGATTAGAGATAACGCTGCAGCAGCGAGAGCATGGCGCGATCCAGCTGGTGCCCGTTCCACGCTTCATACGCCACATCGCTGCGCCCGCTGTCCAGAATACCGAAGGCGCCCCTGAAATTCCAAAGTGCCCAGCCCCAGCCCGCTTCTTTCCACAGCTCCAGGCAGTCCTGCATCCAGGCGAGGGTGACGCTGTGCGGTGTCTGATTGAAGGCGCCGAATTCGCCCACCATGACGGGCATGCCTTTTTCTTCCGCTGCCTTCCAGGGGGCAATCTGTTTTTCTTTCAGCCAGCTTTTATCCATGAGCGTTTCTTTTTTCCTGAGCGGATAGGAGGGCAAAGGAAACTGATCGGCGCCCTGCACCCAGGATGCGTGATAATGAGTCAGCTCGAAGGGCTCGTAGCCCCGTGTGGAAGCGGCAATCCCGAGCGGCATCAGTTCATCGGGCTGCACTTTGCCGTAGAGTCTGCCGTCGCAGATGATCAGTCGGTTCGCATCCTCGTTTCGGATTGCCTGGACAAGAGCTTCAATTACGGCATAATGTTTTTTTGCGGTTACCAGAGCAGGTTCATTCAGCAGGTTAAAACTGAGGCGGTCATTGGGGATCCCGGCATAACGCCGGGCAAAATGCCGCCAGTGAAGGGCACAGGTTTCCAGGGCTTCCCGGTCGTCCCAAAGATTCTTTTCTTCGCCGGGCTGAGCCACTGTATACCCCGGTGCACGATGGAAATTAATGCAGACATGGATATTGTAGCGCTCGCCGAATTGCACCGCTTCGTCAATTTCCCGGAGCACCTCCTCTTTCAGTTCCGTCCAGTCGTCCGGATCGGTCCAGTGCCGGTAGTCCATGGGCAGGCGCACAAAATTGAAGCCCGTTTCCTGAATCCAGGCAAAGTCTTTTTCCTCAAAGGCGCCGCAATGGGGCATCATAAATTTTTCGAGCAGATTGAAGCCGTGCCAGAGCGGCAGTGGTGCCTGTTTTCCGGAATGCAGGAGGGACTCCGCCGGTGCATAAAGAGCAGTACCTGCAAGGGCCGCGGTACTCAGCCCCAGAAAATGCCTTCGTGTCATGGATAGTGCGCCAAGGTTCATGTTGTATTCCTTCAATGAAGTGGGGCGTCGTTGAAAATCTGTGTGTGCAGGGTAATGCGCTCCGTGCCTGTCATGATAGCACGATGTTTTCGTTTTGTGAAACCGGGATTCGGCTTTGTTTTCAGTTGCATATCCTTCAGGATTACAGTCATAATGATAGACGATAAAGATTTTCGCCCGGTCAGCGGGCACTCAACCTGCCGCACTGATCGCTGAGATCCGGAAAACATTCAACCCCGAGGAGGATTTTGTATGCGTAAGAAAAGTATTGTTGCGCCCGACTGGTGGGATTATACGACGCTGGATGATGAGCTGCTGAATGATGTGGCGAATCTGACGGAAAAAGATCTGTTTCAGTTGTCCCGGGACGGATTCAAAGTTGTGTTTCATGATTCTCTCGAATCCTTCTATCTGGCTGAAGCGCTTCAGTATATCGAAGCCTGGAAAAGTTCCACGCCCGACAATCCGGCAGGGGTCTGCGGTCCCATCGGCCCCACCGAACAGCTTCCTCTGGTTGCCATGCTGGTGAACGAATTGAACATTAATCTGTCGAAGCTGGGCGCGCAGTTCTGGGGCATGGATGAATGGGTGAAGGATGGCAAAACGCTCCCGGCGGAGCACCCGCTTTCCTTTCAGAAGGCGAATCTGGATTTGTGTTTTAACCTGATGCGACCTGAGCTGCGTCCCCGCCCGGAAGCCATCCATTACCCTATAGGTGATTTTGCCGCTTTCAGCAAGTCCTTTGATGATATGCGCTGTCTGGTCATGCAGGGCGGTCAGGGAGATGTGAAGCACTGGGCGTTCAACGACCCCATGAAGCGGGAAGGCGTCTGGGCGGATGCGCCGCCTTCTCCTGAAGAGTACCTGAAGCTGGGTACCCGGGTCGTGGATTTGCATCCCATGACGATCATGCAGAATGCGCGGACGTCTGGCGGCGGTCGCCTGTCGGAAATTCCGAATCAGGCCACGACGGTCGGTCCGGCTGAAACCTGGAAAGCGGAGAAGGTATCGATCTGGCAGGCGGGCAATCATGACAATCCCTTCGGGATGCGCCTGACCGCTTTCATGATCAGCAAAGGGCTGGCGGACTCGGCTGTGCCGATGAGCCTTCTGGCACTGCACCCCAATGTGGAATTTCATTATTACCGCAAGGCGATAGGCAGCTGCGGCATTGAGATGCACTGACGGATCCGGCGATGCGTCTTGTAGATGTGCACTGTCATCTTGACAGTCCGGCTTTTGAGCGCCGTCTTCACGATCTGCTGGAGACGGCGCGCTCAGCCGGAGTCTGTGCGTGGATCAGTGCTGCAATCCACCCGTCCGGCTGGGAGGCTGTCCGGATGCTGTCCCGGTGCCATGCCGGGGTTTATCATGCACTGGGCGTGCATCCCTGGTACTGCTCCGACGACAGCCTTCCTCTGATCCCGTCTCTGGCATCTCAGGCGTCAGAAGCGGTGGCAATTGGTGAAATAGGGCTGGACAGCAAACGACCGGTATTTCCCCTGGAGCGCCAGCTGTCTGTCTTTAGCCGCCAACTGGGCATTGCCCGGGAACTGAAGCTTCCGGTGATCCTGCATTGCCGGGGTGCTTTTAATGAGATGCTGCAGCTTTTCCGAAAGGAAGGGGCACCGGCGGGCGGAATCCTGCATAATTTTTCGGGCGGCCCGGAGCTCGCGAAGGCATTTATGGACTACGGTCTCGCTTTCAGTCTGGGGGGCGTGCTTACCTGGCGCAACAGTGCCCGGCGCACGCTTCTGCTGAAGGAGATTTATCCGCACAGCCTGCTTCTGGAAACCGATGCGCCGGACATTCCGCCTGTTGAAGCACGGGGCACCGTGAATTCACCGGCAAATATTCTATACAATCTGAAAGCGGCTTCCGAACTGCTGGATGTGCCGGCGGAAGAGATTGCCGCTTTCAGCACAGCCAATGCCGGGCGTATTTTCGGCATAGCGCTTTAAAGGATTCTCCTATGACTGTTCTGACTCTGCTTGTGACTCTGGCCGCAGCTGCCGGGCAGCTGGCTGATCCGTTTCCGGGACCGCCCCGGCACGGACTTGTCTATGTGATCGCCCATCGTGGTGTTCATGACGGCATTCCGGAAAATACGGTGGCTGCCTACAAAAAGGCGATTGAGCTGGGAGTCGATTATGTGGAGATTGACGTCCGGGAAACGAAGGACGGGCAGCTGGTCAGCGTGCATAATGCCACGGTGGACGCCTATACAGAAGATGCAAAAGGACCGGTAAAAGACTTTACGCTGGCAGAACTTCAGGCAATGGATATAGGCAGCCGGGTCGGTGATGAATGGAAAGACGAGCGCATCCCTACAGTGGACGCTATTCTGGAGGCGTGCAGCGGTAATGTGTCAATTTATCTGGATTTCAAGCAGGCGCCGCTGGAGGAGGTTGTCGACAAGCTGCGGGCGAAGGGGCTTGCGGAAAGTACTGTATGGTATGCAGGTGGAGGTCCGCTCAGGGCGCTGAACAAGGTCTGCCCGGAATGCCATCCCATGCCGGAAGCGGGCTCCGGAGAAAATCTCGACAGGCTGCTGCAGCTTCACAGACCGCGCGTGGTTGCATCCACCTGGGGTGCAGCGACCAGAGAGATGGTTGACCGCTGCCATGCGGAAGGCGTACTTGTATTTGTTGATGACGGAGGACCGGACACCTGGCAAACCCTTTTTGAGTGGGGCGTGGACGGCATTCAGACCGATCATGCGGCAGAACTGATTGAAGCGGTCAAAGCGTATACAGCTTCGGCGAAAAAAGAAGAAGATTCCGGCGGGGTTGCCGGAGCGCCATGAAGCCGCGGCTGTCTGTCGTTGTTCCGTCGTATCTGCCGGATCCGGTGCTGCTGCGCAAGTTGTATGATTCACTGCAGGCACAGGATTTTACCGACTTTGAACTTCTGATCGTTGACGACGGTTCGCCCGACCTTTCCGCCTATGATTTTCCGGAGGATGCGCGGGCCCGGCTTATCCGTCAGGAAAAAAATGCCGGTCCTGCTGCGGCACGGAACCGGGGCGCGGCTGAAGCCCGGTCTGATCATCTGTTTTTTACGGATACAGACTGTGAGCTTGCCGGGGGAACCCTTGCCGCCGCTTCCGCCGCTCTGCAGAAGGACGACATTCTTTCAGGAAATACCCGCACCGCAGTGAAGACAAGGATCGGTAGAGCCATTGCTCTGCTGGGCTTTCCCGGCGGTGGCATCCTCGGGTTTGACCGGGTGTGGCGGGTGGACAAAGACGGGTACACCAGGAGTTTCAGCAGCTGCAACCTTGCTGTAACCCGGGAGCGGTTTTTTGCGTTGGGCGGATTTGATGAGAGTTTTCCGCTTCCGGGCGGGGAAGATACGGTGCTGGCGGCTCAGGCATGTGCGGCAGGTTTTCGTATACGTTATGTGCCTGAGATGCTTGTGTATCATGTGGAAAAAAGCACACTGGGCAGTTTTTTCCGGTGGCAGCTGATCCGGGGCCGCGGCAACTGGCATATCAAAAAACGCCTGCCGTCCGTGGGCGGTTATCTGCGGCTTCGCGTCTGGACATTCAGCAACAGTCTGAAAGCGGCAGGGATCCTGTATGCCGTGCCGGTGCTGCTGCTCATCGTGATTTCTGTAGTGTTGCAGGTGACGGGCATGATCCTTGAAAAAAGACGGATGAAAAAAGACGGTTCCCCGTAAGATATAATACAGTCAGGATCTGTTGAGTGTTTTCATTCAAAAGGCGGAAAAGAAAGTATTATATGCAAAAAAATGTTCCGATTGTTCTGGTGCTGGTTCTTTTTCTCCTTGGCGGTGCAGCCAGCGGAGCGCCTGCACGCGAAACGCCTCTGATACGGTGGCCAGCTGTGGCGGGTGTGAACTATTCGTCAGATCCGGAAACACTTCTCTCGACTCTTGTGAATTTCCGGATGCAGGCGGATGTTCCTGAAATCAATAACCGTCTGGTGGCGATTATCGCATCGCCCGGCCCCTACGGGCTTGCGGGTAAAACCACCGCCCACGCTTTCAAGTCTCTGCAGCCCGGACAGTACGGGCGCGTGGTGATACTGGCACCGGGGCATGGTCCGGGATTTGAAAACTGTTCCATTCCGGCAGTAGATATATTCTTGACGCCCCTCGGACCTGTGCCTCTCGACGGTGCCGCCATACGAACGCTCATGTACTCGCCCCTCTTTCAAATGCATCAGATTCGCTATGACGGTGCTAAGCCTCATGAGCGTCTGCACGAGTACGAGTTTGCAATTGAATCCATGCTGCCCTACCTGCAGGAACGGCTTCTGGAGTTTAAACTGGTACCCGTGCTGGTCGGCGATTTGCGTGACCCGCAGGGGAAAACCACGGAAAACACCATGGCGGCTTTTGCCAACGCCATTAAACCCATTGTGGATGAACGGACGCTGATTGTCGTGGCAAGCAGTATTACCCACTATGGCGAAGAGTACAAAAATACGCCTTTCACGGAAAACATCGAAGACAACATTGCCCATCTTGACCGGCAGGCCTTTGAAGAGATTCTGTCGCTGAATCTGACAGGTTTCCGCGCCTATCTGAAAAGAAGCAAAAACGTGATTGACGGTCAGGACTGCATCCAGATTCTGATGCAGATGCTTCCGCCTCATACTCAGGCACGTCTGCTCGCCTACACGACTTCAGGCGCTGTCAGCGGAAACTGGAAGTCCTCCGTCAGTTACGGCAGCTTTGTGTTTCATGATCTGGATGCCCCGGCACTTTCTGCCCGCCCGGACCAGGTGCGCCCTCTGATTCTTCGCAAGCCTGAAAAGACGGCGGCATCTGCAGGCGAAGCTCCGCCGGCGGGAGGGCAGGGAAAAACGGATACAGCGGTACCGTAAATCAGGAGCCGGACATGGAAGAAAAAGAGATTCAGCTCACCCCGGATGAAAAAAGTCTCCTGCTGCGTATTGCCCGGGAATCTGTACAGGCGTATCTGGAGGAGGGCGTTTCTCCGGCAATGGACACTTATCCGCTGACCCCTCTGTTAAAACAAAAGATGGGCGTTTTTGTTACGCTGCGCTGTGCGGGGGCATTGCGCGGCTGCATCGGGCATATTTTTGCGCAGAAAGGGCTCGCGCAAACAGTGGCGGTCAATGCCGTCAATGCCGGGTTTTACGATTCCCGCTTTGCACCGCTTCGTCCCGAGGAGCTGGAGGCGCTGCGTTTTGAGGTGTCTGTGCTGCTTCCCGCCGAGGAGGAGAGTCCTTTTATTCCTGTGAATGATCCCGGCGAAATCTGCATCGGACGGGACGGTCTCTATCTGGAGCACCCGGAAGGCCGTGGGCTTCTTTTGCCGCAGGTGCCGGTGGAGCAGGGCTGGAATGGCACCGCATTTCTGGAAGGGATTTGCCGGAAAGCGGGCGTTCATGCCGGAGGCTGGCAGGATCCTGGTGCCCGGCTCTGGCGGTTTCGCGCGTGTGTGTTCGGTGAATCAGAGGACTGACCGGGCGGTGCATCAGACTGACTGCAGCCGTGCGCTGATCCAGTCGATAACAGTCTGCATGTAGCGTTCTTTATCAAGATCATTGTAGATCTCGTGATACGCATCTTCAAAGAGTTTCAGTTCCTTGTCGGCGGCACCGGCTTTTTCGAAGAGCGCTTTGCTTCCTGAAGGACCGACGATACGGTCGCAGCAGCCGTGAATGACCAGCATCGGCACGGTGATCCGGGGCATTTCTTTTTCAATGATGCGGATGGTCCTATGAAACTCCCGTGCCGTGTGCGCAGCCACTTTACCGTGATAGCTCAGCGGATCCGCATCCGTCCTCCGCTGTACTTCAGGATCCCGGCTGAGCCCTGAATTGTCAACCTGGCTGACGGGCATCCAGGGGGCGAGTGCGGCAACATACGGAGTGAGCGCAATCAGGGCGGCGGGCACCTCATCACTGAAAGCGAGGAAGGGGCTGCTGAAAATCAGACCACGGACATCAGGCTGTCGGGTTGAAGCCCAGCGAGCCAGTACCATGCCGCCCATGCTGTGCCCGAAGACAAAAAGCGGAGCGGAGGGATCGCTGTCTTCCGTAACGCGTTTCAGAAAGATATCCAGATCATCCGGCAGCTCGTCGAAACGGGCAACATAGCCGCGTCTGCCCGGTGATCTGCCGTGTCCGCGCTGGTCGTAGGCATAGGTTGCCATGCCCGTGTTCTGAAACTGTTCCATGACCCAGCTGTAGCGGGCGCAATGGTCGCCGTAGCCGTGCAGTACGATCACGCGCGCCCGGGGCGGGGATGGTGTAAGGAGATGCCGTTCAAACAATTTGATACCCGGGGCAACTTCAAACCAGCCTTCCTGAAACATGGGGAGTCCTTTCTACAGCGCCGTATCAGCAGCAGCTGATGCGCACCTGTTGTTCTGCCAGCACAGCACCAGCGGCGGCGGCAGTACATAATCACGAAACACGCCGGTGATTTCCATTCTGCTGATACCGGGCTGAATGGTAAACCGGTATTTTCCCATGCGGGAAAGCAGCTCTCCCGCACCGGTATACCAGCCGTCAAAGTGATATTCTGTGTTGACTCTGATAGCCTGCAGTGTGATTGTCATGTTTTCCGCAAGCCGGTACACACCGGGCGGGGGGCTGATCTGCCCGGCACCATTGCCATCAAGAAGAACGGTGAGTACGGCGCCTCTGGATCCGGTCTGCAGCCCGACTGTTTTGTCTCTGTCCAGACAAAGCATTTTGTCTGTATAAACAGCATCCTGGTCCATATCGCCCGTCCATCCGCCGAAGTATGCATCATCGGACAGGATGGCAGTGAGAGGAATTTGTGCGTTTTTGGCGAAGTGATACAATCCCGGATCAAAGTCTCTGATGACTGACAAAGACGAGCCTTCAGTACGCAGCACTGTCAGGCGGACATGCTCTGTTTCTTCTGCCGGTGCAAAGCGTGCGGTGATTACTTTGTCTCCGTCCATGATCAGATTCCGGACCGGATCGGGGCTGAGCAGATCTCCTTCCCATCCGATGAAAACCAGATTGGAATTCGCAGGCGGTATGGCCATAAGGGGCACTGCTTCTCCGTTTGTGCGACCGCTCAGCCCGGGAGGCGGAAAGAGCTTCGGGGCATGCATGCCGTCAGGGAGATCCAGCCGGATATCGAGCTGCCAGTCGGCAGGGGCAAACCGCGCGGTAAGCGCTTTATCCTGATCCATCAGAACAAGAATCTTCGGCTGGGCAGGCAGTGCGTTTGCAGGAAGATCTCCTTCCCAGCACAGAAACACAGCGTCCGGATCCGGCGTCGCATGCAGCTGCACATAGGTGCCTTCTTCAAACTGTTCTATACCCTGCCAGTCCCGGTCGATGTGCCCTTTGCCTTCGGCAGTGAGCTGAAGCGAATACAGAGGCAGTCCGAAGACGGCGGTGATGCCGTCGTCTTCTTCAAGCACTACGCGCAGTAAGGGGTTCTCGGACAGGATTCCTTTTTTAAAAGAGCGCCAGTAGTGGAAGATCAGCCCTTCCGGCGGTTTGGCGATGAAATCGGCAGGGGTACCGACCAGTACAGTATAGTCGCCGGGTGCCGGGATGATTTCAGCTTCAGGGTGCGTCGAGGCGAGGTGCAGAGAGCACGCCCCTCTGCCGAAAACCGCAGATGCATGCATGCCCTCTTCAGCGGTTACAGTCAGGGAAGGTGTAATGGCGACCTGCTCTTCACCGCTTTCGCGGGTGATTTTCCAGCCGCCGAAAAAACGCTCCGCTGCAGGCACAGCCTGAAGGGTGAGCTGCGTTCCGGCAGGGATGTGATAGCGCCCCGGTGCCGGGGTAAGCGTCCCCGGAGAGCCTTTTTCTTTTTCGACAGAAAGAGAGACCAGATTGTGCCGGGTGAAACATGCCCGGACTTTCCGGCTGGCGGTCATGGGCAGATGCAGCAGCCTTTGCGTTCTGTCGGCACCTTCCGGAAGATCGCCTTCCCATCGGAGAAAAGCAATGTCGAGATCGGATATCCAGCAGGCTTCCAGCGACTGAATATCCTTCTCCTGTCCGGTGAATCCGTAAAGGCCCGGCATGGGCTTTAGCGCACCTGCAGGAAGCATGGCGGGCTCTCCGTCAATTTCTGCTTCCAGATCAAGAAAGCACTGCGCCGGTACAAAGTGCGCGGTAAGGGATGCGTCCGCCGTCACCGGCAGGGTAAGGAGAGCGTCGTGACTGATGCCGTCATGGGCCGTGCCCGACCAGCCCGCAAAGGCACTTTCATGATTAAGCGTTCGTGCTTCCAGCGTGAGTGTGCTTCCGTAAAGGGCGTGCAGTACCGGCGGACAGGGCGAGGCGCCGGAAAAAACCAGACCTGCTGTCGGCGGCGGAGAATCTACACAGACCTGAATCCGTTTTTCAAGGGGTTCAAAAACAGCCCGGTATGTTTTATTCTCGTTAACCCGGAAGGAAAAATCAGCCCAGCGCGGATTTTCTGAGGCCAGAACGATCTGTCCTTTTTCGTCTTCTATGCGGGATAAATGCCACCCTTCTTCAGCGGCGGCGCGAAGAGTCACTTCCGTGCCTGCTGCCAGAGGATACGTCCCGACGGGGACGCCGTACCAGCCCTGCCCTTCTGTTTCCAGTGTGATGAGCGCGCCGCTGCGGTAGAACCAGGCAATGGCGGTAAGGTTTCTTTCAGTGGGGAGTGTACAGGTCGGAAAGGGTTCCCGGCGGGCCGAGGTGCTTTCGCCAGCACCGGTATCTTCGGGGAGTATCTCCCATCCGCCGAAAAAGCTTCCCTTATCAGGCAGAGCGGTAAACGCCTCCGGCCAGTCGTTGCGGAATACCCAACTGCCCGGGGCGGGGTCTGTGGTGCCCGATCCCGGCCCGGCGCATTGTATGGTCACTTTCTGAAAGGAGACACCCGGCGGCGGCGTATCGGAAAAGATCGCTGTAATGCTGCGTTCTCTGCCTTTCATTTCCACGGTGATTTCCGGGCTGGTGCTTGAGATGGTGCCTGCCCATTCACGGAACCCCAGTCCGGTACCGGGCAAAGGCCGTGCGAGAAGATTCGCATGATAATCACGTCCCACATGGAGCGTTTTTACGGGTGGCAGAACGCTGCCTTTTCCCTGGATATGAATATGGAGGCGTTTGAAGTCGTTGGGCAGCAGGAGGACGAAAGTGAGGAAGATGACAGCAAAAATAGCCAGCCTTTTGAAAAAGGTGAATATTTTCTTCAAAAGCGGGTGTGCCATAAGAACGTTGTCATCCGGTTCAGAAAAGATAATTACGGAACTGCTGCGTGCAGCGTATCATTTTCCACTATTGGAAGGAAGGAAATCCATCAGAGGGCGGATACGGCTTTCCGGGAAAAGCCTTATTTTTGAGACGCTGCCAGACCCGATGCTTCCAGCGCCAGAAAACGCTCCTTCCACGGGAGGCCGTAATAATAGCCGCCGAGAGTACCGGAAGCGCTGAGCACCCGGTGGCAGGGGACGACCAGGCAAATGGGATTCACGCCCAGAGCCGATCCGGTGGCGCGTGCCGCCCCGGGATGCCCGATGCGCTGTGCAAGTGTGCCGTAGGTGGAGGTGCCCCCGTAAGGGATGCGGTATGCTTCCCGCCATACTTTCTGCTGGAAGGGGGTGCCGCCGGACATATCGAGAGGAATCGCATCGAACTGAACGGGTGTGGCGCTGAAATAGTCGGCGAGGAGCCGGTGCAGTGTTTTGTCCCAGGAAGCTTTGCGTGCTTTATCGACTGCTGCAGGCATCTGTTTTTCATCGGGAACCAGAGACAGCCGCTTCAATCCGGCTTCTGAGAAAAAACCGCAGAAAGCGCCTCCGACAAAGCGGAAGCAGAAGTTTGTGCATGTCTCTGTCATTCCGATGCTCCTGAGATAAAAAAAAGAAGCGGGCCTGTAAGCCGGGTTCTGTCCGAAACGCTTGCGCATCTCTGAACGGTCATTCATCTGGGACGCATGTCACCATGCGCCTCTAGCGTCCTACCCGGGACCGGTGCGGGCAACACCATGGGTCCCCTATTTGGACTTGCTCCGGACGGGGTTTGGCAAGCCGCCGTGTCACCACGACGCTGGTGCGCTCTTACCGCACCTTTTCACCATTGCCTCCGAAGAGGCTGTGTATTTTCTGTTCCACTTTCCGTCGGATCACTCCGCCTTCGCGTTACGAAGCGTCCTGCCCTGTGGAGCCCGGACTTTCCTCGACACGGCAAACCGTGCCGCGACCGTTCGGCCCGCTTATCCATTAAGTGTACCGCATGTTCCGTTAAAAAGTCTATGTGATTTCAGAAAAGGTGTCGTAACTCTTTAGAAATGTCCCGTTTCTTGTTTGTTATCCCGCTGTTGTCCCGTCCATGCATTGAACTGATGCCTGTTCCAGAACAAGTTGGGGGCATGCGCCTGTTTGTCCGGCGGATAACCGTATTTGCGAAGAATGCGGTACTCATGCTTTCTTCCTTCCGGTCTGGCGGGTACGGTAGAGGCGTTCCGAGAATCCGCTCTCCTGCTCAAAGGCGGCGGCTTGCGATGCCATCTGACGATCGAGCAACACCGATGCCACCTTTATCAGAACCAATGCGGCATTTGCCGAATACCCGGAATAGATGGACTCCAGAGACCGGATGGACGGCTCTTCCTGCCTGTCGTTTGTAGAAATCTCCTTAACCCAGACCGCCATCTCATCTGCCGTCATGCATCGCCGGGCAACCAGCGCTTGTCGTCGCGGATCGTCCGGCTGCCACAGAGCAAGATTGCGTTGCCGTAAAAAGTCTTCATAATCCAGCCGCAGTTCTTCCAGGCTTGCCTTGGCAACATTTGTCAATTTCAGTTCCATCTTTTTCGATGTGCCGCTTGCCATGCTTCCTTCGGCGATATTCTGTATGCCTGACCGCGCCGCCTGCACCATTTGGTCGTGGGTGCGGCTGCGCTTGTTGATATAGCGATCACAGAAACGGATAGTCACATCATAGACCAGCTGCGCCACCTGAAAACTCTTCAATTTGCGGTATCCGCCCTGCTTGGGGATAAGGCTGTCGGTCATTGTGGTGTGTCCTCCGGAGTTGGAAGAGTGGACAGAGCGGACCGGGGATGCTTCAGAGATCGCTCAAAAAAAGAAACGGACCCTGGCTCGCGATATCCTGTCTTTTCTCTTCTGAATACCATAAACATATTATGACTTATGAATAAGCATAGTACCAAGACATTCCATCAAGTACACTGCTTTATCTGAAAATATTTTGCAATCGGTGTCCACTGTATCCACTTTGTCCACGCTGTCCACTGCCTTTCACCTGCACCATCCGCTCTACAATACGCTCCGTATCAGATATACGCCGCTCACCCGAGATCAGCTTGGGGAGGAGGGTATCGCGTGATCCTTTCGGGTTGTCAACCGCGGAACAGGCATTGAAAAATGTTCTCTTTCTTGCTTTCGAATTCCATCCTCCTTCATACTTTGTTTTTCCAGTACAGAAAGAAAGGATTATTTCATGTTTAAAACGCGGATCACAGAAATGGTTCAGGTGCAGCATCCCGTACTGATGGGCGGTATGCAGTGGCTTGCCCGGGCGGAGCTTGTGTCGGCAGTGGCGAATGCGGGCGGGCTTGCGTTTATTACCGCTGTATCTTTCCGTTCCGTAGAAGAGCTGCGTGAGGAGATCAGGAAAACCCGGGATCTTACGGACAAGCCTTTCGGTGTCAATATCTCCATGCTGCCTGTGCTGATGCCGGGCGATCTTACCGATGCCTATATGGATCTTGTCTGTGAAGAAGAGATCCCGGTAGTGGAGACGGCGGGCCGCAGTCCGGAGAAATACGTGGAGCAGCTGCACAGCGCCGGTGTGAAGCTCTTTCACAAAGTGCCTGCCGTGCGTTTTGCAAAGAAAGCGGAATCCATCGGGGCGGATGCAGTCATCATTGTCGGATTCGAGTGCGGGGGTCATCCGGGGATGGATGATGTCCCCTCTCTGATTCTTGTTCCCGAGGCGGCTGATGCGCTGCAGATACCTGTCATCGCCGCCGGCGGATTCTGTGACGGCAGAGGGCTTGTGGCTGCGCTGGCGCTGGGTGCGGAAGGTGTGCTGATGGGCACGCGCTTTATGGCATCCTGTGAAAGTCCCATGCACAACAACTTTAAAGAGTGGATGGTGAATGCGGAGGTGACGGATACGATGGTAGTGGAGCGTTCCATCCGCAATGCTGCCCGGATTATGAAAAACGAGGCGGCACGCATTGTAGCGCGCATGGAAGCGGAGGGTGCGACTCTGGAAGACCTGCTTCCGGTGATTGCGGGGCGTGTGGGCCGTGAAGCGTATCTGAGCGGCGATCTTGACCGGGGCACCATCGCCTGCGGTCAGGCAGTGGGCCGTATCCGTGAAATCAAGCCTGTGGCGGAGATTATGGACGATATTCTTTCCGAGGCAAAAGCAGTCGTGGAGCGCCTGAACGGTCTGTGCGGCAGGTGAAGCGGCTCAATCGTACCTGCCTGTCCGGCTGTTTTTCAGGATGACGAAGAGGTCGAGGAACATTCTTGCGGCGTCGGACATGGGATTGACTTTTGACTGGGGGCTGTTGTACCAGTTCACAGGCAGCTCGCTGATGCGCAGTCCATGGCGTGCGGCGATGTAGAGCAGTTCCGCATCAAAGCCGAATCCGTCAATGGTCTGCCGGGAGAAGCAAATCTGAGCGGCCTCTTTCGTGAAGCCTTTGAATCCGCATTGGGTATCGGCATAGGCGGTGAGTCCGAGCAGACGGACAATACGGTTGAAGCATCTGCCCATAGTCATGCGGTACCACGCCTGGCGTTTGTGTATTTTGCTTTCCGGCAGCGCACGAGAGCCGATGAGTACTTCTGCCCGGCCCTCAAAAAGATCGTCGCACCGAAGCAGCTCTTCTACAGGCGTAGCCGAGTCCGCATCATAAAAAAAACGAAAGTCCCCTTTGGCTTTATGCAGCATGCCCTGACGCACCGCCGCACCCTTGCCCCTGTTCTCCGGCAGTACCTCAAGTATGAGGGGGGTGGAGGCCTTCTTCTGAAAAGCCTCCACCTGCGCCCCGGTCTTATCTGTACTTCCGTCATCGACAACGATTATTTCCGCATCGTAGGGCTGACGGCTGAAAAAGGCATCTGCTTTTTCCAGCGTCCCGGTGATGCGACTCTCTTCGTTGAATGCAGGGATAACGAGTGAAATGTGCATGTGCTTATCCGTAAGCGGGTGACACGTCCAAGAGCCGTCAGGATGCCGGTTTAAACCAGATGTTGCGGAAGCGCACAGGATCACGGTGATCCTGCAGCAGCAGCGGGCCTGAGGCAGATTCCTGATCGCTGATTCCGCCGGGTGTCGGTCCGGGCAATTCGATATTGTCATGAATGACGATGCCGTTATGCAGGACATGGAGGCGTGCATTTTTTGTTTTGTTTCCGGCATCATCGAACTCGGCGGCTTCAAAGGTTATGTCGTAGGTCTGCCACTGCAGCGGCGGGAGCAGGGCATCGGTTCCGGGGGTTGCCAGAGAGTAGAGACCGCCGCAGTGGTTGTCTGCCGGCGGGAGCCCGAAGGTGTCCAGCACCTGAATTTCGTAGATGCCCAGCAGATAAACGCCGCTGTTGCCTCTTGCCTGTCCTCGTTTTTCAGGCGTGAAGGGGGTCATGAATTCGACATGGTAGAGCCCGCTTCCGAAGTTTTCCAGTGTTTTCAGACTGCTTCCACAAACCTGCATCCCGCCGTCGTCCTGAATGTTCCAGACGCGGGGATGCCGTTCCCACTGATCGAGGTTGTTTCCGTCAAAAAGGACGCGTGCACCTTCGGGCGGCGCCATGCCCCGTGTAGGCGGTTCCAGAAAAACACGTTTCAATTCAAAGCTCAGCGACTCGGCGGAAGTCTTTTTTCCCGGTGACAGTGTTCCGGCCAGGGTTTCTTCTGCCGCCTGAGCCGTCAGTGTAAAATTTCCTCCCCAGGGAGCGACACGGATCGACTTACTGAAAGAAAGCTGCCCTTTTTTAACGTGGCTCCTGATCTCATCCCGTGAGAACTCGCCTTTTTCATCGCCGAGAAAAAGAACGAGCGTGTAGTTGCCTTTTCCGTAAGCGACAATCTGTGCGCGTACGGTTTTGCCGGCGGCACCCGGGCTGGTGAAGGCGCCCTGATAGTTGCCCATGATGCCGTCATCATCGTCGGCATAAGAAAAAGAGGCTGTTAACAGGAAGGTCAGAGCCAGGATCACAAAACGATGCATAAAAACACTCCTTGTAGTTGCTGTATGGAAAACTTAGTCGGAAAGGGACGCATGCAGCTGAACCAGAGGCTGCAGATACTGCACATTCATTTGAGCAACGACGCCCAGGTCATTCCGGTTTCGAATTTCCTTGCTGTATATTTCTATTGCCTCGCCAGCCAGAGCAACCGCATCATTCAGGCGAAGAGCGGTGGCTGCCCGCGCAGCCGGTATGCCCTGCAGCGCGGCTGCCTGATAAATACCGTAGGATTCATTCAGTGCGATCATGGATTCCAGATAATGGAGACGCATGCGCAGGCGATTGAGGAGCAGCGCCGCCCAGTACTGACCCTGACTGTCCAGCCCCGGAATAATCTGGCCGATAAGCGCGACAGCGTCACGGTCGCTCTGCAGAAATGTCTGCTGTTCCGCTGCAATGGCTGCCGCCCGTTCCGCGGTATGGCGCCATTCCTCCGTGCTGAGCCCTTCCGCGGTATCCGGAAAGGGCGGGATGCCCAGCACAATCCAGCCTTCGCCCAGAGACATGGGCCGGTCATCAGAAGAAGTCGCAGGCGGTGTCAGCTCTGATTTGGCATCGGCTGTCATGTACAGATCAGCGAGCGGTGCGGAGTCCTGCCCGTACAGCCTGCTCACATAATCACGATAAAATTGCTCGGCGGTAAGCCCCGGATGCCAGGCAAAGTCCGCCATAAACCGGATATTGTGCTCGATGCCGGACAATTTCCAGCCCACGAGCGAAAGGGCTTCTATGCCGTAATCCAGGCATTGCCGGTAAATACGCTCCTGCCCTCCTGCACGCCACTGGGGAAACCACTGCTCACCGCTGTATTCCCACCAGTCAGTGACCCATACCGCCCTATTTTCTGCTGCAACAGCATAATAATCCAGCCCGCCGTCCAGACTTTGCTCCATAGAATAATTGTTGATGGAGGAGAAGCGGATGCCTGCCGGAAAGTCGGGATGAATGCCGGGAAAGAGATGTTGCAGAAACCAGCCGCCCGCAACGGATGTCGCCTGTTCTTCGGGGGTCATGCTGTCGCAGAGCTGCTTGAGCAGCCAGGCATAATCGATGTCACCCCGATAGTTGTCCTGAGAGGTCCAGTGCGCCTGCGCTTCACGCATGGCAGCGGCACCTTCTTCCTGGCCGACGGCTGCCCCGCGTACACCCTGTCCTTCGCTCTGCCAGAAACAGTAGAAATCAGCGTCCGGATAGGTCTCTTTGAGGGAAAGATAGCGCTGGCGGGACAGTGCCAGATTCTCCGGCCTGAGCGGGTCCAGGCAATTTACGGAACCCTCCGGCTTCGCCGTAAAAAGAGGACTGCCCACGGAAGGCTGCATAAGCTCCATACCGACAGCGGTGTGCATTCCCCTGTTTTTTGCATGGGCAAGAGCGTCGCGCATCATATCCTGCACGGCGTGCGCCTGTGCAGCGGGGCTTCCTGCATGATCGATATAACACTGTGCACCGAAGGCGATTACATCGCCGAAAGCGGCTTTTCCGACTGCGTTTGCGGTGGGGAAGATGTCAACAGGCATACCGAGATAACGGGGCTCGGCTGTTGTGCCGTCAATGGTTTCCGTGAAAAAAGCACTGCCGGGGTAGAAATGAAACTGAAGAAAATTCAGTTTAAGCCTGGCTGCCCGGTCGATAAGCTGTCTGTAATCTTCCGGGTTGTATCCGGCAATGCCGCAGATATAGGCATCCCAGGGGAGGAGACCGCGGAATTTGACGGCAGGTTTTTCTGTCAGATCCAGTGTCTTGAGCGTAAAAGGAAGGGGAGCCGGAAGCCGTTCTCCGCTGATCTGAAAATAGGCGCCGTAAGCTTCAAGAAAAGCATAGGTGCCATAAAGCACGCCCTGAGGTGCCGGGGCGGCAATAAAGAGCTGGTTTTCCAGATTTTTCAGGGTATACCCCTGGTCGGAGAGTGCGCCTTCCGGAAGGACGAGCTGTCCGGCAGCAACGGCATCGGCAATGGCTGTATTGCTGTCCGGCGTGCCCAGTCTGATAACAACGTCCGGTGCCGTTCCTTCGGGAACTTCTGTCACCAGTTTTGTGGTGAACATTTTTGCAAAATAGTCCTGAATTTCCGTCGATGCATAGGTATACAGAACACCGGTATTGTCGCCGTCATCAAGGAAGACAAAGGATCCTGCATCATCGGCAGACACAGAGCCGCAAAGAATGAGGAGAGTAAGGGGAAGAAAGTAGCGCATCAGAATTCTCCATGAAAACACTACTATCATACTCTGCCCGCCGGAGGATATTCTAGTAGCGTAAGCAAGTGGGGAGCGGAAAGTATTTTACGTGTGCTCAGATTTTTCCGCGGTAGTAATCAATGACGACAGCGGCGACAATGATGCCGCCTGTTACGAGCCGTTTGACCGGTTCCTGTGCGCCCATCTGGATGAGGCCGCTTTCCAGCACAGCGATAATGATTACGCCGAAAAGGGTGTTGATGACGGAGCCGCGACCGCCCATGAGGCTGGTGCCGCCGATTACGACTGCAGCAATGGCCTGCAGCTCGTATCCGCTGCCTGCATTGGGGTCAGCGGCGGTGAGACGGGAGCAGTAAATGACAGCTGCCAGAGCGGATAAAGTGCTGCACAAGGCGTAGACGGCGACTTTTGCTTTGCCAATGGGGATGCCGGAGAGCCGCGCCGCTTCTTCATTGCCGCCAATGGCGTACAGACTTCGACCGAAAGGCGTGTAGGTCAACACCAGTTGACCTGTAATTACGGTGATCATGGCTACGAGAAAGGGCAGGGAGAGACCGAGAAGGCTCCACCGGCTGATCCAGTCCATGCCTGCTCCGATATACTGCGTTTTTGAGCCGGTCACCAGATAAGCGCCGCCCCGTGCCGCCTCCAGCATGCCCAGAGTAACGATGAAAGCGGGCAGCTGCCAGCGGATTACAAAAAGACCGTTAAGCACGCCACAGAGGGCTCCGGTACCCAGACAGAGGAGCACGGCGACGGGAAGCGGCAGCTGCCAGCGAACCATGGCAAGCCCCAGTACGGCACCGCTCAGCGCCAGCACGGAACCGACGGACAGATCTATGCCGCCAATGATGAGGACAAATGTCATACCTGTTGCGAGGATGACGGCATCGGGGATCTGGTTGGCTATGGTGCGGAAGGTGGTCCAGGTAAAGAAATAATCGGTTGAGAGCGCAAAGAGTGTAACGAGCAGACCCAGTACCAATGCCAGACCTGCGTAATTTACCAGCGCTCTCAGCAGCTGTCGTCCCTGTATCATGATGCGAGTGCTTCCGCTGTCACAAGCTCCACCGGGGTTTCCATATCTTCCGGTGTTGCTTTTGTTTTAAGCACTTCCAGTGCGGCTTCAATACCGAAAACAGCAAGCCGGTCTGCATGCTGCGTAACGGTAGCAAGAAGTTCGCCTTTTTTAACCAGGTCAACGGCGGCGGAGATGGCGTCAAATCCGATAACAGGAATTCCCTGCAGTTTTCCGGCGGAACGCAAGGCCGCAACAGCGCCCAGTGCCATGCTGTCGTTGGCACAGAGAAAGGCTTTAATATCCGGATGCTCGGTAATCAGGGCGGAGACGACCCGATGCGCCTTATCCATTTCCCAGTCGCCGACCTGAGAGGCGACGATGTTCATTCCTGCCTCTTTCATAGCAGCCTCGAAGCCCAGTCGCCGCTCAATTCCGTTGAAGGCGGAAGGCACTCCTTCGATAATGGCGACAGGATCGCCGGGCTGCAGGCGTGCAGCAAGATATTCGCCTGCAAGGCGTGCACCTTTGCGGTTGTCCGGTCCGACAAAGGGAATATGAACGCCGCGCTGTTTCATGATTTCGTCATCAAATTTGTTGTCGATGTTGATGACAATGATGCCTGCTTCCTGCGCACGCTGGCATACCTGAACCAGTGCTTTGGAATCGGCAGGTGCAATGACAATGGCATCCACGTGACGCGCCATCATCTGCTCGACCAGCTGAATCTGCCTGTTGACGTCCAGTTCATCCTTAATGCCGTCTGCGAGAAGCACATATTGATCGGCATGGGCTGCCTGATGTGCCCGTGCGCCTTGCTCCATGGTCAGAAAGAACTCATTGGCGAGGGACTTCATGACCAGCGCAATGCGCAGTTTATCCGGCGCCTTGTCAGCGGTTTCGCCGGGGGCGGCGGCTTGTTTACCGCATCCTGTCACGATGATGCCAGCGACCATAACCAGAGAAAGAAGCAGCGTTTTTTTCATAAAACCTCCTTTCTTCTAGCATAGCAATTAGCACCGGTTCAGCGCAATATGCTTTCCCGTTAAAAGAACAAAAAAGCCGTTCCGGACTGTCTTGAAAAATAATCCGGAACGGCAGAAAAAAGGCGGTAAAGGCTGTTATTTTTTCAGAATTTTTTGCACAGCCGGTGCGTCAATGAGGGTTGCTTCAGTCAACGTCCCGACGAGAGGGCGCGCATACTTGATGAACGCTTCGGTGACATCGTTGCCGGCAGCGTTGATATATTCGTCAGGCATTTCAATGGAGTCCCGGGCAACGGTGTCAAGGGCTGTCAGGAAATAGGAAATGCTGTAGTTGCCTGCGCGTTTCATGGCGACAGAACCGCTCTTCTGCTGTCCGATCGCATAACGTACGCCCATTTCGCCGACGGTACGGGCTTCGACCTGATCGACTTCGCTCACACAGCCCAGGAAGCTGCGCTGCAGATAGCCGAGTGTATCCGCCCGGACGCGGGAAATCTTTGCTTCGTCCTTGATATATTTTGCGAGATGATCGCCCAGTGCGCCGCTGCCGGAAAGCTGGACATTTCCGTGGGCATCCTTTTCTCCGCCGGTAAATTTGGCAGCAATGGGTTTGCCTGTTTCATCGACAATACCTTCAGAAACGGCGATAACACAGCGCCCATATTTTGCGTACACGTTCTCGACGTCATTTTTAAAGCGTTCAAGATTGAAAGTGCGCTCGGGCAGATAAATAAGATGGGGGCCGTCGTCCTCATATTTGCGTCCGAGTGCTGCTGCAGCAGTCAGGAACCCGGCATGACGGCCCATGACCACACCGATATATACGCCGGGAAGGGCGCGGTTGTCCAGATCGGCACCGGCAAAAGCCTGGGCAACAAATTTGGCGGCTGAGCCGTAACCCGGGCAATGATCCGTTACTTTCAGGTCGTTGTCGATAGTTTTGGGCACATGGATGACGTGCATCTCATAACCGGCATTGCTTGCCTCTTTGCTGACAGTATTACAGCTGTCGGCACTGTCATTTCCGCCGCAATAGAAGAAATAGCGGATGTCGTGGGCTTTGCAGATTTCGAAGATTTTTTTGCAGTAGGCGGCGTCGGGTTTGTCACGGGTGGAATAGAGGCCGGATGAGGGAGATGCAGCGAAGGCTTCCAGATTGGCGGTAGGCACATCGGTCAGATCGAGAAAGTTTTCATTGATAATGCCGTTAACGCCGTGACGGGCACCGTAGATGCGGGTCACTTCCGGATATTTACGTGCTTCCAGGACGACGCCGACGACGCTCTGGTTGATGACCGCGGTCGGTCCGCCACCCTGCGCAACTAAAACTTTACCTGTTAATTTCATGGCAACAACCTCCTGTTTTTGGGAATGGATATAGTCCTGCCCCTGTGAAAAGATAAGGGAAAAGTGAGAATAGGCAGTGGTTCAGTATATCATGATTGGCGTGAAAAAACAAAAAGAGCCGGATGGCATTTTATCGGCTGCAACGGTGTTTCCATTGTGCTACAATGAAAGCGGTGACGAATCAGCCCTAACAAATCAAGGAGACGAGCATGAAAGCGCCCCATATTATTCTCTTCCTTTTCACTGCATTGATTCTGTCCGGCGTATCAGCGGAGGCACAGGCTTCAGATTCGCTGAAACTGTCGGATCCTGTGGCGGAGAAGGTCGCAAGCGGGCAGACCACGCTGTCCGATCAGACCGATGTTGCCATCACGATCTACAATAACGATCGGGCGCTTATCCGTGACCGCCGGAAAATTCGTCTTCTTCCGGGGGAAGCAGCGCTTCGTTTCATGGATGTTGCTTCAACGATCCTTCCGGAAACAGTGAGTCTTCGTTCGTTGAACGATCCGGGCGCTTTGAAAATACTTGAACAGAATTATGAATATGACCTGATGAGCCCTGACAAGCTGATGGAAAAATATGTGGGACGCAATGTTACCCTGATCAACAAGAACACGGATTACAGTTTTTATGAGCAGCCCGCGAAACTGCTGAGCGTAAATAACGGACCCGTGTATGAGGTGGACGGCAAGATTTATCTGGGTCATCCGGGCGTGGTGGTGCTGCCGGAAATTCCGGAGGCGCTTATTGCCAAGCCCACGCTGGTGTGGCTCCTCTCCAATGATGCTACAGACCATGAGGTGGAGGCAAGTTATCTTGCCGGCGGCATCAGCTGGCGTGCAGATTATGTGCTGACTGTGGGCAAAGATGAAAAGACCATGGATCTTGAAGGATGGGTCACGCTCGACAACCAGTCCGGTGCTACCTACAACAATGCTCAGCTGAAACTGGTGGCAGGGGATGTCAACATTGCGGCTCCGGCACCGGTGATGTACAGAGAAGCCAAAGCCATGGATATGATGATGGCGGGTGCACCTCCTATGATGGAGGAGTCTTTTTCGGAATATCATTTGTATGCGCTGCAGCGCCGCACGACCATTAAAGAAAAGCAGACGAAGCAGGTAAGTCTTTTGAGCGGAAAAGGTATCAAGATCAGCAAAAAATATGAATTTCGCGGGAACCTCGCTTTTTACAGTTCCCGGCTGGATGCACAGAAAAACCAGAATGCGGATGCCTTTATTGTTTTTGAAAATAAAGAAGAAAACGGGCTGGGCATTCCGCTTCCTGCCGGAATCATGCGTGTGTATCAGCCCGACAGTTCGGGCATGCTTCAGTTTTCCGGCGAGGATCGGATCAGCCATACGCCCAAGAATGAAGAGGTCAGGCTGATTCTGGGGAAAGCTTTTGATGTGGTGGGTGACCGAACGCAGAAAGACTATAAGAATTTAGGCCCCAATACACACGAAGTCGAATTTGAGCTGTCCATTCGCAACCGCAAAGATACAGCGATCCAGCTGGATGTTGTGGAGCCTATGCCCGGCGGAGACTGGCAGATTCTGAAGCAGTCCCATGCTTTTGTGAAAAAAGATGCGCGGACAGCAGTGTTTACCGTTGATATCCCTGCCGACAGTGAAGTGACGGTGAATTATCGGGTTCGTGTGAGCTACTGATAAGGCATCGCGGAAAAGAGACTCCTGTTTGTTGTGCGACCGCCTGCAGCGCATGATGATCTAAGCGGAAATACAGATAAAAGGAGAGACTTCGTGAGAACTCCTGTTCTGGTGCAGAAAAGGGCGTGGTTTTTTCTGCTGACAGTTCTGCTGTCACTGCATGCATCCGGCAGCCTGGAAGACACTGTGTGGCAGCGTGCGGCTGAAAACGGAGAGATTGCCCGCGAGGCGCTGGTAAAGTCGCTTCGTTTTGTGCATGCCTGGCTGCAGACTGCCGACCCGGAGACGGGGCTTATTCCGAGGAATCTCAAGGACTCGCCGTATTGGAATGCCAAAGATTCCGCTGCAGACAACTACCCCTTCATGGTGCTGACCACCTATTTCACTGACCGCACCCTTTTTGACGGCAGAATGAAAACAATGCTTGAGACAGAGCAGCGCCTGTGCAACCGCCTCGGCAGGCTTCCCGATGACTGGCTCTTTGAGCCGCAGGGTTTTCGTGTGCAGGAGGTGCGGTCCGACGACCTCATTTTTGGTGCAAGTGAATATATGAAGGACGGGTTGATCCCGGTGACTGAGCTGCTGGGTCCCAGCCCGTGGTCGGAACGTATGTTGGGTATGCTGGAAGACCTGTGGGCATATGGAGCGGTGGAAACGGAAATCGGACGTCTGCCTTCCACGTCCCATGAGGTGGCGGGGAATCTGCTTCAGCTGTGCAGCCGTATCTACTGGATGACGGGCGAGGAGATTCACCGCAGGCATGTGTTTCAGCTGGGCGACTACTTTTTCCTGCATCATCTTCCGACGGAAACAGAGCGCCTCCAGTTGGACGATCACGGCTGTGAAGTGATTAATGGACTGTCGGAGGCGTATTTTGTGGCGGCAAAGACCGATCCGGAAAAACATGCGCAGTGGCGCAAGCCGATGCACGCCATGCTTGACCGTATTCTGGAAACAGCCCGGGATGAAAATGGTCTGCTCTATGACCTGATTAATCCGAAAACAGGCGAAATTAAAAGCCGGGAGCTGACGGATAACTGGGGGTACAATTATAATGCTTTTGCAGTTGTGGCAGAGGTGGATGGCGAAGAGCGGTATGCGGAGGCGGTGCGTCATGTGCTGAGCAATTTGCCTGCCGTGAAAGACTACCGATGGGAATACGGAAGTGCCGACGGTTATGCGGATTCATTGGAGGGCGGACTCAATCTGCTGAATCGTTATCCTGTAGCCGAGGCGGCGGAATGGGCGGATTATACGGCGCGAATTCTGCTGGACAAGCCGCGGGATACAGGCATTGTTGAAGGATGGCACGGCGACGGTAATTTTGCACGCACTGCACTGATGTATGCTTTCTGGAAAAGCCAGGGCGCCTGGCTGCATCCGTGGCGCAATGATCTGCGTCTGGGTGCTGTGTCGCCGGAACCGGGAACGTGGTGCTTTCATATTGCTTCAGACTGGCACTGGCAGGGCGCAGTAAACTTTGACCTGCCCCGGCATGCGGTCTATCTGCACATGCCCGAAGATTATCCCCGCCTCAATCAGTTTCCGGAATGGTTCGTGATCCGGGAAGATCAGCAGTATGCCCTGCAGGTGGATGATAATCCGGTGCTGTACCTGCGCGGGAAAGACCTGTCTTCTCTGCCGCTCCGGCTGACCGGGGACAAGCCGCGCCGGATCATTCTCCGGGAAAACGCCGCGGCCCCTGCTGCGCCGCCCGTACCGACAGAATCCGTTCAGTCGTTTACAGAATGGCAGCAGGAAACACGCAAAGCCCTTTTTGAAGTGCTGCGTATTACCGATCTGACGGAGGGTTCCGGGCTTCCGCTTGAGGCAGCGCCGGAGGTGCGTACGGAAAAGGACGGATTTGTGCTTTGTGAGGTGGAGATTCAGGGACTGCCGGGGTATCGCCTGCCTGCCGTGCTGGGACTGCCTGCCGGGGAGGGACCGTTTCCCGCAGTTGTCTGTATTCACGGGCACGGTGACACGCGCTATTCTGTTTTTGAAGAAAAACCGGAGTCGGCATACAAAGGGATAGGTGCCCGGCTGGCAAAGGCGGGCTATGTTACGATGGCTGTGGATGTGGGCGGCCATGAAGCGCTGGAAGTGAGCCGGGAGCTCATGGGTGAGCGCTTGTGGAATTTGATGCGCTGCGTTGATTACCTGACTTCTCTCAAAGTGGTGGATCCGAAGCGTATAGGCTGCGCCGGACTTTCTCTGGGCGGCGAGATGTCCTTGTGGCTTGCCGCTACGGATACGCGTATCCGTGCGGCGGTAAGCGGCGGCTTTCTGACATTGATGGATCAGATGGAACAGAACCACTGTATGTGCTGGAAATTTCCCGGGCTGCGGTCGCTGGTCGACTATCCGGGCCTGGCATCGCTGGCAGCGCCCCGTTCCCTGCAGTTTCAAAACGGTATGAAAGAGCCGGATAACCAGTTTCCGCCCTGGCTTGCCCGCCTTGCCTTCCGGCAGATTCAACCGGCTTATGCCTGTCTGGATGCTTCGGACAGACTCTTTCTGCATGTACACCCGGGTGGCCATGAACTGGATTACTACGGGTTGCTCCGCTTTTTTGATACACATTTGAAATGAATTACGGGGGCTTCATCAAAGGAGGAGTTATGATTGAACGTATTGATCATGTTGCTGTGGCTGTAAAAGATCACGATGCCGCCCTGCAGTTTTTTCGGGATGTGCTGGGAGCGGTTCCCGGCGAGAAATTTAAAGCCTCCGACAGAAATTTTTACTGGCAGACGCTGGCGTTGGGTGATCTGTCCCGCCTGGAGCTGATTTCTCCATCAGGCCCGGACAGCTTTCTTGATGGATTTCTGGCGAAAAAGGATGGCGGAGTTCATCATATAACGCTTCAGACGCCGAATCTTGAGGCAATGCTTAAAAAACTGGAAGCGCACGGTGTTCCTTACTTTGGCAAACATGCCTATCCCGATGGAAGCTGGAAGGAAGTCTTCGTTCATCCGAAGGACGCCTTCGGGGTGCTCGTGCAAATCTCGGAATTTGACGCGGAATACTGGATGGTGCCGGACGCTAAAATGCCGGAAGGCGTGCGTTTTCAAGTAGCGGCTGAAGAAAAGGGAGTTACGTTGACTTTTGCTCACCCGGGTGGGGGGAAAGTCTGTGTGGAGTGCAGCAGAGAAGAAGTAAAAGCGCTGGCAGAGCAAATCGAGAAAGCACTGGCAGGTAAAAATAAAAAAGCAGATGAATGAGAAAAAATCTCTTTAGGGCTTGACAAATAAGGTTGTGTGTGGTAAACTGTGTGTGGTGATGAGATAAAGTCACGTAAGGAGGGCGTATGCTCACAAGGTTTACCATAAATAATTGGCTTTCTTTTGCAGATACAGCAGAGTTGTCTATGTTGGCTACTCCTGAACGGCAACATAGCGAACGGGTTGCCCGAGTGAAGCCCTATGCGAAAGTCCTGCCTGTATCGGTCGTTTATGGGGGCAATGCTTCAGGGAAGACTAATTTTTTTAAGGCCCTTCATTTTGTTCAGCAATTTGTGGTGCAGGGGAGGCGGCCGGATAGCCCTATACCGGTAACGCCTTTTCTGCTTGATCAATTGAAGCGCCAGCAGCCCTCCCGTTTTACTGTTGAGTTGTTTGCGGAAGGTGCTTTTTATGAGTATGGATTTTCTGTGACCTGCACGGAAGTGCTGGAGGAGCATCTTGTTCGTATAGGCAATAAAACGGAAAAGCTGCTTTTTTCCAGGGAGCAGGGGCGCTATGAATTTGACCGGGCACTGCCGGAACAGAAGTATCTTGATTTCGTAGCGCGTGGAACCCGCCAGAACCAATTATTCCTCACAAACAGTGTTTTTCAAAACTTGAAGCATTTTCAGGCAGTTTACGAGTGGTTTAAGTCTCACCTGGAAATGATAGGACCTGACGGACGGTTCGCTGCTTTTGAACAGCGATTTGATCAAACAAAGATCTTCAGTGATCAGATGAATAGACTGCTCCAGCACCTGGATACCGGGATACGTCGTCTGGAGACAGAAGCAGTTGCCTTTGAAGATCTTCCCTTACCTGCCCCTGTCCAGGCGATGTTGCATGAGGAACTGCTGGAGGGCAAAACACTTCGTGTAGACGGTCCGATGAACAGCCGCTTTCTGCTTAGCCGCAAAGCAGGTGCGCTTAAAGCGGAGAAACTTTTTGGCTATCATGCTGCCGCTGGCGGGGAAGAGGTACGCTTTGAGCTTTCGCAGGAATCGGATGGCTCCCAGCGCCTGATAGACCTGCTGCCGGCTTTTGTGGATCTGCTGGCTGAGGCGAGCAGTAAAATATTTGTGATCGACGAAGTGGATCGCAGCCTTCACAGTCTGCTGACGCAAAAGCTGCTGGATTTATATTTGGCAAGCTGCACTGCCTTGACGCGCAAGCAACTTATCCTGACGACCCATGACCTGGGGTTGATGGATCAGCGGCTGCTGCGCCGCGATGAGATGTGGGTGACCGAACGGAATGACCGGGGAGAGTCCTCTCTGGTTTCTTTCAGCGAATTTAAAGATGTTCGTTACGACAAGGATATCAGGAAGAGTTATCTCCAGGGGCGGCTTGGAGGAGTGCCTGTGCTTGCCAGGGTCATGGAAGATCCCGCTGTTTACACAACCGGTGCGAGCGAAGACTGATGGGACGCTTTCGTCGATCCTTTTCGCGTACCTACGGGCAGCGTTCTTACAAGAAGCTGTTTGTTATTGCAACGGAAGGGAAAAAAACGGAGCCGGCGTACTTTCGGATGCTGGCGGATTCGAGCAAACTTGTTAAAATTAAGTGCATAAAAGGAGATGCGAAAAGTGCACCGGGTTATGTGTTGAAGCGTATGGTGCTTTGCCTTCAGGAAGAAGATTTGCAGAAGGGCGATGAAGCGTGGATTGTCATTGACCAGGATCAGTGGGAGGAGCACCAGATGGAGACGCTTTTTGTCTGGGAAAAGGCAACTGAGAACCGGGGTATTGCCCTCAGTAATCCTAATTTTGAATACTGGCTGCTGCTTCATTTTGAGGAAGGGACTAAACTTGCTCATGCGGAAGACTGTTCCCGCCGTCTGAAAAAATACATACCCGGATATGACAAAGGAATTGACCCGGGTCATTTTACATCCGAACAGGTCCGGCAGGCTGTAGAACGGGCAAGAGCGAGAACTAAAGGGAAGCCTGCTGCATGTTTTGGCAGTACATCTGTCTACAGGCTGGTTGAAAACATTTTAACCGCCCGGGATTAAGAGCGGTTTTTCAACCCGAATGTCCCAACTGGACTAATTCTTTGCTGTGCGCAGCAGGTCTCCGACGGGTCAAGTTTGAAGCGCACAGCTGAATGTCTTAAGATAAAGCCATCGTTCTGTATTCTTGGTATCTGCCGTACGGTACGCTGCTTATTTATTCAGGAGAAAAATTATGCGTTCAGTTTTTGTGTTTGGTGTTTGCTGTCTTGCCACGCTGACTTCTTTTGCCGCCCCCACTTTTGTTGCGCATAAAATCGGCAGCTACAGGGGCGAGGTATTGAATGTTGCCGATTTCAATAATGACGGGCTGCTGGATATCGTTGCGCTGCCGTGGATCTATCTTGCACCTGATTTTAAAGGATACGAGATCTGCACAATCGAGGGCGAGGTGGACGAGGAAGGAAAAGGCTACCGCTGGGATTTTGTCAATGCGCCGGTAGATGTGGACGGGGACGGATTGACAGATGTGGTGACAGCGTCCTGGTTCGGGATGAAAGCGGAATGGCTGCGCAATCCGGGCACTTTTGATACGCAGTGGGAACGTCATCTTATTGTTGAAAACGGAAACTATGAATGCGGTGACTTATGCGACCTCGACGGTGACGGTAAATTAAATCAGGTTTTGCCGGCGGTTTTGAAAACGGTCTGGTATGAGCCGGGCATGAAAGACGGCAAACAGCAGATGCTCCGTTATGTCATTTCAGAAAAAGAAATGGAATTTGGCGTAGGGTACGGGGATATCAATGGTGACGGGCGTCCGGATGTGCTGCGCCCCTCCGCCTGGTTCGAGGCCCCGGAAAATCCGCGGGCTGATCCATGGATCGAGCATCCGCTGGCACTGGGCGGCAAAGAAGAAGGAACCTCCGGGCATACGGCGCCGATTCTGGTCTATGACGTCAATAATGACGGTCTTGCGGATATTATCAGTGCGATCGCCCACGATTACGGTATTTTCTGGTGGGAGCAGCAGCGTGACGGAGATGCAATCACGTGGAAAAGGCATCTGATTGATGACAGCTGGTCACAGCCGCACAGTCTGGCGCTGGCGGATCTGGACGGCGACGGGGATCTGGATCTGGTTGCCGGAAAACGCTTTATGGCGCACAATGGCGGAGACCCGGGCGCATTTGAGCCCCTGTGCGTATATTGGTATGAGCTGGAACGGGCGCCCGCACCTGCCTGGAAGCGGCATGTCATTTCCTACGATGAAGGCATCGGCTCCGGCTTGAATATGATTGCGACCGATCTCGATGGTGACGGTGATGCGGATATCATCGTCACCGGGAAATGGGGCGGTCCGGTCTGGTTTGAAAACAAGCTGAAATAGCGGTTTTTACTGCTGCGTCCGTATAAGATTCAGAGCACTTCCTGCCTGATACCAGGCGATCTGTGTTTCATTGTAGCTGTGATTGACCGGGAAGGACTCTTCCGATCCGTCGGCATGCTTCAGGGTAACGGTGAGGGGCACGCCCGGAGTAAAGCGGTCAAGACCGGTGATGCAGATCGTGTCATCTTCCCGGATTTTTTCGTAGTCGGCGGGATCACTGAAAGTCAGCGCCAGCATGCCCTGTTTTTTCAGATTTGTTTCGTGGATGCGCGCAAAGCTTCTGACCAGCACTGCCCGCACGCCCAGATGGCGCGGTTCCATGGCGGCATGCTCGCGGGAGGAGCCCTCTCCGTAGTTTTCGTCGCCCACAACAAGTGACGGGATACCCGCCGCTTTGTATGCCCGTGCTGTTGCGGGTACTTCTTCATAGGCTCCGGTGAGCTGATTTTTTACGGTATTGTTTTTGTCGTTAAAAGCGTTGGTCGCTCCGATGAGGCAATTATTGGAAATATTGTCGAGATGCCCGCGGAAACGCAGCCAGGGCCCTGCCATGCTGATGTGATCGGTTGTGCATTTTCCCTTCGCTTTGATCAGCAGCTTCATGCCGCAGATGTCGCCGTGGTTCGGGGAAAAAGGTTCCAGCAGATGCAGCCTTTCCGAGTCCGGTTTCACCAGCACTTTTATGGCGGATCCGTCTTCTGGAGGGGCAACAAACCCGCTGTCTCCATCTGCAAAGCCCCGGGCAGGCAGCGCATCCCCCTGCGGCGGAGTCAGGCGAACCGCTTCACCGGCATTATTGACCAGCGTGTCTGTCGCCGGGTCAAAGTCGAGGCGGCCTGAAAGCGCCAGCGCCGTCACCATTTCGGGAGAGGCAACAAAGGCATGGGTTTTCGGATTGCCGTCGTTCCGTTTTGCAAAGTTTCTGTTGAAGGAAGTGACAATGGTGTTGGGTTCATCATCAGCGCCGTTCCGATGCCGTTTCCATTGTCCGATGCAGGGCCCGCAGGCGTTTGCCAGGATAACCCCGCCAATAGCAGTGAAATCATCGAGAATGCCGTCTCTTTCCAGTGTGCTGCGAATGAGTTCCGAGCCCGGTGTAATAGTAAATTGGGCTTTGGCGGTTAACCCTTTTTCTTTTGCCTGCCGGGCAATACTGGCAGCTCTCGACATATCTTCATAGGAGGAATTGGTACAGGAACCGATGAGTCCGACCTCAACCTGCAAAGGCCAGCCACCTTCCTGCGCCGCCTTTTTCATTTCAGGTACCGGCGTGGCAAGATCCGGGGTGAAGGGACCGTTCAGATGAGGATGGAGCGTATCCAGGTCTATCTCGATAATACGGTCATAATAGGACTCAGGCGCCTGCAGCACTTCGGGATCAGGCCGAAGGCAGGATGCCGCGTTACGGGCGGCTTCCGCCACTTCCCGGCGTCCTGTAGCTTCCAGATAAGCCGCCATGGACTCATCAAAGGGAAAGACTGATGTGGTCGCGCCGATTTCGGCACCCATATTGCAGACTGTGCCTTTTCCGGTGCAGGAAATGGAGGCAGTGCCTTCGCCGAAATATTCAATAATCGCGCCGGTGCCGCCCTTTACAGTCAGCTCACCCGCCACTTTCAGGATAATGTCTTTGGGAGAAGTCCATCCTTTCAGGGTTCCGGTGAGGCGTACGCCGATAATTTTCGGAAACTTCAGTTCCCAGGGCATGCCTGCCATGACATCTACGGCATCAGCACCGCCAACGCCTATTGCCACCATACCGAGTCCGCCGGCATTGGGTGTATGCGAGTCTGTTCCGATCATCATACCCCCTGGAAATGCATAATTTTCCAGAACGATCTGGTGGATGATACCGGCGCCCGGTTTCCAGAAACCGATTCCGTAGCGGGCGGATACAGAAGCAAGAAAATTAAACACCTCTTCATTCATCTGCAGTGCCCGGAGCAGATCGGGGCCTGCGCCGTTTTCCGCCAGAATCAGGTGGTCGCAGTGCACCGTAGTTGGAACGGCGCTTTTTTCTTTCCCTGCCTGCATGAATTGGAGCAACGCCATTTGCGCTGTGGCGTCCTGCATGGCTACCCGATCCGGATCAAAGTCCACGTAGTCTTTGCCGCGCATGAACGGCTGTTCCGGGAGCCCCACACTTAAATGAGCGTAGAGAATTTTTTCGGTAAAGGTCATGGGCCGGCGGAGTGCCTTGCGGGCAGCGGCTACCAGCTCCGGAAGTGATTTATAAAAACGCTGAATCATGGCAAGATCGAAAATCATGGCATTATTTCCTTTGTCAGGTTCCGGACATAGACCGACCGGGCGCATAAAGTACGGATTATTATTTAAGGGCGACTGTTCTGTTTACAAAGAAGAATCAGAAGGCTGGCGCTGATGCTGTACCCAGATCGCGCTGCAGTGAAATTACTACGCCCTGCACGCTCACTTCTTCGGCAGGGAAGATCATGGGCTGCAGTGCCGCATTGGCGGGGCGCAGCTCGACAAAGCCGTTCTGCGGATAATAATACTTGACTGTCGCTTCTTCTTCAACCAGAGCCACTACAATGTCTTTGGTGGCGGGCCGACGATCCCGGTCAACAACGATGATATCCCCTTCCAGAATATGGGCATCAATCATGCTATCCCCGGTAACGCGCAGGCAGAAAGCGTTTTTCCGTGCCAGACGTGGTGCCACGGGAATGTATTCCTCGATATTTTCCATGGCAAGCAGCGGATACCCGGCAGCAACACGCCCTATGAGAGGCAGCGCATCAGCATGGCGGCGAACCAGTCCGGCGGCGGCCTTGGGAGTCAGCCGGATGCTGCGCGCCTTGGAGCTGCGTTCGATGAATCCTTTACGTTCGAGTGTTTTCAGGTGATCAAAAACGCCATTGGTGGATACAATGCCGAAGCGCTGGCCGATTTCCTGAATAGTAGGCGGGAAACCCAGTTTTTCAATGGACTCAGCGATAAAATTAAGAACGGCGGCCTGGCGAGGGGTGATTTCCTGAGCCATGACAAGATCCTCGTGTGTTGCTGAACGTTATTTCAGTATAGCGCAGCAAGGGTTTTCCTGTCAACTCACGGGTCAGCTGAAAAAGACAGCCATGCGTGCCGGACATCCGTCACAGTTTTCCGAGACGACATGCAGGCTTTTTTCCACCCAACGCGGCCGTTTCGGATCGGTAACAACCTGTTTTAAGCGTTTGTCCAGAACATGCCCCAGATGATAATTGGAGTTCCCTTCCACGACGCCACAGGTATAGAGGATGCCATGTTCATTGACGAAAATCATTCTGGTACCTCCCTTGCAGTGCGGCCGTTCTCCGGGCGGCTGAGGATTGGCAGTCCAGACGATAATCCCCTCATTTTCGGCAAGTTTTCGTGCGTCGGTCCACTCTTCACGGAGCAGGAGGCGGGTATTGTTTATATCCAGCTGCTTGATCGCCTCCAGGTCTTCCGCACAAAGTCCCCCGTTTTTGGGATGAAGCCCGACAGTCATACCATAACTTTCTTGCGCCCACCGGCTCAGTTCCCATACATCGGGACAAAGGTGCAGCGGGTCTCCTACGGTGAGGATCAGCCAGTTGGCACCGAGCGTGGCGGACTCGTCCACCACATTAAGCCAGTCTTCGAGCGTAAGAGGGGCGATCGGATGGTCGGTGTCTTTGCTGTGGTTGCAGAACCCGGTGCGGGTGACGCATGCCCAGAGATACACCACTTGTTCGTCGCTTTTAATATAGGCCTCCTGAGAGCATTCTCTCATCCGCTGTATCAGACCTCGCGCTGTGCCGAATACCGCGCTGCCCGATACTCCCTCTTCGCGCGGTTCGGTGCCGTCCAATTGATCATCCGACACTTTTTCTCTCCTCAATAATCCTGTGATTACAGTCAAAACTTAATAGATCAATAGACGTAACAGCGTTTCCGGCACTTTTGTTCCCATTGAACGTGACAAGAAAAGGCTCCGACGGTCGTGAAAAAGATGGAACCGGGCGCCGTAGCGGGCGGGCCATTTTTTCTTGCATTATGATACAGAGTTTTACAGAGGCATAACAGGCGGAGCTTTGCCGGTGTACCATTTGAAAAAATCGGGACTGGTGGCGGCTGAGCCCTCGTTTTGAACAGAAAGGCTTTTTTTTGCTATACTAAACTCCCTATTTCTTTTTTTTCTGTTTCAACTAAAAAATATCCAAGTTAGGAGGTGAACATTTTGAGAACATACGAAGCGCTGTACATTATCAATCCTGAACTGGATGATAGTGCCATCCAAACGATAACGACTGATGTCGAGCAGCTGATCACCAATAATGGCGGTTCTATCGTGCGCTCCGATGTATGGGGAAGACGTAAACTTGCGTATACCATTCAGAAACACACTGAGGGTGTTTATGTTGTTTTGCGTTTTACTGCAGATCCTGCATTTGTCCATAAATTAGAGCAGTATTTCAAACTTTCGGAAACGGTGATCCGTTCCATGGTACTCTATCTGGATGCCAAGACACTCAAGTTGGAAGAGCAGCAACAACGGCAATACGAAGAAGACCTGCGTCAAAGCGCTGCCCGTCGCAGTCATAGCGACGATGATGACGACGATGACAATGGCGACGACGAGGACGGCGGATACAGGCATCGGGGGCGCGACTCCCGGGACGATGATGATGACGACTGAGAAATTTTCTCCTGGTACCGAATTCTGTAAGATACTACTGTCATTGTGAACTGTGAAGGAAAGCAGAATGGGCGATGTACGCGTACCTGATTTAAACCATGTCTTTCTGGCGGGTCGTTTGACCCGTGATCCGGAATTGCGCTATCTGCAGAACAGCAACAAGGCGTACTGCCGTTTCAGTGTTGCAAATGCGCGCTATTACAAGGACAAAACGACCGGTGAGCGCCGGGAAGAGACTACTTTTGTGGATATCACCGCCTGGGGCCCTCAGGGTGAATTCGTCGGTGAACATCTGAAAAAAGGGCGTCCGGTTCTTGTTGAAGGGCGGCTGCATACCAGTGAATGGGAAGATCAGGCAAGCGGTCAGCGTCGGACACGTCTTGCGGTTACGGCTGTTCGGGTAACTCCCCTTGACTGGGAGGACTCGGGCGGCGGGCGCGGATCGTATCAGTCGGCTCAGTCAGAGTCCCGTGCGGAGCAGCGTCCCCGCGAAATCGAAGAGCCTGTTCCGGAAGACGACATCCCCTTCTAACCAACTAAAGGAATCCAGAAATGGCGAGAATATCAGCCAAAACCAAAATGAAAGTGCGTGAGAAGAAATCACGCAGGCGTAAGAAGAAAAAATCTTTGCGCGCCAAGGTTTGCCGCCTGACTATTGATCGCGTAGTCTATATTGACTACAAAGATGTCAATTTGCTGAAACACTATGTTACAGAACGCGGCAAAATCATTCCCCGGCGCATTACCGGCGCCACTGCGAAACATCAGCGTATGCTCAATCGTGCCATTAAACTGGCGCGCCAGGCTGCACTGTTGCCTTATCTCGCAGACTGATCAGATAATGAAAGTCCTTCGCACCGGCTTTTTTCGGAGCCGGTGCGAGGCTTCTCAACGCTATGCCAGTTTATTTATTTTTGTGCACACTGCTTGGCGCACTGATTGTGCTGGGCAGATCGACAGAAGGCATACTGCCTGTCCTGTTATTTAGCGTGTATCCTGTGGGCTGGTATTGGTCTCAGGGGCATCGCTTCCGGGCTGTCGGTCTGCCGGTACTGATGTGGCTGGGTGCTGCGGTGGTCTCCGGCGACTTTCTTCTCGCTCTGGTTCTTCTGTTCGGTCTGCTTCCCGGCATATTGCTGGGGACGCTGATCCTGCAGCGCCAGACCCCGGGCCGTTGCCTTGCGGCTGTGACTGCAGTGCTGTTTCTTTTTGTCGGCGGCAGTTACGCACTCATGTGGCCGGCGGTCAGCCTGGAATGGCATCAGGCATTTGAGAACTACATAGAGCAGATGTCTCAGAACGCATCAGACCTTCGGTCGGAAAACGCCATAGCCACGTTCAGATGGCTGGACGGGCACTGGGCGTATGTGAGTTTCGGTCTGCTCTTCGGGATGATTTTACTGTGCCAGCTTTTGCTGGTTCTGCTGCTTTTTTCGCGCTTGCAGAAGCGGGCCGTGCTGAAAGGAACGCGCTATTCGGCAGGCCGGCTGCGTATGCCTGAGCCTCTGGTCTGGGTTGCCATTGTTGTGGCGCTGGGCTGGTTCTGGGACAGTTATTATCCAAATGACAGTCTGCGGCTGGTCGTGTGGAACAGCGCTATTATGCTGGCTTTCATTTATCTGGTGAACGGAATTTCCATCACCGCATTTGCACTGGTATTATTCCGGTTTCAAAGCTTGTGGCTTGCATTTGCCGTGTTGATTCTGATTCTATTTAATCTCTATCAGTTGCTGCCTTTTATCGGTTTTTTTGATACCTGGATCAATTTCAGAGCCTGGTTGCTTCGGATGCGGCATCGGCAGCTCAAAGCAAAAGATCCTGATCTGTGAGCACGAAGACAGCATCGGGCACATGAAAAGAAAAGAAAAACTTTAAATTAGGGAGAGTTTGGCAATGAACGTTATCCTTTGTGAACACATTGAAAAGCTGGGCGAGATCGGAGAAAAGGTTTCGGTGCGCAACGGCTACGCCCGGAATTATCTGTTTCCCCGCAAGCTGGCGGTGCCGGCAGATTCCGCTTCCGCAAAACAGATCGAGCATGAGCTGGGTATTCTGAAAAGGCGTGAAGAAAAACGCCGCACTCTTTTGACGGCTGAAGCGGACAAAATGCGCGGTCTTACACTTGAATTCAAAGTTCGTGCCGGCGAAGAAGACAAGATTTTCGGCTCTGTGACGACAGCCATGATTGCCGAGAAGCTGAAAGAAGCGGGCTTCGACGTTGACCGCAAAAAAGTGCTGCTGGACGATCCGATCAAAGCGCTGGGCATTTACTCCGTTGAGATCAAAGTCTACCCCGGTATAACCTCTGCGGTAAAAGTGTGGGTTACCGGTCTTGAAGATGAAGTGACCACCAGTGCGGCAACCGTGGAAGCAACGTCTGCTGCGGACGAAGCCGAAGGCGACGCATCTGACGCCACCGCCTGATATGCTCTCTGAATCGGATTCCAGATCGGGTGCCGGAGCGACGCTCAAAGCACATTATGACCGCACGCCGCCACAGGATGTAGAAGCTGAGCGTGCCGTTCTGGGAGCGATTCTGCTCCGCCCGTCAGCGATCAGCGCCGTTCTGGAAATCCTGCATGGCGGTGAAACGGGTGTTTTTTTCATTCCTGTCCACCAGGTTATTTTTAATGCATTGATTGCCCTGTTCACAACAGGCAGGGCGATTGATCGGGTCACGGTGATGAGTGAAATCGGCGTGAACCCGGCCTTTGATTCTGCAGGCGGTGAAGCCTATCTGACCAATTTGATTTATGCGGTTCCCACTTCTGCCAATGTGGAATATTATGCGGAAATCGTTCAGGAAAAAGCACTTCGCCGCCGTCTGATTGAGATGTGTGCTCAGGTCACCTCTGAGTCCTACCGCACCGAACAGCGGGTGGAGGATTTGCTGGATGTGGCGGAACAGCAGATTTTTTCGCTGAACCAGCAGCGGCACACCAACAAGATATATTCCATATCCGCCCTGTTGGGATCTACCATAGAACTGATCGAAAAAAATCTGAAGGCAGGCGAGCACATTACCGGTCTCGCCACAGGTTTTCACGGGCTTGATAATCTGCTGTCCGGACTGCAGCCGTCGGATATGGTGATTCTGGCGGCCAGGCCTTCTGTGGGAAAAACGGCGTTGGCCTTGAATATTGCGGCCAATGCGGCGACGCGCAATGACAAGTCTGTGTTGATTTTCAGCCTGGAAATGGCAAAAGAACAACTGACGCACCGTATGATGTGTATGGTTGGCACAGTGGATGCGGGCCGCCTGCGCAAGGGCTTTCTCTCGGATCATGAATTTCCAAAGGTGCAGAAAGCGGCAGGCATTCTGGCTCAGGCGAAGATATTCATCGATGAATCCGCCGGGCTTACACCTCTGGACTTGCGCTCGAAGGCGCGTCGGTTTGCGTCTCAAAATCCTCTGGATCTGATTATCATCGACTATATGCAGCTTATGCACACGTCCGGACGGAATGAAAACCGCCAGACGGAGATTTCGGAAATTTCCAGATCCATCAAAGGGCTCGCCCGGGAGCTTTCCATCCCGATCCTGACCTTGTCGCAATTAAGCCGGGAAGCGGATAAAGATGACGGCGGCAGTCCCAAGCTTTCCCACCTGAGGGAATCCGGCGCCATCGAGCAGGATGCGGACGTGGTGATTATTCTGTCCCGTCCGCCTGCATCTGACCGTGAGGGCAAGGAAAATATGATTTTAGCGACTGTGGCAAAGCACAGAAACGGACCGACGGGCCGCGTTGACCTGATTTTCCAATCGAATTATCAGCGCTTTGTAGATGCCGATACGGGCTATGGAGCGCAACGGGCGGCGCGGGAAGATACCTATTCCGCCCCGGCGGACGATTATTACGCTGATCCAATCATGGAAGCCCCCTTTTCTGAAGACGACGAAGAAATTTTTTAGAAGATCCCCAGAATTCATTCTGAGTAACTGCCCTTGATGCGGCTTTGGAGACTGTTATGCTTTTTTCAGGATCTTATGTTGCCATGGTCACTCCTTTTCAGGAGTCCGG
>MWCY01000016.1 GCA_002070275.1 Candidatus Hydrogenedentes bacterium ADurb.Bin170
GCGGGCAATAACAGGCATGCCATGGGCGGTTGGTGTCATGCTTCCCAGACCTACGATGTCCGCATCAAAGTCAATAATCTGGCGAATAAGATCATCGTGCGAACAATCCTCAATCCTCTGGTTGACCAGTTTAATTTCCAGAGGGAACCGTTCGCGAAGGTAGGCGGCGATGTACATAATCCCCAAAGGCGGCGTCGCGAGAGGGTATAACCGAGAACGTATTCCAACGTTCGCCAGAAAAATACGTAGTTTTTTCATGCAATATCCTTCTGCACTTGCTTCGGATCTTTATGAATTACCGTATACTCTCCAAGCAATGCAGACACGAAAGAAATCTTGAAAGCCATTTTCTTTTTCGGATTACAAAAAATCATGTAGAAAAACAAGCATTTATATTCAATAAACGTATTAGTCTACCATATTTTTTCCTCTTAGGAAAATTTTGAAGTATTTATGTTCATTAACAACATAACGGTATGTTAAAATTCAATTAACGTCGACAATTAAATAAACTCAGTCAAACTTGAGAGAAAAACATGCGCATTCTTTTTGTATTGAATATTCCTTACGCCATCGAGCCGCACGGCGTTATGCTATTGTCTTCGATATGTAAGAAAGCCGGACATGAAGTACATCTCGTTCTACTAAAAAAAGAAAATCTGCTTGAACGAGTTAAAAAAATTAAACCTCAGGTAGTTGCTTATAGTGTTATAGGCAGTGAAATTGATATTTTTATCAAAGCCGATACTGAACTCCGTCAATATCTTGAGGAAGCCGATACTAAGGTATTCCGAATCATGGGGGGGCCCCATCCCACCTTTTCTCCGAGTATTCTTGATACGATGTCTCTGGATGCTATTTGTCAGGGAGACGGTGAGCGCGCTTTTCCTACTTTACTTGAACGACTTGAAAACGGCGGCAATCTTGAAAACATTCCCAACATTGCGCTCACGAGCGCAGGTGCTACACTTCGGGAAAAACTGGCCAGCGCTGATCTGGATGCCCAACCCTTTGCTGATCGAGATTTATATTATTCGGCAGTACCTTATATCCCAAGAACAGGGCTTCGGTCTTTTGTCGCTTCCCGTGGCTGTCCATTTCATTGCACCTTCTGTTATAACCATGTCTACAACAAAATGTTTGAAGGGTGCGGTCCACTTTTACGTAGGCGTTCCGTCGACAATCTTCTAACAGAAATTGAACAGGTCATAGCCGAATATCCACCGGTTCGATTCATTCGCTTTTTTGATGATACTTTTTCTCTGACCGTGGATGACTGGCTTCGCGAATTTGCAGAAGAATATCCTAAACGTATAGGCATTCCTTTTTATTGTCTCATGCGTCCCAACACCTTTTCAGAAGAAGCCGCTGGACTTCTTAAAAAAGCCGGCTGCTACTCTCTATCCATGGCAGTAGAAGCAGGATCGGAGTCTATAAGAAATACTATTTTGAAGCGGGGTCTGTCTGACGAGGATATGCGAGTTGCTTTTGAAAGAGCCAGACGCTGGGGCATCAAGACCTATGGCAATACCATGGTGGCAGTTCCCGGTACAACACTGGAGGACGACTTTAACTCCCTCGAATTTACGCGCAATCTGAAACTGACTGTGCCTACATTCTCTGTCTGCAGCCCTTCACGCGGCACGGAGCTCGCTGATTATGCCATCGAACATGGATACATGCCCCCGGATGCGGACATGATCACCCGTTTTTCTGCAGAAAGTCCCCTTATAACGTACACTAATAAAGAAAAGAAAATTCAGGCGCGCATCGCCTGCCTGGGCACCCTTTACTGCACAGTTCCGGCTTTTCTTAAACCGCTTGTAAAACTACTGATTAAAAGTCCTCTCCCCATCGGATTGGCAAGAAAAGCGGGTTTTTCTTTCGCTGTTTTCCGCATTGCCACATGCCTTTTTCCCCATGCCATTCCCAAAAACCCTATTACGATTTTAAGGGTCGCTATTGACGGTATACGCTATTTCTGGTAAAGCCCCGGCGCACGAAAATACAATCAGAATCAATGCCGTAGTACTAATGATTTCCTCAACAACCTTTAAGTTTCATTTCTTCTGTTATAATTAGAACCCCATAAAAGAAGGAAAAACTGCCCCTTCTTCACCGGTAGTGTTTGTTCTATTTTGGATATAAGGCATCTGAAGAAAATGTCTTTTTTTTCAAAAAAACTCCATCATTGCTTCACCTTTTATCTAGGCGCTGCCCTGAAGAGAGTATTTTTGCATCCTCTCATTCCGATTTTAATCATTGGCTTTTTGCTCCGCATCTATCGCTTGCCATACCAGTCAATTTGGCTAGATGACTGGCTCCCTTATATGGCGTTGCAAAATTCGGATTTGTTAAGTTTTCTCAGACTTTTTAAAACTGTAATTCCAGAGCATGCATGCACGCCCGTTTTTTACATTTTACTTTTCTTATGGTCAAAATTAATTGGTACGGCTCCTTTTGCTCTAAAATTATTACCTTTAATCATCGGAACTTTTTCTATTGTACTAATCTTTATTTTAGGCACAATTCTCTTTTCTCGCAGAGCAGGCTTAATCAGCGCACTCCTTTTAGCTTTTTCCCCCCCTCAGATATGGTTTTCTCAGGAGTTTAGACCATACAGTTTAATGCTATTTTTAGCATTGTGCTCTCTTTTGGCCCTTGAACAGGCCTTGTCCTCTTCCCGTCGACCAGTACTTTTCTGGACATTGTATTACTGTTCAACTGTATTATTTGTTTTCAATCATCTCTTTTCTTTACTGATTCTGGTCCCTCATGGAATTTATATTCTTTTGCGTCGGGGCTGGCGCTGTTTCTTTCTTTGGTCCTTACCATGTTTTGTTTTGCTTTGCTTCCTTTTCTTTTCAGCTTTCAACATTTCTCACTCATCAATAGGATCACACACACTGGTGGGAAAGTATAGTTTGTGGGAGGCTATAGCACAAGCAACAGCGAAAGATATTGTGAGCCGCCACGCCGATCTATTGCCTGTCTGGGCGAATAATCCCCCGGCAGCACTCCCCGACTTTCTTAATATCCTTCTTCTATTCCGCCCCTACCTTGATGTAGCACTGTATTTGTTTGTTTTCTTCGGGCTTGTGCTTTTCTTTATTTTCAGTTATAAAACTATCATCTCTTTCGTTCTATGCGGAAGCAATTTAAGCGTGATTGCGCCCCGCTTCATCAGGACAAACAAGCAAAATCCTTCTGAAAATTTTCCTTCAGCCAAATTTCTGATCATTATTCTCCTAATTTACTTTTCGGCGATTGCTCTAGCCCTGCTTCAAAATGTGACCGGACGGGCCGTCGCAGGCACAAGTTATGATGCTTATAATATGGCAGGTGTATATCTTGCCCTCGGTTTTGTTATCAGTAAGATAAAAAAAAGAACGCTATATAAAGCCGCTGTTTTTCTGATCCTTTTTTTCTACGGTTATCAATGTCTCATTTTTCTTCCATACAGAACGCGCCCTGAGTGGCAAGGAGCTGCGGATTATATTCGAAAACATGCCTCTCCACAAGACCTTATTATTGATGACTGGAGCCTTCTGCCTTTTTCCTCACGGGTACGCCCTTTTTTAGATGATCTGAATATCCGAAAAGAAGTTGCTACTTCCAGAGGAGATATTTGCGAACAAACGAAACGATTTTTTCAAGAGGAAGGTCCAACTTCACCCTCATCACCAAAGGTGTGGGTAATTACTGAACCAGTTTTTTCGAAACCGCTCATTCGGTCTGGCGCAGAACCACTCAGTCTTTTGCTTGCTGAATTTCAGGAAATGGGATTTCAGATACAAACTATTTCGTTCCTAGGAGGATCACACCTGACCGTTATTAAAGTAGCAGTGCCACCGCATAGACCTATTCACACATTTACTCCCTACTCTCAGGTCTTGAATGCTATAGATTACGACCATTTTTTCTCTGATTTAGGCATAGTGCCTCAGAACGCAAACGAAGAGAGCCTTTTAAAAGCTTCGTGCCAGAGGGCCACCGATGTCTGGCCCCCTATTTACACGCATACTAATCTCGGTGTAGGCTTTTCCTTTTTGCGCCAAAAAGAATACCGTCTGGCAGGAGCCTTTGCCCGGTACCTCCTTCGTTCCCATCCTTATTATGGTCTGGGCTACTACTACATGGGTACGCTGCTGGCACTGGCTGGAGAAAAAGAGCGGGCTCAGGCTTACTTTACAGAGGCTTTTTCTTTGTATCCCGTGGTAGAGTCTTATTCAGGCGGCTTTTCCCGAGAACTATGCCGGCCCGGAAATACACTTCCCGGAAAAAATGCTTCAGATCGCCTGTCCGCTTTCCCTTACCAATTTTTTGTTGATCTGGAACGATATATCAACGAAACAGCTATTCCTTTTGGAGATGGCCCGGAAAACAGAATGCTTCCGGAATCGGAAAGAGCAAAACTGGCTGCGGAACTGTCCGAAGGCAAGGTGATTATAGAAACACTCTTTTCCGCTCAGGACAGTTTGGCTACAACGGAGGGATGGCTGCCTATTACCAAAAGACTTCCAGCCTTTTGGGCAGAAGCGCTCTGTCTCTTCACAGGTGATGCTGAAAAGGCGGCAAATAAATACAGAGCCTTAATTGCCCGTTTTCCTTTCGAGCGTTTGTTTTATGACCGCTACGATTTTTACCTGAAACACTATGCAGGTGGCAGCGAATATGCGGAAAAGTGGCTTGATCTCGTGTCTGTAAATCCTGATTTGGCTGCCTATGCCATCAAAAAACTTGAGGAGACCGGACAGCTCCGGCTTCAGCAGGAACAGGAAGAAGATGCGCTGGCTGCCTTTGAAACGGCTTTATCGCTGGGCTCAGATTCGATCAGCACCGCTGCAAAAGCGGGGGATCTCTATGCACGCGCCAATCGTTGGCAAGAAGCACTGACCGCTTATGCCGTTGTGCTTAAAAAAGAGCCTTACTTTGAAAACACACTGGATAAGGCAGATGAAATTCTGAACCGTTTAAATGATGAAAACATCACACGGGCGTATTGGAAGGATATTCAGGAGTCTAACAGCGCACACTGGGAAGTGGTACGCCGCTATGGCGCTGCCCTGGAAAACGAAAAACGCTACGATGAAGCCGCTGCTATCTATCTAAGCATCAAGGACAGCGCTGAACACGGATGCTATGCCCTTTTGGCAGGCGCCCGCTGCCTGCGCCTTGCCAGCAACGCACAACAAGCATTTAACATATTGAACATGCAGGATCCGGAGCGTTGTCATCCCCCTAAACTCCTCAGCTATGAGTATATTCTTTCAGGTCAGCAATTGACGGAAGAACATTTACTTGCTGAAGCGACACAGTCCTTTCTCAAGGCCACAGAAGTGGGCGGTTTTGACGAATTGGCGTATTTTGGCCTGGGCAGCATCGCTCTGCAGCGTGGAGATACGGAAGGCGCCTTGGATTATTTCAGGAAATCAGTGGATGCCGATCCGGAGAATATCTGGCATCGCCAGTGTCTGGCTGTTGAACAGCAAAAGGCAGGCCGATATCAGGAAGCACTGGAAAACTTAAAGATCCTTCTGGAAAAATCGCCCGACAACGAGGGATTGCGGCAAAGTGTTTTATCTCTGGTACAGGAACATCGCGATTTGCTTAGGGAAGATACAGTGCAGGATCTTTTTGCTTCCTTCCCGGACTGGTTTTCCCTGCCGCCATCTGACAACTGATTGTCTGTGAACGTCTTCGGGTAGCAGCAACGGGCTGTGATTGGTTATACTAATCGCCGAGGTACGCAGGCATTCGGGGCGGCGGCTTATTTATGAAAACAACCCATCAGCCATGGAGTGCAGTATGACTCAGGAACATCATCCCGGACAGGTTATTAAATCTTTGCGGGAAAGCCAGCAATTGACAGTTGAGGCCCTTGCCGAGCGTTCTCAGCTGGAAGCTGAATTTCTTACACATATTGAAGAGGGATACCTGCTCCCCTCTCTTGCACCGCTCATGAAAATTGCCAGGGCTCTCGGCGTGCGTCTCGGCACTTTTCTTGACGGGGAATCCATCCCCGGTCCCGTGATTGTTCGTCAGGGAAACGCCGCCGATGTTCTCCGCTTCACAGGATCCGGCGCGCAGAAAACAGGCACGCTCGATTTTTATTCTTTAGGCGCTTCCAAACACGACCGGAACATGGAACCTTTCCTCATTGATGTGGCCCCCTCGGAGAACACAGCCCCCGTTCTTTCTTCCCATGAAGGTGAAGAGTTTCTGTTCGTTCTGAGCGGAGCGGTGCAGGTGACCCTGGGACGGGAAACGCACATACTGCAACAGGGCGACAGCATCTACTATGATTCCATTGTGCCTCATGAAGTCCGGGCGGCAGACACTGCATGCGCCCGGATTCTCGCTGTTGTCTATGCGCCCTTCTGATTGAAAACAACTGAATACGAATTCCCTCTGGAGCGTTGTATGATCGTCATAGATAAAACGATAGGTGCTGTGTTTCGTGAACAGGCAGCCCAGCACGGCACTCAGGATTTTATGATTTATCCCGACAGGGGTCTGCGCTTCTCCTGGAATGAATTTGAACAGCGAAGCGAAGCGCTTGCCAAAGGACTGCTGCAGCTTGGGCTCCGCCGTGGCGATCATCTGGGCGTTTGGGCGCGCAATGTACCCGACTGGCTCACGCTTTTCTTTGCCACTGCCCAGATAGGTGTTGTGCTGATTACAGTCAACACGTCCTACAAAAGCCATGAACTTGCCTATGTGCTGAAGCAGTCGGATATGAAAGCATTGGCGATTGTGGACGGGTTCCGTGATGTCAGCTATGTAGATACCGTTTACGCTCTTATTCCAGAACTGCGCCAGTGTCCCCGTGGCATGCTTGTCAATAGCGAGTTCCCGCATTTGAAACATGTCCTTTTCATGGGTCAGGAAAAACATCGCGGTATGTACAGCATGCCTGAGCTGTTCCAGATGGGTGATCAATGTTCCGACGCATTTCTACGGGACGTCCGTGACTCACTGGACTGTGACGATGTAGTCAACATTCAGTACACTTCGGGCACCACCGGATTCCCTAAAGGGGTCATGCTGACACACCGGAATATTCTCAACAACGGCTTTCATATAGGGGAGCGCCAGCAATTCACCGACGCCGACCGGGTCTGTCTGCCTGTGCCCTTATTTCACTGCTTCGGTATCGTGCTGGGCGTCATGGCAACCCTTACCCACGGAGGCACGCTGGTCATGGTGGAAACCTTTGATCCTCTCGTCACTCTGGCAGCGGTACAGAAGGAAAAATGCACGGCTCTTTACGGCGTGCCGACCATGTTCAATACGGAACTGAATCATCCCATGTTTTCCATGTTTGACCTCAGTTCGCTGCGCACCGGAATCATGGCGGGCTCTCCCTGCCCGATCGAAATCATGAAACGTGTCATTAAAGATATGCACTGCGATCAGATCACGATTGCCTACGGTCTGACTGAAGCATCACCGGTAATTACCCAGACAAGCACAGAGGATTCCATAGAGCGCCGTGTCAGTACTGTAGGCAGACAGCTGCCGGGTATGGAAGTGAAAATCGTTGATCCTGAAACAGGCGAAACACTCGGGACCAATCAGGAAGGCGAACTCTGCTGCCGGGGCTACAATGTGATGAAAGGCTATTACAATATGCCGGAAGCCACTGCAACAGTCATAGACGCAGAAGGCTGGCTGCACAGCGGGGACCTCGCCACGGTCGATGAACACGGGTATTACCGGATTACCGGGAGAAGCAAAGACATCATCATCCGGGGCGGCGAGAACATTTCTCCCCGGGAAATTGAAGAGTTTCTGCATACCATGCCCGGCATTCTGGATGTTCAGGTTGCAGGTGTCCCCGATGAGCGATATGGAGAGGTGGTTGCCGCTTTCATCATCCGGAAAGACGGCTCTGACATCACAGAAGCCGACGTGCGAGACTTTTCACGCACCCGAATTGCCCGGTATAAAGTGCCCAAATATGTCTTCTTTATTCAGGAATTTCCGCTGACTGCCAACGGAAAAATCCAGAAATACAAGCTGCGCGAACTGGCGTGCCGTGAACTGGGTCTCGATGTGGCAGGCACCATTACGGCAGAAGGGTAGCCTTCTCATCCTGCCGGTTCCTTACTTTTGATTCAGCACCAAAATGTTTGCTATACTCTCCGTGCTGTGGGCGATTAGCTCAGTTGGTTAGAGTGCCACGTTGACATCGTGGAGGTCGCAGGTTCGATTCCCGCATCGCCCACCATCCCCTCCTATTTTTCCTTTCCATTTCTCTGTTCCGCTTTATTCCAGATAAAGTGCAAACGTATCCGCTGCCACATGCAGGCTGAGTTCTGTGCCGCTTTCCTCAAGGGATTCATGCAGCCGGGTTCCGTCCTGTTTCTCAGTTGTTATTTGGCCGGGCTTTGCCGCAGCAAAGGGCAATGCCTCCAGATTCAGAGAAATGTCAAAAGCAGGGCTGTCAGGAAGAGGCAGAAGAATAAGGCGCGCCCCCTCCCGGGTCAGACGGAAAGCGCCGTCGGTCACAGCCTCCTCAAAGGAAACCGCCTTTCCCTCTCTGTTCATGCGAAGGTAATAATGGTCTGTTTCGAGCACCTGTTTTGCATAGGAAATCCGGGGCAGTTTCCCTTCTTCTCCTTCAAAAACAAGCGTTCCTGCAGCAATAAAGCGGCGTTCATGATGCGCCTGCTCCATCAGGCACTGCCCTTTCCCGGGCTGAAACACACCTACCCTTATTTCAAAGTGATCGCCTGTCTGGCATTCAGGAGGCAGCTGTGCCTGTGCAGCAGTGGAAAAAGCTTTCGCCTCCGATGCGGCCTCTGCAGGGAAAGGATGATCCGCCTGAAATGCTATATTGTCTTTACTGTCGATAAAATGAACAAAAATCCGCATCGCCGGATCCAAAGGCGCCCGGAGATCCCAGTTTAAAGATAATTGGATTGTGCGGCCGCCGACAGACGTTATATCCGCTGCAAGCAGCTGCAGAGGCAGGCAGGCTTCAGGAGCTCTCCGGGCATTTAAATACAGCCTTTCCGGAGCACGGCTCCACTCAACCAGCGTCTCCTGCTTCTTTTCTATGGCGCAGGCAGCGTCGCCCGCTTCAGCATAAAAACCGAAAGGCGGCAGAACATGTCCTTTTATGTCCCAATCTTTCTCGCCCCGGTTAACCCAGATCTGTGCACCATTGGCGTACCGGATATGCTGCCGGTGAATGTCATCGTCTTCAAAATGATGGTATTCCATGGGGTTCAGGGCAATACGCGTTATGAAATCATTGGAAAGCCAGTATTTTCGGACTCCGTCCCGGCTGAATGCTGCCGGTGTCATGGCAGGATGACCTGTCAGCATTTCGGTTGAAATATAATCATCGCTGAAAATGCCATGCAGATCCTGACGCCACCCGGCAGAATACCGGGGGTTATATCCTGCCCCCTGATAAACGAAGCGGTCATGATACGCCATATCGCTCCAGGGAATCCGCTCAGCATCGCTGCACCGTATGCGCCAGGTGCTTCCCCAGTCCCGTCCCGGCGGCGGGTCCGCATCCACCCGTAAATGGTTCGCCTGCGCACCGTCGACATACCCCACCAGCTGGTCATGGCCGCTCTCGGAAATCATGGGCGCCTTGCCGCCCAATGCATCCTGAATCCAATAGAAGGCGCTTTGCCATTCCTTCCGGCAGCACATACGGTCTTCCAGCTGCCCGTCCTGCGTCCACGTATCACAGGGCATCAGACTTGCCCATACATCAATAAAATAAGCATCCGGATGCAGCCAATCCCGAACCCAGCGGATATTCTTTTCCATAAAAGGGCGGAATGCTGTGGGGCGCCAGCGAAAGGACTGCGCTCCCCTGCCTTCATTCAGCCACGCCCAGACCGGCTCCCTGTTTTTCTGGAAAGCGACAGCATCGTAGGTAAAACCTTCAGCATCGGGGTAAAAATCAATGTAGTTATCATGAGGAGCAAAGAGCGCTCCCTGCTCCTGACAGGTGCGAATCAGGCTTTGAAATTCTTCCAGAGAACCCAGATTGGGATTTGCCGGCGTGATATCGGGCAGCCGATAGTCATACCCGTACCGCTGCCAGCTGTGCCAGATTACGACGCTGTTTGTCAGCCCGTAGCGAAAGCTTCTTTGAAGCGCTTCCTGTGATGGCGCATATCGCCCGCCCCAGAGATCAAAGGTGAAACGCCCTGCCAGCTGTTCTACGCCGCGTCCGGCATTCAAACCGTTTATATCACGCCATGCACGCACCGCTGCCCAGACATTTTCTGCCGGAAGAAAATGATAATCCGCAACGACTCCTGCCTCCAGGGTATAAACACGGTCTTTCGGCGATACTTTCAGGCGGGACGGCGGCGCTTTCAGTGCCTGCACAAGAGAAAGGCCGGACTCAAAATCAAACCCGACAAAAGAAGTTGCAAGCTGATGCCCGTCGGGCGCAAGTGTAAAAGCTTCAGGATTACAGATGACATTACCCATACCCGCATACACCCGCGCTGCCCGGGCATTCCACGGCCCTGTTTCCACTTGTTCGAGCAAGCAAATCAGCCAGGGCTTCGGACTCGGCGCCGCCCCGATGCGCAATTCAACCCGAAGCGCTGTCCCTTCCGGAACAGACAGATCTCCGATCAGTTCAAAGTCGCCCAGAGGATTCTGAAAAGAATGACGGATTCGGATACCGTTGTTTTTGTCTTCAATCTGAACGGCGGCAAGCGTACTGGCACCCAGATTTTCTTTCAGTTCTTCACCAAACACTTTCACTGAAAATCCCCGGAAAGACACTTCTCCTCCGGTGCCGGAAAAAGTCATTGTGCCATCCAGAAGCCCTCTGCGGCCGGGCTGAAAAAACACCTCCGATGTGTGCCCCTCTATGGTAATTGCGCCGAGTGAATATTTTTGTGATGAATACGGAAGTTCGTCTTCTTCCGTTTTATTTATCAGGATTTCGGGATCCCCCCACAGCCCTCTGTCGCAGGTTGTATCCAGATTCTGTCCCGGGTGCGTTTCAAGCAGAAGACGTACTGTCTGCCCGGCATAGGCGCTTAAGTCACAGGATAAATTCTGCCAGACAAAAGAACTGGTATGGGTTTCACATAAGATTTCACCCGGGGCATCTTCGGGCGCATTCTCCGGCACGAGGCGCACTCTGAAAGTGACGCCGTCACTGGGCGGCTCCTGCCCCTCATTATGCTTTCCTATAGCCACAGCGGACTGAAAACGAATGGGAGAATTGGCAGGAAGATTCAAGTAGTATTCACGGATAACAGAACCCCGGGCGCCGCCTTTCCACGGAGGATGGGCAAAAAGTGTTTCGTGCGGCTCAGGAAGCGACAAAACCCCATAAGGAAGAATTTCGGCATGCGTTGCTCTTTCCGTCCCGGAAAATCCGGTCGGCAGAATGGTGACCGCTCTCCCGACTGTCTGCACGCGCATTCGGTGAACAGGGATCGCCAGAAGTTTTGTCCTGCTGTGTTTAAGCGCAAAGGGCTGCCAGGGCAATATGCTGTCCGGCCTGGGAACCGCCTCAAATCGTGTATAGATCAGCTGAACAGGGTGCAGCGTAAATTGCCCTTCTTCTGTTTTAAAGTCTATATAAGCGTGAACTGGATAGATCGCATTGAAACTGTCAGGGTCTGCCGTAACCGACAGGGGAAATTCGCGGCTCTCCCCTTTGTTCAAAAAGAAATCTGTTTTCTCACTGGGTTCTATCTGCCATCCGTCAATAGTGCGAAGCGTAAAATTGCCTTCTGCTGAAGCATAATCGCAATGCAGCAGTAAAGAGCCAGATAGGGAGCTGTCCTTTTCGGTCATCGCGTCCGGGACGTTTAAAACGGCCTTCAGTGGCCCTGCCTGATCGACAGGTTCATTGAAGGCAGCAGCATTCCAGGCCATACAGAGGGCGATAAGAATACAGGGGCAGTAACGCATGTTGTTTCCTTTGCGGTTTACTGAAATTGTATCAGGAGGAGAGGCTTTCCGGCTAAATGTTTTTCATGCGTGCACGTTCACCGCTGGATTGCCCGCCCGGCCTCTGAGGTGATGTAGTTCAGTCTCAACAGGTATAATACCCGTCATGACTGAAAAATGGATGCAACTGAGCGAAATCTCCCCACACCACACCACACCCGCCATGCGCCAATATCTACAGGCAAAAATGGAGAGTGCGGATACGCTTCTTTTTTTTCGTATGGGCGATTTTTATGAGCTCTTTTTCGAAGATGCTCTCGAAGCCGCTTCCCTTCTGAATCTGGCGCTGACCTCCAGAGACGGGGCGGAAAAGGAGCGTCGAATTCCCATGTGCGGTGTACCGGTGCGTGCTGTGGACAGCTATCTGGCAAAACTTGTCCGCCTGGGGCGCTCCGTATCCATCTGCGAGCAGATGGAAAATCCCAAAGATGTGAAAGGTATCGTCAAACGTCAGGTAGTTCGAACCGTTACACCGGGCACGGTACTTGAACCGGAACTGCTGGAGGACGGGCAAAACAATTTCCTTGCCGCTCTTTGCGCTAACGGTGAAGAGGCCGCCGCCGCTTTTGCCGACATGACAACAGGAGAGTTTCTGACTGTGTGCGTTTCTGAAGCATCGGGAACGCTCTTTGATGAAATTGCGCGTCTGACTCCTGCGGAAATTCTTTTGCCTGATGAGAATCAGGAGGGGCTGTGGTCGGAAGTAAAAAAAAGGTTTCCGGACACCGCCCTTGCCCGACGCCCCTCCGATGAATTTGACCCGGCCTACGGAAAAGAAACGCTGCTGCAGTATTATCGATTGAAAACGCTTCAAGGACTGGGTGAACTGGCTTTATCCGGTCCGGCACTCGGATGCGCAGGCGCTGTAATTTCCTATCTCAGAGAAACACAGCGGGAAGGGATCCCCCAACTGGGTCTTCCGAGGCATCAGCGCCCCTCTGCATATGTCGCTCTGGATACGAATACGCAGCGCAATCTTGAGTTGACAGCGACCATGCACGACAAATCGAAACGGGGCTCGCTTCTGGGCGTGCTGGATAAAACCCTGACCGGCATGGGCGAACGGAAACTCCGCCATTGGATTCTGCACCCTCTGGCGGAACTCGAACCGCTGAAAGAGCGGCTGGATGGGGTCAACGAGTTTTTTGATGAAATAACACTTCGTCTTTCTTTGCGGGAAGCCTTGAAAGGAATGCCCGATCTGGAGCGGCTTCTGGGCAGGATCACCGCAAGCGCCGGCAATGCAAGAGACGTAAAGTCAATGGGCACCACACTCTCTTTGCTTCCGGAAATCCTCAGAATTGCGGAAAGTTTTCAGTCTCCTCTCCTTCAGGACTTGCAGTCCGCTCTGGATCCGCTGGAAGATATCGCATACCTTATAGAAACTGCCATCGCTGACGAGCCGCCACTCACATTGAACGAGGGCGGTCTGATCCGTGAAGGATACCATGAGGAACTTGACAGGCTGCGGGATCTGGTGCGTGGCGGCGTAAACTGGATCGCAAAACTGCAGCAGGCAGAACGGGATCGTACGGGGATAGCAAAACTGAAAGTCGGGTACAACCGCGTATTCGGTTATTACATAGAAGTGAGCCGGGGGCAGGCGCATCAGGTCCCTGATGATTACCAGCGCAAACAGACGCTTGCCAATGCGGAACGCTATATTACGCCCGCCCTGAAAAAACATGAAGAAGAGATCCTTACAGCGCAGGAAAAAATGCAGGATCTGGAATATGAGATTTTTATCACGGTGCGCAATCAGGTCGCTGCTGCGTCTGAACGCATCCGCAAAACTGCCGATGCTCTTGCATCTCTGGATCTGATCTCTTCACTGGCGGAAGTGGCGGCAACTCATAACTACTGCCGTCCTGAATTGGATCTGTCCGGAGAAATCCATATACGGGACGGACGGCATCCTGTTGTGGAAGATCTCAATAAGCAGGGCGAATTTGTACCCAACGATACACGGCTGGGCGAGAACGGCTCCCGGATGCTGATCATGACGGGGCCGAACATGGCGGGAAAATCCACCTACCTCCGTCAGGTGGCATTAATTTGCCTCATGGCACAGATGGGCAGCTATGTGCCAGCCTCACAGGCGCGCATCGGTCTGGTTGACCGCATTTTCACCCGGGTCGGCGCATCGGACAATCTCGTTCGGGGCGAGAGTACCTTTATGGTCGAAATGATCGAAACAGCCGCAATTTTAAACAGTGCGGGCGAAAACAGCCTCCTTGTTCTCGATGAAATAGGCAGAGGCACCAGCACTTATGACGGCATCAGTATTGCCTGGTCCGTAGCGGAATATATCCACGACACCATAAAAGCGCGCACCCTCTTCGCTACCCATTACCATGAACTGACAGAGTTGGGGGACAAACTTGAGCATGCGCGCAATATCAGCGTCGCCGTGCGCGACTGGCACGATTCCATCGTCTTTCTGTACAGAGTAGTAGACGGTGGCGCCGATCACAGCTATGGCATTCAGGTGGCGAAGCTTGCCGGACTCCCCGGACAGGTCCTGAAGCGGGCACACAAAATCCTCGAATCGCTGGAAGCGGGCGGGCCGGCGACAGGTGCCACAGAGTCCGGGGCGCAGCAAATGTTCCTCTTTGCTCCTGTTGAAGAAACCGGGCCCGGGCCTCTGGAAAAAGAGTTGGAAGAGGTGGATGTGGATTCACTCACGCCCCGGGAGGCCCAGGCGTTTCTGTACCACCTGAAGCATTTGAGCAACCGACCGCGCAGCGGAACCTGATCTTTACTGCTCCCCTCCTGTTTTTTCTGCAGGCGGACGGAAAGCAACCGCAAGATGTGCTTCCTGCCCCGCACCAAAATCACCACGAAATACCAGCCGGAAAGGCTCTTCCTGCTCCGGCAGCCCGTCTGCTGTAATCTCAGCCTTCAGAGGAAGCACAAGACGCTCCATGGGCTGCAGCTGCACTTCCCAGCTGCTTTGCTCCAATGCCCAGCCGGCGGGCAGTTCAGTGAGTGCAACACTGCCGGAAAGAGCATGATCGCTGAAATTATATGCTGCCAGTTCCCAATGCTGCTTTCCCGGAAGCGCCGTGCGATAGTGTTCTTCAGACCAGTTAGCCGTCCATTGCTGAAGCTCCTCTACCGGTGCGACAAACTGAAGCACGACGGGACAAGGCTCTTCATATTGAATCCTGTCAGGCAACGGCTCTTTATACAGCGCCAGTTGCTGCAATGCTCCTTCAGAAAACACAAGAAAAACAGGAGTTCCCGTCGCTGTTTCAGGGATTACTGAAGGCAGAGGCCTTCCCAGAAAATCCCATGCGCTTTCCACATTCAGACCATCCGGCAAATGCAGCGGCACGCTTTCATTGCCGCGGTCTTTCCATTCGTTTCTCTCTTCTGCCCAGGCGACAAGCACATCCCTGCTCTCCCCATGAGGCTTTGAGCGAAATGCGAAAGCAAAAAGTGTTGAGTGAGAAGCATCTTTCCATTGGCCAAGATAGTGTGCATCCGCAAGAAGACGCCCTGCAGCAGCATATGCCACATAGCCCATACGCGGCGATCCATCTTTTCGGAGCAGTCCGAATTGCACTGTGTTGTTCTGTTCCATATACCAGGGGAGCACAAAATGAAAATGGCGCGCCACGCCGCTTGCGAGACTGGAAGCAACGGACTGAACGACAAAAGACGCTTTCAGTTTTTCGTAAGGCCAGGTTAAATCACCCAGTTCTGATTCCGGATCCGACTTCATGCCCCGATCAGATTCACTCACCCACACAGGCTTCCCGCCGGCAGCTTCAAAAACCCATTTCCGGAGGCGGGGATAATCAAAATGCCAGTCATAGCTGTGCATCGAGTAAACATCACAGTATGCGCCAGCGTGATTAAGTGAGATTGTTTTATACTGTGCCTCGGAAACAACACCTGCATAAGGTCCCCAGCATACGGTAGCATCGGGATTGCCGTTTTTAAATCCGAAAAAAGCAGCTTTCTGGTGGGACGCCAGTTCATCGGTGCTGTGGCCGCCGAAAGTGCGTGTATTCCCCTCGTTCCAGGGCTGCCATGCCTGAACTGTATCTTTATATCTTGCGGAAGCTTCGCGGCAGAACCGCCAGACCAGGCGAAGGTCTTCAGGGATATGTCTTTTACCCTGTGGATAGCCCAACATCCAGTAGGGCACATCGTGGAACACCTGAAGAATGTCGAGACCGGCATCTTTTTGAATTACAGACGTATCGTCATATTTTGTATAGGCAACGAGTGGCCCGGGCTCCGGCTGAAGGTCGCGCCAAAGTATACGGTCACGTACCATGGACACACCCGCAAGCGCCGCCATGCGTGCCACTGAACGCCAGCTTGCTTCTCCGGGCGGCGGCACCCACGAAAGAGCCACATCAATTGCGACCGGAGTCTGCGGGGAAGGTCTTTTCAGCAGGGGTATTAAAACAGCGATAGACGTCCAATCCAGAAGTTTACCCTCGGCATTTAAGAAATCAACCTTATACCAGCCGACAGGCAGCTCCCCCGGTAAAAGCACTGCCTTCCCGTTTTGAACAAACGCCTCACGAAAAGGGCTGAAGTCCTCCTGAAGAAAATGACATACAGCCGCAGAGGGAGGCGCTGTCAGGTCTATGGGCTCTTCAGAGGTAAAAACAAACTGATCCGCTGAAGCAATCATAGATCCTATCAGGACAACGGCCAGCATAAAGCAATGTTTTATCATGAAAACAATCTCCTTGTCTGAAATGAAACAGACACGTCAGTCAACAGCAATTCCGGCCCCGTCGCTCATAAAGGCTTTTGCCGGAACATAATACGTTATATCTGAAACAGGACTGATGATTCCAGATCCTTTGGATTTTCAGGCCCTGAGGAGTCTTCTTTTGCTCACACGTCCCTTTTTATTTTATGATATGCACGTTCCCCGTCGAAGGAGCCGCTCTTCTGCAGTTCCTTACTGTATCAGCCATTCCTTTATGCAATTCGGAGAGGTATATACCCCATGTTTGAAACACTGCAAATGGCACCTGCCGACAGCATCCTGGGACTGACAGAAGCATTCAAAAAAGACAGCAACCCCAATAAGATTAATCTGGGCGTCGGTGTCTATAAAGATGCGGCAGGCAATACTCCGGTGCTGGAATCTGTTAAACGGGCAGAGCGCATTCTTGTGGAAGAAGCGGAAACAAAAAGCTATCTTTCCATCACCGGCTCCTCTGCTTTTGCCAACGCCACCAGGACACTTCTTTTCGGCAAAAGCCATTCGGTGACTGAAAACGGTCGCGCCTATACAGCAAACACACCAGGCGGCACAGGTGCCTTACGCGTTGCAGGTGACTTCCTATACCGGTGGAATCCGAAGGGTCGTGTCTGGCTGAGTAATCCCACCTGGGCAAACCACGGCGCTATCTTCGAGGCTGCAGGGCTGGAAACAAAAGCCTACACCTATTATGATCCTGCCAGCAAGGACATCGACTTTGACGGAATGCTGGCAAGTCTCGGGGAAAGCGCCCCGGGAGATGTGCTGCTGCTGCATGCCTGCTGCCACAATCCGAGCGGTGTTGATTTAAGTCAGGAACAGTGGCTTACCATGTCCGAGTTAATCAGGGAAAAATCTCTTCTTCCGCTGATTGACTTTGCTTATCAGGGTTTTGGCGCCGGACTGGATGAGGATGCCGTCGGTGTACGCCTTCTTTCTGAACAGCTGCCCGAAGTGCTTATCTGCAGTTCCTATTCAAAGAATTTCGGCCTTTACCAGGATCGGGTAGGCGCACTGACCCTTGTCGCTGCCGATGCAGACAGCGGAGCCCGTGCCTTCAGTCAGGTGGAAAAGGCGATACGCGCCAATTATTCCAATCCCCCTGCCCATGGAAGCCTGGTAGTTACCACCATTCTCGAAAGTGATATTTTGCGTGGCATGTGGGAAGAGGAAGTCGCAGGCATGCGCAAACGTATTAATGAAATGCGCGCTCTTTTTGTGGATACACTGCAGAGTCTGGGTGTTAAACAGGACTTCTCCTTTATCCGCAGGCAGCATGGCATGTTTTCCTTTTCAGGACTGAATAAAGATCAGGTGGAACTGCTTCGGACACGCTACGCAATTTATATTGTCGGTTCCGGAAGGATCAGTGTTGCCGGAATGACAGAAAAAAACATGCCTGCTTTATGTAATGCCATTGCCGATGTGCTATAACAAGACAGCTGGTTACCTGTGACCCCCTCGCCTTTGGATAGTCGCCTTGGATGATGTACTTGGAAATATTCTATTCACTTTTTTTCTGGCCGGCATACTCATACTCGGTGTAAGTCTTTACTTTTACTATCAGTATCTGATTCGCCGTGCTTTCATCGAAACGGCAAAAAAGCACGGATACCGCTATTATTACAGAAGTTATGCCATTCCGCAGCGCTTTGCCTTTTTAGCACAGCACCGCCGCGGTCGTGGACGGTATGCCTTCAACATTCTGATTGGACAGGATAAGAACAGTTCTCGCCTGGTTTTTGATTACACTTTCAGCACCGGGCTGGGCGTGGAAAAAAAATGGCACTACTCCAGTTTCGCCGCATTACGGCACGGAAAGACCTGTCCTTTTCTGCGCATCTATCCCCGGAGCATGCTTTCTGTTCTCGGCGATATTGTCGGTTATGATGAAGCGCTTTTTGAAGAGAGCGAATTCACCCAGAAATATGCCATCTATACAACGGACGAATCTTTTGCGCATGCAATGATAACGCAGCCGCTGATAGAGTATCTGTTCCGCCACCCGGAGCAATCGCTGGAAGTGGAACCCTATTGGATTGCACTGGGCACCTCGGAACGGCTGGTTCCTGAAGAAGTGCCACGCCGGGTTCGGCAGATTGAAAAAGTCCGAGCCATCCTCCCTCTCTGACACGCGCTTTTCACGGTGCCGCCGCTGCCCCTCAGTTTTCTGAAAAATTCCTGCGCATCGGCTCCTCCTTTCACTCTGTTTCTCCGCCCAGTCCTGCACGATGAGGGCAAATGTTACAGTATTCGCCGCCAAAGGTGATACAATCAGCATGTGCTCTTACTCCAGTGCTGTAATTACACTGAAAAAGCAAGCTGTCTTCAAGGGAGTGGTCGACAGTGATAAAAATTAAGCTCTTCGCAATAGCAGGCCAAGGCTATCCGCGCCCTGCTTATCCGACCTGCTCCCCCTCTTTTCTTTTCTTTCCCTCTCTGTCTTTTCTGCTTTGTTCTCTTTCTGGCGTGCCAAAAATCTTTTTACCGACGCAGTGGCTTTATTCTAAACCGGAGGCTGTATGATCATGACAAAACCACTCTCTTTTTCTGAGCAGGAAATATTGAACACGACGAGTGCGATTGTTCTTGGCGGTGGGCGGGGAACCCGGCTGTATCCGTTAACAAAGGTAAGATCTAAACCGGCGGTACCTCTCTGCGGACGCTACCGGCTCGTGGACATTCCGCTAAGTAATTGCATCAATTCAGGCATCAACCGTATCAGTGTTCTGACCCAGTTTAACAGTCACTCGCTCAACCGGCATATTAACCGTGCGTATAAATTTGATGAATTTAACGGCGGCTTCGTAGAAATTCTGGCGGCCGAGCAGACAAATGAGACCGGCGACTGGTTTCAAGGTACTGCCGATGCTGTCAGGAAGCACCTGTATCATATCAGCCAGAGCCGTACCTCCCATTTTCTGATCCTTTCCGGCGATCAGCTGTACCGCATGGATTACAGGACTCTGCTGAAAACACATATAGAAAAGGATGCCGACATCACCGTTGCCGCCCTGCCGGTAAGCCGTGAAGCAGCACAAGGCTTCGGCATTATGAAAGTGAACCGAAATGCCGGAATCCGACGCTTTGTTGAAAAGCCTTCGGATGATGCTCTTTTAGACTCGCTGATTACCCCTTCTAAGGTATTTGATGATTTCGGTTTATCGGCGGATGGGAAAGATTATCTGGCTTCCATGGGCATTTATGTTTTTAAAGCGCATGTGCTTGCAGATCTTCTTTTATCTCATCCCGAATGGGTCGATTTTGGAAAAGAACTGCTGCCCAATTCGCTGAAAAGTCACAAAGTTTTTGCACACATGTTTTACGGCTTCTGGGAAGACATCGGAACCGTGCGCTCTTATTTTGATGTCAGCATGGCAATGGTTTCCTCCCGGCCTCCCTTTCAATTTCACGATCCGAACAATGTGATTTATACTCACGCCCGTATGCTGCCCGGAGTGCGGATCGACCGCTCGACCACCATAAATGCCATTCTCTGCAGCGGCACCCGCATCGAGCAGGCACTGATTGAGGATTCCATCATCGGGATACGAAGCATTGTGAGGCCCGGTGCTGTCATTAAAAACTCCGTAGTGCTGGGCGCTGATTATTTCGAGGAAGCCGGTTCAACGCTTAAAAATCCCATCGGAATAGGCAGAAACACCCAGATCAGCCGGGCTATCATCGATCATAATGCCCGGATAGGAGACAATGTGGTGATCCGCGGTTCCAAGCGGCTGAAAGACACCGATGGAGACGGATTCGCCATCCGTGACGGAATTGTAGTGGTCTTAAAAGATGCAGTCATCCCTAAAGGCGCTCAAATCGGTGATGTCTAAGTATGTGTTTTTTGACTGAATTTCATGAAAATGGTAGGATTACTTGAGCATTCTCAGCGCCGATGTGTATGAGCGGAATATCATCTGCAGGTTATTCAGAAGATGCTTTTCAGTTCAGGGATAGCCGTTCCCCTTCTCATTGAACAATGAGGGGTATCCTCGCGGCAGCTTTTTGTCGTTAACAGGACACATGTGCAGGAATACAGCCTGCTCTTTTGGTGTATTCACCATAGTTTTCAGCCGTACCAATGGTTTGCAGAAAAAGGAAAAGCCATGACCAGAAAAAAACGGATTGCCGCGGCCTTGCTTTTGAGCGCCGCACTGTTGCTGACAATCAGTATTATCGGTGCTCCGGATCGGCTTCCTGAGAGTGAGCACATCGCCCGCAACCAGGTTGCGTTGCGTTTGAACCAGATTTATGCCGAGGAAAAGGCCGCTCCGGAAGCCGATGCCGATGCCTCCTCTTCAACCCAAAAGGATTCTGATATGACCCTTGTGAAAACCCCTGATGTATTTAAAGTAAAGTTCGAGTGTACCAATGGTGACTTCGTTGTTGAATGCCACCGTGACTGGGCACCTCTTGGAGCAGACCGATTTTATGAGTTAGTGCAAAGCGCATTTTTTGACAATAGCAGTTTTTTTCGTGTAATTCCGAACTTTGTTGTTCAGTTCGGGCTTGCTGCTGATCCGGCAGTTACCGCCAAATGGAAAAATAACCGTATCAAGGATGATCCGGTCACAGAAAGCAATAAAGAAGGGTATATCACCTTTGCGACCTCAGGGCCCAACAGCCGGACTACGCAGCTGTTTATCAACACCGGCAATAACCAGCGTCTGGACACCATGGGTTTTTCTCCTTTCGGCAAGGTCATTGAAGGACTGGACATTGTCAAGGCGATCAATTCCGAATACAGCGAAAAACCCAATCAGGGGATGATTACCAAGGATGGTAATACCTATCTGAAAACAAACTTCCCCAACCTGGACTACATCAAGAAAGCGACCCTGATCCCCTGACCCTTCCCCGTTGATTTGCCTGCCGGCAATGCCTTCTGTGCGCATTGCCGGCTTTTTTTGTGCAAAATCAGGCAACCACACCTATTGTGAGAAGGAGATTGGCATAGATACGCTGTTCCCCTGTCACAATCTGCAGGCAGGTATCAGGGCCGGAGGCTTCTTCATAAAATTCAAAACGATTATAGGCCTGCAGGGGGACGTCCGGCAGCAGTGCGCGAAACTCATTAAAGATCGAAGGCTCCGGACCTGTCTCCGGTTCCATAACTGCGGCCTCTTCAACCGGGATGGCAGTGAGAATCACCTTCAGGACATCGGTAACAGAAAGCATGCCGGGCGCCAAGTTGAGATAGACCAGCCCGGCATTATCTCCCAGCCGGGTGCTGGCGGGATAATTGCCGTCGGTGATCAGGATTTTTGAACCGTGCCCCGCTGCCGCCAATGCTTCCAGAATATCCGGATGTATTAATCTTTGTTTCAGCATGGTATTCTCCTTATTGATTTTATTTAAAACACGGTGCCGCACGGGCACCCGTTTCGCGAAATTATTCTGTTACAGGGCTTCCAGAGGGATCTGCCAGCACCTGACCCGGTCACGTTTGTAGGTATAGGAGATTGCCACTCCCTTTGCGGTTTTTACAATAGCGGGATAGGAAAACTCAAATTCAGTGTCCTGCGGCGCATCTTCCAGATGCGCAAGAATAGACCAGCTGTCGCCGTTGTCACTGGAAACTGCAAGAGACAGAGGCGTGCGTGCGCCCCAATTGACGCCAACGGGATTCAGCACAAGAAGAAGACGGCCGTCTTCCAGCTGAATCAGATCTAAGCCGCTGTTGTTATTGGGCATGCCGGTATCATAGGTATCACACCAGGTCACGCCGTTATCTGTGGAATCCGAACGCAAGATTGCACCGCAGGTTGACCGAAGCAATGCATGGATGTGTCCCGGCGCCGATTCCCAGAGCGTCGGCTGAATGGTGCCTTTTCCTTTAAATTTTCTCCGATCAAGGGGAAAGTCCATGGAACGCTGCCAGCTTTTGCCACCGTCGGAAGAGAAATCAACAAAAGAATCCCATTTCCCCTCTTCTGTAGAAGCTGGAGCACACCACCTGTCATCCGACAGAATAATGGCCTTATTTTTTACGGGACCGCGCCCGCCCACATCACCGGGAACAAGCACCAGCGGCTCCGACCAGGTTTTTCCGTTGTCTTCAGAAGACATACACCAGGTACTCCAGCGCGGCACATCCACCCCAACTTTGAAAAAGAGGTGTATCACATCCTTCTCGTCTTTGAAAAGAACAGGATTCCAATGAGCAGTCTCTTCCACCTTTGCAATGGCGACAGGAGCAGTCCACTCTGATCCATCGAATACTGAATACCAGATTCCGACATCGGGATTCTTCTCCGCCGTGCCGCCAAACCAGGCTGTTATGATTTTGCCATCGGCAGTCTCCACCAGCGTACTGGCATGGCACTGGGCAAATGAACGTTCGCTGCCGAACGCAAAAGAGACACTGCCGCCGGCACCAGTCACTTTTTCCTCAAATGCAGCAGCAGACAGCGCTTCTTCCGGCTTCAATGACGCCAGGCGCGCTTCCGGAGTCAATACTGCCGTCTTTTCAGCGGCGCAAACAGTGTTGCCTGCACCCTTGGCAGATACACAACCCAGCACTGCCCCGCAACAACACAGCAGGCCAACCACAAATAAATTTTTGTACATTTTGTTTCCTTTATTTCGCAGTATGGTATACTCACAATCCGTTTCGAGTATTGCATTGTAAGCAAAGCGGTGAAGCAATTCAAAGCCACTTCGCACTAAAGTCCGCATTGCAACTTCTATTTCCCTTTGGGTATAGTGAAGGCTCACTATCATTCGTACAGATACAATCCTGCTTGCAGACTGTCTAAGGAAAGAAACATGAGCTGTAAAAAAATTGTATATACCCTTTCAGCGACAGCAATTCTCTTATCTTTTTCCTCTCTCGCTCCCGGTGCCGAGCTTCAGCTGTGGTCTGTGGATCCGCTGATAAAAGTTTTTCGGGATGCCGAGCCGCAGCCCGCCGGTACTGCTGTGGATCATGTTGTCCGGGGCGAATACGGTGAATTTCAAATTGTTGTCCGTTCCGACACATCCCTGGATACCCTTTCGGCGTCGGTGACCGATTTTTCAAATACTGTAAGCGGAACAACCATCCCGGGGGCGTCTGTGCGCTTTGTCGGCTATGTTCATGTAGACCGTCCGTCACAGAGGCCTTCGCTGGATCAGCTCCGCCAGCCACCGGCAGACTTCCCCGACGTGCTGTTGGAAGATGCTTCTGTCTCTGTACCATCAGAGCAGGCGCAGCCTGTGTGGATTAGTGTACATGTTCCGCCTGCTGTGCCGGAAGGTGCGTACCAGGCATCAGTTACCGTTCGCGCTGACAGCGGCGGCATCACACAGGAAGCGACTTATCCCCTTAAGTTGGTAGTGTATCCCATCACATTAGACAGCACCAGGCTGTGGGTCACCAACTGGTTCTCCATGCAATGGCGGCATATGGAAATTAATCCCGAACCGGATTCTGACGCTTATTACGATCTTTTACGGCGCTATGCCCGGAATATGGCGGAACACAGACAAAATGCTGCTCTGATCTCCCCACTGGCGCTTTCGCGTTTTTATGTGAATGCTGAAGGTGCGCTGGCAGTTGATTTTGAAAAATTTGACCGGTGGGTACAGATTTTCATTGATGAAGGAGTCATTGGACGTATTGAGGGCGGGCATATCGGCGGTCGTTCGGGCGGCTGGGACTCGGATTTTATAACGTATATCCATAGTGTACAAGACGGGGCTGTAACCAACGGGTCGGCAGCACCCGATTCCGAAGAAGCCCGCACTTTTTACGGCTTTTTTTACCCGGCCCTGACAGCACATCTGAAGGAAAAAGGCTGGCTGGATATTTATATGCAGCATCTTGCCGATGAGCCTACCCAGCGAAATATGGGTACATACAAAGCCCTGGCGGCACTGGTTCATGAGTTTGCCCCGGCATTGCGTATCATAGAAGCAAATCATACAAAAGAACTCGTAGGCTCCATGGATATCTGGGTACCTCAGCTGAATTTTTTTCATGAGGATTTCGGGCATTATCAGGAACGCCAAAAGAACGGTGATGAGGTCTGGTTTTATACCTGCGTATTTCCTCAGGGTGAATATGCCAATCGCTTTATCGAACTTCCGTTAATTAAGACACGGCTTCTGCATTGGATCAACTTCACCAGCGGTGCCACAGGCTACCTGCACTGGGGATACAATGCGTGGAAAAACGAAGACCCTCGGGTTTATACAACCCGTGAACATAACGGACCGCCCTATCTTCCTGCCGGAGACCCCTGGGTTGTGTATCCGGGTAAAGAGGGACCCCTCGATTCCATCCGCTTTGAAGCCATGCGGGACGGTATCTTTGACCATGAGCTGCTGTGCCGTCTGGCAGAAAAAAATCCTGAAGAGGCGCATCGGCTGGCAGCAGGTCATATTCTCGATTTTGACCGCTACAATACGGACGTTGAGGCCTTTCGTGCAACACGTATTGCACTGCTGCAGGCACTGGCCGCCGCTTCCTGAATAACTGGAACTGTCATTCCGGCGAAGGATCTTCTTTTTTCTTCACTTTCAGTGTATTACCGAGGCGCATGGAATCGAAGCCCAATTTTTCACGCATACCGTCCACGGCATGCAGCAGGCGCTCCCACTTTTCGCTGTCCTCCCGGCCAAAAAGCCGCATCTGATGCTGGTCTTTGGAGAGACCCGATAGGTTCACCCCGATAAGGCGCACACGGGTTCGGCGCTGCTGTGCCTTCGGTATAAGTAGTTTCAAAGCCTCTACAATGCGGGTATCCAGACAGGTCGGCTCAGGAAGGGTGATGCCAAAGGATTTTGTTTCAAAGTCGCTGTACCTGACTTTTAACGTAACTTTCCCTGCTTCCAGCCCTTCAGAGCGGAGGGTATGCGCACAATGCTCGGCAAGGCAGAATAACACAACTTCGAGTTCCTTCCAATCCTGAAGGTCTTCAGAAAAAGTTGTTTCACGGCTGATCGATTTGGGCGTGCGAACCGGGTCGACAATATCGCTGCCGACGCCCTGGGCAGCGGCATACAGACCTGACGCCGCCTGCGCGCCCATCAGCCGGGAAAGCACTGCTTCCGGCACTGCTGCAAGCTGCCCGACAGTCAGAATCCCGCGTTCCTCCAGCATTTCCCGAGATCGCGGGCCCACGCCGGGCAATTCCGCTACAGATAAAGGTGCGAGAAAAGATGCCTCTTCGCCGTTCGGCACAGCAAGGAAACCATCCGGCTTGCGCTGATTGGCAGCAATTTTTGCCACCATTTTATTGGAGGCAATACCGACGGTGGCGGTTAACTGTTCCTTTTCATAAATGCGCTGTTTCAGAGAAAGGGCAAGAGCGGCCTCATCGTCAAAAAGATGGATCGAGCCTGTTATATCCAGATTTGCTTCGTCAATAGATGCCATTTGTACCAGTGGCGTGACTGAATAGAGGATATCTCTGATCCTGCGGGACACTTCTCCATAAACGCCGTGACTGCCGCGAATAAAGATGGCATGGGGACAGAGCTGCCTTGCCCTGCCTAAAGGCATGGCGGAGCGCACTCCGTATGCTCTTGCTTCATAGGAAGCGCTCGCCACGACCCCGCGCCTGTCTTCGGGATTCCCTCCGACAACTACTGCTTTGCCGCGGAGCTGAGGATTTCGTGCCACTTCAACAGAAGCGAAGAAAGCATCCATGTCAATGTGCAGAATACGACGCATAAGCAGAAGACGTTCCTGAAACCAGAAAGACAATGTAAATTAAAAACGCGGACTCCAGGACACAGACAGAGTCATTTTGCCTGGATATTGTCTCTGTGGTACTGTCCCAAACCAATCCGGGCGCAGCGCCACATAAAAAAACACACCTGCATCCAAACCGAATAAAAGCAGTATGGGCTCCTGAATTGTAAGCCAGGACTTTCAAAGATTCAACATTGACCTTCTCCGTCCGAAGTTTCCCGAACGTGTGCTTTTCTATTTTCAGTGTGACATAATATAAAGAGCAAAGGATCTGCTAATGGTTCAATTATTAAATCACAAAGAAGTGCGCCACCTTCTTCCGCCGCGTCCTCCGGACGGACATAAAGGATCTTTTGGGCATCTTGCTGTGGCAGCAGGTTCTACGGGGTTTGCGGGTGCGGTAAAACTTGCCTGCCTTGGCGCCTATAGAAGTGGTGCCGGACTGGTCACCGCCTGCGTGCCTGCAGCCATTTTTGACAGCCTTGCCTCATCTCTCACTGAGGTTATGCTGAAGAAGTGCCGTTCCACGGCGGAAGGAAGCCTTTCAGAAGCCGCTTTTTCCGAACTGATGTCTTTTTGCGGAGATAAATCAACGCTTCTTCTGGGTCCGGGACTTTCGCGGCATGAGGAAACCGTCCGGTGTGTCCGGCGGCTGTGCAGAGAGATCACTCTTCCTCTGGTCATTGATGCGGATGCTCTTAATGCATTGGCTGAACATAAAGACGACATGAAAGACGCATTTCATTTGAGGGAAGAGCCGGTTATTGTAACCCCGCATCCGGGAGAGATGAGCCGACTTGCCGGGCTGCCGACGGCTTATATCCAGAAAAACCGTATTCCTGTGGCATTGGAATTTGCGCAAAGATGGCAGGTCATAACCGCATTAAAGGGAAAAGACACGATCATTGCCGCTCCTGACGGAAGAGTCGCCCTTTGCCCGCTCGGAAATAACGGAATGGCTACAGGGGGTTCAGGGGATGTACTGGCAGGCATTGCAGGAGCCCTGCTTGCCCAGAAGATTCCATCTTTCGATGCAGCATGTGCGGCAGTTTATGTGCATGCACTGGCAGGTGATTTTGCCGCCCGACGACTGGGAACACGCGCCCTGATAGCTGGTGATATCATTGATGCTCTGCCCCCGGCCTGGCAGGCGCTTGAAGGATACGGTCTGTGAGTGACTTGCAAAATCTTGGAGAGTTCGGGCTGATTCACCTTCTGACAGAGGGGCTTCCTCCGGATAAAACTGTCATAAAAGGCATCGGTGACGATTGTGCGGTTGTCCGGATCGGCGGCGAGGAATTGCTTTTTTCCTGTGATGCTTTTCTCGAAGGCGTGCACTTTCAACGACACTGGGCGACGGGCGAGGATATAGGGCATAAGGCCGCTGCCACCGCTTTAAGCGATATTGCCGCCATGGGCGGTATCCCCCTTTATGCACTAATAACGGTCGCAGCGCCGCCTGATACAGATATCTCCTTTCTGCAGGATGTCTACACCGGTTTAAAACATGTTTTTTCAGACAGCCTGTGCTCCCTGATCGGTGGGGACACTGTATCTTCCGCATCAGGGCTTTTTTTGAATGTAACTGTCACGGGCAAGGGGGCTGGCGGACGAATACTTTACCGCCGGGGTATGATGCCCGGTGATCTGATTATGGTTACAGGCCACCCGGGCGCCTCAGCACAGGGACTTCACAGTCTGCTACACGAAAAAGACGCTCCTCCCTCCCTGCTTCAGGCGCATCGTCGCCCTGTTCCACGCCTGCAGGAAGGTCTTTTTTTCTCCGGGGATCCTGCGGTGCACGCCATGATTGATATCAGCGACGGCGTGTCTCAGGATCTGATGCATATGGCACAGTGCAGCAGTGTGTCCGTATATCTGAATTCCGGCGATTTTCCATTTTCGCCTGATCAGATAGCCTATGGCAATGCAGGCGGTCTGCCGGCTTTGGATGCTTTTTTATACGGCGGCGAAGATTATGAATTGGCACTTGCGGTTGATCCGGAGCAGGCTGATGCACTACAGAAGCGTTTTTCCAGCATGTTTCCGCTTCCCCTGACGGTCATCGGGCATGCTGCTGCGGGTGACCCTGAATTATGGATGGACGGCAAAACAATTAAAAGCGGCGGCTGGGACCACTTTCAGGAACTGAAATAAGCAGGCGCGTTCCCCGGCTTCCATTTTATGTTGCATCCAAGACTCGGACGCTGCACATCGGAAACGGGCTTGCCTGCCAGAAGTGCGTCCAGTGCCGCCCGAAGATCCGCTCCTGTCACCGGGCGGTTATTTCCGGGGCGCGCATCATCCATCTGTCCGCGGTATACGAGCCGCTTCTGTGCATCGAAAAGGAAAAAGTCGGGTGTGCATGCCGCTCCATACGCTTTTGCCACTTCCTGAGTCTCGTCATAAAGGTAGGGAAATGTATATCCGGCGTCTTTCACTTCCAACGCCATTTTATCAGGGGCATCATCCGGGTACGCCTGGACATCATTCGCCATCACGGCAACGATTCCCACACCTTTCGCTCCGTACTCTCTGCCGATTCGGGCTATTTCTTCGCGCACCAGTTTGACATAGGGACAATGGTTGCTGAGAAACATCACCAGAAGTCCGGGAGCATCAGCGTAATTCTTAAGAGAAACGGTCTGCTTTTGGGTATCCGGCAAAGAAAAATCCGGTGCCGGCGTGCCTAGCGGCATCATGGTAGAGGCTGTTTGTACCATTCTTAAAACTCCTTTCTGGAGCGGAAACACCGCTGCTCCGATGGTATATGCTTTTTAAAAGATACATCGAAAGACCTGCATTCATTCCGGATAAGGTCATGTGTATGCATAAATGACGGACAGAGAAAGGAGTATTTGCCCGGCGTAATATAAAGGCAGACCAATGACCTGATTGATTTTGCCGGGCGCAATAAAGTGGTAGCGGGCTACAAACAGATCCGAGACATAAAACAAGCCGGCACCAGCCAGCGTGATCACATAACCGCGGGTAAGAAATACACCCGCTGCAAATGCCACCATAACTGTAATGGCGGTCATATAAAGAAGCACCGGAACACGCATTTCTTTCAGATAAGGATAAAGCCACCTGCCTACAAATATTCCGGGGACAAGCATAATGGACAATGCCGCCACCGGTGCCGATTTTCCCGGGTGCTGCATGATAAATGCTGTGGTGTAAGCGGCATGAGTCGCCAAAAAAGAAAGCAAGCCCAGAAGAAAAATACTGCGGGTCTTTGAAATCAGAAAAAGGTCTCCCCACCAGGAAAAAATTAATCCGATGAAAACAGCCAGACCGTAAGCACTGTGGAGCCCCCCTGCAGCAATGCATAAAACCAGATAACCGGTGGATGCCACCATTTTAAAAGCACCGACCAGATAATGATCTCTGGATAAGGACAGGAGCAGGCATATAACTGCTGCTACAATCAACCCTATGATGCTGATCAGAATGGAAAGTGTCATCCGTGTTACCTGTGCTTGCTTCTTATATTCATTAGTTTTCTCGATTTATTATACTGCCATATCAGACTCTTGTGTCAATGTTTTTCTGGCGCCAGCTTTCGTAGAGGATTGCGGCGGCGGCGGCGGCAACATTTAAGGAGTCTATGCCGCTGCTTTGCGGTATTTTGCAAGATTCATCGCAGAGATCTAATAATGCCCTGTCTACTCCTTCTGCTTCGTTGCCTAAAATGAGACCAACTGGTCGTTTAAAGGAGCATTCCCATACCGCTTTTTCGGCGTTCAGAGCCGTTGCAATGAGGCTGATTCCCTGCTCTTTCATCTGTCTCGCCTGTTGAAGACAGTCGGAGACCTGCACAAGAGGCAGATGCATGACAGCACCGGCTGAGGCTCGGACGACTTGACTGTTTACGGGAGCCTGTCTGCTTTCCCCCACTATTACTGCAGAAGCACCAAGAGAGGCGGCGGAGCGGATGATTGCTCCGAAGTTATGGGCGTCCTGAATGCGATCCAAAACAAGATACAGAGGACTCTGCACTGTATTTGGATGAACCTCTTCCCACCGGGCATAGGGAAAAGGTCCCATTCTCAGCAGCATCCCCTGGTGTTCTGTTGTTCCACAGAGCGTTTTCAACCGGTCGGCGGATACATAAGTAGGTATAATACCCCAAGTCTGAAGTTTTTCCGAAAGATCCGGATATTCGTTGCTGCTTAAGGTATCGCTGAAATAACACTCGCGGACAGGCCAGGTCCCCATTCTTATGATTTCAAGAACAGGATTGCGCCCCCAGACCCAGCTGCGTTGATGTCCTGACAGGAACTGTCCTCCTTTTTTTTTCAACAGACTACCCTTTTATACCAATATCTTTTTTATGGTGCGCCCGTGAGGAGCGGATCCTGCATGTGCAGTGCCTGAAAAGCCATATTCCGTTCAACGCAGGTGGGACACACGCCACAGGGCTTAACGTCCCCGCGATAACAGCTCCAGGTCCGGGCAAAATCCACGTGCAGTTCCAGTCCCTTTTTAACAATTTCTTCTTTTGTAAAATGCATAAAAGGGGCATGAATACGGACAGGATTGCGCCTGTTCAGTGCGAGCACGGCATTCATGCTCTCCACAAAATCCGAAGTGCAGTCCCAATATCCATATTCAACTTGTGCCTGAGCCCCATAAAACACATCCTGCGCTCCTTTGACTTCGGCAAAAGCGGCGGCAATGGAAAGAAGCATCATATTGCGGTTGGGCACATAAGTAGAGGGCTGATCGCGCTGTTCTGGTGCAATCGATACCAGTGCCGGCACTTCGGCACCGCCGGACAGCAAAGAAGACCCGCCTTTGAGCAGACCACCCAGCTCGCCCAGATCTGCCTGCGTAAAAGAAGCGCCCGCCCGCTTTGCCTGATAGCGCGCACAATCCAGTTCTTTCATGTGGCGCTGTCCATAGGAAAGGGAAAGTGCATGAATGTTTTCATAGAGCGGTCGTTGTGCATGCAGCAATACAGTGGAATCCAAACCGCCGCTCACGAGAACCACCGCTGCTTGTTTCAGCTTCATCAGCGTTTGCCTTTTTGAATTAAAAAGGCGGTCTGACCACGTGTGATCAGACCGCACAGTATCATTTCATGGCCGCAAATCAGTGAGACAGTGCCTGATATTTTTTCAGTTGCCCCGGCTTTACGGCACGCAGCTGATCAATATTGTCGACGATCTTTTTAACTGCTGATGCCACCATTTCCATATCGCTTCTGGAATTCATAAGGAGCTGATGGTGAATGGTCACGCCGCTTTTTTCATGTGCCTCGGTTGCAACAGGAAGTTTGTACTTCGTAATGTCGATCGCTTTCCAGTAGGCTTTACTGAGGTTATGTCTCGCTTTGGTCTGGGGGCGGAAAAGGCCGCAATTATTGAGCGGTTCGTAGGGCGGTTCAAAGGCATCGACCAATCCGAGCTCCGCATTGAGCGCAACGCTGAATTGTTTGTTATCCACTTTCAGTTCTTTGGTATCGAGACGGAAAGCGAAGTTAAAATAGCTCTGCTGGGTAATTTCCGGGCGCCGATACATAGGCAGAATTCCGGGAATCCCTGCAAGAAGAGAATTGAGATAAATGGCGTTGATGTCTCTTTGCTTTACCTGTGCGTCCAGGCGTTTAAGCCCTCCAAGCAGGATTGCCGCCTGCCACTCGGTAAGACGGTAGTTTCCGGACTGTAAAGAATATTGCTGCATATTTGCCGGTTTGGTCAGGCCGAAGACAGCGGGGTCGGCAGGATAGGGGCGGCCGCAGTTACGGAGACTGTATAATTTGTAGAAAAGTTCGCGGGTTTTACACATGTTAAATCCGCCTTCGCCGCTGGACAGTACTTTTGATTCCTGAAAACTCCAGGAACTGATATCGCCCAGACTGCCCACACCCTGCCCCTTCCAGAAGGAGCCATGCTGATGGGCGCAGTCTTCAATTAAAAAGAGGTTGTGCTTTTTGCAGATCTTCTGAAGGCGGGTCATATCTGTCATGGAACCGTACAGATGCACAACAATAACCGCTCTGGTTTTGGGGGTAATCGCTTTTTCGACAGCATCCAGATCAAGATTCCAGGTGTCCGGCTCAATATCAACGAGCACAGGTATTGCATTGACATCCACACAGGCCGCTGCCGTTGCCTGCCAGGTCATGGCGGGAACAATCACTTCATCATAGGCGCCGATACCCAGTGCTTCCAGGGCAATTTGAATACCGATCGTGCCGTTTGCGACACACATGCCATATTTCGCGCCCTGATAGGCGGTAAATTTTTCAGCAAATTCCCATTCAACGGGCCCGTCAAAAGACCATCGATTGGAGGTCGTAATCTTTGCAACCAGTTTTGCATCAGCCGCATCGCTGATGGGCCATTTTGCCCATTTCTTGGATTTTTTTACCACTGCTTTGCCGCCGCAAATAGCCAGTTTTGCCATTATCTGTCTCCTTAGATTTGGTTGGATTCAGCACACGCGCATCTTGTTAAGGCGGATCCCGCTCCAGTAGCCCGGATGGGACCGCTTGCTGAAACTGACGGTTAAAAAGAATTGTTTCAGTATACACCGGCTCTGTTATGCAGTGCAAAAACCAGCCGGACAAACATTCACATTTGCTGCGTTCAACAACATTCAGAGGCGCCCGGTATTTCTCTGTTTCAGATAACTTTCTGCCCGGCAGACAATTTCTTTCTCAGAGGAATAGGTCATGGTTTTGCATATCTCGGACGGAAGTACCCATCGGGGTACAAAAAGAGCCTCCTCCTCTCCGACAGGCTGTGCCACCCCTCTTGTTTCGTCGGTGTCGATAAAGGTCATGAGGTAATAATGTTCTGTCCGTTCGATAATTTTGTGATCCCGCTGAAAGCGGCTGTGCACTTCGCCCAGATAACTGATAATCCTCAGATTCCAATAACCGCTTTCTTCTCCCACCTCGCGTAAAGCACACTGTTCAAGTGTCTCGCCTGCGTCAATATGTCCTTTGGGAAGCCGCAGCTCATGCACAACGCTGCCGTTACGCTTTACATGTCTTTCCAGAACAAGCAACTCGCCCTTTTGATTGACGACGACACCGCCTGCAGTAACATACCTGTCGGTTTTATGCACGTCACCTCGCTTTCGCAGGTATTTTCCGGAGTCGTCCGGATTTTGCCGGGAGTTCGGCATCGGGGAACAGAAAATGAAATTCTCCACTGGTTTTATCCACCTCGATACGGAGGGCGCCACCCTTTTGAAGTTTTCCAAAAAGGATTTCATCAGCCAAGGGTGTCTCTATTTCATTTGCGATAAACCGCGCCAGAGGGCGTGCCCCAAATTTCGGATCGTACCCTTCGTCAGCAATTTTGGTCTTCGCCTTTTCGCTCACAGTGAGCACGACACGACGCTCCTCCAATTGCTGATTCAGCTGCCGGATAAGTTTATCCACAATCATAAGAACCACCTCCCTGTTCAGGTGATTAAAGGTTATCGTGGCATCCAGCCTGTTTCTGAATTCGGGAGAAAGAAGTTTTTCAATGGCCTTTTCGCTTTTACTGCGGCTGTCCTCAGCCGATGATGTAAAGCCTATTGTAGTTGAAACGAGCTCTCTTGCACCGGCATTGGAAGTCATAATAAGGACAACATTCCGAAAATCCGCTTTTCTGCCGTTGTTGTCTGTCAGGGTAGCGTTGTCCATCACTTGCAGCAGTATATTGAAGAGATCCGCATGCGCCTTTTCGATTTCATCGAGGAGCAGCACTGTGTACGGGTTCCTGCGAATTTCATCGACAAGCAGCCCGCCCTGATCAAAGCCCACATAGCCCGGTGGCGCGCCTATGAGACGGGACACGGCATGCTGTTCCATGAATTCGCTCATGTCGTAACGGGCAAAGTGATTTCCCAGACACAGCGCAAGCTGCCGTGCCGCTTCTGTTTTCCCCACACCAGTGGGCCCTGTGAAAAGAAAACATCCGACAGGACGTGCGGGAGCACCAAGGCCGGCACGGGAACGCTTAATCGCGCGTGCCAGATGAAGCAAAGCTTCATCCTGCCCGAAAACATTCGCTTTCAGATCTTCTTCCAGCCGGGCGAGGCGTTTCTGCTCTGTGACATTAATTCGCAATTCGGGTATTCCCGCATACTCAGAAACGAGTTTTTCTATGTCGCCCGGTAAAACGTTTTTAGTCCGTCCTTCCTCTGCAGTGCGGATCATTGCCGCCGCCTCATCTATAAGATCAATTGCTTTGTCGGGCAGGAAACGGTCGTTCATATAACGCACAGACAGATCTACAGCTGTTCTGAGTGTTTCATCGGAAAAAGACACCCCGTGATGTGCCTCATAATCCTTCTGCAATCCTTTGAGAATCTCATAGCTTTCTTGTGCCGTGGGCTCCGCCAGATCAATTTTCTGAAAGCGGCGGGACAGGGCATGATCATTTTCTATATAGGCTTTATAGTCTTTATAGGTTGTGGTTCCGATACAGCGCAAAGTCCCTTGAGCCAAAGCAGGCTTCATAAGAGAGACGGCATCAATCGTGCATTCAACCGTTGCGCCGGCGCCGACCATGGTATGAATCTCGTCAACAAACAGAATCACATTGCCACGCGCTATCAGGGCATCCAGTATTTCCTTGACCCGCTCTTCAAATTCCCCGCGATACTTTGCTCCTGCCAGAAGAGCTGCCATATCCAGCGAAATGACTTCTTTTGAACGCAGCTCTTCCGGAACACGGACAGGCGTCTCCTGGAAACGGGATTGAAAAAGGAGCAACGCCAATCCTTCGGCAAGGGCTGTTTTCCCTGTCCCCGGTTCTCCGACGAAAAGAAGATTATTTTTTTTGCGGCGGCACAGCACGCGCAGTGCCCGTTTCAATTCCTGCTCCCGGCCGATTAAGGGCTCGATTTTTCCGTCTGCAGCCCGCATGGTAAGTGAATCGGTGCATCTGCTGAGCTGCAAATCACTTTCACGCTCCCGATGCCACTGCCTATAATCCTCCCCTTCCCTGCCATCCTCGTCTTCCAGGTCATCGTTACAAAGTTCCACTCCCTCGTCGTCATCCTCCGGATCATCAGACCCGGAATCATCGTCGTAATAATCACATAATTCTTTAAGCCACGTGGCCCGTATCACCCCGCCCGTCATTACGCTTGCCTGCACTGTATGGGAGGAGATGTCGTAACTGCTCAGGATATAGGAGGCGAAAGAATCCTTTTGGTCCATCATGGCAAGCAACAGGCCCAGAAGTCTTGTCTTTCCGTCTTCTTCCCCCTTTCCATTTTCCTTCCCCTCTCTCTCGTGCGCCCTCTCCATCTCCCTCTGGCTGTGTTTTTTTGCGCGCTCAAGCATTTCTCTGTATGCGGGCGTAGGCAGCACTTCCTCGTTATTGCTTCCGCTCACCATTTCAACCTCGGTCTCCAGGTAGAGTTTTAAATGCTCTTTCAGCGTATCCGGGTTCACGCCGCACTGGGTGAGAAGCTGCCGTGCTTCGCTATTCATACTCATCGCGAGGAGTACATGCTCTGTACATAGATAGCGGTTGCCCAGGCGGATTGCCTCCTGAGCAGCTTTTCGAAGAATTAATTCAATCAACATTGCCATCGGTAAAGTACTCCATCAGGAAAAAGGTAGTTGCTGTTCTGTCTATTCCTGCATCAGGGTGCATCGCAGCGGAAAACCTGCAGCCGCAGCAAGCTGACGCACCTGTTCCTGCTTTGCCTCTGCAATCTCTTTAACGTAAACGCCGGCAATTCCCATTCCCTCATAATGAATTTGAAACATGAGTTCTACGGCGTCATCGAAGCTTTTCAAAAAAACGTCGAGTAAAATCATCACTACAAAGTCCATTGTAGTGACATCATCGTTCAACAAAATGACCTTATACCGCTTTCCCCACTCAGGAAGCTGTGCGGTATTGGTCTGGTCTTTCACCTCACACGATGTACAAGACGACATAGGCTGCTATCCTGTCCAGATGTTTTCATCGGGTAAATGGTACTTGAGTTAAACTGTCCTTATCAACCCATTAAAGCCCCTGCATCTGACATGGAATATTCATTTTGTTTTGCGTGTTGGACATCCGGGGTGTTTCTATTCTAAAATTCCATTGATTCAACGGGAGTATTTATTATGACACAGCGCCAGGTATATCTGGATAATAATGCCACGACCCCCTTGCATCCGGAAGTGCAGAAAGCACTGATCGATGCGCTCCCTCTGTTCGGAAATCCATCCAGCATGCACGGTTACGGACGGGAAGCCCGATCCAAGACAGAAGAAGCCCGGGAGAAAATTGCCGCCTTTATCGGTGCCCTCCCGGAAGAAATCATATTTACCGGCAGTGGCTCCGAGGCAAACAACACGGTGCTTTCCATCACGGGATGTCCTGCCACGGAGTGTTCCTGTGACCGTGGCCAGAGAACACATATTGTTACTACGACCATTGAGCATCCCTGTGTTCTGGAGACCTCGGGCTGTCTGTCCGGACGAGGAACGCCGGTTACTTATATACCGGTCGATCAGTACGGAATCGTGGATATGGACGCTTTGCGCGCCAGCATCACCGATCACACCGGTGTTGTTTCCGTTATGATGGCAAACAACGAAATCGGTACGATCCAGAATATTAAAGAATTGGCAAAGCTCGCCCACGAAAAGGGCGCATGGTTTCACACGGATGCTGTGCAGGCTGTAGGCAAGGTGCCTATTAACGTTCGTGATCTTGATGTGGATTTTCTGACACTTTCCGCCCATAAAATTTATGGTCCCAAAGGAATCGGTGCACTGTACGTCAAGCGCGGCGTGCCTTTCTGCCCGCTGATTCGAGGCGGCCATCAGGAACGGGGTCGCCGGGCGGGGACAGAAAATACCCTGGGCGTCATCGGTTTGGGCAAGGCTGTAGAAATGCGCTCTCTTGAAATGGCCGAAGAGTCCCTGCGTTTTCATGCCATGAAAGAAGCCTTGAGAAAAGGGATTGAGGATCTGATCCCCGATGTACGCTTCAACGGACATCCCGACCAGTCTCTCGCCAGTACGCTGAATGTTTCTTTTGCCGGTGCCGAAGGCGAAAGCATTCTCCTTTACCTTGACCTTGAAGGAATTGCCGTGTCCACAGGTTCCGCCTGTGCCTCCGGATCTCTGGATCCTTCCCATGTCCTGCTTGCGACAGGTGTCCCCGTTGAACAGGCGCACGGCTCCATACGCATCAGCATGGGAAGAGAAAATACAATGACAGATGTTGACTATTTACTGGACAAACTCCCGGGCATCATCGCCAGAATCAGGGATATGTCCACAGTATACAGGAGAAAATAAAGCCATGAGCGCACACCAGTCCTGGGCCTATACCGAGCAGGTTAAAGATCATTTTGTCAATCCCCGCAATGTTCTCCGCGAAGAAAACTACGAGGAGGACGGAAAAGGGCTTGTCGGCAATATTCAATGCGGCGATGAGATGCTGGTTTTAATTAAAGTTGACCGCAACACAGACACCATAACCGACTGCAAATGGCGCACCTATGGCTGTGCCAGCGCTATTGCCAGCACGTCCGCCATGTCTGAAATTGTGATAGGGATGCCTCTTGACGAAGCGTTTAAAGTCGGTCCCAAACAAATCACCGCTGCACTGGGTCAGCTTCCAAACAACAAGATTCACTGTTCCGTTCTAGGCGACAAGGCGCTGCGTGCAGCCATCAACGACTACTATGAAAGAAACGGACGGCATGATAAAGTGGTTCGCGAGCAGGCGCGTATTGTTTGCACCTGTATGAATGTCACCGATCTCGAAATAGAAGAAGCGGTGCTGGAAGGCGCACGCACCTTCCTGGAATTGCAGGAACAGACAAAGATGAGCACGGTATGCGGCAAATGCCGGGATGAAGCAGAGACTCTGCTCAAAGTATACATGCAAAAGCATTTCGGCTGAGCACCGGATCGTACTACCCTGTCATTTGCTCAGAATAGTGCCGTCTGCCAGAATTGCCGTGCTTTTATCAAAACTTTTCGGCAATGTCTGTGCGCGCTCCGCAAACTCTTCCCTGTTCACCGCCCAGGCAGGACTGATTTCCAGTTGCCATGCCGCATTGCTTCCGGATTGTTCAGGAATCGCAATCCCAGCCCCTTTCATCCACCCGGACCAATAATCGGTCATGCTCTGCCGTGCCGCAACGACACTGTTAACACCATCATAATCTTTAATCGGTGTATATTCGCCGAGCCGCTGAATTTCCAGTGCAAGAGGATTTCGGGCAAAACGCAGCGCATCAAAAATAAAAGTCTCGAATTTGTATCCGTTCGGCGCATCCGGAGAAAAAAGAGTTCCGTCTTCCCGGATACATGGGATTTTTTTGAAAGCCTTGTGCCAGGGAAAGTCTTCGAAGTGATCATAAATATCCTGAACAAAAGAAACATTGAGCAAATGGATTCCTGAATTTCCGGCAGAAAAGACGGCATCTCCTGAAGCGTCAACCTGCAGCAGCTGGGGATAGATATCCAATTCGCTGTATTCAATCACACGGTACACTTGGTCGCACAGGCAGTGGACGCCCACCGCTTCTCTCGGGCTGTTGCGACGGTGACATTTGGACGACATGTCGGACTGCTGCAGTGCGTGATGCCCGATAAAGAGCGGGTCCGCCGCCTGCACCGCCCAGTTATCCACCTGGAAGTAACTGAGGATTTCAACCCCCCGGCTGGCGGCATCTGCCAGAATTCCTTTTTCCACCAGAGCCTGTACACTGCCCCCGTGACCGCCCGGGCTGACCGCAAGGCGAAAGGGTGTTTCCAACATCATTTTTCCCTTTTCATTAACACAGGGAATCATCTGCTGTTCAAAAAATAAGATGTTGGCGGGATCCAATGCAAAATAATTCTGCTGTTTGAAAAACGCACGGGTAGCGTCGCCATTTGCAGGGCTGACCATGATGTACCAGGGCAACACGGTGCCATAATACCGCTGAAGCCCCCGGATCTTTTCCGCATGATACTGGAACAGCGAATGACCGGTGAGGGCACCGATGGGATAACTGCCTTTGGGTCCGTCAAAGCCGAGTCTCGTTCCCTGACCTCCGGCAACAGTGAAGCAGGCGACTTTGCCCGCACGGATCAGTGCCTCTCCCGCATCGCCGGCTTCCCGGGCACGGCGATCTTTCGGTGCAACCAGGTCGACCGGTTTTATCTCATCGTAGTACTCTGCAGGCGGCTCTGTAATCACCAGAGACTCAATCAGTCTTTTCATCTCCGGGAATTTTACCTCTGAAATACTTCGGAGCAGTATTGCTTTCTCGTTGTGATTCAGATCCTCCCAGAAGTCGAAAAGATGTGATTGTCCATATTGTTCAGTGAGGTCACGATGCGTTGACTCGTCCATAGTGCTCATTACAGCTCCTGAATATTTACAATTCAGCCTTTAGTTAAAAGTGTTTTTGAAAACTGCGGATCTTAACTCTGCTTCCCGTCCACACCCCGAAAACAATGAATCGCAGGATAGTTAAGTCGACAGAATATCCCGTCATAAAATCAGATGCGCCTCCTGCATGCACGTATTATAGCGCCTGCCCACAGGCTGTAATCAAAAGCGCAAGCAAAAGAAATTGCAAGCAATCTAACGTACTGCTCCGGGCATAGACACAAAAACAGGAAGGCATTGCCTGTAGGTTTTCGCTGCGGTATGAATAAGCAGCGTAACGCTGCTTCTGTTAAACCCGGGAGGCATATCAGCCCTTGCGGAAAAGCGCGCAATCCACCGGTCGGGCGCAAGAGGCTCGAAAGAGCCGGCGAGCAATTCACTTTCGCCATCAGGCATTGAAACGCTGAAGGCTTCCGTACAGTGAATGGTCAGCTCCGCCTGGTGCTCCGGATAATGAATATTGATACCGCCGTTAAGATGCTCCATCGGTATGCTGAAGGGAGCTGTTACTTCTCCCGTTGCCGGAGTCCGGTATGCATCGAAACGCTCCAGATCGGTGACAATGTAAAAATAGTCCTCGAACTTGCCGGGGCTGTGTGCGGAATTTAACCGGGCTGTTATGATGTACTCGCTTCTTCCCGGCGTCCGCCACTCCTCTTCGGGCACCATTTTAAAGGATAAATCAAGAGGCGGGCACACAGGAGGTTTCTCGTTTTCCACATAAAAAGCCACCTCTTTCACCGAAAGGGGCTGGTCAATAAGAGAGCGAAAGCACTGAGATGCTTCCGCCTCAACGCCTTGCTCCACTGTACCGAATTCCATTGTTTCCGGTTCGAGTACAAACTCGGGATCCACCCGTGCCTCCACTTCCAGATTGACCTTAGCATGCCGGGGATCGTTGCTGCCGATGGACACTGTTTTTTTCGAGTAAAAACCGTAGACACCGGAAGGGAGCATTGTAATATTCAGTTCGGCTGAACCGCCGGGCGGGATCCTCTTTTTTCCGTCTGCCATAGCCGCTCTGGTGCATAAACCACATGAAGTCAGCAGACTTCGAATTTCAAGAGGACTCTTTCCGTCGTTAAAAATAAGAATACTTTTCGTGGTTGTTCTGTCCCGAGGAATTACCCCGAAGTCAAAGGAATCCTTCTCAAGACGAATCTTTGGTGCATCCTCCATAGAAACGTCAATGGGAGGAGACAGCCCATCATCAAAAGTGACGTTGTTATAGCGTGAAAGAGAATGCTGATTGGCGGCAAAAAGAATAAAAACAGAAAGCAGTAGCAGTACAGCAATGACTACATAAGACGCCTTGATTTTCATGATTTATTCCGCCTGAAAGCTAATCCCGAACTTTAAAGCCGCTTCATCCAGGGAACGGGACAGCACTGCATATTTTTCATCTGTAACGGGCGCATCCATTTCCATGCCCAGCAGCAGAGCGCCGACTACAGGCTCGTAAAGGGCGTGAACGGTCCTTGCGCCCGGGCACTCCCGGTGTATACGTGCGGTCATAACATCCTTCAGCACAGGGCTTTGCCCTTTAAATACACTTCCTGTCATGACTATGTCAAACTCATCCCGGCACATTTCCAGTTTGCGCGCTACAGCAGTTACCATATCCGCCAGATACTTACCGCCCCACTCCAGAATAGAGCAGGCAATCTGATCGCCTTCCCAGGCAGCCTCAAAAACCAGTTTTGCCATCGGTTCGAGATCGGCATAGGTGATCCGCCCGTAATACATTTCATGAAACAATGCTTCTATGTCCGGGCAGCCGGATCGGGTCACAAATTTTTCTGTCAGTCGTGTTTCACCTAAAATACCGTCCCGGCTGCGCCATACCGCTTTCAGGCCTTCAATGCCGATGCTTGATCCGCTCACCATGTCTCCAAAATCTTCGTTGATGCCACCCACCCGCGTTTTTTTGCCCGCGCGGTTAACCCCTGCACAAACGCATCCGGTACCGCAGGCAATCACAATACCAAAGGGATCTTTGGTTCCACCGCGCAACCCGCCCATAGAATCGTTTTCAAAAGTACGGGGAATATCTCCCATAATGGGATAAAGCAATTCTTTTTCCAGCATGACATAGTCTTCGGGAAGATCGGCGCCCGCCACACCCAGACCGATAGCAGAAATCTGGTTTAATTTCAGGCCTGCTGTCTCAAGAGCGCCGTCAATGGCTTTCTGAAATTCAACCGCTGCGGCAGGTACGCCAGCCACTTCATAATTACCGGGGCCACCGGCGCCAAAGCCCAGCACATGTCCGGAAGCATCACCCACCAGGCAAAAAGTTTTTGTTCCACCGGCATCAAGACCCAGATAGTATTTCATTTTTACTCTTTCCTTAATTTAAAGAACAAATCGGGCGCGGAAAGTTTTTTCCCGCGCCCGACACTATTAACAACACGACAAGAGATTATTCGCCACGCAGCTTACGTAAATCTGTCCGCGCCTGATCCGCCGCCTGACTGGTCGGATACTGATCGATCACGGCTTCCATCAGACGCGCCGCTTCAGGGAGCTGACCGAGTCTGGAATGGGCAACAGCCTGATTGTGCATGGCAAAAGGCACTTTCGTGCTTGTACCATAATTGGTACGCAGCTGTTCAAAAGCCTGAATGGACTCAGCATACCGATCCATACTGTAGAGACATTTTCCTTTCCAGAACAGCGCATTGGCGCTTAAGTCACTGGAAGGGTTTTGCGACAGATATTCATCGAACTGGCGAAGGGCGGTATTGTAATCTTCATTGGCAAAACTGCGCTGTGCCTGCTGATACAGAACCCTGGGATCGCTTGCTGCCGGACTTTGCGGGACTTCAGCTGCTGTTTGCACCGGCGCCGCTGTCTGTGCCGCACCAGTCAACGTTTCTGTCGGCAATGGCGCACTGTCGAAGATCTCATTTTTGCCCGTCTGCGTTTGTGCAGCCGCAGGAGGAGCGGCCGGAGCCGGTGTTTCTGCGGGTGCAGACGCAGGCGCAACGGCCGGTGCCGAAGGCGGTGTCACAGCGGGTGTCTGCGCACCTTCAATGGTAACCGTCCCTGCGGAAACATCCTTGGGGGGACCCGCAGGTGCTCCGGACGTGGTCAGGTTCCAATGGCGGTACAAGGTGGTCTTCATGCTGGCGAGTTCGCGTGTCAGCGCATCAAGTTTCGCCTGATTCTCTTCCAGCAGCCCTTGCAGCATGCGTGTCTGCTGATCGCTCTGATCCGTCCGGGCGATCAACGTCGCCGTGCTTTCGTTTAAGCGAGATACAGAACTGTCCAGCTCCCGATCCAGTTTGACCATTCTGCGGTGCATATCGTACACCGTGGTCTGCATCTGGTTTCCACCCATTGTTTCGCAACCGGGCAGGATCCCTGTAATGACGATGATGGCTGCCAACATGAACCAGTAGTAGTTTTTCATAGTCTGTATCTCACAATAGTTTGGCTGCAAGGAACAGTTTATCGGGCACGATTGAATTCAGCGCGGCGGTTCTTCGACCAGGCAGCTTCGTTTGAACCGACTGCTGCAGGAAATTCTTTTCCGTAACTGATCGTTACGATGCGGTCGCCGGAAACACCCAGCTGAATGAGGTACTGACGGACAGCAAGGGCACGCCGTTCACCCAGCGCCATATTGTATTCCTGAGTGCCGCGTTCGTCACAGTGACCGGCAATCTGGATCACAACGCCGGGAACCTGTTTGATTTTTTCAGCGTTGGAGCGCAGTGTATCCATGGCATCGCCACGCAGCGCATCGCTGTTATAGTCGAAATATACGGTTTGCAGCCCATACTTGGAGCCCGGTTCGAAAAGAAGGCTTTCCAGATCCATTCCAGGCAGCCCGTCGCCCGTGGTACGCTCGGAACCAAGACCGCTTTGGTCGTCAAGATTCGTGAAGGTATCCAGGGGTTTTTTGCGCTGACAACCAGCCATCATTCCCACTACAAGAAGAAGCGCTAAACTCACTGTCATAAGCTTACTGAACTTTACCATGGATTCGTTTTCTCCGATTTTTGCCCGGTAGGGCGGTTGGGTTGTATCGTTTTGTGCAGGATGCACAGGAATCATACCAAAATCGTATCTTTCACATCAACCCTTCAGACATGCTTTCCATCTGCAAATCTGCGATATTCGCTGCAGGAAGGCAGTTGATGTGGTTGTTTACCTGACAGAGCAGGTAGAGAACAGTTCTTGCGCAAAATCGGTTGTTCAGGGTGCTGCTCCCGCTCGAAACAGCCCGTTCCCCGCTGCAATCTTCCGACTTTGCCCCGTAGTACGGCTACGCTGCCTATCTTGTATCATAAAATACCTGAAAAGGCAAAAAAGTTCCCGATTGCACCAATAATTCTGCTGTTCTTCCGCTTCGGTAATTCAAACGTTATAATTGGAAACAAAAGTGTTTCCAAATTATTCCTTCTTTTGCTGTCACAAACAAGTGGCAGAAAGTCATATTATTCTCAGGGGCTGTAGGTGAAGTAAGCAATCAATAAGCCAAGAACAAAAAGCGGCAGAAAAGCATAGGTTGCCGTGGATCTCTTAAAGGGCAGTCTGAGCCAATTCGTCAAATAGGCGGGATCGTTCATTCCGGTTAAGAACAAAAAACCGCCCACAGTGCCGATCACAAGATATATTGCAAAAGCAAGCAGACAAAGGGGCGTTCCTGTCTGCCCATAGATATAAGCCAAAGGCAAAAACGCCAGAAACACCGTATACAGTAAAGCCAGAACAACAATTCCCCTAACGGTCGATTTCGGAGTTTCAGCCGCATTTTTTGCCGATGCTGTCTGCTTCGGCGACAGAGGCGGATCCGTATTCAATGGAACCAGGTAACTGCACTGTGGACACAGCACGGTATCGGAAAAGGTACTATCATCACTTTGCCCTTTAAATCCGCAATTGCTACAAGTGAATGCCGACATCACGAAATCCTCCTCGATTTTCTGCACTGGCACAATTTGTGGCAAACGCTCCACTTTTTTGTTAATGACTACTTTATCCTGTGTCCCGCATTTAAATCAACCGGGGAAAAACAAAAAACCTTTACTTGTGTCGAAGCCTGTCTGGTAAAATATTTCTCAAAAATTACCTCTGTTCCCTTGCAGCAGGGATAAGACTGCACTTTTTTTGCCTGAAAAAAACAAAAAAAACCTCACTATTGAACGTCGCACATCAGTTTAGTATATTCTTAAGGAGCACGATTGATATAAATCAGGATCTGTCTGCCATGTTTTTTTATTCCCGTTCAGTTTTTCGGCGGAGTTTACTTTTGATTTCTAACGCCAGACCGGCGCTATTAAAAGGAAAGGAGTCTTTTTTTATGGAACCCCCTGCAACCCCGCACTATTTTGCTGCAGGCGTGTTCCGATGCGCTCTTGTTTTATTGCTGTGCTGCGCTTCTGTCGGGCACAGCGACTCCGCTGACCTTTCCGAGTCTCCTGTTGAAGAGACCGCCGAAACACTGACATCATCCCCGGAAGCCTCACCTTCTTCCGTTGAGACACCGGGCTGTGATTCAGATGACAACAACGCATCTTCCGCTATTGAAAGCGCTTCGGATAGTAATCAGCCTTCCATCATTTTTCTTGATCTGATCGAAGCACAACGCAAAGCCATTCAATCCAATCCATCCCTTGCCGCCGGTGCTGAACGTGTTTATCAGGCAAAGCAAATGGTGGCAATGACACGTTCCATGTATTATCCGCAGATTGATTTGAATTACACCTACACCTGGACCTGGCTCCCTTCCAGTTATACGGATCCCCTTTTGAATTATCTGGATGCAACGGAGGATCTTGTTTCCGATATACGCCGCCAGATGTACTGGTATACCATTTCCAATCAGCTTCCGCCGCAAATTAACCGGCGCGACCTGCGTTCCTGGCTGAACAGTGCAGATGATTTGATTGATAACAGCAGAAAGTATCTGGATAGCCCTTATGAAAACGCCGCTATCAACGTAACGGCAGGCTGGCTTCTTTTTGATGGATTTGCCCGTGAATTTGCCAATGCCATGGCAAAGCATGGTTTTCAGGAAGCACAGGCTGCCTATCGGGACGGGCAGCGCATTCTGCTCGACGCTGTTGCCCAGGCCTATTATGGCGGGCAATATGCCCGGGAGCAGGTCGTCGTTGCAGAAGCATCCATAGCCTTTTTTGAACGGCTTCGCAAGGAAGCTACAGCCCGCAGAGAAGTAGGCAGGGCAGCAACCAGCGATGTACTGAACTTTGAGACTGCTCTTTATGCTGCCCGGGGCAATCTTCTCCGCGCATCCCGGGAGCATGAACTTGCCCGCATTGCTCTTGCCCTGCTCATTGGCGAGGAGCAAGGCTATCTGGCTGAGACCGTACAGTTGGCGGCATTGGAAAAAGAAACGCCGGATATTATGGTAACGCCGGATGTCGATGCCATGCTGGATCTTGCCTTTGCATGCAGACCTGATCTGGAACAAAAAGAGCTGGGGCTGAAGCGGGCGCAGGCGGCGGTGCGTCGGGAATATGCAAAATATGCACCTCAGGTGGCCGCTGTAGTGCGTGCCCAGACAGCCAATATCAACGAGACTTCTTTTGATGCCGACCGCATAACCTCAACAGTCGGGATTAATGTTTCTGTCAATCTTTTTTCAGGGGGCAGGCGCAAAGCAGAACTGACTACGGCAAAACACGCCCGGAAAGAAGCGGAATGGCACATTGTTGCGTCAGAACAAAAAGTTGCGGCAGACGTACGATCTGCGCTGGTAGATCTGAAAATCGCTCAGGAAGCGCTGACGCTTCAATTGGAAGCGGCTTCCTGTGTTGAAAAAAACCGGGATCTTGTCGAAAAAGAGTATAATGCAGGTAAGGCAATGCTTGTTCGTTTGAATCAGGCTCAGCATGACTATGTTCAGGCTATGGGTCTTCTTGCGCAGACGCGTGTTAACCTGCACCGCTGCTGGCAGGCACTTCATGCTGCCACCGGTGTAAGCCTTGATATAATCCGGAAAGAGCCGCTGGATATGCCGGAAACAGAAGAATAAAAACGCCGGTGTGGTTACCTTTTCAACCCAACTGATTTGGAGATGCGACATGTTTAAATCTTCCCGCAATGATACGCTCGACTTTTTCTATGACCTTTTTGATCTGCTGAATTTCATTATCGAGATTTTCAGAAATCTGGGAAATCTTTTCAGCCGTCGCTAAACATTCCTGAATCTCCTGTTATTTATATACGGTTTTATAATTTCAGACGGAAAAAGGAATTCCGCCATGTCCTTTAAATCTTTTTTGTTTTCAGCAGTCATCGCTTCGGCAGCCCTTCTCACATTGGCAGGATGTCCGCCCAATGCGTTTTACGTCCTGACTGTGACCGCTGTACCTATTGAAGGTGGCGTGGTCAAACTGGATCCGGAACGCCCCTCTTATTTTGCCGGAACAACGGTCACCCTTACTGCTGTTCCTGCAGAAGGATTCACTTTCCGCCGATGGTTGGGTTCGGGCATCAACACCACAATCAATCCGACCAACAAAAAGATCTATGCAGACGAGGCGGTCGCCGCCGAATTTCAATCTGACGTATTGATCCCGGGCGAAGGAGAACCAGAAGAGGGGGAAGGGCACGAAAATTTTGTCAAAGACGGCAACTTTGAATATACCACCGCCGGGAGCACCTGGCAGGCGCTGTCTCTGACCGGCATGCCGATTATCTGCGAGACCAGTACCTGCGGACTACTGGGCGGTAAAGGTCCTGCCCATGGTCTGGGCTGGGCATGGTTCGGCAACAGCGCTCAGTACGGGTTTGAGCAAGCGACACTGGCACAGCAGATCACACTTCCGGTTAAAAGAGAGGCCACGCTCAGGTTCAATGTTTCCGTGCCTCTTGTAACCAATCCATTCACCTTCAGTGTCAGTATGAACAATGTTGTACTCTGGCAACTCACTGAAGCTGAAGCCATGGACTTCAACGCCTACCAGCAGGTCGATCTGAATATTGATGACTTTGCAACCGGTCGTCCTGCCATTCTGAGCTTTTCCTTCTCCTGCACAGGAGAAATCGGACAGGAAAGCGCCGTATTCATCGATGACATTCAGGCTTACTGACGCAGTAACCCTTTCACTCCTGCTCTCTGAAAGTCCGGCAGCAGTGTATAACTGCCTGTTCCAGTTCGCACAGGTATTGTGTTTTGGGAAGAGGAAGTGCTATGCAAATTGAGGATCGCGTCATTCACTTCAGCGCAGAATTGATTCACCATCCCCTGCCCATAGAGCGGCAGCAGCTTCAGAAACTGTATTACGACCTGTCGCAAACACGTGCCGCCTATGACAGCATCGACATTTCTGTGCCAACTCAGGCAAAGTTCCATTCGCAACGGGACAAGGCCCAATCCATCATGCTCCATCTGCCTGAGCGGATTCTTATGATCGAGGAATGGGCAGATATCCCGTTGAGTACTTTTGCTGAAAAACTGCATACTGCTGTCCCGCTGGTACTGCAAACGCAGAATATTGCACAAATTTTGCTGCATGCCCTCACCGTACGGTCCACCTTTGCGCTCACCCATTTTGATGACGCACGCATTTTTCTTCTGGATCATGCCTGCCATCTTGCCGGGCGAATCAACCCGCACTTCCAACGCCCTCTTGCCACAGGCGGGCTGAGATTTGTATTCCCGGAAACCAACGAGCACCGGGGCACGCTTCATGTGAATATCGAGTCTTTCAGACACAGTGCCAATGAGATTTTTGTTGAAGTCAAAGGCATTTTCGGAAGACAGCCGGTAGATGCTGATCATGTCGGTGTTATTACCGACAACCTTCGTGCGACCCGTTCTTTCATTACAGAAAATGTCTTTCCCTTTCTGCAGCAGTTTGATGCGAATCCTGAGCAGGAATCACCATGAGCGTTGCCAGGTGTGAATGGCCTGGGCAGATCAGGAAATGAGCCAGCGCATAGCGTTAAGCCGCAGCAGCGCCACAGCGTCGCATCCGGAGCGTCCTGTTTTTCCTTCTGCATTTCCCAGTCTTTCACTTTTATTTGACTCTTTCACATTATTTTCTTTAAACTGAAACACTTGTAATCAAGCAACTTGAAGCATTATTCCGTTATAAAACAGGGTACCTGATGTTCCATGTATTCAGCCTCGCAAAGGCGCTGATCAATATCCACCTGCTGAAAAAACGAACCCCTCTTTTTCTCTCCTGGAACATTACTTTTCGCTGCAATCTGCGGTGCCAATACTGTGCCGCCTGTGATGCCCCTCCCGAAGAACTGACAACAGAGGAAATTAAAGCGGGTCTGGATGCGCTCTGGAAACTTGGAACAAGATGGATCACTTTCGGCGGCGGCGAACCGCTCATCCGTCAGGATATAGGCGAAATCGTCCAATACGCACGCTCCAGAGGATTCCAGTGCTATCTCAGCACCAATGGCTCTCTTTTAAAATCAAAACTGGAATCGATCAAGCCCGGGGTACAGCATATCAACTTGAGCCTGGACGGAAGCGAAACCGTTCATGATCAGGTACGGGGCAAAGGCAGTTATGCAAAAGCTATCGAGGCACTGGAACTGTGCAAATCTTCCGGCACTTCAGTAAGCCTGCAATGTGTGCTGAACCGGTATAATCTCGATGATTTTCATAAGGCAGTGGAAACGGCGCAGCACTACAAAGTGCCGATTATGTTTCAACCTGCAACAAAATGGCTCAGCACATCTCTGGAAAGTAATCCCATCGCCCCTGACACGGCCCCTTACCGGGAAGCAATTCAAAAGATTATCGCCCTTAAACAAAGAGGCGCGCCCATCCGCAATTCCTATACAGGGCTGAAGCATCTTGCCCACTGGCCCGACCCCCAGCCCATTTTCTGCGCTGCGGGAAAGTCCATGGCAATTCTGGAAGCAGACGGCTCCATGCTCGCCTGCCATCAATGTCAGGTAAAAGACTTTCTTCACGGGACAGCGGCTTCAGGGACATGGCCGGAAAAATTTAAAAACATGCCGTTGCCGAAGCACTGTGCACAATGCTGGTGCGCTCCCGTGGTAGAGCTTTGTCTTTTTTTCTCTTTAAAGCCCGAAGCAATGCTCAACGCATTGCGCTACAGATAAACTATTCTGTAAATGTGTCACGGCCTGCATTCAAATTAACAGTTTAACGGAGAAGCCATGCCCATCTGGCTCGGTATAAATGAAGATCTGTTTGATTCCGGTGTTGCCTTGAGTGACGGCGAATCTGTTCTGTTCGCATCCAATGAAGAACGTTATTCCCGTCGTAAAAACGAGGGCGGTTTTCCGCACCGCGCTCTGGAATCTCTCTTCCAGTATACGGGTATTGCTCCGCAGGATGTTGATTACATATGCATGTCCGGGCTCATGACACCGCCTCCGCCTGTACGGCTCCTCCCCCGATCCCATCAATGGCTCTACAATGCCCGTCGCGAAAAGAAAGAATCGAGGCTGAGAAAGCTTCTGGATGACCTCACTTTTTACCTGCCTGTATCCCACACCTCGAACCGGTCACTGCTGCGGAAATGCTCGCTTCCTTTCCTGCCTTTCATGACCCGTATGGTGCTGCCCCATCCTTTAAAGAAGAAACCCCTGCGTTATGTGGAACATCATATAGGGCATGCTGCTGCCGCCTGGAAACTTTCCGGCTTTGAAGAAGCTCTGGTGCTGTCCGTCGATGGCATGGGTGACGGTTTATCCCTGCTTGTCCTGCAGTGCACACCCGGGCAGCCTATGCGCCGGTTGTGGGAAGTATCTTCCCGCGACAGTCTGGGACTCTTCTTTCAGGTTATGGCGGAAGTATTCGGCTTTGTTTCCTGCCGTGATGAAGGCAAAATAACCGGTCTTGCTGCAAACGGCTCGTCGGAAAATGTGGATTTTCCCTTCCCTTTTGAATATGCCGAAGGAAGGCTCCGATTCACGGGTCAGTTCGGGTTTGGGCAACGGGGCATAGACTGGGCAAAGAAAATGCTTGGCGAACGCTATGCCCGTGAAGATCTGGCGGCGTGGGCGCAGGACAATCTCGAAAAATATGTAGTGCAGATTGCCCGGGATTTTTTAAGAAAGACAGGGCTGAGGAGACTGGCAGTCACGGGCGGTGTTGCCGCGAATGTAAAGCTTAACCAACGCCTTCACGAGATACCGGAGGTTGAGCAGTTGTTTGTTTTGCCTAATATGGGCGATGGAGGCCTTGGACTGGGCGCTTTATGTGCTCATGATGCAGTTGCCCCGCATCGCGTGCCCGATGTGTTCTGGGGTGAATCCTATACAGATGCCGAAATTAAATCTGTGCTGTCACAGTCCGGTCTTCCCTACCGACGCGTAGAGGCCATTGAAAACACAATCGCCGACCTGCTTGTCAAAGAATTTCTTGTTGCGCGTTTTACCGGGCGTATGGAATGGGGACCCCGCGCTCTGGGCAACCGCTCAATTCTGGCGAAAACGACGGACAGCAAAGTGGTCACCCGGCTGAACGCTCTTCTTCAGCGCAGTGACTTTATGCCCTTCGCACCTGCTGTGCTCGCCGAAGATCTGGACTTATACTGTCTGAACACAGGCGCAGGGCGCCACGCCGCTGAATTCATGACTGTCTGCTTCGATTGCACGGAAAAAATGAAACAGGAGAACCCTGCCATTGTTCATGTGGACGGCACAGCGCGCGCTCAGGCAGTAAGTGCCGGAGCGAATCCTGATTTTTATAAGATCCTGAAAGCCTTCAAAGATATTTCCGGAAGCAGCGTTCTTCTCAACACCAGCTTTAACGTCCACGAAGAGCCCATTATTCGAACACCGGAAGAAGCGATTACCGCTTTTAAAAAAGCACGGCTTGATTATCTTGCAATCGGCCCCTTCCTCGTAGACGGCTTTCCCATCTGCAGATAATACTCAGAAGACACCGACTAAAAAACCTCTGTCACATCTGCATAAAAAAAGGAGTTTCTGCTTTTATCTTTGGATTTATGAAGTGTCTTTGTGTATGGTATGAAATCTTCAGTTACAGCACTGGTTTCAACTTTTTACTTTTACAGGAATTTTGGCGTGAACAAATATTTCGCTATTCTTTTTCTCATGCTTATTGTTGCGTTCTCTGCCGATGCGGGCGAATCGCCACAGTTCCGCGGACCCTGGCGGGACGGGCGCTTTGATGAAAGTAAACTTCTTACGACATGGCCTGAGGAAGGGCCGCCCTGCCTGTGGACAACACACGGACTGGGGCACGGCTATTCTTCTCCGGTGATCGCTGACGGAAAAATTTATATACCTGGCATGATTGATGAAGCCACCGCGGGAATTTTTGTGCTGAATCTCTCAGGCGAAATTGAACGAGTCATCCCTGTCGGTATTGAAACCGAAGACACCCAGGCACCAGGACCGCGGTCGACTCCGACCCTTGACGGGGATCGCCTTTATATGCTCTCAGGGCTTGGTGAACTCTTCTGCCTGAATATCGCTTCCGGAGAAAAAATCTGGAGCGTTAATATTCTTGAGCGTTTCAAAGGTCCGAATATTATGTACACATTGGCTGAATCCCTGCTGGTTGACGGCGACCGGGTCATTTGCACGCCGGGCGGAGCAGATGCAGGGCTCGCTGCTCTCGACAAATATACCGGGGAAACTGTATGGACAACGCCGGGTTTTACCGATGAGGCCTCCTATTGCGCACCGATTATCTACACACACAAGGGCCGGCGCCTGCTGCTTACTGAAACTGCGAATTATCTTGTCTGTCTGGATGCGAAAAACGGCTCTTTCCTCTGGAAAATGGAGCATCCTACCCGCGACGGGATTCATGCGGTAACGCCTCTTTATCTGGATGGTCTGATTTATTATACGGGCGGCTACGAAGCGGAAAGCGGGGCTGTTCGCCTTTCAGATGACGGCAGCAGTTACGAAAAAGTCTGGCAGGACAACTTGCTGGACTGCCAGCATCACGGTGTAGTGCTGCATGAAGGTTATCTGTATGGAACCAGCCACATGCGCGGCAATCATCTGGTTTGCATCGAGATGAAAAGCGGCGAAATCATGTGGATAGCGAAAGATGTAAAACAGGGTGTCGTCATTTACGCCGATAATATGCTGTATATTTATGAAGGACCGACACGAGGCATCGTCCATCTGGTGAAAGCGGATCCAACAGCGTTTCACCACGCCGGCTCTTTTCGAATCACGGAAGGCGATGGCAGACACTGGGCACATCCTGCTATTGCCGACGGCATCCTTTATATCCGGCATGGTGATGCCGTCATGGCTTATGATCTTCGTTCAAAGCCATAAGAACGCTCAGCGTTGAAAAACGCATCTGCAGGCTGCATGCGGCCTCTGTTGCTGTTTCAGAGATATTTAATATAAGACTTTGCTCCGGGGTCTTTCTTCCTGTCTGCAGGGAATATGCTAACTGTCGGTATTCCTTGTATCTAAAACACGCTTTTTTAAATAATGTTAGGAAATATTGCTAGTCTTTAAAGAAAGTCTGGGAAATTCGATGCTGTTTTCATACAATGCTTTTAAGCGCATACCTTTTTATTCTGCTCTGATTCTTTTTGCTGTGTCCTGGGGTGCTACGGCTCTGTCGGTAGACAATGCCCTTGACAGTGCACGCAGAAGGCTGGCTGAAAACTATGAACTCAGTCAATTGCGATCGATGACACCACAGCAAATTATGGAGCAGCTGACTGAGGAAGAATGCGCTGCCTTTGCCAATGAGCACATCCGCTTTCAGATCAACTGCCCGGCAAAAGTTTACGTACTCTACGACAGTCGTTTTGAAGAGAAAGGCCCCTTTGAAGCTTTCTGGCTGAAGGACCATGCTTTTGAGCGTACTGATGTGCAGGTGTCCAGTGACGGCGATTATTTTGTTGGCTACGCCCGGGATTTTGATGCCGGAGCCGTCGGACTGGGGATCAATTCTTTTTCAGGAAACTACCTCCACTATTTCATCGCCGTACAGCCGCTCCGGAAGGAAGACACCCTCACTATTTCCGGAATTTACCCTCAAAGCATCCGGACAGCAGCATTCCAGAAAGGCGTCCGCCCTTATACGCACCCTGAATGGCAGCCCATTGACAGCTATTCTCCTGCACTGGAAGGGGCAACGCTGCTTCAGGTGGATGCCCGGTGGCGGCGCACCACCAAACTGCTCGACTTTTTTGCGGAAACAGACTACCCCGCCTCGCCCCGGCCGGACAATATAATTCTCACCTGGAGCAGCGATCCCCGGTATACCCAGAGCATCCTATGGCGTACGAGTGAGGAGTCCCGGCAAGGCGCTGTTGCTTATATGAAAAAGAAAGACTACAGGCACTTCACCCCCGGTGCACCTGTTATAAAAGAAGCGCAATCGCTCCGCCACGAATCCATACATCTCTTGAACCAGCCCGTCATCTATACCCATACTGCCACGCTGACAGATCTGGAACCGGACACTTCCTATGTTTATGCAGTCGGAGACGGCTCATCGGACGGCTGGTCCGCATTGAACGAATTTACAACAGCTCCGGATAAAGAAGCCCCTTTCTCCTTCATCTATATGGGAGACGTTCAGGTCGGCTATCCCCGATGGCGTAGCCTTCTCGAGCGTGCGTGGCAGGATCAGCCCAATGCGCGATTTTACATGCTTGCCGGAGACAACGTAAATCGTGGCGTGGATCGCAATGAATGGGATGCGTTTTTTGCACACACAACGGGCGTTTTTGATCATCGTGTTGTGGTACCCGCTCTCGGAAACCACGAATATATTGGCGGCGATCCGACACTTTTTGAAGATTTTTTTGTCCTGCCTGAAAACGGGCCGGAAAATATTGCACCCGAACATTGCTTTTCTTTTGAGTACAGCAATGCTCTATTTGTTATAGTGGATACCAATCTGCTCCCGGAGGAATACGTCGGATGGCTGGATGAAACGCTGGGACAAAGTCATGCGGTGTGGAAATTCGTCATGATGCACCACCCGCTATACAGTTCAGGGATCAACCGGGACAACGTCTGGCTCCGGGATACGCTGCTTCCCGTCTTTGATCGACACCATGTGGACATGGTGCTGCAGGGCCATGACCATGCTTATTTGCGCACAGGTCCCATGCGGGACAATCAGAAAGCGGAGCGTCCGGCGGACGGAACTTATTATGTTGTTTCCGTGTCCGGAACAAAACTGTACAAACTTGCCGACCGACCCTATGCAGACGTTGCCTATGAACACCTGTCTACCTATCAGGTCATCGACCTGCAGCTGAATCCGCCACGGCTGGTCTATCGCTCTTTTGACGTGGACGGCAATATGAAAGATGAAGTCATCATAGAAAAATAAGAATAGCGTGGCATTTCGTTTCAGGAATCAACTTCAACTAACCCGGGAAATTTTTCCATGAGCAAAGGTTTGTTTGCGCAAAACATTATTGCAGTCATTTGGGACTTTGATAAAACACTGTCTCCCCACTATATGCAGACACCTCTTTTTCAGCATTACAACGTGGATGAATCTCAGTTCTGGAAGGAAGTGCAGGCGCTCCCCGCTTACTATAAAAAGGCAGGCATCACTGTTCATCAGGACACCTGTTATCTGGGGCACCTTTTGACCTATGTCCGCGCAGGGATTATGAAGGGTCTGTCCAATGCTCTGCTCCGGGAAATGGGCAAAAAAATTGATTTTTACCCGGGGATTCCGGATATTTTTGATCGCCTGAAAAAAATTCTGGACTCACAGAAATATCAGGAGATTGATCTGCATCTGGAGCATTACGTTGTCAGCACCGGGCTCGCCGAAATGATCAGGGGTTCGGTTGTTGCTGAACACCTGAGCGGCATATGGGCAAGCGAGTTTATCGAAACACCTGCCGCCCCTGCATTCAATCCTGACACCTCGCCGGAGCCCGGAGAAATCACGCAACTTGCTGGATGCCTGGACAATACGACCAAAACACGCGCCATTTTTGAAATTAACAAAGGAGTGAATAAAAAGGAAAATATCTCCGTGAATGACACAATCCCGGAGTCAGAACGGCGCGTGCCCATCAAAAATATGATCTATATTGCAGACGGGCCAAGCGATGTACCCAGCTTTTCTGTCATCTGTAAACATGGTGGAAAAGCCTTCGCTGTATACGACACGGATTCCACGGCACGCTTTTCCCAGGTGGATGATCTGCAACGGAGCGGCCGCGTGGATTCCTACGGGCCAGCCGACTACAGAGAAGGTGGACATACGGACATGTGGCTCAAAAAGTACATCACGGCCATCGCTGACCGAATCGTTGATGAAAGGCGGCAGGCTTTGGAGAAACAAATTGGTAAAGGGCCTCAGCATCTGTAATCAAAAGCACGATAATTCCACGTTCTGCAATAGAACATTTGCCAAAAGGAGCTGTCCGCTATGAACACTCTCTGCCTGCTTGCATCGGCACTGCTCGCTATTCAGTCCGCATTCACTATGGAAGATGACGGTACAGCGCTCTCCCTGTATGAAAACGGAAATCCCGTGCTGGTTTACCACTACGGCCTGGTCAAACCTGCCTGGCCTGTGCCGGAACATTATACACGGGGCTGCTATTTCCATCCGCTATACGGCCTTAATGGGGAAATACTGACCCAGGACTTTCCTATCGACCATTTCCATCACCGCGGCCTTTTCTGGGCGTGGCCGGACAGCCTGTCGGGTGATAGAAAGATTGACGTATGGATTCTGAAAGATGCCAGGCAGCATCATGTGTCCTGGATCAAAAAAGAGCCTGGAACGGAAAGTGCATTCTTTGCGCTGGTTAATCACTGGGCTTTTGACGATACGCCAGACACAGCAATCATGGAAGAAAAAGTGACGTTTGAGGTAGCTCCCGAAAAAGAGAACCACCGGTTCCTTGATTTTACACTGACCTTTACGAACGTCAGTGACGCTGTTTTAACTTTACGGGGCGCAGGTACAGACAACAAAGGCTATGGAGGATTCTGCTTCCGGCCCGATGCCGCCCGAAAACCTTTTATTTTCAGATCGGCACAGGGTATTTCAGAAGAAGATGCCCTGATGCTGAATTCTCCCTGGGCGGACATTTCTTTCCCGGAAAAACCGGGCGGAAATATCTATTCAGGTGTTGCTATTTTTCAGCATCCCGGCCTGCCCGGGTTCCCTCATACAGGATGGATTCTCAGGCATTACGGCTTTTTAGGGCAATCCTGGCCCCATGTCCGGGATCATGTGATGCAGCCGGGCGATTCCTTCACGTTAAAATACCGTCTGGTCATCCATCGCGGGACTGGCGAGGATGCAGGCATAGCGTCACTCTTTCAGGAATATCTCTCTGAATGTTCTTCCACGAACGACACCCGCACCCCCTAATAAATCGGACGCCCCATGAAAAGTTCTGACCTCGACTATAAACTGCCCGAATCGCTTATCGCTCAATATCCGGCGGAGAAAAGAGACGCTTCCCGGCTCATGATCATCGATCGCAACAGCGGTCGTATTCAGCTGGATGTTTTTGAAAATATGCCGGACTATCTGAATCCGGGTGATTGCCTTGCGCTGAATGACACCAGGGTCATACGTGCCCGGCTGCACGGGCGAAAAGAAACAGGCGGTGCGGTAGAGATTTTTCTTCTGCAGGAACTGAGTGACGGCGGATGGTCTGCACTGGTTCGCCCTTCTGCCAAAGTACGGGCGGGTGCAAAGATTCTCTTCCCTGCCGGTCTGGAAGCCGTCGTGGCTGAAACGCTGCCGGGCGGGAAGCGACGTGTATTTTTTAACGGTGAACAGGTTATTTCCCGGCTGGAGGAGGCAGGAGAAATTCCTTTGCCGCCTTATATACACCGCAAAGAGTCCGATCATAATGACACAACACGCTATCAGACCGTGTATTCGAAGCATCCCGGAGCAGTTGCGGCACCGACGGCCGGGCTCCATTTCACAGAGAATGTTTTCAGGAAGCTGGCCGCTGCGGGCATCGAGAAAGCATATCTTACCCTGCATGTAGGCTACGGCACTTTCAAGCCTATTCAGGCGGACAGGCTCAGTGACCATCAGGTAGATCAGGAAGAGTACATTTTTCCGGAAGAAACGGCTCAAAAACTGAATGACACAAGGCACTGCGGACATAAAGTTGTTGCCGTAGGGACGACCTGCACCCGTGTGCTAGAATCCTGTTATTCCGATGGCAAATATAGCGGCGGAAACGGAAGCACCGATTTATATATTTTTCCACCCTACACATTTCGGGCTGTGGATGTTCTGCAGACTAATTTCCACCTGCCGCGCTCAAGCCTGCTTGCTCTGGTTTGCGCTTTTGCCGGCAGAGAACTGCTGATGGACGCCTACCATCTCGCAATTAAAGAACAGTTCCGTTTCTATTCTTACGGCGATGTCATGCTCATTCGCTGAGAAAGCCCCAAACGCCTTTCTCTCTTTTGATATTCCGGCAAACAGTTTTTTATACTGTAAAGGAAATGGCGGGCAGGAGGCATTTTACCTTTTTTAAAGACACTGACCGTATACTGCCTGTTGGATCAGTTCAGGAGCAAGCCTAAAAATGACAATTCCCATGGTGGATTTGCGTGCCCAGTATCACGCTCTCCGCAAAGAGATAGAAAAAGCAGTGCTTTCCGTTCTGGAGCGGCAACAGTTCCGGGGTGGCAGCGACGTGGAATCCTTCGAAAAAGCATTGGCTGATTTTGCGGGAGTAAAACATGCTCTCGGGGTTTCCTCCGGGACAGATGCGCTGCTGCTTCCGTTAAAAACTCTGGATCTTCAGCCGGGCGACGAAGTCATCACGACGCCTTTCACCTTTTTCGCTACAGCCGGCGCTATCGTAAATGCAGGCGGTATTCCTGTATTTGCCGATATTCTTCCCGACACTTTTACGGTGGATCCGCAGTCGGTCCGCCAATTAATTACTCAGAAAACGCGCTGCATCCTGCCCGTCCATCTGTACGGACAGTGTGCCGATATGGACGCTTTAACCGGCATCGCCACGGAGTACAATCTTCCCATTATCGAAGATGCGGCGCAAGCACTGGGTACTCGCATGAATAACCGGCAGCCCGGAAACTGGGGAATCGCTGCAGCGTTAAGTTTTTATCCCACCAAAAATCTGGGCGCCGCCGGAGAAGGAGGTGCCATCCTTACCAATGATGATGCGCTGGCGGAAAAACTGCGTATGCTGCGCTGCCACGGGGCAAGCGCCCTCTATCAGCATGCGCTGGTGGGAACCAACAGCCATTTACATACAATTCAGGCGGCTGTACTGGCAGTAAAACTGAAATATCTGGCACAGTGGAACGAAAAGCGCCGTGAAAAAGCCGCTTATTATACGCAATGCCTGAAGGATGTACCCGGCATTATCCCGCCCGTGGAACAGGATGGCATGTATCATGTCTATCATCAGTATGTAATTCGCATACCGCAGCGCGACCGTGCCCGGCAGCTGCTGGCTGACCGGGAAATAGGCAGCGGCGTTTTCTATCCGCTGCCGCTCCATCGACAGCCTTGTTTTCAGGCATATGTTTCAGCGAAGGCTTCCTGCCCGGAAGCGGAAAGAGCCTGCACAGAAGTGCTCGCTCTGCCTGTGTTTCCGGAGCTGACAACGGAGCAACAGGATCAAATCATCGAGGTGCTCCGGAATCACTGCGCCTCTCTCTAGTTGCGTACAGCCCGGGCAGTGTCTGCCGGCTTATGGCATACCCACAAGGAGTCCACGTATGAACCGACGCTGTTTCCTGCATTCTGCTGCTTCTGCCGCCGCAAGCGTGTCTCTTTGCCCTGCCACTTTTTCTGACATTGGGAACAGCCCGACCTTTGCCGATTCAGGGATGCGTTTTTCCGCACCTCTGGAATGGTTCCCAGGTTTGCGCCCGGAAGACAAACTGGAACATGTGGCACGCTGGGGACTTGCCGCATACGAATGGCTTTGGCCCATCGGTGACGCCGACAAAATCCGGGAAAAGGCCTGTGCTTTGGGACTGGAAATAAGCTGTATGGCAGGTACCGGGGCTATTGCCGAGGGCTGGATGGTTGCTCCCGAAGATCATGATAAAGTCTTCGAAATGCTTCGCCAACGGATTGCAATGGCAAAACAGTTGAATTGCAGACGGCTTATAGGATTAACAGGAAACAGCCTGAAAGGTACATCAGCGGAAGCACAGACGGAATCAGTCATTACCTGCCTGAAGCGGCTTGCGCCCCTCCTTGAGGACAGTGGCATGATTCTTGTAATGGAAGCTCTGAATCCTCTTGTGGATCACAAGGGATTTTTCATAACCCGCACCGATCAGACCATTGAGATTTTACAGGCGGTCGGAAGTCCCAACGTCAAAATGCTCTTCGATATTTATCATCAGCAAATTACAGAAGGTAATGTAATACGCAATATCAGGGAAAATATTGCCCATATCGGGCATTTTCACGTTGCCGACAACCCAGGTCGCAATGAGCCGGGCACAGGCGAACTCAACTACACCAATATATTCAGGGCTATCAGAGAAAGCGGCTATACGGACTTTATAGCGCTTGAATGCGGGCACTCCACGGGTAATTACGAAAACACGCTTCAGGCAACCCTGAAGTGCCTGCTCTGATATCCTTCCGGATCAGGTGCCCAGCCCGCCGTCCACGGTAAGCGTGGCTCCGGTAATATACGCCGCTTCATCCGAAGCAAGAAAAGCCACTGCTGCCACCACTTCCTCCGCAGTTCCCGGGCGCTGCAGCGGAACCCGGGAGAGCAGCGCATCACGCTGCGCCTCCGGAAAGGAGGCTGTCATTTCCGTGTCAATAAATCCGGGGGCAACCAGATTAACAGTAATATTTCGGGAAGCCATTTCCCGAGCATAGGATTTGGTAAAGCCGATCAGCCCCGCTTTTGCCGCCGCGTAGGCACATTGCCCGGCATTGCCACGCAGCCCTGCAACGGAGCCGATATTGATGATACGGCCGTAACGCTGTTTCATCATCATGGCAGCTGTGGCACGGCAGGTATAAAACACACTGCTGAGATTGGTTTGTATGAGCCGCTCCAGACGCTCATCTTTCATCCGGATCAGAAGGCCGTCATCGGTCGATCCTGCATTATTCACTAGAATATGAACCGTTCCCCACGTGGCGGCGACTCTGCCGATGAGCGCGTCCACTGCTGCCGGATTGGATACATCGCAGCCTATACCGATGCAGGAAGAACCGAGGCGCTGAGCGGCAGCCGATGCACTTTCCTCGGAACGGCCACACAAAGCAACCTGCGCCCCTCTTTCAATAAAAAGCCGGGCAACCGCATATCCGATTCCCCGGGTGCCTCCCGTGATTACAGCGATTTTTCCCTTTAATGATGACAATGCGCTTTCCTTGGATCACATTTTAAGCCTGGTTTCTCTCACAAACGTGCCTGCTTTATCGTGCAGGAAAGGAAAGAAGAAAAGCAAGAGAAGAGATTACTGAAGCAGATTCGATGATTCAGCGGACGAAAAGACGGCTGCTTCCGGAGGATCTTCCGTTTCGGACTGGAGCCCGAGCCCTGCCATGGAATCGGCTGACAAAGCATCCTGAGCAGATCCGTTTACTCCACCATTTTCTTTTAATGTCTGGATGTTCTCGCGGATATGTTCCAGCAGGTGGTTTTCCAGAGCGTGCTGTGTTCCGTAGATCGCATTTTCTATGCCCCGAACAGTGCTGGCACCATGAAGAACAATCACTGTTCCGTCAACGCCCAACAGCGGCGCACCGGAATACTCGTTGGGATCCATTTTGTGCTTGATCTGCTTGAGAGCCTTGCGGGCGAGGACAGCGCCGATCTTGCTCATATTTGAGCTTTCGAAATGCTCCCTCACCATTTTTCCCATGAAATAGGCAACGGCCTCACTCGTTTTTAGAAAGAGGTTACCGATAAAGCCATCGCAGACGACCACATCCGCCTTGCCCTCGCAAAGCGGTCTCGGCTCAATATTGCCTATGAAATTCAGGTGGGACGCTTTTGAAAGCGTTCGGTATGCCTCCCGGGCAATCGCACCGCCCTTGACGTTTTCCTCGCCGATATTCAACAGGGCAATCCTGGGGTTCTCGACGCCCAGGGCATGTCTTGAATAAGCGACACCCATCTCGGCAAATTCACACAAATGCCGGGCTGTGCAATCCACGTTCGCACCCAGATCAAGCACAACTGTGCGTCCCTGCAGCGTGGGGAAGGTCTGACTCAAAGCGGGGCGTGCCACGCCCGGAATAGATCCCAGAATCACACGGGTGGCCACCATAATTGCACCGGTATTGCCAGCGCTGATAAATGCCTGTGCCTCCCCTTCTTTGACCATGCGCATCGCCACATGCATGGAGGAATGCTTTTTTTTGCGAACAGCAATAACCGGCGGCTCGAGGGGCGTTATTGCCTCAGGAGCGTGGCGGATGGAGACGTTGCCTTTTTTCGGAAAAGCTTCGAGTTTCTCTTTCAGCAGATCTTCATCACCGACCAGGATGACCTCCACGTCTGAATTGAGGCTTGCCAAGACAGCACCTTCCACCTCCGGTCCGGGCGGATTATCTGTTCCCATGGCATCCAAAGCAATTCGCACAGAGAAATCCTTTATCTCAGTTCAGATCAGGCAAACCGGTGCTAAAAAAATGCCGGCGAAAACAACTCAGTCGTTCTGAGGCTTTACAACAACGCGGCCTTTATAAAATCCAGTTTTAAGGCAAACACGATGAGGAAGCTTGGCTTCGCCAGAATCGGGGCATTCAACTACATTGGGGGCTGTAAGTGCATGGTGTGAGCGGCGCATGCCTTTTTTCGCTTTGCCGGTACGTCTCTTGGGTAATGCCATTGTAAACTACTCCTTATTCTTGTCGGATTGCAGCTCCGGAAACATCTTTGCCAGCGCCGACAATCCCTGATTGTCATTCAGGTGCTGTGACTCTTTTTCCTTGTCACAGCCACAGTCATTATGATTTAAGTTGGTGCCGCATCGGCCACAGACACCTTTGCAGTCCGGACCGCATACATAGGTATACGGCTCTGCAAAAACAACCTCCTCCCATACGTAAGGAGCCAGGCAAATCACATCTTCCTGCGCTGCCGGTGCTGAAGCGTTTTTCGCCGGATGACTGTAAAAGAAGTCTGTCTCTTCCTGCGAACGGCTGATTTCCTTCAGCACATTTCCGGATATTTTTTCAAAAATCCATCGGACTTGTACACAAAAGGGGACGTCTGCCGAGGCAAGGCATTGGCAACAGGTTCCGTGATATGCGCCCGTCACTCTGCCACGAAAGGTATATGATTCACGAAATTTTGTAAATCTGCCCGATATGCACACCGAACCTACAGTCACCGCCGGCGTATCAGGCGGCTGAATAGATTCTAAAGGGATGCACTCCTCGAACTCGTAGCCGTCGCCGCCAATACAGGAAATTGGAATTGTTAAGTTGTTCATGAACCGATGCCTTTTCAGTGGCGCAACGACGCAACAGTATATCAAAAAACACATGATTACTTCAAAGTGAGTGAACGATACAAGCAGGGAGTGTTTATCCGTTGCACCGTGTTATCTATTTGAAATAAATATGAGACGTACTGTAGCAGATGCGCTCCAAAAAAAACGAAGGTGTCCTGATCGCCTTCCGGCGGTGTTGATTGACTATGCAGATAATTTCTGTAGTTTACTTTATTATTATACGATAAATATTGCTTAAAGGTTAACAGTATAAAGCCAACAGTTGCCCCTTAAGGCAGGTTTTAGTATACTACTGGCGGCTTCAGAACAATAACGGGGGTTTACCTGAGCCTGCAATGGAAAGCCTTCCCCCTCTTTAAAAATAAAGGAATGTTTTATGCTCTTCGCTCTTCGATTTCTGTGCGCAATGGCTGTGACCTTTACCCTGTCCCATACAGTTGTTCTGGCAGCACCAGCCAAAGCCTCAGCAAAAGCACCTGCTAAGGCAACGACGCAGGCGCCTGCACAAAAACTCCCCTGGACTTTACGGGAACATTATACTTTCAGTGGTGGCCCTTTAAGGCTTGACTACGCAAAGGACAACGGGGAATGGCGCATAAAGCTCTTTCAGGAAGACAGTGAACAGGCACGGATGAATCCGGATCTGATTTTAAAGGAAGTCCGGTTTTCTATCGAGCTGGCAGACGGTCGTGTGCTCACCAATGATATGTTCGGTGCCGCCGGAGAAACATTCCTCGACAGAGGCCCAGCCGTGTGGGAAGTGGCAGGAGAAGGCACGCACTACGCCATCCAGTTTCAACCGCTGGAAGGATTGTCTGTTGAGCATGCTGTAACCATGTTAAAACAGTGGAATTTTCTTCTGATCACGCTCAAAGTTAAAAATATCAGCGAAAATCCCATCAGTATTCAAAAAATTGTAACTGCCGAAATTCCGGCCGGGAGCCTCTGCGGTCTGAGTGAACAGGCAGAAATTGGCACATGCAATATGGTTTTCCGGGGCGGGCACCCTGTGTTTTCTCCGGAAGGCCTTTCCTCATCCTTACGTATTTATGATCCTGTCCGTCAGGTTATTGTAAATATTGCCCTGATTCCGCAGGGAAAAGCTGCCTCGGGGATCTTTTCGACCAGAGAAAGCGGACAATGGCACGGACGTATTGAAAGCGATTTTTCGCCAGCGAAGCCACTTGCCCCCGGTGCCAGTCTGGAAGCTGATCCGCTTTGGCTTAGCCTGGGCACAGCACCTGCACTGCAGGATTCCCAGTACTCTTATTTGCTCTACCATTTTTGCAAAGAAGGCACAACACTGGATCAGCCGCGGGCCTGGGTCACTGTTTCTGATACCGCCGGTCTGTCACGGCTTAAAAGTGAGGCAGGCACTGCAGCGGCGCTCGGCATCACCCATGCGCTCATCCCTGGAAACTGGGAAAGCAAGCCCGGATCTCTGGAAGGCGGCGCCCCGCTTTACCCGCGAAATATAAATGAGGCTGCTTCGGCGCTTCAGGCTGCCGGAGTGACTCCGGGCATAACGCTTGATGCACTTCCGGCTAAAAGTGGCGGCGGGCATACAGCCAAAAGTGCAGACGGACAGCTGTGGAACAACCCTTGCGTTCCCGAAGGGAAAGCAGCCGTCAAAGACAGGATTCGTACGCTTTATTCAAAAGGCTTCGGCTTTTTCGCACTGGAGGCATCGGCCATTCCGGATGACGTCCTGCTGGCATTCGGAATTTCCCGGGCGGAAGCCGACACCGCCGCTTTCTCCGCCGCCGTGGAAGCAGTGCAGGGAACAAAAGCCGCTGTGCTGCCTGCCGCAGCCTCTGCCCTTCCCCTCAACCGGGATGCCTGGCTTGCTGCCGCTTCTGCTGCTGCCCGTATCAGAGAAGGCGACATCGGTATCGCCCCTGTGGGAGTTCTTCTTAATACTGATCAGACGCCGGACTTCGAGACACGTCTGGCGCTGCAGATGTGGCCGGGACCCTTTCAATTTGTCGATGCGCCTTCCGGTAGTGCCGGACGTTTCGTTTCCGCACTGCTTGCCCGCCCGCCTTTCCGTGCCAGACCGCAGGATCCCTGCCGTACCGCACCGCTGATCTGGCTGACCAGAGCAGGCATCAACATCAATCCATATGTCGGCGAGGCGATTATGCAGTTTTCCGGGGCATCTTCGTGGAATGTGAGCGATCTCGAATGTTTCAACGCTACGGGCAGCCTGCCCGTTGTCTGGCAGGATACAGAAGGAAAAATCGCACGTCACGACGGCGTCGTTATTCCTGCAGCCGCCCATGCTACTACTCTGGGGCTTCTCAACGTGCTGCCAGAGCCTATGTTCTGCGGTATTTCAGGAGAACCGATGCTAGGTCTGTACCAGGCGAAAAAAGTACAATGGGACGCTTCCAAAAAAATTCTGGCAGGAAATCTTGAAGGACCTTTCATGAAAGATGCCGTTGCGGTCTTTTATCTGCCGAACGGGATGCAGCCACGCTCCGCTTCTCTCGGCGGTAAATCTGTCCGCCCGCAAGTCAGCGAAAACTGGCTGCTACTGCCAATAGACCCCGCAGGAAACAGTTTCGAACTGCATTTTTAAAGAGCCGTCAAGGAAGCGCCCCCCCTCCAAATAATTTAACTCCTGCCGTTGCGCCATAAATTCTTTCTGAAGCAGCGGCAGGAGCTGTTCATAAAACACCTGCGCTTTGTATTCGATACCTGCCGGACTCATATGACAAAAATCTGTGAAGAACTCCATTCCAGCATTTATATTTTCGGCTATGGCAAGATAAGGCAGATCATATTTCCTTGCAAGCTGAAAAAGAAGGTGATTGCTCGCCTGAATACGCTCTTCATAAACTGGCAGATCAAATAATGGTTTTTCCCAGGTGGTATTGGCATTATATTTTAAATATTGCCATTCCTCGTTGTTTAATTTTTGTAATTGCGGGCAGGCGATGGATGCAAGACACACCTTAATATTACGTTTGAGAGCCATTTGTATAAAGAGCTCAAGCGAAACCCCCATATTTTCGTAATGCTGGCGACTGAAATGCTGAATATCGCGCGCCAGCAGGCGGGAAAAGAAACTGCCTAAAAACCTGAGTTTTTCTGCCGGAAAAGTCCAATCGTCCATGTCATAATAAAATAAAGTATCATTAACGCCAATATGCAAAATGGTCATATCAGGATCAAAATCTGCATACTCGTTAAAACGGAGCAAATGGCAGAAAGCGGCATTTGCAGGCGTGCCTGCATTAAGCACCTCCAATTCTTTCCCGGGAAAAGCAACCCTTAATTTTTTCTGCAGCAGTTTCGGGTAGGTTTCGTCAACTGATGGACCTTCTTCTGTTGTCGAACCGCCGACACACATAATCCGGTATGTATTTTCCGCTTTTGTTTTCTCAAAAAACGAATCATGAAACCCATATTGATTTGTAGTATAAAAATCTCCTTTTTGGCTTTTGAAGTTGCCTTTTAGCTTGTAGCCCGGTACCAGCCAGCGCGACTCACTATCGCTATTTTCTTTGCCTTGATACAAAAGTGCAGGATGGACTTTTGCGAAAATAAAAACAGATTTTTCGTTGCTATCGGTCAAAGACGAAGGGCAGCAGGTAAAATTTATCTTATTTTCACCAAAAACAGAAACAGAAGAACTTCGGATTTGGTGATCGCAAATAACCTCCTGAATTATAAGACGTGCGGACTCGAACACACTTGAATGTTTCAGCATATATTGAAAAATTCTTTGTTTCAGGGGCGTCATCACTGCTTTAAGCAGACCGTAGCATTCCGGAACGATGACTTTATATTTTTCGTCAATCTTTATTATAAGCTCGCCATTTAATAATGCATAGGTTTCCCGTGCGGAAGGGGAAAATTCTAAGAATGCAGCCAGTTTTTCTTCATCAAACACCTGAATGCTATCAGTTTGCAGAGGACCCTCATTCAGCAATAATTGAACCTGTGAATCTGAATAGAAATCGCATGTATTAATTTGCCTGTCTTTTGATCAGCCTCCGGGAGGCTTAGCGAAATGATGGTCCGAAATTGTCTCTAGCGAAGCCTTTTGAGGGATATATCCTTCT
>MWCY01000017.1 GCA_002070275.1 Candidatus Hydrogenedentes bacterium ADurb.Bin170
TCGGGAGGCAGAATAGTAAGTTCTTCCAGAAGTGTCTCCGCGTCTTCTTCGTCTATGATTTGATCTGATTCCGGGGATTCCCGGGACGCATCTTGCTCCGGAGCGCTTTCCTGCATCTCCTTTGCCGCTATTTCCCGTGGTTCCGGGATGAGAGGGCTCTCTTCCTGCTGCCGCGCAACAGACCTCTTCTGCTCAGAAAACGGTTTATCCAATTCATTGGTCTGTTCTTTGAGCTCCGGCTCGACACTATGTTTGGGAGGCGACTCGCTTTCCTGCTTTGGAAGTGGAGCCTCTTCTGGTATGCCATCCTGCGCAGTGTGTTCAAATTCGTCTTCAGAAGGAGCAGTTTTGTTGTCTTCGAAGTTTTCGATGCACAGCACTTCGGCACACAAGAGGTCATACTGGTAAATTTGGATAAGCGCACGTTTTCGAGAAAGACGGCTTTCTGACACTTTGCAGGAACTGCCAAGTTGGCTCTGGATTGTTGCGGCAAGTACGCTCAATGCATCAGGAGAATTAAGGAATACAGAGTGGCGTGTAATCGGATAAGGAGACTCTTTGGAGCTGTGGCGCGATTCCACCGGAAAGGACTGCTGATTGGTTTCATGATTTGCAAGCAGGGACCGGATTAAGGCATTTACTTTTAGACAGTCCTCTTCCTCCAGCAAGTCACCCAGAGCTGCCATTGTAAACTCCTGCGGCTCGGGAGAAAATTCGTAGTTACGGATTATTGTTGCCGGTACAGGATCCTCTGGCAATTGTTCTGGAAAAGCATTATTGCTGTGGCTGATTTTCTGAAAGGGGGCAGACCATTTGTCCGGAACGAGGTCTTTCAGGCTAATAAAGAGGGCAAAAATAAAAACGGATAGAAAGGAAAGAACTGCAGCGGAAAAATAAGTATGCATAACAGCGCGAAACAAAGGAGAAAAGTTAGGACTTTTCTTTTTTTGCTTCTGTTTCGCCATTAAAAATTTCCTGTTTCAATTAAGAGGTAGAACAGATATCAACCCATTGTACCGACATTAAGCTGGTTCCCCAAAACTTTTCGCCAGTAGACCGGAAGGCCTCAGGAGAATCGGTCACCAGAAACAGAGGTTGTGTCACTTCTTTTTCTTTATTAAACAGAAAATTTTTATCCAGCGACTCCACAACATCTTTCGCTGTTTCTTCCGCACTGTCAACAAGCATTACATCCTCGCCCAAAACAGCCTGTATGGTGTTTTTCAGAAGCGGATAATGAGTACACCCCAGGACCAGGGTGTCAATTTTTTTCTTTTTCAGGTCCTCCAGGTAGTGTCGGGCGACATGAAAAAGAGCATCCCCCGAAACCCAGCCTTCTTCAGCAAAAGGCACGAAAAGAGGACAAGCCTGACTGTAAACGTCTATGTCGGGGCGTTGTGCCTTTAAAGTCTTTTCGTAGGAACGGCTGTTAATTACGCCTCTGGTACCAATAACACCGATTATCCCGTTTTTAGTTCGACTCAAAGCAGCAGTTGCTCCAGGTCTGAGAACCCCCAGAACTGGGATATCCAATTCTTTTTGAAGCGCCTCCAAAGCGAAAGCGGTTGCTGTGTTGCAGGCAATGACCAGCATTTTTATTTTATATTTTAGGAGCACCGCCGCACAGGAACGGGCATAGCGAAGTACGGTCTCAGGGGCTTTAGATCCGTAAGGCACCCGTGCCGTATCACCAAGATAAATGATTTTTTCAAAAGGCAGCAACTCGGAAATTTTCCGGCAAACAGTTAATCCGCCTACTCCAGAGTCAAAAATACCGATAGGTGCGCAGCTGCTAGCATTCAGATCGTTCATTATCAGGATTCTGTCATTATCCAGTTAGGCGCCGGGTAGAGCGGGTAAGATAAATCAAAATTCAGAGGAAAAGTCTCCTGCGGAGCCATGCCGTCAAAAAGAAAACGGACAGCTGTCACTTTTTTTGAATCAGCCCCGAGCAATGCTTCATGAGTCATCGTGTTCACAATCCCGAAAAACATCATAGTCTCCGTTTCGATGCTTCTAGGAACTGTTTGCAGAAAAATAATTTCGGAAGAAATATCTAAAATGAGTTCACCATCATCTTTCAGGTAGACCCCGCGAACACGGGTGTCGGAAGGGATGTTAGGTAAAGAGTGCTGGCCGTCAGGACCTGAAATCATCTTGAGCAAAGCTGACCTGCAATTTTCAACGGTTGTTTCGGCACTCTCAATCATACATTTTTCCGGGACAAGACCGATGCCGGCCGCCGAGGTGAAAAAAAGGGTGATTTCCTTTTTTTCGGTCAGGACATCGCGTGAAGCAGATGACTCCTGCTGTTTAAATTCTTCCGAGTCTTCTTCTGCCAGTTTAAAGGGATTGCGCCCCTCAGTAAGCATATGTCTGGACAGCAGCAGAACAAGAAAGCATAGAATCAGCGTGGCAAATGCCCACAGAATCAAGCCAAGCTTTTTAAAGATGTGACTGGTAGAAAACTGCATTGTGTATTCCGATTTATAAGATTAAGGCACGGTTCTTTTACCGGAGGCTTTCGGCAAGCGCCCAGGCGATTCCAGAAGATATACGCGCGATTTCCTCAGGATTCTTCAACAGGTGCAATTTTTCCGGATCATTCAAACATCCTGTCCCGATTAAAATAACCGGTATTTTGCTTTCCCTTTGTAAAAGCAAAGGCGCCTGATGCACAAAAACTTTTTCCCAAGTGTTTGTTTTATTTAAGTTGCTTTGAAGCCTGATGCCAAATTTTGCCGCCTTTTCAGCGCATTCTTGCCGGGTAAGTTCACTTTTATTTTCTTTTTTTGCATCTTCTTTTTTCACGTCACTAAAGGGCGGCTGATCTGTCCAAATTGAAATAGAGGATACAGGGATGTTTGGAGAATAATTACTCTCCAGCGACACGAAAAAAGCACCTCCGGCTTTTTCAGCTGCCGAGACCCGTTTGCCGGGAGAGAGAGCAACATCTGCTTCTCTGGTGAGAACTACAGTTAAGGACGTTTTTTCTTCAAGAACAGCTTTGATTGCGCCAGCGAGCTGCAAAAGAATCTCTTTTTCTTTAAATTCCTCTGCAATAACAATACCGGCATCCTGTCCGCCGTGGGCTGCATCGATCACTAGGCAACCTTTAATATTTTTCATACCTGAAAAATCGCCTGCTGTTGCATCAGAGGGCAGGCTTTCTTCGGAGTCTTCTTCCTGCTCGTTCTTTTCAGGTTCACTTGAGCCTTCATCTGACGCAGTTTCCGTGGAAACAGAAGCAGGTTGCGGAAGATCGGGTACTGATTCCAAAAGGAGTGACTCGTCGAGATCCATTACTTCAAGGTCTTTATCGGCCCCGGGTTTCATCTCTTCCGCTTTAATCTGTATTCCAAAAGCGTTGTGAAAAAAAAGTTCGGTATCGGTTACAGCAATGCTGAGTGCGTTATTTAATAATGTACAGGGAACAGATAAAGAAAAACTTTGATTTTCTAAAGCTACCTCACGGTGGTTTGTGATTAGCGTCGCTGTCTTTCCGTTCAGGCTCGCCTCTATCTGGTCAGTCATATTTACGACCAGCCCGCCCAATTCTGTGATAAGGGTTTCCAGATTAATGTAATTTCTGTTTTCATGCACCAGAAAGGGCATGGGAACGGTTTTTATTGCGTTGTTCAGTTCAGCTGTAAAAAGGCGCCCTTCTTCTGCCTGGACAGGCACCGGCAGAGGACTAATTGCGAGAAGAAATAAAAACAGCCAGAGAGAGCAACGCATATAAACTTAATTTCCTTTGAGGAAGACAAGAGAAAAAAGAACCTGCAAACTGCTTTGGCACGGTACATTCTGAAAAAGAAAACGACATTAGCGCATACAACAGGAATTCTACCGGATTGCCTGATTTCAATCAAATTACAGAGAAAAAAAGACTAATTTTTAGTTAGTTTTCACAGAAATTCTGAATGCCCCGGCAAAAGGAAAGCTCTCTTCATCGGGCTGGCGCTGCACGTCCTCTGGAAGCAGCAAGTTTAATGATCATGGTTTCCAGGAGCAGCGTTTTGTCGGCACCGCTGTTTCTGAATTGAAAATTAGTTCTGGTGCAGAGTTGCAGAGCATTCTGCATTTTAGTCACATCCCATTTTTTTGCCAAGGGCAGCACTTTCTTTTCCACAAAGGGCTTGTTTAAACTGACCTTTGTGCCGGGATGGGCTTTATAGGCACTTTCCAGAAGCCAATTGATCATTCCGAGAATCTCTTCATGAGATTTATTAATTGCCAGCAATTCATGAAGATTTTCGAGAGCTTTTCCAGTATCAGAAGCCGCAATGGCGTCGGTAAGTGCCCACACAGTGGTTTCGGCAACATCGGCACAGGCCGCCAGCACATGCTGCTCGTTGAGTTTGGTTTCCTGTTCTGCGAAGGAACAAAGGAGATTAATGGCATTTGCCATATCACTCATGCTATTCCCCACCCGCTCAATCATAAGAGCAAGGGCGCCGCTGCTGATGGAATAGCCTTTTTGCTTCAGCTGCTCCTTAATCCATTGCCCGTATACACGGTCTTCCATTTGAGGACATTCAACCACAAGCCCTTTTTCTTCGCAGAGTTTATAGAAGCGCCGGCTCCTGTTGGCCTCGGAGGCTAAGAGAATTAAGAGGCAGAAATCAGGCGGATCGCTCAGGCATTCCAATAAAGGAATAACAGGGCTTTTTTTATCGGAAGAAAGTGCAAAAAAAAGTTCTGCGTGACGCACAACAATCACTTTTCTTTCTACGAGAAAAGGGAGCGTCAAGACTTCAGAGGCGACATCGCCAGGGGAAGACTCCCCTGCCTGAAGCGTAGTGAGCGCCAGATCTTTTTGATCTTCGGGCACATACATCTGCAATAAATCATGAAGCGCTGCTTCCGCAAGCCACGGTTCAAAATCAGCCTTGCCAAAAGGGGCTTTGCCGGAAGTGAGCAGAATAATGGAGGGAGGCTTGTGCTTGTCTAATTTACTTACGAGATCGCCAACGTTGATAATCATTTACCAGGGCTCCAGCACCCGATAAACGATTTCTGATGCCAACTGTTCCAGCGCCTCGGCAGCAGCACGGTTTTCTTCTTCTGAAGTGAAAGAACGTACAGGGTTCATATAGGTCTCCGCATTACCGCGAAGTCGCCCGCTGGTCAAGCCTGCTGCTCTTGTGTAGAAAGTGGTTTCTCCGGAAACTGCGGGTTCCTGCCACAGTACTTCGCCAGTCTTTTGATCTGTCAGCCGGATAGAGGCGATAACAACAAGCAACGCCTGGGTTGTCTCATCCTTGCGATCATAGATCAGACCTTTGCGCTGGAAGTCAATGATCATTCCTTCTAAAAGAAGATCAGCTTCTTCAGGTTTTTTTACGCGAAGTCTGGAATCAGCAGTAAACTTTCGAATGACTGCATTCGTCAAGGGAATCTGCAGCCCGTACTCATTCGTTTTGTCATAAAAGGGCGAGACGCTGATCGACTGATAAACCGGGTCTAAAGAGCTCCGAGCCGTGTAACCGCAACCGGCACTGATGACCATTGCGCATCCTGCCAGCAAAAGCCCTACCCAGTGCAGAGGCTTATCGAATATAGAAGCCTGCGTCATAAAGCGGATCTGATACCTTCGGAATATTTATCACCTACATGTTCAACACCATTGTTTTTTTCGAGCCACTCTTTGGCAGCGTCAACTGCTTGTGTATCAGCAAATTCATTGGCGATTTTTTCGTAGTACAGTTTAGCAGCAGGGAATTCTCTGCGCCGTTCGTAAAACTTTGCGCTATTCAGATAGTGTTGAGCGATAGAATTGCGCATTTCTATGCGCATCTCCCCGAGTTTTTCGTTTTTCTCGTCGCCAGGGAAATTTGCCTTAAAATCATCAATAGCATTCACGGTAAGTTCGCTGGGTGTCTGGTCATAGGCCGGGCTGTAAGAGTCTTTGTAATAGCACATGGCAAGCCCGTAAGATGCGTCCTTAACCCATTCTGTGGTGGGATAATCTTCAATGACCCGCTTATACTCGAAAGCGGCATCCTGAAATTGTTTTCGTGCAAAGTGGCATAAACCGATCTTATATTGTGCTTCGGCGGCTTCAGCGGCAAAAGGCTGGTTCTCCACTACCATGGCATAGATATCAGCAGCCCGTTTGTAGGGTTTCTTTTTGAAGAATCTGAATTTTTTTCCTGCAAGCGCTTCACCACGTGCATAAAAACGGTCGCCCAGCTCATATTGCATTTTTATGGCGGCATCATATTTGTCTGAACCCGGATAATTGGCGAGGAGCTGCTGGAAGGTCTTGGCGGCGTTCCACCATTGCCTTTGCGCCATCAGCACTTCACCGCGCAGAAAAAGGTTGTCTGCTGCCAGAGGATCATTGCCGTAATATTCAACAAATTTATCGCACTCTCTCAATGCCTTTCTGTAATTGCCGGCAACGAGAAAACTTCTTGCATATTCAATCTGAAGTTCAGCCGTTTCTTTCGGCATTTTTTTCAGATTGATAAAACGCCCTGTTTGCGGTGTCCAGGACCATTGTGCAAAAGCAGCTTCTGTAGTCAGTAACAGTGCACATGCTGCGAAGAAAACAGCCTTACGCATGGAAGTTCTCCTAAGGTAATCAGCCCTCATCCAATCGGTTCAGACACCTGTATCTGAACGGTAACATAGTAGCAGTTAGAAGGCAGTAAATACAAAAAGACCTGCCTATTGCCGCCGTTATTCGGCGCGGATTTCACTGACCGAAAAGCGAACCTCCTTCTTAATCCCCTGCCTGTCAATAGAAAGGCGAACAGAGTCTCCACAAAAGAGGTCCCAATTGATAAAATCAATGTCCTGAGGATATTGAACAGGATACCCGTTCACTTCCTCTATGACATCACCCAGCTGCAAACCGGCGATATAAGCGGGAGAAATCTTAAGGATTTCCGTCACTACAACGCCTGAACGGCTTTGAATCTGAAGTTCCCGCAGGCTGTAGGCGTTCATTTCTTCGACAGCTTTTCCATGAAAGCCGAACCAGGGGTTTCTTCGGCGCCCGAACTGGATAATCTCCTGCGCAACTTTTCTGGCCCGATTGCTGGGAATAGCGAAGCCTATCCCCTGATATCCGCCGCTTTGAGAAAAAAGCATGGTGTTAATTCCCACCACAACCCCTTCCGCATTAACCAGCGGCCCGCCACTATTGCCCGGGTTGATGGCCGCATCCGTTTGAATCATATCCTGATATAAACGGTCACCGCCCCCTACTTCCCTTTTGACCCTTCTGTGGTTGGCAGACACGACCCCGACGCTGACGCTGGGTTGGGGATCTGTAATCATAGAGCCGAAGGGGTTGCCAATGGCAATGACCCACTCTCCAATATAGAGATCATCGGAGTTTCCCAGAACGGCATAAGGAAGGGGCGTATCTGTTTTGGCTTTAAGAACAGCGATGTCTGTGCGTTCATCTGTCCCTACCACTTCAACATCAAGATTTCGTCCGTCTGCAAGCGTGACAGACGAAAAGTGATCGGCATTCTGCAATACATGGTAGTTGGTGAGAATATGTCCCTGCTGATCAAAAACAAAACCTGTACCTATTCCTTCTACTGCTTTTTTCTTTGTGCGTGTCATTCCCGGTGCAAAGTCAAAAAGCCCCATGAAGTTATCAAAAAAAGGATCTGCTGTCTGCACTCTTTCATACCCGACAACATTTATGGTTACAACTGAAGCAGCGACTTTCTCTATGGCTGTTACGATTGCATTTCTTCTGGAAGCGGCAACGTTTTCCTGAGCATTGATTGCAGATGGAAAACACAAAAGCACGGCACACACGACTTGTGCGACAAGTACACCAAGTGAAGAGGCGCGCATGGGGTGAAAAGTAAAAAGACCTTTAGCGCTCATAACGGCAATCGCCCTTCCAAAGCACGAAGTAACGTAACGTCATCCGCATATTCAAGGCCACCGCCCATAGGCACGCCATGAGCAATTCTGGTTGCTTGAATCCCGAACTCCGCCATGCGCTTTGCCAGATAGAGCGCGGTGACTTCGCCTTCAGCAGTGGTATTGGTTGCAATAATGACCTCTTTTACATCGTTTTTCTGAACACGTTCAATCAACGTATCAATTTGCAATGCCTCCGGACCTATTCCTTCCAAAGGATTAATGACACCGTGCAGAACATGGTAAAGTCCACGGTATCCCCCGCCCTTTTCAATTGCCAGAACAGCTGTAGGTCTTTCAACCACACATATAGTTGTGCAATCCCGTTTGGGATCCTGGCAAATAGCGCAAGGCATGATATCGGTAAGGTTTTTGCAGAGAGGACACCACCCAATAGCGCGCCGCGCTGCGATAAGGGCGGCAGAGAATTCTTCTGAGATTTCAGGCGGCAATGTCAGCAGATGCAGGGCATAGCGCTCTGCCGATTTGCGTCCTACACCAGGCAGCCGTCTCAGTGATTCCAAAAGCCGCTCAACAGGCGGTGACTGCATAAACATGGAAAATCCCTTTTAGTCAGTGATAGGCTTGGTAGTGGTTTTCCCGGATCGCACCAGTTCTTCCCATTCTTTTAGCACGGAACTTTTGGAGATCAGATCCAAACGATCAGGAAAAACCTTACCTTCCAAATGGTCACATTCATGCTGTATGATTCGGGCAATATAATCCTCCGCTTCAAACTCAAAGGGACTTCCGTCCAGATCCTGAGCACGAACAAGAATGGATTTTGCACGAGGCACCGTTGCATATAACGAAGGAAGGCTTAAGCAGCCTTCTTCACTGTATTCACAGCCATGTCTCTCTAGGATTTCTGGATTCACCAGGCATACCGGATCGGATACATAATCGCAGTAGACAATCAGGCGAATACTTTTTCCCACCTGCGGGGCAGCCAGCCCAACACCTTCATTATGGTACATGGTCTCCAGCATGTCATCAGCCAATTGCTGTAATCGTTCTGAGAAATCTGTTACAGGAGCAGCCACATCCATAAGCGGAGGGTTAGGATAAACAACAATTTTTAGTAAAGCCATAGTGGCCTCCAATTCAAAGCTCATAATCAGTTATTTAACGAAAAACATGTGCCAATCCGTAAACATTCCACCGGGTTATCCAACAAATTACCCGGCATAATCGTCTTTAAATGCATTCTCTCTGTCTTTTTCCTGTCTCCAGTCAGCAAAACGAAAAACGGTAAGTCCGATAATGCCCAGCAAACAAATCGTCAATCCTACCAGTTGCGACGGCGTGCCCAGCATACGCTCCGCTTTGATAATCACCGGCATGGTTCCATTATTAATAAATTGCGGCGCAATAGAAAGTTTCCAGTTGTTGATGCGGATTTTTCTGCTGCCGGTAAGTGTAAACGAATCCTTTGATTGGGAATTATAAAGTTCAGTAGTAAAAAGAAATTTTGGCACAGGCAGGATTTTTTCTCGTGAAAATGAAAGGTGCAGATCACCGGCAGCGCAGCTTTCGCCCTCTCGCAGCGCTAAAGGCGTGCCGTCCACCTGAAGGCATAACGCTTTAAGAGTAGATTCTTCTGCAGTAACAACAAAGGACTTTTCCAGTACCTGCAACAAAGTGCACCGCAGAAAATGATTTTCGGAAACAGGCAGATCCAGCCACTCTTCCTCTTGTACCAGTCGGGAGACTTCAGGAATACCGTCCTTAAAAAAAGTGCAAAGAGTGCTGTTCTCCTGCCAGGAAATACAAATAATGTGGTTTTTCTGTTTGCCCGGATCTAAGAGAACAGAAGTTCCGCCGACGGTATCGCTGCCCGGGTATTGCAGAATTTTACGCGTATCTTTGTCTTTTATTTCTATTGAAACAGTTAAAGCAGAAGAGTTTTCAGAAGTTTCATATCCCAAAAGGGTGTATTCAGTTCCGTCGGAAGTAATTAACCCATCCCCAGGGGTGAGTGTTTCAAACCAGTGCACTCTTTCCGCTTCTCTAATGCCCCACTTTCCGGCATAATGCTGCAGTTCCTGCAGTTTATGCTCTGCTTCCTCCTCACTTTGCACCCAATGCCATTCCGCAGAAAAATCTTTCCCCGGTCTGAAAAAAGAAGCATTTTCAAAAAACAATTTGTTTATCGCTGCATTTTCTGTATCTTCGACCTGCATAACCATGTGTGGAGTCCCGCGTTCGTCACGAACGAGTCCGCTCCAGGGCTGCACCGCCACAATATCAATCAGCGAATCATAAATATCTATTTTCTGACCGGGACGTACTGCTTTTTCCAAAGAGGATTCGCCCCGTCGAAGAGTCAGAACGTACTTTTCTTTGATTTTTTCACGGGACAGCTCTTTTTCCAATGAAAGATAAAAAGGCAGCTGCACAGCGTCGAAATGCTTTGAACGGTCAAAGAACTGCGCAGCTGTTTGAAAATGATTAAGTCCCACAATTTCCATCGGCATATTGCGCAAGGCAGTTGCCAGCATTCCTTCTGTTGTTGACTCACGCAAGACCCAACGCTCAGTCTGTCCGGGTTTTAAAACAATATACCCGGTAAATTTCCCCATTTGATGGACAATTCTACCGGAGACAAAAAGAAGAATTCCAAGGTAGAGCAGTGCGAAGAATAGTTTTGTCGTGAACTGTGGCATTTACACTTCGCTTTATCGTTAAAAGGCTTGAAACAATCACTTTTTGTTGTTTTTTAGAAAACTTACTGAATTAGAAGAGCCCAGAGAGACAGCAAGATCCAGATACCCGTTTCCGTCAAGATCTGCCGTAGCCAGTGCCAGAGGTTCGCCTTCTTTAAATAGATATTCCTCCTGTCGAAATTTCTGAGGCATTGTTGTGTTGCCTGATTCGTTTATCAGCACTACAACGCCGGGCAAAGCCTGGCAAGCCAGCGCAAGATCAGCAGCCCCGTCATCATTAAAATCAGCAGCTACACCGTCCTTGATGCCGTATTCCAAAACATTCTGTGCTTTGCCTAGAGGAATATCCTGCGAAATTGAAAATTGATAGGGACGGCCTCCGTAAAAAATTGAAATGTTATCACCGGCATCTGCGTGTGCGACAATAATATCGCCACTGCCGTCACCATTAATATCTTTATACAGTACAGAGACAGGGAGTTTTCCTCTGGAGTTGAACCTCGCTTTTTCTGTAAATTCCCCTTTGCCATTTCCCTGCAAAAGAGCAATTTCTGAAGTGGCATAGAGCGAAACAATCAAATCAAGGTTTTTATCGTCGTCAAGATGCGCACAGCATACAGAACGCGGCGCTCCCTTTAAGGGGAAGAAAACAGGCTCATTAAATACATGATCCGGGTGTCCGGTCATGAGCATGATGGTATCGTTGCTCCACCCTGTTGCCACCAGATCACGAAAACCATCATTGTTAAAATCACCAACCGCCAGAGAAGTCAATCCCGGCACAGTGTACAAAGGTTCCCCGGCACCATCGGTATGCCGTTGATAAGGATCGCTGGTTTCAGGTGCTTTAAACTCAACCGGCTTAAAGATGCCTTCGTCTTTGAAGTTAAGAAAGACAGAAATAATCCTGTTGCGCCCCGTATGAAAATTGGCAGAAATGATATCCGGCCATTTAAGTGAATCGACATTCGCCAGAGCCAGTGCATAGGGACCGAATCCGGTCTTTAAAGACGGGTGGCGTCTTATGTAGTTAAAGGGTGTATCGGACAGAAGCACCGAAAGCTCATCATTAGCCGGTCTTTCCTCCCGGGCATCATGCAGCTCTCCCCTATCCGCTGTCACAATATCCGGGATGCCGTCGCCATTTAAATCAGCCAGAGCAATTGCACAGGGATGGGAACCTACCTGAAAACTGCGAGGCAACAATGAAAAGGTGCGCACTCCACTTTCCCCGGATGCACCAGCGCAGAGTAAAAGAAAACTGGCAAATGCCCATGTAACAGAGAAACGCATGTTATGCTGTTGCCTCCCTCTGTTTTAAAGCATGCATTGCCCACTGTGCAGACAGAAGCAAAGCGGCACACATGCTTTCTGCCCGGGCTTTTCCTGTACCTGCAATGTCAAAGGCTGTTCCATGATCAGGTGAAGTCCGCACAAAAGGGAGTCCGAGAGTTGCATGCACACCTTCATCCATGTTTATCAGTTTGAAGGGAATATGTCCCTGATCGTGGTACATCGCCACGACGACATCAAATTCTCCGCTGCTCATCCGGGAAAAAACGGTGTCCGGGGACAAAGGACCTGTGCACTGTATATTTTCCTGACGGGCGCGGTCGACAGCAGGCTGAATTTCCTCAAGTTCTTCTGTTCCGAAAGCGCCCATTTCGCCGGCATGCGGGTTTAATCCTGCTACAGCAATGCGGGGCGATTCAAAGCCCATTTGGGTTAAGGTGCGATAGCACTGCTTGATAGTTCTGTAAATCCGCTCTTTTTTTACTGCTGCCACTGCATCCTTCATGGAAAGGTGGGCGGTAATATGAACAATGCGCATGTTGCTTGAAAAAAGACTCATATAACACTCTTCTGTTTGAGTAAGCGCTGCCAGCATCGGCGTGTGTCCGGCATACGGGCACCCTCCTTTGAGCATTCCGTCTTTATTTACAGGACAGGTCACCATGCCATCTATTCTTTTTGCTGAAGCGTCCTCAGTCGCCGCACGAATCCAGAGAGCAGCATTGGCACCCGCAAGCGGGTCAAGCTTACCTGGTGTATAAGGGATAGCCCGTGCTCCGCACTGAATCACAGGGATATCTGGGGAATCGGTGTGTATTTCCGGAATATTGTCCTTCTCTGTAAATGTAACCGACAATTGATATTCCTGGGCAATATGATTTAATAGGGCCGCATTTCCATACACCACAGGGATAAAAGAGTCATTCTGTTTTAGCGTATCTAACGCTTTAACTAATATTTCCGGCCCTATCCCATTGCTGTCACCCATGGTAATGCCAATAATAGGTTTTGTTCTTTCAGTAAAAATTGAGGTAGGCACTTCTTTTTCCTTAATTAATCTTCTGTTAGTGTACCATTATCTGCAGAGGCGTAAAAACTGCCTCGCATTGAAACCATCAGAAAAAGGACTCGATTATGCGGCTGCTTTCGTCGTATAGTAACGTTCAGCAATTGTTTGAAGCTCACTTTCGGGAAGTCTCTCTATGAAAAATAGAACTGTTTTTATTGCCGGCCTTTTTTGTGTTGCCTTTGCTTCCCTCAACTGTTCACAGGAACAGCCATCTATCCAGTATATCCTTCCGCCGTTCGGCGACAATATTCCGGGCAACTATCAACTGGTGGCGGAAGCGGATTTTTCATCGGAATCTTGTTTAAATTTATTTGAATTTACCGATCCCTCTTCCTGGAAGCCAGATGATCGCCACGGCCGCCCTTGCCTTAATTTAATTCAAGGAGTCGGTGCTTATAAGCCTCCTGTCCGCTCTCCATTTTCTTTTGCTCTGCTGAAAGATCTGCAGGTGGAAGACTTTATTCTAGAAATGGATGTTGAGTCAACAGACCTGGCGGGCGGCAACCATCGGGATGCCTGTTTTATTTTCGGGTTTACAGCCCGGGACTCCTTTTACTACGTTCATGTTGCCGCCGCTGCTGATTCTCATGCCCACAATATTTTTATTGTCGATAAAAAACCGCGCGTCAATATTGGCGCTTCCGCTACAAAAGGCGTTGGCTGGGGAAAAGAGGTTGTTCATAGAATCCGCATTGAGAGAACCGTGGCAGACGGCAGAATAGCTGTTTATTTTAATGATATGGAGAAGCCTGTTCTGGAAGGAAATGACACCCGGCTGGCAAAAGGGAATATAGGTTTCGGTTCATTTGACAACAGCTGCTGTTTTTATGAAATGCGGCTGTATGCACCCGATGTCACCCGGTGTGAGCAAAGCCTTTTTTTCACTGCCAAAAACTGATTACGTGCGCTGCAGCTTTTCTTTCAGAAACTTACCCGTATAGGAAGCTTTGATTTTGCAGAGATCTTCAGGGGTACCGGCGCCTATGATCTTGCCGCCTCCGTCTCCTCCTTCCGGACCCAGATCAATGATCCAGTCTGCTGTCTTCAGAACATCCAGATTATGCTCAATAATAATAACTGTATTTCCATAATCGACCAACTGATGAAGTACCTCAAGCAGTTTGTCTACATCAGCAGAATGAAGTCCTGTGGTCGGCTCATCGAGAATATAAAGCGTTTTCCCTGTGTGTCGTTTTGCCAGTTCCGTTGCCAGTTTGACCCGCTGCGCTTCACCGCCAGATAAAGTTGTCGCTGCCTGACCCAGTTTTATGTAATCAAGTCCCACATTTTTCAATGTTATAAGCTTGCTATGAACAGGGGGTATGTTTTTAAAAAAGTCGCAGCCTTCCTCAACAGTCATGTCCAGAATTTCGGCAATATTTTTCCCTTTGTACCTTATTTCGAGCGTGTCTCTGTTGTATCGGGCACCCTGGCAAGTATCGCAGGGCACGTAAACATCGGGGAGGAAATGCATTTCTATTGTCAGAACGCCATGGCCTTCGCATGCCTCACATCGTCCCCCTTTCACATTAAAGCTGAAACGTCCGGGCAGATATCCTCTAGCCCGGGATTCAGGCGTTTTGCTGAAGAGTTCCCGGATAGGTCCGAAAAGCCCGGTGTAGGTCGCCGGGTTAGATCTGGGTGTGCGCCCGATGGGAGACTGGTCAATATCTATAATTTTATCAATGTGCTCAAGACCGTGCACAGATGCGTGTTTTCCGGGACTTTTGCGAAAATCTGAATAAATTTGCCGGGCGACTGCAGGATAGAGTGTCTCATTAATCAGGCTTGATTTACCCGAGCCGGACACGCCCGATACGCCGATCATGAGGCCCAGAGGAAACTCTACGGTTATGTTTTTCAGATTATTGTGTGCCGCTTTGCAAATCTTAAGAACGGCTCCGTTACCTATCCGTCTTTTTTCAGGAACAGCTATTTTTAAAGCACCGGAAAGGTACTTGCCTGTAAGGGACTTCTTGTTTTTCATAATTTGGGCAGGCGTGCCCGACGCCACCACACTGCCCCCGTGAATTCCTGCACCGGGCCCCAGATCAAGCACAAAGTCCGCCGCACGGATGGTATCTTCATCGTGTTCAACAACGATCACTGTATTACCCAAATTTCTGAGTCGTAGGAGTGTCGCCAGCAGTTTCGCATTGTCTCTCTGATGCAATCCTATACTGGGCTCATCGAGTATGTACAGCACACCGACAAGACCGCTTCCGATTTGTGTCGCCAGCCGGATACGCTGAGACTCACCGCCGGAAAGCGACCCGGCATGCCTGTCCAGCGTGAGATAGTTCAGCCCTACGCTGTTCAGAAAGCCAAGGCGCTCCCTGATTTCTTTAATAATGCGTTCCGCAATTGCCATTTGTGTTGGCGTTAATTCTAGCGTGTTAAAAAACTCTATGGCACTTTGAATAGATAAAGCAGTGAGAGAAGTAATGGAATGTACGCCGACCTTTACAGAAGTCACTTCAGGTCGCAGGCGGCTTCCCTGGCATTCCGGACATGGCCTGGACGCCATATATTCTCCGATCATTTCTCTGGCATTATTGGAGTCTGTTTCCTTAAAGCGTCTTTCCAGATTCGGAATAACCCCTTCAAATACTTTGCGGGTCTCATAATTTCGGTTTTCATTGGAAAAACTGAAAAGAATTTCTTCCTTGCCGGAACCGTATAGCACTATTTTTTTGAAATGCTCCGGTAGTTTATTCCACGGTGTATCTGGAGAAATCTGATAATGGCGGCACAGAGAACGCAAAGCGCGTCGGTACATTCCATCCAGAACACGCCGGACACTCCAGGGGCGCACCGCACCTTCATTGATAGAAAGTTCTTCGTTCGGAACAACTAATTCTGCAATGACTTCCTGAACTTCGCCCAGCCCGGTACAGCGCGGGCAGGCGCCATGAGGATTATTAAAGGAAAAGAGACGCGGTTCCAGTTCTTCCATCATCACGCCGCATTCAATACAGGCAAGGTGCTCACTTTGCAGAAACTCGTCCGCCTTTCCGCCCGGCGGTTCATGCCAGATCCGGATGAGGCCTTTTCCTAATTTCAGCGCAGTTTCAACAGAATCGGTCAGTCTTTTCCGTGCATCTTCCTTGACGCTCAGCCGGTCCACGACAACGTCAATATCATGTTTGACATAGCGCTCAAGCTGGATGTCATCATCAACATGATAAAAATTGCCATCTACGCGAACACGAACAAAGCCAAGCTGTTTAACCTCTGAAAAGATTTTCTGGTAGTGTCCTTTTCTTTGGCGAACCAGCGGTGCCATAATCTGAATGCGGGTATTTTCCGGGAGTGCAAGGACAGTATCCACTATGCGCTGGGGTGTCTGCGAAACAATGGGCTTCCCGCATTTATAACAGTGAGGCGTTCCAGCCCGTGCGAAGAGTAAACGAAGATAGTCGTAAATCTCTGTGACTGTTCCTACAGTAGAACGAGGGTTTTTATGCGTGGTTTTCTGCTCTATGGAGATCGCCGGGCTAAGACCTTCGATGTAGTCGACATCCGGCTTCCCCTGCAGTTCCAAAAATTGACGGGCGTAAGCAGAAAGACTTTCAACATAGCGACGCTGACCTTCGGCATAGATAGTATCGAAAGCGAGGCTGGATTTTCCTGAACCGCTCAACCCGGTAATCACTACCAGTTTGTTCCGGGGTATTTTTAGTGAAAGGTTCTGTAAATTATGCTCACGGGCTCCGCGAATAATAATGGAGCCTTCATTGAGCGAATTTTTAGAAGCCATAAAGAGGCAAGTCCTTAATAAGAAGCAGAGAAAAAAAGTGACAGGATAGAGCGTAAAACACCAAAAGAGAATCGGGACCGAATCTCATTATCATGCAGTATTTTACTTCTAATTTCTTCTTTCAATCAATGGTGGCTATAATATGTAAAGAATTTCTTAGCGTCAATTTCTACAGTAAACACAGGAAAAGAAACCATGATTTCTAAACCGACGGTCATTTCCGGAATTGTGGGTGCCGGTTTTTCAGCAAATTTTCATTATGAAGGAATTAAACGTGTATATAGCGTGAACCCGGATGTCCGTGGCGTCTTTGCTTTGGATCAGGATCAGGCTGCAGCTTTTGCTGCTAAACGTGGTATTACCCATTTTTCTTCCCTGGATGCCCTTATAGACGCAGTTGATCTTGTCCACTGCTGCGTGTTGGTCTCCGGTCATGAAGAAGTCGCTGTAGCCGCTCTTAAGAAAGGCAAATCTGTAATCATAGAAAAGCCCTTGACCGGCTATCTGGGCGATGGAAGCAGTTCTTTTCATGGAGATACTTTTCCAAAAAGCGATGCTTTGGCATACGGTCTGGCAAGTGTTGAGCGTATTCTTGAGGCAGAAAAAAACAGCAAAGGCAGAATATTCTATGCTGAAAATTGGGTCTATGCTCCCTCCATTCAGCGGGAAAAGGAAATCATTGAAAAAACAAAGGCCCAAATCCTTTGGATTCATGGAGAAGAGGCACATTCCGGATCGCATAACCCTACTTATGCCCAGTGGAAATTTTCCGGTGGCGGCGTTATGATTGGCAAAGGATGCCATCCCCTTACTGCCGCACTCTATCTGAAAAATGTGGAAGGGCGCGCCCGTACTGGAAAACCGATTCTGCCCGCTACCGTTACAGCCCGGACCGCCGCTCTGACCAGAATGGATAATTTTCAGAATGACGGCTTTATCCGAAATGACTATTTTGATATTGATGATTTTTCTATGATGCACGTAACATTTGAAGACGGCACTTTGGCTACTGTTTTTGCATCCGATATTATTTTAGGCGGCATCCATAACTGGCTTGAAGTCGCTGCGACTAACCACCGGACTGTCTGCAATATTAACCCCAATACAGCCATGCGTGTTTATAATCCGCGTCACGAAAATTTCTCCGATATTTATACAGTTGAAAAAATTGAGCAAAAACAGGGGTGGACAGATATGCCGCCCGATGAAGACTGGTTTACCGGGTATCCTCAGGAAATTGAGGCTTTTTATCGGGCAGCTGCCTTTGGGGAGCCTGTTGAAAGCGACAGTCTTTTGGGCGCAAACACCATTTCAACGATCTATTCAGCGTATCTTTCAGCGGAACAGGGCGGTAAAGAAGTGGCTATACGCACTTTTTAGAGGAACACCATGCGAGATAAACAATGGAATGATCTGCTTGCTGTACTGGACGGAAAACGCGTGTCCCCGCTTCCGGTTGGTTTCATTATAGACAGCCCGTGGCTGCCCGCCTGGCATGGCGTATCGGTGATGGATTATTTCGCCGATCCCCATATCTGGCTTGAAGCAAATTTAAATGCCTGTTCTACTTTTCCTGATATTTGGTTTTTGCCTGGGTTCTGGTCAGAATTCGGCATGTGTTCCGAACCTGCCGCTCTGGGAGCCCGCTGCAGTTTTTATCCTGCAGAGCTGCCCTATGCCCATCCGCTGCCGGATGTTGTGAAACAATTTCCTGACCGTCCTGATCCCAAAAGCGACGGGCTCACCCCATTTTTACTGCATCGTCTCTGCTCCATGCGCAGCAAGATTGAGTCGCATGGATACACTATCCGGTTCGCCATTGCGCGGGGTCCACTGAATATTGCCTCTTTTCTGATGGGAATTTCCGAGTTTTTAATGGCACTGCGTTTGGAGCCGGACAGTGTCCATCAGCTGCTGCAAAAAATTAATACCTACCTTCTAGAATGGCTCCGGTTGCAAAAAAATAGAATTGATTCCATTGACGGTATCTTTATTTTAGATGATATAGTCGGCTTTCTGGGGGAGCCTGATTATCAAGAGTTCGCACACCCGTATTTAAAAGAGCTTTTTAACGCTTTTCCTGCTTCTGTCCGCTTTTTTCACAATGATGCTGAAGGGCTGGTGTGCGCTTCGCATTTGCCGGATCTTAACGTTAATCTGTTTAATTTTTCACACAACCATTCCATAGAACAAATAAGAGCGCTTGCCGGGAATACAGTGACGCTTCTAGGAAATTTGCCGCCCCGAGATGTACTGGCGCAGGCATCAGCTGAAAAGGTCTATCAGGAGACAGACAAACTGGCTCGAGCTCTTGATGACCCGCGCCGTGTTATTTTTTCCTGTGGCGGCGGAATGCCTCCGGGCGTTCCCACCGAAAACATCCTCGCTTTTCTGAAAGCAGTCCAATCTGTCTGAAAATAGAGAGACAGGAAAGTATTCGGTCGGAAAAAGCGTTTTCCTCCTGACAGTAACAAATGCTCTCTTCTCTTTTTATTGTCCTGAAACTTTTGTTATACTCAAAAACTGTAGGTGCAAACCCCGCCTGCACGAACCACAATACCTCTGATTTAAAGGAATTTTATGTACCCGACACTACTCAGCTGGGGCGAATTGCGCTTCCATTCCTATACAGTGATGATGACGCTTGCTTTTCTTATTGGTGCTCTGGGGCCCAACTGGCTAAATATGCGCAGGAAAGAGCCCTACGCTGCTACTCCGGCTGGCGGTATATGGATCTTTATTGGTGGCATAGCCGGCGCTAAAATTTATTGGGTTTTCCAGTACGGCGGCTGGGATGATCTAAGATATCTGCAATTTTTTCTGACGGGCGGTCTCGTGTTTTTCGGCGGTCTGATCGGCGGGATAATTGCAGGCATTGCTTACCTTAAATATGCGAAAACACCCGTGATTCCTGCTGCTGATATGGTTGCCCCTTTCCTTGCCTTCGCCCATGGCATCGGGAGAATCGGCTGTTTTCTCAATGGCTGCTGCTGGGGCCGTCTGTGCAGTGAAGGACTTCTCTGGGGGGTATCTTTTCCCCGTGCCAGCTACGGGCCTTTCAGAGAGCAGGTCAGAAAGGGGCTTATTGACGGCGCAGCTGACTTTTCTCTTCCTATCCACCCTGTCCAGCTGTACGAAACATTGGGTCTCTTTGTTTTGTTTGTTGTACTGATGATCATTTACAAAAAACATAAACATACTGGAGTCGTTTCTCTTTCATATATAACTCTATACGGACTTCTCCGTCTCACTACTGAAGGATTCAGAGGAGAAAGCGTACGTTCTGTTTTTGGATGGCTAACAGTCTCACAGACAATAGGTCTTGCCATGTTTGTTACGGGCGGGCTGCTTTTTCTCCTTTTTAAATGCACTATATGGAAAGACCGTAAGAGCGACGATGCTTCTGAGGTTACTGTTGTCCTGAAGGAGTCTGATTTATAGTCATCCTCCTGCGGACAGCCAGTCTTCTTTTTTCTTTTACGCATGTTACCGGTGTATTTTCGTGACTTATTGGAGCCGGTATGGAAAACTTTCAGATTTCGCGCTTGCTTGATGAAACAGCTTTCTGGCTGGAAATTGCCGGGGAGTCTCCTTTTGCAGTTAGGGCGTATGCTACGGCTGCTACAACAGTCAACAGAAGCGACCTTGAAATTGCAGAATTGGTTCTTTCCCATCAGCCTTACAGCCTGCCCGGCATCGGTAAAACACTTTCGTCACAGATTGAAGAGTGCGTTCTCCATGGCCGGATAACGTTTCTGGACGATTTGCGGAAGCGTTTTCCTGAGTCGCTCCGGAGCCTTTTGAAAGTGCCCGGAATAGGCGCAAAACTCATCCGACTCTTTTATGAACAGTTGGGCATTACCACATTGCCCTTATTAAAAGAGAATTGCCTGAACGGTGAAATACAGAAGTTGCCCGGATTTGGAGAGAAAAGAGTCCAGAAACTTCTCGAAGCAATCGCTTTTGCAGAGGCACAACAGGGAAAATACCGTATTACGCCTATAGAGGACGAAGCCCGGGCACTATCGTCTTTTTTATCTTCCTTACCCTGTGTCCTGCGTTTTAAAATTACCGGCAAACTGAGGCGTTTTTCCAACGTTTATGAAAAGCTGGTTTTTGTTGTTCTGGGGTCGGATATCGGGCAGATCAAAGCAGCGTTGGAGGAAACATTTGCCGGCATCTCCCAAAGTGGTTGTGTTCCTGAAAAGTTTAGTTTTCGTACGGCTCCCGGCATGCTTTGTGAGGTGTATGTGACAGAAGATCAGGCTTGCTGGGTTCCTCTTTTGATTGAAACAACAGGCAGCGCACAGCATGTTGCCGCTCTGAAACAGCTGAGTGCATCAAAAGGACTTTTATGGCAGTCTTCTGTTCTTAAGGATGCGCAAGGGCACCCTTTCAATTTCGAGAAGGAAGAGGCGTTTTATGCTCTTTTAGGAATACCTTACTGTGAACCCGTCATCCGTGAAAATGTGTATTTACCTGTTGTATCAGACACACCGGAGCTGCTGAATTTGGGGGATCTAAAAGGGCTGGTTCATTGTCACTCCCAGTGGAGTGACGGCGCCCACTCACTAGAATCTATGGCGCTTGCCTGCCGCGATCTTGGCTACACCTATATGCTGATCACTGATCACAGCCAATCATCTAAGATAGCCAATGGTCTGGAACCCGACCGAATTGCGGCGCAGCATCAGGAAATTGACGCGTTAAACAGGCGCTTGACCGGCATCCGAGTTCTTAAAGGAATCGAATCGGACATTCGCAAGGATGGTTCTCTGGATTATGATGAAGCTATTCTCAGAACCTTTGATTGGGTGATTGCTTCAGTACATAATGGGCTTGACCTGGATAAAACAGAAGCGACCAGACGGCTGATTCGTGCCATGGAAAATCCATTTACCTCTGCGATAGGGCATCCCAGCGGTCGGCATCTTCTCACCCGCCCCGGTTACGAGCTGGATATGGAAAAAATTACAGATGCGGCTGTAACCAATAAGGTGGCGTTGGAAATCAATGCGAGTCCCAAACGGTTTGATCTTGACTGGCGCCATCTTAAAGACGCTGCTCATAAAGGGGCGCGCTTCATTATCTCGCCGGATGCTCATCGCATCACCGGCTTTCAGAACGTTCGCTACGGTGTTCAACTTGCGCGAAAAGGCTGTTTGTCTTCCGACCACATATTAAACTGCCTCCCGCCCGAGGAATTTATGGCATGGCAAAAAAAACCATAAACGCTGCTAAAGAAAAAAAAAGAGTCGCTGCCATTTACCGTCTTCTGCAGGAAACCTATCCGGAAGCAGCCTGCACGCTTAATTTCAGATCTCCGTTGCAGCTTTTAATCATGACTATTCTCGCTGCCCAATGTACAGATGCACGTGTAAATATTGTATGTACGCAGCTGTTCAAGGACTTTCAAAGCGTTGATGACTTTGCTGATGCAGCACCGGGCGCGCTGGAAAAGGCAATTCATGCCTGCGGTTTTTTTAATCAGAAAGCCAGAGCGATCCGTGAAAGCTGCCGTATGCTTCGGGCAGAATATAACAGTCAGGTCCCGGACACAATGGATGATCTGCTGCGCCTGCCCGGCGTCGGGAGAAAAATTGCCAATGCGGTCCTTGGCGAATGTTTTGGAAAGCCGGCTGTTGTTGTCGATACACACTGCAAACGTGTTGCCAACAGACTTGGTTTTACCCGTCATCAGGATCCGGGAAAAATAGAGATTGACCTGCAGCAGCTCTGGCAGCCCGAGCACTGGACGATGTATTCCCAGTATATGGTTCATCATGGGCGTGCCTATTGTCTTGCGCGCTCTCCAAAATGTGCAGATTGTCCTCTCTTCTCTTTGTGTCCGTGGCCTGAAAAAGACAAGAGGGCACATGACGCATTCTGACCCCTCTAAAGCCGCGGTGTTGCCGGTTGCGGAAGGCCGTACTTCTTTTGCCTGGATTAGCATACTGTATGTCGGTCTTGTTTTCACAGTGGATACCCTCGCCTCCCAAAGAGTATCTTTTCTCTTTGACTGGACAATGTTTAGTTGGTCATTGTCAGATTTATTGGAGTATCTGCCCGATTTTCAGAAAGGAAGTCCCTTACTCCGCATTGCCTTCCATTTTGATCTGTTTAAATTTTTAGCGTGGTTTCTGTTTCCCTTCGTGCTTTGTTGGAAAAATCTGGACAGGCAGTGGCTTCTGCCGACGCATACACAAAAACGCTCCCGGTTGTTTTATTTCTTTTTCGTCCTCTCTGTCTTTGTTGTACTGATAGCGCTTTTCTTGATTCCGTCGTTGAGGGATTATTACGGAGGCAATACAGGTGCGCATCAGAAAAGCTGGCTGGAAGTCGGTTTGTCTTTTTTTGTGTGGGAAATGTCCTGGTTCCCAGGGTGGGAGTTTTTATGCCGGTATGTGCTGCTTCGTGCTGCTCTGCGGATTCGCCCATCGTGGGGCTGGCTCGTGGTTCCGCTTTTTGAAGGTCTTTATCATTTACAGAAGCCTTTCGCAGAAGCAATGGGCATGGCTGTGTTTTCTTTATTTATGACTGCCTGGACTGTACAGCATAAAAGCATGTTCATTCCATTTTGTGTTCATTTCCTTATAGAGATTGTTTTGCTGATATTCCTCTTCTTGATTTGAGCCTGCAGCAGCATCATTTTACTGCTGAGTCTGGGTTCGTGTGGCGCCCAGAATTCCTCCGCCGGACCTGAAAATGGACATGAACATTTGCCGGGGAGTATCCAGCAGTTTCATGGCCTCGCCTGTAAGATCGGCGGCACCGCTTACAAAAGTTACACCAATGGGCGGCAGACCAGCCAATTCACTCGTCGGATTGAACGTTGGCCCCGAAAGTTGAAACCCCAGTTCTATGTTGCGCTGTGTCATACGGAAGCCCTGAATATTAAAACTCTCCCGCATGATGGAAATCTGTTCAGCCAGATCAGGAGACATGGACAGGTCTATTCTGTAATTCATATCCCCTTCCAGAATCCAAATGCCATGACCTGTTATAGTCATTCCGTCAGATTCAATAGATACATTGTCTGTGAAAATTTGATCCCCTTTAATTTTCAAATCAGAGCTGAGTTTTTTAAACCGCAGTGCAGCAGGCGGCAAAACGCCAAATTTCTGGGCAAAGCTGGACGTAAACACTTCATATAATTTATGTTCAATGAAATGCCCATTGGTAACTGAAAAACTGCCTTCGGTTTCTAATGTATTCCCGGGATCATCCTGGTCGACAGTATAAGAAACAGTGCCTGTGCAATTTCCTTCCAGAATCTCCGGCAACTCCAGGTGCCGGATAAGATAAACAGCGGGAATCTCTTCCCAGTTCCCTTTTAATGTCATGATATTGTCGCGTTTTTCGTGATGATAGGCCCCATTAACCTGACCATCTCCCATTTTTCCACGGAAAAACGAAAAATATGTTTCATCAGGATTGTCATGAAGCTGACCGGAAAAATCTTTCCCCTGCCACGGAGGAAGTGAAATACTGTCAGCGGACAAATTGAAAATCCAAAAAGTCGGCTCCGACGGCTTCTCTTCTGAATCCTGCTCTTCCTCCTTAGCACCCATGGGAAGAATCCATTTTTCTGAAAAGGGCGGCACCTTGGCATCCCCGGCATGTATGACAAATTCTGTTGTTTTTGGTTTGTTTTTGATAGTGGTTATTGTAACTTCCACGCTGGTATCTGTGCAGTCCAGCGGGTGAATACCACCATCGGGAAAAAAAGAAACATGATCGAAGTGGCCGCCCAGTTTGGCAATGGAATCACCCGGCAACGGCCCAACATAATTAGACTCATAAAAACCATTTTTGCAGGCTCCCCCTAAAGCAGTGTACGGAATATCAACACACTTGCCGGCGCTGTTGACTTCCAGATGCGGCAGATCAACGCGGGTACGAGTGTTCTCCCATTTCTTATCATCGCTGTACCGGTATTTGAGATCCGCAAGAATTTTCGTGTCTTCTACAAATGCCTCCCCTGTAATAGTCATACTTTTACCGGGCAGAATCTCTGCATTAAGCGACTTGATCGTTGCGCCTACACCAACAGGTTTTTTTAGCCACCATTCAAATGCGACCATGCCTCGGGTAACATCGGCACTGGCTTTTACAGTGAGGGGACCGCCTGCCAAATAGGTGCCTGAGGCATGGAAAGCAATATCTCCGGCAAGTTTTAAATTCTTAATGGAATCCTTCAGGATTGTATTTTCCAGCGCAGAAAGTTCCCCGGTGATTTTGAACTCTGCTTTCTCCTTTTCCAGATCATAGGTTGCACTGCCGTACAAATCCTTTTCTGCAAGAAGAGCGCTGAAAGGCTGTAAGGAAATTGTCTTTCCATGAAGGCTGATTACTCCGGAGACCTGAGTAGCTTCAAAGCCGGCTTTGGCAGCCTTGATCGAGCCATCAGAAACCAGCGCAGAAAGTTCAGGGACAGCAGAAACGGAGTCCCAGGATGCGCGGATTTGCTGCAGCCGAAACGCAACTTCAGGGATCTCTTTATTGGAAGGCTGAAGGGCGAGGGTAATTTCCGGGACAGCAGCTTCGACTTTTATAGAAGGGTGTTCGAGTGCGCCTGTCACCTGACAGACTATATATTCATTTCCGGAAAGGTGTATTACAGGTTTTCCTAAGCGATTTAAAGTTTTTGGCAGGTATTCCGCTAAAATGGCGGAAAGAGGCAGGTTTTCTCCGGTTACAGATGCCTGCACCTGGGGTGAATCTGCCGAAAAATCAATAACGCCTTGTCCTTTGAGATTCAACAGATCTGTAGACAGGTCTCCGCTAAGGACTCTGAGCTGTTTATCTGCGGAGCTCCATTGAATGACACTGCGCAGCGCTCCATTGATAGAGCTGAAAGCTGCCGGAAGATCCGGAAAGGTAAACCGGGAAATATCAAGGGTTGTCTCAACAAGCAGAGACTTTTCCGTATCGCCGGAAAAGGAAACATTTCCTTCCAGTGCTCCATCCAACCCATCAGGGACCGGGGTAAAATGACGTAACAGCGCTCCGTTGATGCCATCAAAGTGAACCTCTCCACGGACATGTCCGGGGAGCTGCAGATCTCCTGCAACTTTTATTTTTCCTGCACTAGCACCAACGGAAAACGCTGTTTCCAATGCAACGAGCAGTGCACCTTTCCCCGAATCATTGGTCAGGGAAAAAGAAATGCTGTCAAATGAGAGTATGCTTTTATCGTCTTGCCTTATCTCCAGAGAACAATCCGACCCTGATAATCTCTGAAAGGGAAGCCTTTCCAACAAGTCTGGCGGCAGGAGAAAAGGCTTCTTTTGGGGCTTTGGCTGTTGCGAAGAACTCCCTTTAAAGTAGACGAGTTTCACGCCTTCCAGCACTGCATCGCCCACAGAAATTTTTCCCCGGATCATCGCCGGAATTGAAAGTGCCAATTTGACACTTTGCGCGCGCATATGCAATTTATCATTATCGCCCAGAGGCAAAAGCAGTGATAGTTCGGAAAGCGTCAGACTTCGGAGGCCCTCTGTTTCTACGGAAGTGACGTTAAAATCTATTCCTGTATGTGCTTTGATTGTTTGGAGAGAGTGTTCCCTGGCATTCTGCAGGTGGTATTTTAGGAATACAGCACCAGCCGCCGTTATAAAGGAGAGGATAAACGTCGCAACTATTAAAAAAGAGATGGCATTATGACGCTGCTTAAAGTGCACCTCAGGCAGTTGCTACTCCGCGGGTTGTTCGTCTGTTTCTTTTGCGATCCAGGGCAAGCCTTTGTTGGCAAGAATTTGCGACACAAGTTTTTCTGTAAGTGCCGGATTGTCTCTGAGATACTGTCTTGTATTTTCCCGCCCCTGTCCAAGATTTTCTCCGTCATGAGAAAACCAGGCGCCGCTTTTCAATATTAATTTCTCTTCCAGAGCAAGATCCAGAATATCTCCTTCACGGCTGATACCCTCATCAAATAAAATATCAAATTCAGCCTGACGGAAAGGAGCACTTACTTTGTTTTTAACGACCTTGACCCGCACTCGGTTTCCAACGTTTTCTTCACGGTCTTTCAAGCCGGATATTCTGCGGATGTCCAGGCGCATACTTGAATAGAATTTGAGCGCACGGCCCCCTGTCGTCGTTTCAGGACTGCCAAACATGACGCCAATCTTTTCGCGGATCTGATTGATGAAAATAAGAAGCGTTTTAGATCTGCTGATGATGGCAGTCAATTTGCGCAGGGCCTGAGACATAAGCCGCGCCTGCAACCCCACATGAGAATCACCCATGTCTCCTTCCACTTCAGCCTTAGGGACTAGGGCAGCTACAGAGTCCACAACAATGATGTCAACGGCATTGCTGCGCACAAGACTCTCGCAGATTTCCAGCGCCTGTTCAGCGGTGTCCGGCTGCGAAACCAGCAGATTATTAATGTCCACGCCAATTTTTTCGGCAAAAGAAGGATCCAGGGCATGTTCCGCATCAATGTAGCATGCAATGCCGCCCGCACGCTGGGCGCTTGCCACAGAATGCAGTGCAAGGGTTGTTTTCCCTGAAGATTCCGGACCGAAAATTTCTATCACCCGGCCTCTAGGAAAACCGCCCACGCCTGTTGCTATATCAAGAGAAAGACTGCCCGTCGAAATAACCTGTACTCCTTCCCGGAAAGAATCATCGCCAAGACGAACCAGCGTGCCTCTTCCGAACTGTTTTTCAAGCTGGGATACAGCAATATCGAGAGCCCGGGCTTTTCCTTTGTCATCATTAGTCGCAGCTGCCATCATTATCTCCTTTTATGGTTTACTGAAAACATTTTCATATGCCTAAGTGTGCCATAAACCAAGGCAAATATCAAAATATTCTCCGGCACCTCTTTGATTCCCTCCATAAGCACAGGGTACAATATAATACGATGAAATCATACGGTATAATCAATTTTTCAGTGCTTGGCGGCGGCGGCGAAGTAGGCGCTAACTGCTTTCAGCTTGCCTGTAACGGGACACGGATACTTCTGGATTGTGGAACCCATCCCAAGAAAGAAGGACTGGCGTGCCTGCCTGACTTCAGACTCCTTGAAAAACCGCCCGATTTATGCCTCCTTTCCCATGCGCACATGGATCACTGCGGCGCATTGCCCTATTTGCAGAAATGTTATCCCGGTGTTTGCTCTTACAGCACTATTCCTACCCGTGCCATCGCAGACCGTATGATGCGCAGCAGTGTAACCGTTATGGAAATGCTTGCCAGAGAGCGCCAAATCTATGATTATCCGCTTTATGATCATAGTGATGTTTCGCTCGCAGTTCGGCTGCTTAACGGCGTTCCTTACAATATCCCGGTAGAAATCGGCAACGGCACGCCTATAGAACTGCGTTTTATCAATGCCGGGCATGTTCTGGGCGGAGCCAGCATTCTTCTGAAATTCCCCGGCCATACCGTTTTTTATACGGGTGACATTTCGCATCGCCGCCAATTTTTAATTGGCAGCCGTGAGCGACTGGATGAAACAGAAAGAGTAGATACTTTGATTGTTGAATCCACCCTGGGAGCCACCGAAGAGCCTGAATCGTCGTCTTATCAGAGCGAAGCAGACAGGCTTGCCGAAGCCATCCGGGACGTATTGCGCCAGGGTGGCTCCGCACTGCTGCCTTGTTTTGCCTTGGGGCGCACCCAGGAAATGATCAACGTCATCTGTCATTTACAGAGGAACAACAAACTGCCTCGCGTTCCGATTTATAGCATTGGTCTGGGCAGAGCAATTTATCAGATCTACGACCGCTATTCTGACTACCTGCATCCCGAATCATCGCTCACGCCCCTTGATCATACGGTTCAATTAAAAAATGTCTGGGAAAAAGGACTGGTACAGAAACTGCTTCTTAAGCCCTCCATCATCATAGCAACATCAGGAATGATGACTGAAAATACACCTTCCGCCTTGCTTGCACAAAGTATGGTGACACAGTCACACCATGGTATTTTTTTTGTTGGTTATCTGGATCCTGAGACTTTGGGCTATCGCCTGCTTCATTGTAAACCAGGCGAAGCACTGCAGTTCTCCTTCTCTGCCCCTCCGGTTGAAGTGATCCTGGAAAACATCCGGCAATTCAGATTCAGCGCCCACGCCTCGCGCAGATATTTACTGCAGATGATAGAGCGATTGAACCCTAAAAATGTTGTCTATGTCCACGGCGATCCGGATGCGCTCGTCTGGATGGAAAGCAATTCCACAAATAAGGCACTAAGTTTCATTCCAGAAACAGGCCACGAATTTGTTCTGGAAGCGTAGGTATGGCCAAAAAAAGCTCTCCCTTTTCAATTTTCTTCTATGGAGTGGTTCTGTTTTTTTTCCAATTAACCCGCCTGCTCCCTCTTTCTCTTTCCCGAAAATTTGGAATTTTTCTTGGTGACCTTGCCTTTTTCATAATACCCCGTTTGAAAAAAATAGGCATGGCCAATCTTGCCATCGCATATGGCGACGAAATGCCGCTGAAAGAAAAAAAGCGGATACTCCGGGGCGCTGCCCGCAATCTTGGTATCATAGCAGCGGAGTTTTCACGCATTCCTTCTATCGCTAAGGGCGGCCTTAAAAATATGATTTCTGTTGAAGGCATTGAAGAAGCCCTCTCTCATAAACCTGCAGTATTGTTGGCAGCGCATCACAGTAATTGGGAATGGATGCTCCCCGTCGCTTACGATCTCGGCTTGAGGACAGCCGTTATCGTGAATCCATTTCGCAACGCTTTTCTGGATCATTTTGTGAATCAGTATCGTTTGTCTGGAGGAACAATCACCGTAAGAAAACAAGGTGCCGTTCAGGAGATGGAAAATCTTTTTAAAAATGGCGTTAGCCCTTCTATGCTGGGCGACCAAAGCCCCCGAAATGGCGGTGTCCCGATTAAATTTTTCGGATCTCCCGCCTGGGCGTCTATCGGTCCGGCAATGATCGCCATGAAAACAGACAGCCCCGTGATTCCGGCATCAATGGCAAGAGACAATAAAGGGCATTATACATTGAAATTCTTTCCGGCTATTCACATGCGAAATAGCGGCCAGTATCTGGAAGATCTTGTTTTTAATACACAGCGCTGTCAGGATGCGCTGGAAACTATTATTCGCGCTCATCCCGAGCAATGGCTTTGGTTCCATCAACGGTGGAGAAAAAGAGAACGTCTTGAGAAGGAATGGGCGTTTCGTCTTGAGAAACCATCGCAAGACTCTGATACCGTCCAAAGTCTGAAAGATCAGGAATCAGCATAATGTCTTTATTCACAGCCTATGCTTCCAAATACTCCGGCCTCCCCTATCTTGCGGTTGCGGTCACAGATCGCGTTTCACCCGACAGCGTGGCACCGTATAAAGAGAGCCGCTTTCCTCTTTGTATAGAATTGCGCGTGGATTTGTGTGAGAAACAGGATCCTGAATCTGTGAAAAACACACTCCGTTCTTTTGCCGCCTTTCCCAGGCTGCTTACTATTCGCTCCTCTTCTGAAGGTGGAAACTGGCAGGAGAGCGATGCGGTGCGCCATTCCTTATATTCAGAAACACTTTCCGATGCCGAAGGTATTGATATTGAACTGAGTGCCAGGAGTATTTGCGCGCCTTTAATCAGGGAATGCAAAGCCTTGAATAAAACAGTGATCGGTTCTTTTCACGACTTCAGTGCCACGCCGTCTATTGAAAAATTGGACGCACTAGTTCTGGAAGGCAAATCTCTTGGTGTGGACGCTGTAAAAGTTGCTGCTCACTGTCATTCTTCAGACGATTTGAGACGTTTAACGTGTTTTCTCCTGAGCCATCCTCAGGACGCACTTATTGTAATGGGAATGGGCAGGGATGGGACGCCAAGCCGCCTCTTCTTTCCTTTTTTGGGTTCTTTGCTTACCTATACTTTTGTAGGTACTCCAAGCGCGCCCGGGCAAAAGAACCTGGACGAAATGCTTCACTTTTTGAACTATTTACTGCCCGAGTTCTGACTGTTTTTTAGCGCTGATATTGTATCAACATGCTTAATATGATACACTTTCCTGAAAGAACAACTTCGAGGGTTACGCATGAAAAATATCCTTTTACCTTTGGTCCTGCTATGTATATTGGTCGGTTTTGTGGTGGCGTGTGCTCCGGAACCGCCGCCGCCGCCGCCGCCGCCGGAAGACCTTCCGCCACCCGAGCCCTCTCCTGAAGAATATCGTCAGCAGGTTCGCAGCATATTAAGCAGCTATTTGATGACCGGAACCTCTGCGCCTGATGATGCTGTTCTTCCTGAAATTCTCAATCAGACGCAAGCGCGCCGTGCGCAGCTTATTGCCACTGAAAACGGCAGGCAGGCACTTCATCTTGTGACAGCTGATGTGGACGAAAGCCTTAAACTGGCACGGGAAGAAGAAAGGTGGCGGAAAATTTCCGGATTGTGCCGGATTTACAAAGCGCTGCAGCCGGATAGCAACCGGTACGAAAAACTTCAGAGTTACTCAGATGAAATGGTAAAGCGCCCCATTCTGACTGTAACAGGCTTTATTGAACTTGACGATGAACTCTATGTCTTTATCGATCTTTTTGATCCGACGACAGGCCAAACAAAAGCTTACCGTTGTCGTGAAGGCGAAGAGTTTCACGAAAGAGACAACAAAACGGTCATGCGCCTCGTTCGAATCATTGGAAACAAGCAATCCATTGAAGTGGAATATCTGCCGGCAAATTATTCCTGGCTTTGCATCGGACCCAAAGAAAGAAGCCGCCTCGGCCCCGATCGAAAAGCAGATTGACATGTCTTTACTCGAGGTACTTTTTATATGGTTTAAAAGGATAGTATTTTGCCTAAATCCTTAAAATTACCTCCTTCGGTCATTTATATTGTCATTCTTGTAGCACTTGCCGGCACTTTGGTGTATATCAACACTTTTCACGCTGATTGGGTCTGGGATGATGTGTCCTCAGTTTTGCTGCACAAACATGTGCAAACCCCGTCCAGTGTGTTTCAATTGTTTCTGGAAGACCAACATGCTTTCGGGCGTGGACAGGGGAATTTCTACAGACCTCTTGTATCGTTAAGTTTCCTGATAGACTACCAATTGGCAGGTGGCAGTACACCAATAGAGGGACAGTCATCCTTTGTCCCTCAGATCTCACCCTTTGTTTTTCATCTTACGAATCTGGCATGGCATCTGGCAGCGGCTTTATGCCTGCTGGGTCTCCTGGCTGCATTAAATGCGCCCTATTTTGTTCTGCTTGCGGTTCCGCTTATTTATGTGCTTCATCCTTTGCATACCGAAGCGGTCGCATACATAAGCGGAAGAGCAGATATGATGTCTGCCACAGGCATTTTTGGAGCGCTGTGGTCTTCTGTTTGTTATTTGAAAAGTGCGGGCAGAAGACGTTATCTGTTTTTTATGATTCTTTGTTTTACAGGCGCCTTATTAAGCAAAGAATCCTCTTTAATCTTTCCGTTTCTGCTTACCTTATTACTATTGACGACCCATCGGGAACCGTTAAGTGAATCTCTCTCAGATTCATCGAAAAAACATTGTAAACTACATCTCTTCAGTGCGTCATTTATTATTCTGCTGGTATATATCCTGCTTCGCTCAACAGTACTGCGGTTTGCCACGGAAAGTTCTACAGCCAGTGCAGCGTTTTCCGAAAGAGCTTTTGAAACTTTTCAATCGCTTGGCATTTATTTAAAACTGCTTTTTGCCCCCTTTCATTTGCACATGGAGCGAACGCTCACGCATGCAGGAAGCCTTCATTTTCTTGCAGGTTGTCTTTTCTTTGTTGCTCTTCTTGGTGCCATTGCCTGTTCTTTCGCCAAAAAACAATCGTTTATCGGCATTGGTGCCTTGTGGTTTCTGATAAGCTGGATGCCTATTTCCGGTCTGTTTCCTTTAAATGCACCGATGGCGGAGCACTGGATGTATGTGCCTATGGCAGGTTTCTGGCTGTGCCTCGCAGCAATACTGAAACCCATTGTGAGTCATCCTCAAGCGAAATTTCTGCTGTATGGCATTCTTGGCTTGTTTTGCCTTTTCCTGGGCACTTTAACCATTCAGCGTAATACGGACTGGTCTGACAATGAACGCCTTTTTCTGGCTACGCTTCGCGAGAATCCGGAGAGCGCCCGTGTCCATTACAATCTTGCTGTCACGTATAGCGACCTTGTTGGTAATGACGCAGCTGCAAAGCGCCATTATGAAATTTTCCTGAACTTAAGAAGCAAAGAAAGAGCCCAGCACCCTGATAAAGCCGGTTTGATTATTGATGATGAAATAGATGCCAGATTGGCGCTTGGAAAGTCATTAATGAATCTTTCCGCCTATACTGAAGCGCTGGGTATTTACACTCCGCTGATCGCTCTTGCTGAATTTGAGGTATGGCGTCCCACAGCTGCTCTTGCGGCACTGCGCTCGGGCTTATGCATGCTTGCACTGGGCGAAATTGCTCAATCCAATGCCTACTTCCAACAGGCGATGACGCTGGAACCTCTTTATGCTCCGGATGTGGAGCGTATCATACGAGGTGAAAATAGTTTTCATATTTATTAACCTGTGAGGTGTCTTATGGCTGAGCGGCTTCATTTCTCCGGTATCGGCGGCACTGCCATGGTTGCAGGAGCACGTATTGCGCTGGAGGCTGGATGTGAGGTGCGGGGAAGCGACGGCGTTTTATATCCCCCTGCCTCTCATATGGTTCAAGCGCTGCAGATCCCTGTGTACTCCGGATATTCAGCCGATAACCTTTCCTGGTCTCCGGACACTGTAATCATAGGCAATGCGCTCAGCAGAGGCAACCCGGAGGTTGAATACGTGCTGAGCCACCGGCTGACATACACAAGCCTTCCGGAGTGGCTCAAAAGAAATGTTTTGCACGCACGGCACTCTATCGTAATTTCAGGAACCCACGGGAAAACAACTACGACCGCTTTAACTGCGCACGTACTGAAAGCGCATGATCCAGGCACAGGATATCTGATCGGCGGTGAAGCACTTGGCTTTTCCCATTCCTCCCATTTAGGCAAGGAAGGCGCCCCCTTCGTTATCGAGGGAGACGAGTACGACACTGCTTTCTTTGATAAAAGAGCCAAGTTTCTGCATTATTTGCCTAATACAGCCGTTGTCACTTCGCTGGAGTTTGATCATGGCGATATCTATCATGATCTTGGAGACATTGAAATCGCCTTCCAGAGAATGTTCCGGCAGATCCCTGCTGAGGGTCTGGTTTTGTTGTGTGCCGATAATCACGCCCTTTCTTTAGCCACCCATTCTTTTTCGTGCGTGGAAACATACGGTTTTCACGAAAATGCTCTATGGCGTGGAAACTACACTGCTGAAGTCTCAAATTGCCAGGAGATGCAGGTATTTTATAAACAAACGCTTTGGGGCTCTGTCCCGCTTCCGCTTTCAGGGCAGCACAACCACCAGAATATTCTCGCAGCGATAGCTGTAGCTGCCTCGCTTGGCATGAAACAGCAGGATATCGCTGCGGCAATTGCCTCCTTCAAAGGGGTCAGGCGAAGACTTGAAACTTTTCTTGAATCGCAGGGTATATTGTTTGTCGATGATTTTGCCCACCATCCTACGGCTATCAAAGGGAGTATAGCTGCAGCAAAAACCAAATGGCCGAAGCGGCGTGTGATTGCCGTTGTTGAACCCCGTTCCAACACAATGGTAACCAACCGGTTTCAGGACGACTTCCGGGATGCGCTCAAGGAGGCTGATGTTGTGTTTTTGGGTCCAATACACAGAATCAGCTCCCTGCCCGAGTCTGACCGGTTAAATCGCGAGGAAATTGTTCAGTCTCTGACTGCCTGGGGTCGGGATGCCGTTTTTTTTGATGAGGTGCCTGAACTTGTGCACGCCCTCCACAACACTGCACGCCAAAACGATGTTGTTCTTATTATGAGCAACGGTGCATTCGGCGGTATTTACACCCTTCTGAAAGAAATGTATTTATAGGGAAAATAAGACTGAAGGGTTAAACACGCACCGCTTAATTTGTCATGAAAAGTTCTGGAGAGAGAGGCTTTCCCTCCGGCGGGATAAGGCTGTCTTTAATTAAGTCCGGAAGTCCTTCCATGGGCGGGGCTGTCGGAAAATTATCTGTTTCAGGCACCAGGCCTTCTTTTAACAATGCCAATTTAGCCTCGTCCATGCCGACATACTTTTCCTGCATTTGCGAAAATACAGCCTCAGCGCTTTCTTTCACAGTATCGTCCCGCACGCTTTCTTCTGAAACATGTCCGGATATACCGGCTGCCAGGGCCTCGACATGTTTTGTCAGGCGCCGCAGCGCATCTCTTGATTCTCTGGAAAGCGGTATTTCGCCGTTTTTAACAGAAAGTATGTCTACCGACGCACCGTTTTTCCTGGCTTCGGTGACTTCCGTTAGCGCGTCAAATATTTTTAGATACTGCGTGTCCAGAAAGGTGTAATAGAGTTTAATGGCGGAAGCCTGAATATCAGGCATCTCGTTGGGATGCGAGGCGAGACGCAGCATCGTTTCATGGAACATTTTATCCGCATCTTTGATAACACCGGCGGCAACAGCGCTAACCTCTCCGGTAACCCCTTTCGTTTTCGGTCTTTCCAGCGAAAAAAGAAGCTCAGGCAGCGTCAGGGATAACAGCGATTCGGGCTTGGCGGAACCAAACACCTCTTCCATAAGAAATTTTCTGAAAACAGGATCTTCTTTCTGATTTTGGATAATTGTAAGTATTTCCCAGATATCTCTTTGGTCTTTAATTAAAAGAGGCAGATACTCTAACGCAATCGTGACGTTGTTTAAAACTTGCTGTTCAATTTCAAGAGGATCTTTGCCGAGAGAACTTTCCATTCGGGCAACTTCGACGCCCTCACGGGCAGAGCGAAGCAGATCGATTGTGCGTAAATGACGGAATGACTCAAAAGTATATTCAAGCCCGGGATTCTCCAGTCCTTTATTGATGCCCAGAGGTCTGGGAGGCCTTTTGTCTATCTGTTCAGCCACTTCATCAACCATTTGCCAATAGGGATGTAAACTCCGGGCAGTCGGCTCCATTTGTGCGAAGGCACAAACCGCAAAAAAAATACATAATGAGGAAATTGACACTGTAATCAACAATTTTTGATTCAGCAATGGCATGGTCGTTTTTCACTTTTGTGTTAAGTAAAAGATTCCACAGGAAAAAAGCACTGTATTTTAAAACTATATTCTAATAACGCGCAAATATTCTTCCGGGTTCACACTGCCTTCCAGTACTTTCTGAAGGCAGTGGCTTGCAAGAGTCTGGTAGCCAGCCATTTTAGAGATTTTATCTGCAGACGCCTCGTTAATAATTTCTTCCCTGATCTCCGGGGTAATTTCGAGGACTTCAAAAACACCTGTTCTCCCGGAGTGTCCTGTGAAGTGGCAAATAGGGCACCCAGTGCTTCGGTACAATTTCTTTGTGTTTGCCGGCAGTCCCAAGGAAGTTAACAGACCAATCTCCGGTTTAAAGGGTTTTCTGCAATGAGAACACATTTTGCGTACCAGACGCTGCCCGATAACAGCTGTCAATGCCGCCGCAATAAGAAATGGAGGCACACCCATGTTTCTCAATGTGCTGATTGCTTCTATGGCATCGTTGGTATGCAAGGTGCTGAATACCAGATGCCCTGTCATTGCGGCGCGGATTGCAATCTGCGCTGTCTCAGGGTCACGAATTTCACCGACAAGCAGTACATCTATATCCTGGCGCAGTGCTGCACGTAAGGTGCTGGCAAAAGTCAGATTGATGTCGGGATCGATCTGTACCTGGTTAATTCCGGGCAACTGATATTCCACAGGATCTTCCAGGGTAACAATGCTCTCTGTCAATGCATCTTTCTGGTTTAATGCGGCATATAATGTGGTGGTTTTTCCGCTTCCTGTCGGTCCTGTAACAAGAATCATCCCGTATGGCTGAGAAATGATATGCCTCATTTTTATTTCATTATCAGCGCTTAATCCCAGATCTTTTAAACCGGACAAAACCGTGGTCTGGTCCAGCAGGCGCAGCACAACACGTTCACCCAGATAGGTGGGCAATGTTGCTACACGAACATCGTACTCCTTTTCCCCCAATGTGATGCTTATATGTCCGTCCTGCGGATGCCTGGTTTCAGTAATATCCAAATCAGCTATGATCTTAATCCGTGAAACAACAGCCGGATGCTGATGTTGGGGAATGCTCATTACATCGTGCAGAATTCCGTCTATTCTGTACCGCACCCGGGATTCAGGGTCGTGGGGGTCGATATGAATATCCGTCGCTCCGGAATTGACAGCACCTTCAATAATCGTCGATACCATCTGCACGACAGTTGCTCCGGCAGCCGCCTGAGCAATTTCATGAAAACGTCGTGCATTGCTTTCAGCTGCACCATCAGCTGGGTTCTGGGGTGACGACAGCACTTCGCCCTTCTCTGCTGCTTCCGAGGAACTTACAGGAGGCTGCCCGGTACTCCAGGCTTGAAGCGGAAGAGCCGCCATTTCTTCTATTTTTCCGTCTTTTAATGCCTGATAACGCGCCACTATTTCAGCTTCAATATCTTCACACGAAGTGAGCATTGCATGGATTTCCTTCCCGAGAAGGACGCCCAAGTCTTTCAGCCTTTCTCTTGCCTGAGGACTGTTGATTAAAACCATAAGCCTGTCATTTTCGCAGGCAACAGGTACCATAGCGTTCCGGATGGCAATATTTTCCGGAACTGCATTCAATGCATCGACTTCGCTATAGGTCTCTTCAATAGAAACGTATTCCATACCAAACTGTCGGGCCAGGGCTTTTGCGATTCCTTCTCTGGTGACCAGTTGTTTTTCAAGAAGGATATTCCCAAGAAGCCTGCCGCTTGTTTTCTGCTCGTCGAGAGCATCATTCAGCTGCTCTCTGGTAATTAACTCGGTTTCTAATAGAGCATCGCCTAATGAAAACTGCTCGGATCGCCCTGTTCTGGTATGAAATTCGTAGCGCAGCACTTTTTCAAGGGTTTCAAAAGAAATTTTCCTCTGCTGCAGAAGAATTTTCAGCCATGGCGTGCCTGTTTCCGCTTCGCGTTCACGGGCGGCCTTCAGTTCTTCCATGGTTATCAGATCTTGTTTGACAAGTCCCTCGCCTCTGAGTAATTCTTCTCTACTGTCGTTCATCGCAAACCTCCTCAGCTAATATACTTTCATTATAGGTATTCTGCAAAGAGATTCGCAAAACGCAAGCAGTTGAATAAACACTTTTGTTTTGTAACAGATAAAAGCCTGTTTGTTTTTATCTTTCATGCCTCTGTATAAAATGCTCAAGAAATTCTTAAAAAGATGTGATTTAAACACTTCGAATCAAGTACTATTTTCTACAGGGAAAACAACCGTTCGGCTTTGCAAGTATAGCGGAAGGCGAATTTTGCCGGAAAAGAATCTTTCAAGAATACCCATCAACGCATTTTTCTGCGAATTCTTTCTGATTGTGTTGCTTCTCAGTGCGCAATTATATGTGCTCCTGTCCTTCGCAGCACAAAAACCTGTGCTCATGAATACGCCTTTTCAGGCGTCTTTTTCACTTCTTACTCCTGCCGTATTATTTGCTGGAGGTTACGGTCTCAGCACTACTGACACAGACGAGATCCCTGGGCTCAATGACTTTATTCTTCGAAAAGCAAAATCATTTGATGTAAAACAATTCCCCGACAGCTTTGACAAACAGCCTCTTACGAACCCTCTTGGCCTGGATCACCTTTATTTTTTGTATATAATAGGCTGGCTCTGGCGTCTTTTTGGCGTGCATGAATTTCTCCTGGTCTACTTGTACTTTTTTATGCGCCTGTGCTGCGGGTTGTTTATTTACGGTCTATGCCGACTGGGCACTTCTCGCATCTTTTCTTTTTTAACCTCTCTTCTTATTGTGACCAGTCCGGCTTATATGGACCTTGATATCTCGCCTCGAGATTTCGGTAAAGCGCCCTTTATTCTCGCTTTTATAGTCGTTGGACTATGGCTCGTCTTGCGCAGTCATTCATCTTGGCGCTTTCTTTTGTTATCTCTCTTTACAGGCACCTTACTTGGAATTGGCTATGGAGTAAGGCCGGATGTATTAATTTGCCTTCCCATGGCGCTGCTTGTAATCGGCGTTCTGGCAAAGATTCGAGCAAGAAAACGTCCTCTCTGGCATTTGGCCGGCACAATTTTATTACTGGCCTCCTTTTTCTTTTTAACGAGGCCGATTTTCCAGGCATCGGCGCTTGAGGGAAATCATCGCCTATCTGTTCATCTCATTTGCATAGGCATGTTGCAAAGCATAGAAAACAACTTGCTTCCTGCCGATCAACCTTATACACTTATGCCCGAAGGTGTTGGAGGTGAAGCGCCCAGTTATTCAATTATTAAAACACTCGCGCAGCGAAATGGTGACTCTGAGCCTCTGATTAACGCTTACAGTTCGGAATATGAACGCTTTTCAGGAAAACGGAACACCTTTGTTTTTATTGATCCTTATCTTTTTTATCACGGAACCGGGTATTCCCATTACGGGCGTGTGTTTCTCTTTCGCCTGATCGAGTACTTTCCTGCTGATTTCATTCTCCGTGCCTGGCGTGCCACTGCTGTGCTCTTTCAGTTAAATAACATCTATGCCGCCTCTATGCCTAACGCAGACGCTTTTCCAGGCAGCGTGCTGTCTGCGCTTATAAAACTGCAGCGCTGTCTGACAGACCACACTGCGCATTTCGGAATGGCTTATTTCATTACTGCTCTTATCGGTTTAGCATCTGTTAACCTGCCGGCGGCACTCATCATATCGCTCTTCTTTCTTTGGTTTGCGGGATACCCAAGCCTTCAATATGAATTCCGCCATGCTTTTTATTTGTCTTTCATCCCACTGCTGGCTTTAGGGTTCTGCGCAGAAAATGTATTGAAAATATCACGTGCTGTATTTTTAAACAAAACAGTACACACTTCCCCATTATCTGCACGTATTGCTCTTCGTCGCGCTTTTCTTTTTGTACTGTTGCTGCTCGTTTCTTATGCTCTTCCCCTGACGATCCTTCGTGCATATCAACATTCAAAAGTGACAGCCCTTGCAGAAGAAATCAAAAAGAGCCCCCGATCTCCGGTAGAAGTAAACATATCTTTCCGCGATAACAGAGTTGTCCTGTCTCCACAAAAGCCTCTGCAGGGGCTGGCTGCTTCTGAGGGGCTTCTGCCAGGTGAAGTCAATTGGACGTATGCTTCTCTTGTTTTTGACAGCTACGGGCAAAATATACCGGTTACTCTTCATTACAAAACAGACCGTTTCTTCAATAATTTTACGCATTCACAGGTGCTTGAAGGATGCCGGGACACGAAAACAGGTCATATTGAATTCTGCTTCCCTATCTATGAAACAGATAATACATACAGCATGGACATGCTGCCTGTATTTCTTCAAACGTATCCAGTACTACGTGAGTTTGTCCACGATGACACATCTCTTGCAGAACAAAACTGGTGGCGGCGAGGTAAATTCGAAGGGATCTCCTTTCCGGAAGAATATTTTCCGTTTTTTCGGGGATTTACTGAAATAGAGGCAGGCGATTCTGTGCCAATTCTTCCTTTTCTAACGATACCGCAGGAGATGCAGTGTTTGCGTACACACAAAAGCGGACCCTGGGAACAGGCTTTAAGCCGATGGAAAAACAACACCGCACCTGAACAGCCTGCATTGCATTTTGACACTGTCTGGCATATTAAAGACACATTCCCTACAGCAAAATCCTGGCAGCTTCCAAAAACACCTCTCCTTCCCTCCGATTCTGTAAATATGCTGTGCAATCAGTGGGCTGAATTAATTCACTTTTACCCATTTCTTAAATCCGTCGCTGTAGAAGATATGCTGAATTACGCAGGCATGCTAAAAGAAAAGGGACAAGACTGGCTGGCTGAAGAGTCCTGTAAAATCGCACAGAAGTGGGCGGACGCAGATCCCTACCCATTCATGAGGCTGGGGGAATTACAGGAACAGAACAATGAGGCGGAACAGGCCATTACGTCTTATTACAAAGCGCTTCTTGTGTATCCTTATTTACCGGATACAGCGGAGCGCATGGATCGTCTGGTTCTGTCCCTTAAAGATCATAAAGCTTGTGCTGATCTATGGAAAAAAATCAGTGCTGCCCGCCCGGATGATCTGTTTGCGGGAATGCGGCTGGGACTTCATTATGAATCTGCATCTTTATATTCAGAAGCGTTGCTTGCTTTTGAAAATGTGCTGCAGTATCACCCCGACAATCCCGATGTAAGACTGTCCCTCGTGCGCTGTTTCGTTACTCTTGGAGAACCCCGGAAAGCACTGCCCATTTTGAAATCTGTTCTGGATATTCAGCCTGATTACAAAGTGCTCGTTCAGCAGCATGCCGCTATGATGGCAGAGTTACTTTCCTCCAGAGGTGCGCTTTCAGAAGCCGCCTTATTTTTTGAACTTGCAGCGTCTTAACGAAAAAGGAACCGGGGCGCAGAGTGACCTTCCTCTTGCGACCTTGCCGAAATAACGATGTCACGCTTTCGCTTTTAAGGATTGCAATGCGGAAGCAGCCATACTTTTAGCCAGTTCTTCCTCTCCAAGAAAAACTTCGCCTATCCCCTCCCGTTTCAGCAGATTTGCCTCCATTTCGCATCCTGTCCGGATGATAATTTCAATAGAAGGATTCAGTTCTTTTGCAATTTCCGCCATACGTCTTACCTTCATGGTATCCGGTGTGGCAATCACGAGTACTGATGCTTTTGAGACATGCGCCTGCGCTATGGTCATTTCAGAGGCAGCGTCTCCGGACACAGCAACAATGCCGTCTTTGCGAAGACGCTCAACAATTTCCCGGTCCTGTTCGGCGACTACAAAAGGGATCCCTTTTTCTTTTAAGCAGGCGCAAATACGGGAGCCCACTCTGCCATACCCGACAACGACAACTTGCTTCGATAGAAACTGCCGGGCTGTGTTACTGGGAAGCATCACAAGGCTGTCGTCCAAATCAACAGAGGGAAATGATCTTGATCGGGGCAGCAATATGGCTTCGCCAGCGTTCTTTAATGCGCCGGATTCGCCCAGCAACAGCAGGATGTCATAAGGCTCTATCACCGTCTGCCCTTTAGGAACTATAAAATCATCTCCGCGGCCAATCAGAAGAATCAGCACCTCCGAAGGAATATCCAATTCCCCTATTGTTTTACCAACAGCAGCCATATTGGGCAAGACTTCAATTTCTCTTGTCTCCCCTTGCATCTGCCCGCTGCGCTGAATTTCCAATGAATATTGCGGGCGCGCCTGCATGGGATCATCGACTTTTAAAAAGCGCGCCACAGGCATCAGCATGATGCCCTGAATGAGCACTGAAGTCAAAACGATAAAGAACACAATATTAAAAATCATGGAGGAGCCCTCGAATCCCGCCGCAAGAGGAAAAGTGGCGAGAACGATGGGTACGGCTCCCCGAAGCCCTGTCCAGGCAGTCAACAGCTGTTCCGGCAAGGTAAATTCACTTTTCCAGAGCCCAAGAAAAACAGCAACCGGTCGGGCAACAAGCATAAGGAAGGTGGCAACAAGCAGCGCCTTCCCGGCTACATGCAGTAATTCTGAAGGGTTTACCAATAGTCCCAGCACAATAAACAGCATGATCTGCATGAGCCACGCCAGTCCGTCATGAAATTTTATGACCGCCAGCCGGTAGCGGAAATCTGAACTGTTCAAAAGAATTCCACACACATACAATGCCACGAAACCGTTACTGTGCAGAAAATCAGACAAACCGAAAGTGATCAGCACAATACCAATGCTTAAAACAGGATAGAGGCCTTCATAACCCAAATGAAGTTTGTTAAAAAGAAGCCTTGCCAGCCAGCCAGCGCCGATACCCAGCAATACACCTCCAAAAATATTGACGACAAAAGTTGCAGCAAGCCCGCCCCAATGCAGATTGGAGGCTGTCAGGATGGTTGTGAACGTCATCGTCAGCAAAACCGCCATAGGATCATTGCTTCCGGACTCAAATTCGAGTAAGGGCTTAAGATTTCCTTTCAATGTCACCCCGCTGCGCCGCATAATGGCGAATACCGCAGCGGCATCCGTTGAAGATACAATAGATCCCAGCAGAAGCCCGGTTAAAAGCGTCATTCCCAGGGCAAGCCAGGAAAAAATACCTACCAGCACTGCCGTGATTACCACGCCGCCTGTGGCAAGAAAGATTCCCCGCCAGAGGACAGGGGAAATAATTGTCCAATGCGTATCGAGCCCGCCTGAAAAAAGAATAAAAGCCAGTGCGATAGTTCCACAGAAGTTGGCAAAATTCGCATCATTAAACACCAGCGCGCCCGGCCCTTCAGATCCTGCAAGCATGCCTACTACGAGAAAAACGACCAGAGCCGGAATGCCGTATCGATCAGAAACCTGACTGGCAAGGACACTTGCCAGTACTAGCACACCCGCTATTAACATGACACCGGAATCTAACATAGAAAAACCATTTTTAACTGCATTTTATGAAGATGTTTTTTACTAAACAGGATCAGGACTGACCAGTGCGGAAGAAAGCTAACGACGCCTGTTAATCCTCTATTTTACCCCAAGTCGGAACCGTCCGTTGCAAAACAAACCTGCGCATACTTTACCCCTTTGAACGTGCGCAGTTTGTCAGAAAGATCCTGCACTTTCTGCGCCTCTCCACGGAGCACAATCACTTCAAGGCAATTATCGTGATTAAGATGCACGTGCAAGGTCGAAACAATCAGGTCTTCATGATCATGCTGAAGCTCGGTCAGTTTTTCATTTAACTGGCGGGTATGGTGATCATAAATCATGGTCAAAGAAGCAGCGACTTGGGCCGCCGGATCCTGCCATTCTTCTTTTACCAGAGCGCCTCTAATTAAGTCCCTTATAGCCTCAGATCGATTGCTGTACCCCTTCTGCTCACAACTGGCGCTAAAAGCTTTCGCCAGGTCCTTGGGAAGTGTTATAGAGATGCGCTCAAGATCTGACACAATAACATTCCTCCTACTGCTGAAAATATCTCTTTTAGAATGACCATATTATCCTTTATGAAAAAAGAAAATCAAGAAATAAGAGTGATTTTATTAAAAAAAAGCGTTTCACTCAGGAGTTGCAAAGTACATTGATGAAATGATAATATTATTTTTGTTTTTGTAATACCATCTTGTGCTGTAGGGAATACTAAAATGCTCAGTTCTTCTCGTCGCGGATTTACTCTAATCGAGTTATTGGTAGTCATTGCCATTATCGGTATTTTAGCGGCTATTCTGCTGCCTGCGTTGGCAAGGGCTCGTGAAGCAGCCCGACGCTCCTCCTGCCAGAATAATCTGAAGCAGTTTGGATTGGTTTTCAAAATGTATTCCAACGAAAGCCCGGGAGAGACTTTTCCGCCCTGTGCTCCCTTTGGCAACGGTTTTATGAATGGGATGACCTTATTCAGTGCGCCATCTGCTTTCAGTATTTACCCTGAATATCTCAGCGATCTTTCTGTGGCAAAATGTCCGTCTGATGCCGGTGTTGATGGAGGAGGGACCTATGTAGCGACCCGCCTTCCTTCGTCAGGTGATTTTGAGCAATGGGTTGAAGCGGCACGTGCTTCAGGCGATAAAATGTCGGAAAATTATTATCTTTGTGCACAGTTGGGCCGCTCTTATTTGTATAAGGGCTATGTGGCGACTTCTATTGAAGAATATTATGGTATTTGGGGTGCCATGTGCGCCAAACCTTTTATTGAAGTTGTGCCTATCCTCCAGATTTCCGCTCCCGTTCGTTTTAAAGATTTTACCGGTGATCTGCCTATCACCGCCACCGGCTGGCCCTCTAATGTCGATAGTTCCGTAGCCCAAGGGACAGCGCAGACAGACAAAGTTCTCAGGCTTCGCGAAGGTATTGAACGTTTTTTAATTACCGACATTAACAATGCAAGCGGCAGCAACAGCGGACAAAGTGCAATTCCCGTGATGTGGGATACCTATGGCAATCCAACAGACAGCAATGCAACGGCAGGAGGTGTAGTATTTAATCATATTCCGGGTGGGTGCAATGTTCTTTACATGGACGGACATGCCGCTTTTGTCCGTTATCCTGTACAATTTCCCATAACCGACGATCCAGGAATGGTTCTTGAAGGCAGCCATTTCGGGCTGCTTTAAAATCGCCTTGCTCACTTAAAAGCAACTTACACAATGACAAAACGCGCTATCTCCTTTTTTTTAGTTTGTATAGTCCTCCCGCTCAGTGCCTTTGCCTCAGAGCTAGGTCTGTTGTCTTTGCGCTTTGCTACCACCACTTCGTGGCTGGAAGTGTGTCTCTATGACCTGCTCGGCACGGAAGCAAAGATTACCCGCATCAGTCCGCCTGGAACGTGTCCCGGACATTTCGATATTCAGCCGGGTGTCTTTTCTGCACTGCAGGAGTGTGATTATCTGTTTTTCTTTGATTTTCAGGCCTCCATCAGAGAGAAATTATCGCAGGGGATTTCAGGCGAAATACGGGCAATTTCCATCCCGTCCCCCTCAGGCATGAGTGTACCAACTCAGTATACTGCAGTCTGTGAAAGTATCCATGACATTCTGATTCAGCATTTTCCGGAAGAACAGGAATCGCTGGACAATGCACTTGCGTCCCTAAAAAAGCGTATGGCTGATCTTGAAAACGAAATCAGAACTTTGCTTAAAGATGCATCTTTAACAGCGCAGAAAGTGGTTGCATCCGGTCATCAGCGCGTTTTTTCCTCCTGGCTCGGTTTCGATGTTATCGACACCTTTTCCGGAGGAGATGCTGCCTCACCCCGGCGTCTTCACAGCCTTGTAAAGAAAGCGACAAAAGAAAAAGCAGATTTTGTGATAGCAAACCTTCAGGAAGGATCCCAGTATGGGCAGGTGCTTGCCGAGCAGCTGGGTATTCCTCTTGTCGTATTCAGTAATTTTCCTTCCATGGAGGACAGCCAAAGGACATTTGACGCTCTGGTACTGCATAATATTAATCAGTTGCTGAATGCCGGAAAAAGCCGATGAAAAATTTTGCCCGGGTGGAATCAGCAATGTACCGAAGCCAGGGCAAAATACTTGTCGGTCCTGCTACTTTCACTGTTGAGCAGGGCGAATGTATCGGAATCCTCGGGGCAAACGGAGCAGGAAAAAGCACACTGCTCAATTTCTTAAATGCCACTCTTCGCCCCACGTCCGGCTCTATTTCGCTTTTTGAAAAAAATCCGTGGAGACTGTCAGAAAAAGAGCGGTGCCTTTTGCGCACAAAAATTGGAACTGTTATGCAAAAATGTGATTACAGTTCTCTGGCACCTTTTACCGTAAGAGACTTGCTTTCCATGGGCCGGTTGGGTTTTCATGGGTGTGCCGCCAGATTAGATACCGCTGAAAAGAATGCCATCCAGGATCTTCTCGAAGAATTCGGGCTAGCCGCTCTTGCCGACCAGCCTTATCGTCAATTGTCGGGCGGAGAACAGCAAAAAGCGCAAATAGCCCGTGCCATGGTGCAAAACCCGGTCGTGTTGCTATTGGACGAGCCTACAGCGGGCCTTGATCCTGACTGGCAGGAAAAACTTGTACTTTTGATAGAAGCACTTGCAGCAAAGAGAAGCATCACCCTGCTCATAACCACACATGCGGTGCATCATCTGCCCCGTTGCTGCAGTCGTTTGTTTCTTTTAAAACAAAGAGATATTATTTTTGATGGAAAGCGTGAAACAGCGCTTAGCGATCAACTGTTAAGCGATTTATATAACTGCCCCATGGAAGTACTGCGGCACAACAACAGAAGTTACTGCATTTCTAAAGGAGATGCTTTGTAGATGTTGTTTTTATGGCATGCTGCGGCACTTCTTAGCGGTTCCTCCATCGGTTTGCTCGGTGTTTATGTTGTGGGCATGCGTATGCCCTTTCTGGGTATCGGTATTGCCCATGCCGCTTTAGCAGGCGCTGTAGCCGGGCATGTTTTCGGATTTCCCCCTTTTATTTGCGCTCTCCTTCTTGCACTTATCGCTGCCCTGCTTATGTCATGGCTTACCACAAGTTCCGCCCAGGCAGATCTGGGTACTGTGACGGGTATCATGCTTTCCTTTACCATGGGCATCGCTTTTCTTGCCATGGGCTTCAACCAGGGGGACATGTCGCCTGTACTGTCGATGATGTGGGGCAGCATTCTTTTTGTCCGCAAAACTTCTCTGATACTAATGGCTGTACTTTCGGGAGTGCTCTTTATTTTTCTTTATCTCTGCAGACTTCCCATGGACAGTCTTCTTTTCAGCAGAACAGCCGCCCGCATAAGTGGCATGAATGAAAAGAAACTTTTGATGGTGTTTATGCTTATAAGCGCTTTCGTCATTACAGTCAACCTGCAGATTGTGGGTGGGCTTTTAATGTATAGCCTTCTTACCAATCCGGCAGCGGCCGCATATGCACTGGGCAGAAACATGAAAAGCGTCCGGGTCTTTGCCATGCTCTCCGGTGTAGTAAGTACTATAGGCGGTCTTTGGATTTCCTATCTGTGGGATCTTTCAACGGGCGCCTGTATTGTTCTAGTTTCTACAGCGCTTTATTCTTTTGCACTTATAGCCACCTGGAAATTTAAAAAACAGCCGCTCCAATAAATCCTTTAAAGGAAAACAGTAACATGATGCATTTTCAAACGGATGAAGAACTTGCCATTTTCTTTGATCAATGTGCAAAAGATGGCTTAATGCTAACCTTTGACCCCGAAGAACAAAGCAAACTAGACTGCTTACTGCCTGAATGGGATATTCGGGAAGGGCACCGCATTTTTGAGGCAGGCTGCGGTGCCGGTCGGCTTACAGAGCAGTTGGCACCTAAAATTGGTATCAGTGGCGAAATTTTTGCCTGCGATTTGTCTCCTGAAATGATAGCACTCGCCAAACAGCGTAAACTTTCCGAACGAGTTTCGTTTGTCTGTAGATCCGCCCTCAAAAACAATTGTCCAGCCAATTGGTTTAACCGCATTCTTTGCTTGAATGTTTTTCCACATTTTTTAGATAAACCTAAAACACTAAGAGAATTTAGGCGGATAATTTCCCGGGATGGCGTAATGTGGATCAACCACTTATGCAGCCGGGAAAGTATCAATCACTTTCACTCAAACGCGTCTGATGAAGTGGCAAACCACATCCTTCCGGATGAAGAAGAAATGGGTGTGTTGCTAAAAGAAGCCGGGTTTGGTATTATGTCTTTGAAGGACAGCGATGCAGGATACAGTCTGAAAGCCATTCCCGTGTAATTCTTTATTTTCCATCAAACTTTCCGCATGCACTTGTCTTTTATCTTGCATAATGTAATAAGATACAGTGCGTTTTAATTTTTTATCTTTTAAGGAAAAGAAAATGAAAAGACAAGGCTTTACACTCATTGAATTGTTGGTGGTCATTGCCATTATTGGTATTTTGGCTGCCATTTTACTCCCCGCTCTTGCCCGCGCCCGTGAAGCGGCACGAAGATCCAGCTGCCAGAACAACCTCAAGCAATGGGGTATAATTTACAAGATGTATTCCGGCGAGGCGCCTGGGGAAAAATATCCTCCTATCGCTTCCTGGCCCTTCGTTGCTTTCGGACCCGAACCCTCCACCATCTACCCCGAATATTTAACCGATCCATCCATTATAATTTGTCCTTCCGATTCTAAAGGACATCCCAGCATGCTTTTCTGCTGCGATAATCCCGGTGATGCGACCTGGTACAGTAATCCTTTTCAAAGAACCTACCACAAAGGGGAAAGCTGGATTGAAGCACGGGCGTACATGATGCAGGAAAGTTATGCTTATCTCGGCTGGGTCTTTGATCATTTGCAGGACAATCCGCTTTATCTCGCCCCTCTGAGCAGTTGTGCACCTGCCCTGTCCTCGCTTCTTCCCATGGCATTTCCGCAAATTGATCCTGCAATCATCGCTGAAGCAAACAGTTCCGATGTTCCCATCCAGTTTGCCGTCCTTTTTGAAGCCTTACTGCCGAAACTTGCACCCGCTATCCTGAATTCCAACGACCGCTCTCTTGAAAGCCCTACCAAGATGGCAATTGACAGTGATTATGCTGTACCGGAACCGCACGGCAACGGCGACGGCAACACTATTTACCGTTTGCGTGAAGGTATTGAGCGTTTTCTTATTACTGACATTAATAACCCGGCTGCATCTGCGCAAGCACAGAGCACCGTTCCGATTATGGCTGATCTAATCGGCGCAGGGGCAGGTGTCAGCGTCTTTAATCACGTTCCTGGAGGCAGCAACGTCCTTTACATGGACGGCCATGTCGAATTTATACGCTACCCGACCAAAGGGCCCATCATTAAACCCACAGCCAGCCTTCTCGGTCTTCTTGCTTCCGGTTTTGATGTTAACTGAGTATTTTCGAAAGTGAGGCTTTTTTTGCCTTCTTTATCCAAGCGGCAAATCAGCCTGTTATCTTATTTTGCTCTGATTTTATATGGGCTTCTGTTGCTTCTCGCTTCCGTGCTTCCTGTGCCTGAAGCAGATACATCTGTTTTTTCTGACAACGATAAACTGGTTCATTTTCTACTTTACGGTTTTCTGGCAGCACTCATTTTTCTTTGCCTGCAGAATACTGATGACACCATTGCTTCCGGGGCTGTTTGTTTGTATTCTGCTGCAGCATCTTCTTTCTACGGAATCCTGCTTGAATGCTGCCAGTATTTTCTCCCTTACAGATCTTTCGACATACTGGATATAGGTGCCAATACTGCAGGAGCACTTGTTGTCTCCTGCTTTTTTTTATTATTTCGCCGCGTGTTATAATTCAATCAGATTGTCGTATTCTCGTCTCCTTATCTTCTCCATTCTGAAATAGTTTCCGTATTATGACTGAATCACATCCACCTATGCTGAAAACCAAAAGAGGCTGCATGGGCATTTTTATTGCTCTGCTTCTAGTGGTCGGTGCAGCCTGGGGCGCAGGGCTAGCCCTGTTTTCCTGGATTATCGGCGACGCACAGCATGACGTGTCAGAGGCCCTTGCTAATTTTCGTCCGAAGGTGGGCACCAAAGTCTACAGTTATGACGGTCAGATCATCGGCGAGTTTTCCATCGAAGAGCGCTCTTTAGTCCGTTTATCTGATATTCCTCTTCATACGCAAAAAGCCGTTCTGGCGACGGAAGATTCTCTTTTCTTCGAGCACAAAGGCGTTCGCCCGGATGCCATTATCAGCAGCATTTTGTATGGACTTCAGCGCGGCACCAGCCCTCGCGGCGGCAGTACTATCACGCAGCAGGTCGTCCGGAACGTAGAAGATTTAAAAGTCGGACAGGAACGTACGTACCAGCGGAAGTTACGCGAAGCCTTGACTGCGCTTCAGATTGAACGGAATTTTACAAAAGATGAAATCCTTGAATTATATCTGAACCAAATTTTCCTGGGCGGGAGTGCCCATGGTATAGAAGCTGCATCCATGCAGTATTTCGGGAAAAGCTGTTCCTTTTTAACCATCGCTGAATCCGCCACTTTGGCAGGATTGATCCGCTCACCGAACCGGAATTCACCCTTCAAAAATCCTGACAATGCCCTGCAGCGTCGTAATGTCGTTCTCAAGCAAATGTTTGAGAATAAGTTTATTTCGAAGGAAGAGTACGACCAGGCTATGCAGGAAAATCTTCTTGCCTCTCTGGTTCAGCCTACTGTCAACAGGGAATCGATTGATTACTCGGTTCAGGGAAACTATCGTGCTCCCTATTTTGTGGAAGAAATAAGAAACTTTGTTTTGCAGCGCTATGAAAAACAGGAAGTCTTCGAAGAAGGCTTCGAGATTTATACCACTATAGACATGCGTATTCAGAGTATAGCGGAAGAAACCCTTCTTAGCGCATTGGACGAGTTTGACCGTAAAATGAACAAAGGCCGTTCTCCTGAAGATGAAAACTATACGGCAGTTTCTGGTGCTCTTGTTTGTCTTGATAATCGCGCGCCTTACAGGGGGCAAGTACGCGCTATGGTCGGCGGTCGCGATTTTGTGCGCGAAAAATTTAATACTGTCACGCAAGCCAAAAGACCGCCTGGATCGAGCATCAAGCCTTTTATCTGGGCTGCTGCTATCGCCTCGGGCATGACCCCATCGACGATCATTGTTGATGAGCCTTTCGTTCGCCGGGCCCCCAATGGAAAAATATGGGCACCTAAAAATTTCGGCGGAGGCTTCAGCGGACCTGTGCCTCTGCGCTATGCCCTTGAACGCTCCATCAATATTGTTTCCATAAAACTTGTCGAACGAATAGGTCTGCCTCTGATTCAGTCCTATCTTGAGCGGTGCGGTATTCCGACAGACGTACAAAATCTAACTGTGGGTCTGGGTTCCGGTGGCGTATCTCCCCTCAGCCATGCGGTTGCCTATTCCGTTTTTGCCAATGGCGGCATGCGCTATGATCCTGTACTTGTCACTGAGATTTTCGACCGTGACGGAATGCAACGTTACAATTATAGAGATTTTTCCCGGGCTGAACAGGCTTTGGATCCGAAAGTTGCCTATGTAAGCCTCTCCATGCTGGAAGGCGTCTGCAAACCAGCAGCCGATTATGGTTACTACCCTACGGCGTGGCGCGCTCATGTGCTGAACCGTCCCTGTGGCGGAAAGACGGGAACCACCAATGACAGCCGCGATGCCTGGTTTTGCGGTTTTACGCCGGAGTTCACAGCGGTTGTGTGGGTTGGCTATCGGGACAATCGCTCTCTTGGACACGGTGCAGATTATACGGGAGGCCGCCTTGCCTGTCCCATATGGGTCAGTTTTATGGAGCAGGTGCATGAAGGGCTTGGCGTCGAAGATTTTAAAGTGCCGCCGGGCATTGAGTTCTTCGATATTGACAGAAAAAGCGGTACCCGTGGAGGGAAATACAAAGAAGCTTATGTGCAAGGCACTGCCCCGCCACTCTATACTCCGCCTCCGCCACCTGCCGAAGACCAGGGTATCATGCCCGAAGAGGCGGAAGAAGATATACCCCTTTTGCTGGCGCTATAGTCAATTCCTTCCTGTGCGGCGCCCTCTGTTTTGCCTTAGAGCATGGCACCCTGTCATTTTTTATGATACCATATCTCAATTCTTCTTTTTGCACAATTTTTCTTAACTCCTGAAAAGAGGATTTATTCATGACGTTCCGCATTGAAAAGGACTCCCTGGGAGAAGTCCAGGTTCCGCAGAGTGCCTATTACGGCTCCCAGACTGCGCGTTCGCTGCTTAACTTTAAAATCGGCGAAGAGAAAATGCCGGTAGAGATTATTTATGCATTGGCTGCTGTCAAAGCGGCTGCAGCCGAGGTTCACAGTGAAGAAGGAACCCTTGCACAGGAAAAAGCAGACGCTATTGTGCGCGCCTGTACTGAAATCTGTGAAGGAAAATTTCACGACCAGTTCCCCCTTTCTCTTTGGCAGACAGGCAGCGGAACTCAGACCAATATGAACGTCAATGAGGTGATTGCAAACAGAGCAAGCGAGCTTTTAGGCGGACAACTCGGAGCGAAATCACCTGTACATCCGAATGATGATGTAAATAAAAGTCAGTCTTCCAATGATGTGTTCCCCACTGCCATGAGTATTGCTGCCGCACGGCTTTTGCACAACCGGCTTATCCCCTCATTGCAGCGCCTGCATACAGCATTGAGTCAAAAAGCTGAGACATTTGCCGAAATTATAAAAATCGGACGAACACACTTAATGGACGCCACACCGCTCAGCCTCGGTCAGGAGTTTTCGGGCTATGCCCAGCAGATCGAAAACTGTATTCAGCGCATAGAAAGCACTTTGCCGTTACTTCAGGAGTTAGCGTTAGGCGGCACAGCCGTTGGCACAGGATTAAATAGCCGGGCAAGTTTTGGCAGCAAAGTGGCGGCAGTACTTTCTTCCAAACTTGGCATCTGTTTTATAAGTGCACCGAATAAATTTGAAGCGCTGGCATCTCACGATGCACTAGTAATGACCCATGGCGCCTTAAAAACCACTGCCTGTGCCCTGATGAAAATTGCTAATGATATACGGTGGCTCGCCAGTGGACCCCGTTGCGGCCTGGGAGAAATTCAGTTACCTGAAAATGAACCGGGGTCTTCGATAATGCCCGGAAAAGTAAATCCCACGCAAAACGAAGCGGTAACCATGGTGGCAGCGCAGGTTCTGGGAAATGATGTGACCATTAATGTTGCAGGTGCATCCGGAAATTTTGAGCTGAATGTCTTTAAACCTGTGATCATTCACAATGTGCTGCAATCCATCAGGCTTCTTGCTGACAGCGCTGATTCATTCCGGGAAAAATGCATTGAGGGCATTTCTGCCCGAGAAGACAGAATTGCTATGCATCTTGAAAATTCATTAATGTTGGTGACCGCTTTAAATCCAGTTGTGGGCTATGATAATGCGGCTAAAATTGCCAGACATGCGCACTTGCACCATCAGACTCTGCGTGAAGCGGCTCTGGCATTGAACCTGATCACCGCTGAAGCCTTTGATGCGGCCATTCAGCCTGCCGCAATGATTCACCCGGCGCCGGACAAATAAATTATTGTCACCCGCTGTTTTGGCGAAAATCAGATTAAAAAGCCAAAGGAATGATATGAATATTTTTACCTGGAATGTCAACGGCCTGCGAGCCGCCTTAAAAAATGGTTTTATGGACTGGTTTTTGTCTGCAAATGCGGACATTGTATGTTTGCAGGAAACCCGACTGCTTCCGGAAGAGTTGCCTGCCAGTGTTTCTTTCCCTGAAGCGTACCATCTTTCCTGGAATCCGGCGGAAAAACGCGGATACAGCGGTACGGCGACGATTTCCAAAGAGGTGCCCGAATCGGTGTCCGGTATCGGGCTTGAAGAGTTCGATTCAGAGGGCAGAGTACAGATTTTAAACTATAAGAAATTTACCCTGATCAACACCTACTGGCCCAACAGCCAGGATGAGCGTAAAAGGCTTCCTTACAAGCTTGCGTTCGCAGAAGCCATCGGCAGCAAAATGGATGCGCTGGTAAAAGAAGGAAAACATGTAATCCTCTGTGGCGATTATAATATTGCGCACGAACCTATAGATCTTGCCCGCCCGAAACAGAATGAAAACAGTGCCGGATATTACATTGAAGAAAGAGAAGCAATGGCAACTTTTCTGGGTCGCGGTTACACGGACGTTTTCCGGGCACTTTATCCTGAAGAAGTAAAGTATACGTGGTGGTCATACCGGGGCGGGGCACGCGCCAAGAATGTCGGGTGGCGCCTCGATTATCACTGTGTCAATACTGCCTTCATGCCGTTTGTAAAGGACATATGTATCCATGATGATGTGACTGGGTCCGACCATTGCCCTGTAGAGCTGCTTCTGAAAGATTTTCAGGGACGCCGCACAAAATGAAATCCTTTAAGACGCTCGTAAAAGTTATTTTACTTCTTTTGATTTCGCTTTGTTTTTTTGCGCTTCGTTTTGCCTTCTGGGGTGTTCTGTTTCGCTTTCCTGTGGTCGACAGAAAAACAAAACGCTGGATTTTGCGCTACTGGGCAAGGACTTTTTCCTTTGTCATTGGAATGAAACGTCAAACCTCCGGTGCTGTACCGGCCCCTCCTTTTTTGCTGGTTGCCAATCACATCACTTATTTCGACATGCTGGTTCTCGCCTGCGAAACGGGCTGTATTTTTGTCTCCAGAGAAGATGTGGAGCATTGGCCTGTGATAGGAACTTTTGCCAAATCCCTTCACATGCTTTTTATCGACCGGAGTAAACGCCGGGATGCACTTCGTGTTAACAGGCTCATTTCCAAGGCACTTACTGAAGGGGATGGAATTGTTATCTTTCCGGAGAGCAGAGTCAGCTGCGGTATGGCTGTTGAAGAGTTTAAGTCCCCCCTTCTGCAACCGGCTGTAGACCTCCAAATACCGGTTCACTATGCAAGCATTTCCTACCGTACCCCTCCGAGTTCGCCTGTAGAAGGGGCGATCGTAAGCTGGTGGCGCCCGGAAAGTTTTGTTGCTCACCTCATACGTTTTTTGCATTATCAAGGTGCGACAGCGCTGATCCATTTTGGCGAAAGCCCGATTCCGGGCACAGACCGAAAAGTACTGGCGCAGGAACTGCATGCTGCGGTACAGGCACAGTTTATCCCTCTGCGGCAGGCTGCCTCGACCTACAACAGCAGTGAATTCCCTGTCCAGCCCTGACGGAATCAGCTTTCTTTATAAACAGCTTCCTGACATTCCTGCATCAATGTTTCAGCCTTTTCAATAAGGCGCAAGGCATCCCTAATCAGCGCTCTTTCTCTTTCCAACAGAGAACTTTGCTCTGTACTGTGCATTTCTATTGCTTTCCGTACATCCTTAAGCATTTTTTTTGAGAAAGAAGCAATAACCCAGTTGAAAATTTTCAGGACAAAAAAAACAACGAAGACAAACAGCGCGGTAAGATGCAGAAGGGCACTCACAGAAAGTAATTGCTGGCTATAAAATGATTTGATAATAAATAGAATGGAAAGCAGAATTGTCATCCACGGAAGACTATCCAAAGCGTACTTAACATATTTCGAAGAGAATAATTTACTGCATTTTATTAAGTTATCCTGCGCCTTTTGAGCGAAGAGCCTGCTAATTTCTTTAAAATATTCTTTATAACCCACTCGCGCTTCTTCCGACTGTCTGGTTGAAAATCCGGCAAGCTTCATTTGATAGTCCGTTTTTCTTTGCATGGCAGCCAGAAATTTTTTTAAGGTGTCTGGAAGGGTTGTTTCTGATTCTTTAATTTCATTAATCAGTTTTTGAAGACTGCCTGCATCAGAAGGTGCGTTCTGAAGAATCTCCGGCTTAAATAAATGGGACAAAAGATCCGGTAAAGAAGTCAGATAATAGCGCCACTTGAAGACAGTGCCGATAATTCCTGTACCGCTTCGGGCAATTTCCTGAGTTAACGCTGTCTCCCAGTTTTCTTCACAGGAAAAAACTTTTTCTATAAAATATCCGAGAAACCGTTTTTTAATTTCCTGCTCGACGGAAAGAATTGCCTTTTCCTGCTTCAAAAGACTTTCTTTTTCTTTTGATAGAGCGACATAAAGCCTTTGAGCGCAGGTATTCAGCAGTTCAAACAAATTAGCTTCTTTTATTTTTCTGTTGTATTCCAAATCTAAAGTTTCTGCCAGAAAGTTCTTAAGCACTGAAAATTCATACTCATCAGAAACAGGCTCCGCCCGGCCCGCCACTATTCTGTTCCAGGCGTTAAGAGCATTTACCGGGAAATAGTGGCGGACAGAAAATCCTTCCTGTTCCATATAGCGCTGCCAGTCCTTCCTGACAGCAGGATCATCTCTATCCACCTGCGTCTGCACACAGACAATTTCTCTTTTGTTCTTCAGCGGCGCAAGGATACGCCGCGTTTTGTCAACAAGATATTTCTGTGCATCAGCGCATAGTAGTATAAGATCACACTGTCTCAGTACCTCCAGTGCTGTTTCACAGTGGCGGGCATTCGTACTGTCCCAGTCCGGCGTATCAATAAGCACAATATTTTTCAGCGGAGAGCCCGGTACATAAGTGATACCCGGCAAGCAGTCAAGTTTAGGAATGTATCCGTGCGGATGGTAGACAGTCGGTGTTGATGTATGCGGGCGAATCGGCGACACTTCTGCAATTTCTGCCCCCGCCAGCGCATTGAGCAATGTGGATTTTCCTACACCGGTTCCCCCTACAATTGCAACAATAAGCGGAGAATTTACGCCCTGAAGTCTCGTCTTTATATCTTCTATTGCTATACAAAGGTTCTCTTTTTCCTGAAGTAATCTTGTCCAGGAACCAGTGTAAGCAGCAAAGCTCTCAAGCGTATTTAAAAGAGCGTCATATTCTTTTGGCACTTTTCCCTGCAGCTCCCAAGTTGTTTTATATGCTCCTCATCAAAAAGAGCCAGGGCGCTTTCAACCGCTCCTACTATCGGTTTAGCAACGACTCTATACAATTCCTCCTTTAATCGTTCTTTTTGCCGGTGGTACGCCGGGCTTAAAAAAATTCTTATTTGCTTTTCCAGGCTACGCTCAATTATGCGGCGCACATGCAGGAGCATATAAAAAACAGGAAGAATGCAAATTATTGGGTAAATTGCCGACAGCCCTTTGGATAAAAGAAGTAACAGAAAGATATAAGGCGCAAGGACAAAAGTGGCATCTATCCACTGCAGTGCTGTTATTTTTCCTGATTGAATCGGCCATCCCTCCTGAAGCCCGGTGCCGAGAAGTGTATCTTCGGGAACAAGTCCTTCGGCATCTTTTTCCAGCGTTTTACGAATTACCTCAACATTTGCTGAATTGTCCCGGGGTTCTTTAAGCAAGAAAAAAGAGGTGTCCTTCGTCGCCTCATTCAGTTTTTTACGAAACCAGTTGGAATAGATCAGAACACTGTCACGAATGGCGTCCTGCGCTCTGGCAGCATTTTCTTTGGCACTATCCACCTGAAACTGCTTCTTATTTTTGCCCTGGCTGATCTGTACGTCGTCTTTAAATATAAAATTTTTCAGCGGCAAATAAAGAGGAGACAGAAGAGCCAAAAGAAAAGACATTTTTTGAACAATAACGCTTCTGCTTGTTTGAATGCACTGGCGTATGCCTGTTTTTATATTGCTCCGGCGTTCAGGTGAAAATACCGCAGCAGCTTTTTCTGCCTCTTCCAGGCATTCCGCATTAAAAGCTCTGATCTGTGCTTCCGCATTTTTGCATCGTTCCAGAAAAGATGCGGTTTGCTCTAAAAAATATTCAAGCGACGCTTTGTAGACCTGTATTTTTACGGTGCCCATATCCATCCGCTTCAAATAATCAAGCAACGATATTTGGTTTTCCAGGTCCATGATGGGGAGATCAGGCAAGGACTCGAGGGAGTAATCTTTGGGCACTGTAAAAGCGCGTTCTGCGGTAAACCCAATTGCTCCCATAAACTGATTCAGCTGCGCTTTTGTTATGTCCGGAGTATGGGAGGGCTCCACTCTGTTCATCAGCGGAACAATGATGCGTCCCGATTGGTGTGCGATACGGAAAAAAGCTACATTTTTTTCATCGTTATATTTTTGAGGGGTAAGGACGGCAATCATTACATCGCCAGCTGCCCGAATCTTTTCTGCTATAGACCAGTTTTTTTCAATAACAGAGTCTACGTCCGGAGTATCCATGAGAGCCATGGAAAAAGGCAGATTTTCAGCTGACGCCACATAGAGAAGATCTTCTTTTTCCTGCGGGTTTTCACTTTGCCCCGGAAAAGCCTGATTCCGTGCGTGAAAATCTACAAGAATCTTATTGTTGATGGCATCAGGAAGCCTTTCTGGTGCTACTGCAAGAACTGGCGCTTTTGTCGCAGCCGCGGTACTTCTAACTTCACTGAGTTTTTTTTGTAGAGTCAGATTAAAAAGTGTACTTTTTCCGCTGTTAGTTCCCCCTGCAAATACAACAATAAGACAGGCTTTTTCTGAAATCTGCGTGAGAAGTTTTTGAGAGAGAAGCCTTCGCCATTCTTCAGTACCATCCAGAAGAAGGTCTTTCAGCTCCGCCTGGCCATCCAGCGCTTTTAAAAAGGCATTAAAATAATGCTCAAAGTCTGCCAGTGCGGTTTGAATAGAATCTGCAGCGCTGTTTTCTTCCCCTGATAACGCATAAAATTGGCTCGTATCCGGTTCCCACTTCCCACTCACAAATTTCTCTTCCTTTCATAAGAAGATTCTCATCCGCCAGCCGCACGGTCGGAAGCATATTCACGCCGGTAAGTGGCATAAATGGTTAAAAGAAGCGATACCACGGTGATAAACACTAAAGCAGCCAGTGCTTTGGGCATACCCACTAAAAAGACTTCCCGCTGAATGTTGCCGAGCACAGTCTCGATGACGGGGTTGTGTCGTTGTGTAGCCAATAACGGCAGCATGGCAGTGGTATATTTCTTAATTGTAAAAAAGTCTACCAGACCAGGAATGAGGGTTGCAAGGTGCTGCCATCCGTAAAAGAGAATCACTCCAAACACAATCGGTCGTCTGGTAAATGCGCCAAGAAACACTGAGAAGGCACCATAAGCAAAGAGCCCTAGCACCATGACGCCGCAATAATGAAGCAGCAGTTTAATGTCTCCTGCACTCATTAGAGACAGGTTGGAATGGACACAGGAGGCAGCGAAAGTGAGCACAGCGGAGCTGATAAGAATCAGCGATGCGACAAAAATATATGCGCAGAATCTGCCCAGAACCCAGGCAGAGCGCGGCATTGGCCTGGTCAGTATATAGATCATAGTGCGCATTTCTATGTCTTCGGCAATCAGCATGCCCGCAAAAAAAAGCGCCAGCAGCGGTGTAAAGACGTTTATGTGCAAGTCCTCGGCAAGCCTTACAAATACATTATTCCCTGATTCAGCAAACTGCGAAGTGGAAAAAAAAGCAAGTGCCAACGGGACCAGCACCGGAAGAAAAGCGATTAATGCAGCGACAGCCAGACGTTTGCGCCGCGCAATCATGCTCATGGCATGGGCACACGATGCTGAAAATCTCTGGAAATAGCTGCTGTGATCCGGGCGGTTGTCGGGCCTGAAAAAGAGATCTTCTTTAGTGATATTCATACCAGCCGCTGTCTGAGTGTCGTTGATAAAAGATGTCATAAAAATACCGGAACGCTATCGGGTTAAATAATCAAAAACTGATTGCAGATTATCGTCGGAACACGCTATCCCTTGTATCAGTTCTGCATCTTCGAGGGCAATGGAATTCAGCATTTCGTAGGTGAAGTTAGGGTCTCGCGTTCTTACCAGAATGGAATTCTCTTCAATTTCCAGAGAGCTGACAGCTTCCTGAGTAATAAAGCGTTCAGCAAGGGTGCGCGCTTGTGTGGTTCTGATCCGTATGGCTTGCGGGTATTTGTCTATCAAGTCACGAATATCCCTAACGCGCCCCTGCGCCAGCAAGGTTCCCCCGTAAATAAGCACCACTGTATCTGTTATTCTTTCTATCTCATACAGAATATGGCTGGAAACAACCACTGTCATGCCTTTCCCCGCCAGTTTCTGAATAAGGAGGTACATCTCTTCTCTTCCTTTTGGATCAAGCCCGTTCATCGGTTCATCCAAAAAGAGCAGTTCAGGGCATCCGGTCAGAGCCTGTGCTATCTTTATGCGCTGGCGCATTCCTTTGCTATAGGTATCAATAGCGTCATGCATGCGTTCTGTCATGTTGACTAGATCACAGGCGGCTTCGGCTGAAGTAACGGCCTGTCTGTGCTGCATTCCCCAATAACGATTCAACCAGTAAATAAATTCAAAGCCGGTAGAATTCTCAAAAAAATAATCAGTTTCCGGACAGTAGCCTATACGGCGCATGACCCGATGATTATTTCTTGGTGCTTCTCCGAAGATCCTGATGGAGCCTTTACTTGGCGAATAAAGCCCCAGAGCCAGTTTGATAAAAGTGCTTTTGCCGGCACCGTTGGGACCCAGCAGCCCTGTAACAGGAGAGTCCAGGGCGATGTCGAGATTATTCAGAGCAACTACTTCTCCGAACCATTTTGACAAACCGCATGCTTCGATAATCGGGCTCATGACATAACCTCCTGCCGTCGAATTTTAATTACGATGATCAGAAGCGCTATGGCACACACAACAGCTACATATCCGAGACACCACTGCCAGGACGTAGTAAATAGAATTCTTTTTTCGTCAAAAAGGAGTTCGCCTAAGCGTCTTACAGACATGGGAAAAGAAAGAGCGAGGAGGTTACGCATCCGGAGAAGCCCGGAAAGAATTCCTGCAAAGCTCGTATTGGCTATAAGCACCATAAAAACAATGATGGCGGCATAATTCTGCGAAGGCATCAATGCCGATGCTGCCAGGATAGAGAAAACGGCGGGCAGCACAAGTGCGGTAGAATATGCCAAAATCGCCAAAGGCCACCACCAGCTGGCAGCCAGCGTGGACATGCCCGGGAGCAGCAGATTATGCAGGATGACCAGGCAAATTCCCGGGAGTGCCGTAATAGAAAGCCCTAAAAGGAAAAGGCTGGCTATTTTCCCGAAGGCATAATCCCGCCAGGTTAAGGGTTTTGAAAAATAGACTTCCATCAGGTTATTGCGCAAGTCGTTGCAGATCATCCCCGCTCCTGCATACAAGGTAAGGATAAATACCATCGGCGTCTGGAGGTATAAAAAGCTGAAGAATGTAACACCGCGAATTTCGGCAACATCCAGATTTGCAAAAAGCGCCTGCAGCGGATTATTGGGATCCTGTGCGATGATGTCGAAGGCAACCACCTGAAGAAGTCTTATCAGGACATGAATATAGGCGAGCAGATAAAGAACCTTAAATATTTTAAATTTTGTAAGGGTTTTAAATTCCTGTTCAACAACAATGAGCCATCGGAAATGCCGCTGGGGCTTT
>MWCY01000018.1 GCA_002070275.1 Candidatus Hydrogenedentes bacterium ADurb.Bin170
GTTACTGAAATCCTGTTAAGATTTTATATGGCTTGACGTATCTGCTTCCGGTAACATTATAGAGGGCTTGATTCGACCCGTACATTCACTCGAGCACTTCCATGTTACCATACTCCCGGAGCGTCTATTTTTGCAACAATTGGGCGGGTTCGCGACTGCCCTTCTTTTCCGACAGATATAATGGCGTCATTTGAACTGTATCAAAGTACAGGAACTCATTGTGGATACATTCTTTTCAGCGTGTATAGCTCTTCTGTTCACTACCTGCAGCTGCGACCTTGCAAGCCATATCACCACGAGTCCTAGCGGACATTGGGTGGAATATGAAGGCAGAACGCTCATGCTCGTCGGCGATAGCGGGACACAGTGCGTACTGCAGAACGCCAATCTGAATTACCGTGCCTGGATCGATGACTGTGCGGAACGGGGCATTCCTATGATCCATGTGTGGTCTTTTATGGCGCCCCGACAAAAGTCAGATGGAAGCGAACTGGAAGAGCGCTGGAAGTATGTCTACCCGGGACTGACTCCCTGGAGGCGACATTCTGGTGGACAGCCCGCACATGATCAGCTGCCCCGTTGGAATCTTCAACTCTTTGATGACGGTGCGGACGGCGCACTGGATCATTACTGGCCACGTGCCCGGGATCTTTGCGCCTATGCCCGAAGTAAAAAAATACTGGTCGGTTACACCGTGTTTACCGGATGGATCAAAGGCAATGCCAACGCCTGGGCCTACCACCCGTTCAATAAAGTCAATGGCGGTCATCTCGATCGCAATTTGCCCGATGGAGTAACCATCGCGACACCAGGGCAGGAGATCTGGAACAAAGACTGGCAGGAAGACTGGAGCACTGCAGAAAAAACACAGTGGATCTGGGAACGTTTCGCTCTGAAAGCCATTGAGGAACTTAACCCCTTCGGTAATGTCTTTTTTGTTTTTTTCGATGAACACTCTTATACAGAAGGCAATATGGGTGATCACTTCCTTCAGTTTTTTAAAAAAAGAAATGCGTTATGGATGGACTGGGCGCCACGTCGGCAGCAGGTGGACTTTGTATTGAATGATACAAACGACCGACCCGACAAAAACAGTCTTTCAGTAGCGGGCTTTTTTGCAAAACCTGCTCGCCCTTATTTCCTTCTGGAAGGAGGTCCCTATAGGGGTGCGGACGTTCGCACAAGTATGTGGACTTTTGCCATGGGCGGCGGACATTACAGTTATCATGGCGATACAGAACAGGAAACACCGCAAACAGGTATTGTCGGCTACGATCCGCTGGTGCCCGGCGGAGACAAAGGTATGGAACGACGGGACTGGCTCGGACATATGAGCCGCTTTTTTAATGACAGGATTGTAAATCTCGACCGGATGGCACCGCACAACGAGCTTGTCAGTGAAGGTGTTTTCTGCATGGCTGCCCCCGGTCAGGAATATGCCCTCTATTTCACATCGGACAGCCCGCGTAATACTTCCCTGAAACTGCCATCCGGCAGCATTGAAGCAACGGTCACTTTCTGCAATCCCCGAACAGGAAAAGAATCGGCACCTGTTGCAGTGGCAGTTGAGCAAGAATTACAGCTCTCCGCACCCGATGAACAGGACTGGGCTGTCCATGTTCTTTGCCGATGAATTGAGGCACCGGAGCGGTCTACAGCAGCTTCAGAAATTTATGATGTCCTGCCGGAAAAGGATATTGATCAAAAGAGTCCGGAGTCACCCATCGGTATTCCGTATGCGCATCTGAACAGATTCGCCGCTTTACCGCCGTACATCGGTACACATGGAGCGTTACCTTAAAATGGGTGTAGGCATGGCGCACAACAGCGACCAGTCCGCCCGGCACGACCTTTAGACGCAGCATCTCCTCCCCTATTCTGCGCAAAGCATCCTCGCAGCCTTCAGTCTTCTGAATGCGGTCGCCGGGAAATTCCCAGAGTCCTCCGAGAAAACCCTGAGACGGCCTTTTGCCGATAAGATAAGCGTCCTGATTTGCTATGACCGCCACCACCATTTCATGATGCGGTACAACTTTTTTGGGGGTGCGGTGCGGGAGTGTATCCTGAAGGCTGGCGGAAAATGCACGGCAGTGCCGCTGTACCGGACAACTGAAACACAAGGGCCCGGCAGGGATGCAGACGCGGGCACCCAATTCCATCATTGCCTGATTGTGATCGCCGGGTCTCTTCACGTTCAAGGTTGCAGCAGCCAGCTCCCACAGGCGCTTGTCCGTGGCAGGCAGATCAATAGACTCCACAAGAGCATACAAACGGGCGAGAACCCTTTTGATATTACCGTCAAGAACCGGAACAGGAACACCAAAAGCAATGCTTGCAATGGCGCCGGCGGTATATTTTCCGATGCCCGGCAGCAGCTGCAGCACTTCCGGACTTTCAGGAAAACGTCCATGATACTGGTCTGTCAGAATTTGTGCTGTCCGGTACAGATTACGGGCACGGCTGTAATAGCCCAACCCTTCCCACTGCTTCAGCACCGCTTCTTCCGTTGCCTGCGCCAGGGTCTGCAGATCAGGAAAACGCTTGAGAAAGCGTTCATAATACGGAGTCCCCTGATCTATGCGGGTCTGCTGCATCATGATTTCTGAAAGCCAGATGCAATAAGGATCCTGCGTGCGGCGCCAGGGAAGATCACGCGCCTCTGCATCGTACCATTGCAGCAGGGCTGCATGAAATTTTGTTCTTCCGTGTCTCATAAAACCATCAGGGGGGCTCAGGGCATATCGGCATTGAGCACTTTGATGCGGATATTCCGGAATGCCACATAATCATGATGATCCTGCAGACCGATAAATCCACGGCGCAGCCGGTACTTCAATTCCTCAATATCATCGAAATTCACGTCCTGCACAACAATGCCATTCAATGTAGCTTTATAACGGGGACCATCCAGGATGATTTCGACACTATTCCACTCCCCTTCTTTTTTTACAGCCAGTGCCTGCGCAGGCAGAACATCGTAAATGGCACCGGTGCTGGTGCTGTGGGGCTCAGTCAGATCGGAGTCAGCCATCAGCTGAAATTCAAAGCCCAGTTTGGATTGGCGTGCGGCACGGGGAACCCGCAGATGAATACCGCTGTTAGTGCCCGGTTCACGCTGCATGTATTCAAGACGGAGAATAAAATCAGCATAGCGGTCACGGGTGATCAACCCTCCCGCTCCGCTCTGGTAGCATTCAATCCAGCCCTCTTCATTTACACGAAAAGAATCCTTGTCGTGCTTGTAATTCCACCAGTTATCCAGATCTTTTCCGTTAAAAAGAGAAATAAAACCCTCAGCCCGTTCCTCTTCGCTGAGACGGCTGTTGTCGGGCACCCAGGGCCGTTTTTCCACATCGTTGGTATACGCCTCTTCGAGCAAAGCAAAAGTCGCCTCCTCTGCGGGAAGAAGATAATTCACATTACCCCAGGGATTCTCCGGCAAAGCATTTACAAGAAAAAACAGTCCGCTGTCGCCCGCTTCAGCCGGATCCGCTGTTACTTTCACATCACCGTTCTCCGATGATGCGACAAGTAATGAAGGCGCATATTTTTTGAATTCCCGGGCAAGAAAAGGCGCATCCGGTCCGTCTATCCAGTATAAAGCCAGTTGCTCGTCAGCCAGCGCCAGCGCTGCCGTGCGCACCGCATTGCTTCGGAATGCGCTGTCTCCCTCCTGGCCGGGCACACGCACCACCAGCACCATACTCTGGTCTTTGGCACGCAGTGCATAGGTGGAAACAGTCTCTACCGCCGAAGGATCCAGAAATTTTCCGTCTTCAGAAAAGCCGAAAAGATCAAAAGCAACGGCATTGGCGCCGGCTTCCCCTATCCGCGCCATGGCAGGAACCATATGGCAGAGTGCTGTTCCTTTTGCACCCAGCTCAGGCTCATATACGGCACGCACTGTAAAACTGGAATCACGCCGATAAATCTGCCCGGACTCCACTTTCAGGCGATCCTTATTCAAATCCGAAGTAAGTGAGGCGCACCCGTTCATCAGCACAGAAAGAACAGCCAGAGTCAGAAAAAGGTAAACATATCGCATAAAACAAACCCTTCCGCCTTCTCCAGCGAAGGCGTTGCAAAGAACAACCTGTAAAATCTAACTATAGCAAAATCCGGCAGCCAATAAAAGGTTTAATTATCAGGAGGCTGCAGGTCGCTTTTCATAAATATCCGGATACAAAAACTCCTGCACGGTGGACTTTTTAGAGGAAGAAGATTATTATACTGTTGATAAGATCCCATAGTGGCACATCGACAGACAACAGAACTCCGGACAGTGTAAAAAAAAACAGCAAGGATTTTTGCTTTTTATGGCTTCCTCTCTGGCATTGCATCTGACCAAATGGATACTGGATCTGTCCAGCAGGCTGATCAAGGCAAAGGTACGGCTGCACAATGCTGAAGTCATTGATCCGACTGCGAGCATCATCTTTGTTGCCAACCACTTCACGCGTCTTGAAACGATTCTGCTTCCCTGGCTCATCCATCAGCATACCGGGCTGACCCCGGGCTCTCTCGCCGATGCAGCGCTTTTTCAAGGGAGAATCGGCTCTTTTTTGAAGGCAACAGGATCCATTTCAACAGAAAACCCCGACCGGGACAGCCTCATCATTCGCGCGCTCCTGCGTGGAGATCACCCGTGGATTATTTTCCCGGAAGGTGCCATGATCAAGGACAAAAAGACGCGGAGCCAGTCGGGTGAATTTGAAATTTTCGACGGAAACAGAAAACGTCCGCCCCACAGCGGAGCCGCCGCACTGGCACTTCGCGCCGCCTATTACCAGACCAAACTGCAATGCCTCCACAAGAGGGAGGACGAAAGCGACCTGGCAAAAGCGCTCCGGAAATTCGATATAGAAAACTCATCCGACATTTCCAACCGGAAAATAGTCCTCATACCAACCAACATCACCTATTACCCCATCCGCGCCCGTGAAAATATTTTTCTGAAAGCAGCGCGGCTGATGGCGCCTGACCTGAGCAGCCGCTCTCTCAGCGAGTTATCTGTTGAAGGCACCGTTCTTTCCGAGGATACGGACATCGACATTCGCTTTGGCGAACCTATAGAAGTGCTTCGCTATCTGGAAAAACCGGAGTATGCCTCTTTTATGTCGTGCAGCCTGAATGATCTGGAAAGTCTGGAGTCAAATCCCAAACAGATGCTTCAGGATGTGGCTCTCCAGATTACCAACAGGTACATGGATGAGATATACAAAAATACTACGATCAACATCGACCATATTCTGGCTGAGATCATACGGCAGCAGCCCGACGACCGGATTTTAAGCGAGCGCGGCTACAGAGAGCGTGCCTATCTCTGTATACACCGGATCCTCCGATCCGACTGTCAAGTGCATCCCGATCTGAGCGATCAATGTCAGCGCCTCATTTATGACGAACCTCACGAGGCATTCACCTCCTTTATGGACATGGCGGTGCAAACCGGTTTTATATCGCCGGTAAAAAGAGGATTTAAACGCTGCCCCCGCTATATCATGCTTACGCCCACTTTTCATGAAATGCCCCGCGATGCGACTCCTGAAGTTATCGCCAACGAATTTGAGGCCGTAAGGAGCATTCCCCCTTCGGTTCGCCGCATTGCTTTCGCACCGGATTTTCTGATAAAAGCCGCATTACGTCGCCATCTTGTCCGCCTGGACCGGGAAGACTTCGAAGAAGACTATGCCCGGTTTTACCAACCGGCGGAAAGCAAACCTCCCTGGGTAGGGCGTCCCTTTCTGCTGCGCCCCTGGCGCATCCGGGGCGGAGTGGTGCTTGCGCACGGCTACATGGCGGCACCGTTGGAAATCCGTGCCCTTGCAGAACATCTGTGCCGCGCCGGTTATGCCGTCTACGGTGTACGCCTCAAAGGGCATGGCACAGCACCCGAGGATCTGGAGCAAAGGCAGTGGGAAGAATGGTATGCATCACTGAACCGTGGCTATGCTGTAATGCGAACGATAACCAACCATATCGTGGTAGGCGGATTTTCGACGGGCGGTTGTCTGGCACTGCTGGCGGGGGCACAAAAGCTTTCACATATCAAAGCAATATTCACGATTTGTGCACCCCTGCATGTCCGCAGCTACTCCATCCGGCTGGTGCCCTCCATCGTCACCGTAAATACACTGCTTAAAAAACTCGGACAGAAGCAGTATGCCAAGGAGTATGTGGACAATAATCCGGAAAACAAACATATCAATTACACACGCAACCCCTTGACTGGAGTTAAGGAACTCAAAGCGGTTATGGCGGCTGCCGCCGAAGTCCTGCTGCGCGTGCAGCAACCCACGCTTGTCATACAGGCTTCCAAGGACACTACCGTTGATCCGTCCAGCGGTCCGGAAATATTTGAGGGTCTGGGTGCAGTCGACAAACAGCTGACACTCTTTGAACGGCGCCGTCATGGTATAATAAATGGTGAAGGAAGTCCGGAAGTATTTGTACAGGTGGAACAATTCCTGCACCGTACCCATAAACAGGCGCAGTCTCGGCAGTACTGGCAATTCGGCAGGCGTCTGGGAAGATTTTTTTATCGCCGGAAACCGGAGTCTGAAAATGAAGTTCAGGAAGTGCAGCCATCCGATGCGGAAGTAATAATAGAAGAAGAAAAGGAAAACTATTGACACTTTACCATGGTTTATGTTAGTTTTTAGGGTAATGGATTATGGCTGTTTAGACTGTCGTGCCTCTTTGTTGTTAAAATAACGGCCACAACATAGGTACCGCTAACAGTTTTGTAACGGTTTCGAACTCATTTTCGGGACACGCAACCTAAAACAGTATGGGCGCCTGCAAATGCGCCACAGGAATCAGCGTCATGCGGAAACATATTCTCTTCATTATTGTGCCGGTGTTGGCTATTTCTTGTGTGCTGTGTCCTCCGGATGCACAGGCCTGGGGACCTAAAGCCATGCGCAGTATTACTGCCATGAGCCTGCAGGTTCTTAAAAACGATTACTCCGATGTCTTCCGTCCGGGCGGTATCGTGGGCGTAAATTTTGAAAAAGACGTCGCAAGCGGATCAGCCGATGGCTGGCAGATTCTCGCCAAATTTACACCACTGAATTCAGACGCCGAAGTGGTGGAGGCGGTTGCCAGCGAGATTCAGCTGCTCCGTGAAGCACGCACCTACGGTCCCACGTCCTATTTTGCTTATAGAATGGGAGTACTCAGTTCTCTCACTGCACATATTATGATGCCCTACGGATTCGTGTGGACAGCAGAAGATCAGGAGATGCGGCGCAAAGTAGTGACCGATCTGGAACAGCAAGTCGATTCTTTTCATTTCAGAGTTCCCAAGAAAAACAGAGACTTCATCCGCAATGCAGGGACATTCTTTCAGGAGAAACGCTCTTCATTTGCTGAAGACAAACGACTGATCGCCCATGATTACAGGATTGGCAAAAATTATAATGGATATCTGAAACAGGGCGGACAGGCCTATTTTATTCGCGCTGTTGAGACAGTGGCAGATGTGTGGAACACTGTTCTGCAGCATGAGGATACCGTCCGTGCCTTCGGGTTATCACGTCCTTCTGACAGAAGCCTTGCCTGGTACTTTGTGCAGGAAATGGAATATCTGCTCAACGTCAAAGACAATATGACTCAGGTTGAAATTGTCTACAAAAACTTTGAAAAAGTGGGCGTGGGTATGACTGATGCCATGGAATATATCGGCGATATGCTCTATGCCTATCCCCAGAAAAGCGTCAAACTGCGCGGTGTCGCCGAATGGCAGAAAGCCTTTGACATGGGCGGAAAAGACCGTCTGCACCTGGGCTCCAAACTGTCTGCCCACTACATGCAGGAAGGCAACGATTATCTGGCGCATGCGGCACAGCCCGACGCTGAGGAAACCGATCTGAACAATGCCAAGCGCGCCTTTGAGGATGCACTGAATTATGACCGTTCCAATGAAGCGGCCGCCAAACTTATTCAGGAAACGGACGTTGCCATCCGCGAGCGCAATGAACGGCTCGAAGTGGTGCTCAGCATCATTGCCACGGGGGAACGTATTCACGAAGAAGCCAACCGCTACAGAGAGATGCAGGACTTCGCCAATGCCATCAGCACCTACCGCCAGGCTATCGGCTTTTTCGACGCTGTAGACGATGAATTCAAAGTACACGCCAATACCGCCCGTGAAAATGTGCGCCGTCTGCGCCGTGAAATTTCAGATCTGATCAACGAAGTTCTGGACGCGGCAAGTCAGGTTATTGATGAAGGCGACCGGGCGCGGGATAATAATCAGTTCGATGAAGCCTCCAATAAATATCAGTCCGTTTCCCGCATCGTCTCGGTGATTCCCGAAGACGAGTCGGCAACAGTGCTGAGAGACAAACAGGAGGTCATCGACCTTGCCGGCAGGAAACTTGAAGAGTCCAACGTACAGAAGCTGCGCTATGAACAGATGCTTCAGGAGCAGGCTCAGCAGGCACAAGCGGCACAGCAGGCACAGCAGCAGCGCCGCTGACCTTTTTCCGGACAGATCATTTAAGGCGTCACCTCCATACAAGGGGGTGGCGTTTTTTTTAAAAGAAAACAGTTTCGGATGTGATCTTCAGAAACTGCAACACGTTTTTTTGCGAGGCACTTTATTGTCCCTGGCAGAGCATCAGTAGGTGATGCGTAGTCAGAAGTACGGACTGCACGTATTTTTCAAATGCAGTACCTGCCGAATAGCAGTTGACATGCCGCGCAATATCATCAGGAGAATCAATGAAAAGTCTTGTTGTAAATGTAAATCCGCTGGAAACCCGCATTGCACTGATGGAAAACAATCGGCTGGCGGAGTTGATTATTGAACGGGAAGAAGACAGAAGTATTGTCGGAAATATCTATAAAGGGCGTGTGGACGCTATTATCCCCGGCATTCAGGCTGCTTTTATTGATATTGGATTCGAGAAAAACGGCTTCCTTTATGTTTCCGACATTGCCGGGGCGGAGGGAACAGGCGACATTGAGCTGGAGCATGGTGTGCCCCGCGCCTCATCACGCAAAAAACGGGCGCACCAGCAGGCAATTGAAACCATGATGAAAAAGAACCAATATGTCATGGTGCAGGTGTCAAAAGACAAACTCGGTTCCAAAGGGCCACGCCTTACCAACTTCATCACCTTTCCCGGCAGATATCTTGTGCTCCTTCCCACTGTCAGCACACTCGGAGTCTCACGGAAAATTGAATCGGACAAAGAACGGGAACGCCTGCGCAAGGTACTGCGTGAACTTCGACCCAAAGGGATGGGAATCATTTCGCGCACCGCCTGCGAGGGGCGAACCCGGGAAGAGCTGAAAGAAGATATCGATTATCTCGTACGTGCCTGGGAAAAAACACGCAACGCTTACGAACGCGGCAAAAAAACAGCGCTGCTGAGGGAAGATCTGGGACCGATCCTCCGGGCTGTGCGTGATCTCTTTAAAGCGGACTTTGACCGTTTGACCATCGACGATGAAGTTGAGTACGGCAAAATAATGAACTTTCTTGAGCAGTTCGCGCCCCAGCTCAAAAAGAAAGTCCGGCTTTACAGGGAGAAAAAACCACTGTTTGAAAAGATGGGCCTTGAAGCGGAAATTGAAAAAGCACTGCGCCGGAAAGTCTATCTGAAAAGCGGCGGCTATATAGCCATCGATCACACGGAGGCGCTTATTGCCATTGACGTAAACACAGGAAAGTTTACCGGCAAAAAACAGCTGGAAGACACCGTGCTCCAGACAAATCTTGAAGCCGCCGAAGAAATCGCACGTCAGCTGCGGCTCCGCGATATGGGCGGCATCATTGTGGTCGATTTCATCGATATGGAGTACCCTCAGAACAGGCGCACTCTCATCAAACAATTCAGAGAAGCGCTGCGCAATGACCGGGCAAGAATTACTCTCTCCGAGGTCAGCGAACTGGGGATGATCGAAATGACCCGGAAACGGGTCAAGCACAATCTGATTAAGGCACTGTCACAGCATTGCCCCTACTGTGAAGGCAGCGGCATGGTGCGCTCCGTCACCACGGTGACCTTTGACACTCTGCGCAAACTGCAGGACCTCTTTTGCCGCACCCGGGAAAAGCATATTATCCTGCAGGCACATCCGGATGTAGCCCGTCGCCTGCGCGGAGAAAACAGCGACCTGCTGCAGGTCATCATTGAGCGCTTCGGCAGAGAAATATCCATCGAATCTGTTTCAGATTTCCACATCCACGAAGTACATTTTCTCCGGGCGCGCAATCGCAGCGAAATTGAAACGGATATGCTCGCCTGACCAAAAAAACGCCCTTCTCCGGCAGGATGCGCCTGAGCCGGAAAAGGGCGCCAATAAAAGAACTGAATTCTCAGCAAATGCTTACCTGAGAACAGCCATTATTCTGTCATAAATTTCATCAGGACTGGCTTTGCTGCCACCAACATTCTTCAGCACACCCAGCTTCTCATAAAAACCGATAATGGGCGCCGTGGTTTCGTGGTAGGTTTTCAGCCGCGCCTGCACTGTTTCAGGCTTGTCATCTTCCCGCTGAATCAGTTTGTCCGCAATCGCTGCGGGAGGCGGATTAAAAATAAGATTGTACACTGCACCTGTTTCAGGATCGCTCCTGCGGGCACCCAGACGCCCCACAATTTCCTCATCAGGCACGTCAATATTAATGGCAGCATCAATGGCTTCGCCCCGCTCTTTCAGAAAGCCGGTCAGCATTTCCGCCTGTGGCACGGAACGCGGGAAACCGTCAAGAATATAGCCATTGGCGCAGTCCGACTCAGTCAGACGATCTGCCACAATATCGCAGGTCAACTGGTCGGGCACCAAAGCGCCGCTGTCCAGATAGTGCTGCACTTCTTTTCCAAGCGCTGTGCCTTCCCGCAGGTTCTTTCTGAATATATCACCGGTGGAAATGTGAGGAACGCCCAGTTCCTGCGCCATCCGCACCGCCTGTGTCCCCTTTCCGGCACCTGGGGCACCAAGCATAACAATTTTCAATCCCATAATCGCTTCTCCTGTTGTTGTAATTTGGTGAGGCTGTTCTCCGCCCGTCTGCGGCTGCATTACAGCCGCAGAGAGTATAACACAGCGGAAATGCATAACGAAGTTGATATTGACGTGGCTGCTTGGGTAAAATGTAGCAACACCAAGCACCCCTGTCTGGTGTACCTCCATGTTTCGCCGGCGCTGGAATAGCTCAGTAGGTAGAGCGCGTCACTCGTAATGACGAGGTCCGGGGTTCGATTCCCCGTTCCAGCTCCATCCTTTTCTCTCCTTTACGCCCTGGTTCACGCCTGTCTGGCTTCGTCCCTGATCGCAAGCAGTTCCTTCATGACAGGATACAGTGCGTCCTGATGCCCTGCCACGCCGAAGCTGTCGTGCAGTTTCTTATATAAAGCATAAAGCCTGTTATATTGGCGGCTGCTGTTTTCATCAGGCACATATACTTTATCATCGGCGTGCGACATGGCGGCAGCGGCATCGGCAAAATTAGCATGCCCGCCTGCGGCAGCTCCGGCAACTACGGCTCCTGCCATGGCAGCGCCGACAGCACAGGTTTGAGTGCTTCGTGACACCTCCAGGGGTCTGCCCATAATATCAGCATAAATCTGCATCAGCAACGCATTTTTACCGGAAATGCCACCGCAGTTGATAATGCGATCCACGGTCATGCCATACTCCAGAAACCGCTCCATAATCACCCGGGCGCCGAAGGCTGTTGCCTCAATGAGCGCACGATAGATCTCTTCGGGGCGCGTGTGCAGCGTCATCCCCAGCAAAGCGCCTGTCAGACGCTGATCTACCAGAACTGTCCGGTTCCCGTTGTGCCAGTCAAGGGCAAGAAGCCCGCTTTCTCCCGGCTTCAGTTTCAGTGCTTTTTCCGTCAGACTTTCATGCCCTTCCCCTCCGGGGCGGATATTATTTACAAACCAGTTAAAAATATCGCCTACCGCTGATTGCCCTGCTTCCAGCCCGTAACAGCCGGGCAGGATTGATTCAGGAACAATACCGCAAAGCCCTGGAATGTCCGGAAGTTCCTGCTCAAGGGGCGCTACCAGCATGTCACAGCAGGAAGTGCCAAGTATTTTTACCAGGACTCCGGGCTGAATTCCTGAGCCGACAGCGCCCATATGTGCATCGATAGCGCCCATGGCAACAGGAATACCCGTCGGCAGGCCCAGTTTCAACGCCCATTCTTCAGTCAGACCGCCTGCTTTTTCGGCAATGGAATAGGCGCGGTTCGGAAGTGTTTCCCGAATGCGCCCCAGCGCCGGGTCAAGCGAGGTCAGAAATTCCTGATCCGGATAGCCACCCCAGCTCTGATGGTACATTGCTTTGTGCCCGGCAGCGCAGACACTGCGCTTCAGGCTCTCAGGATGGGCGGTCCCCGTAAGCACAGCTGACATCCAGTCCGCATGTTCTACCCAGGTGTGGGCGGCATAAAACACATCCGGTGCGGAGCGCTTACAATAAAGAATTTTGCTCCAGAACCATTCGGACGAATAGGCACCTCCGCACTTGGCAAGATATTGGGGCCGCATTTTTTCGGCAAGCGCTGTAATCTCCACTGCTTCGGCATGACCCGTGTGGTCTTTCCAGAGCCACGCCATTGCCGCAGGATTTTTGGAAAAATCATCGAGAAGCGCCAGAGGCGTGCCATTTTTATCCACCGGCAAAGGCGTGGAGCCTGTTGCATCAAGACCGATTCCAATAATATCGTCCACCGAAAAGCCGTGCACCGATTCAGCCTCTTTCAGTGCGGCAGGAACGATCGCTGCCAGCGCCTGAAGATAATCCCAGGGATGCTGCCGCGCAAGATCAGGATTCTTTTCATCTAGAATAATCCCTTTCTCGCCGGAAGGGTATTCAAAAACAGCGGTGCCGATTTCCGCTCCTGTCTTTGCACTGACAACGACGGCACGGGCAGAGTTGGTGCCATAATCAAGACCAAGAACATACTTTTCTTTCATGACAGTTCTCTTTCTTAGGGTTGCTGAGACAGTCCACTGGACAACACTCCCCTGATTATAGCCCAGTTAAGGGAAGAAACTGCAAACAAACGGGCTTAATCTCGCCGTCCTTAAATGCAAAAGGCACCTGCTGTAAGAAGAGCCCGAAATGCAAAGCCCTGCAAAGCAATACACTGGACCATTCCTGCAAATCCCTGAAACGTGCTGTCTAATATCCGGCAATAAGGCATAACGGTGCCACGCCTTTTGCCTGCTCTTCAAGTGCCCGGGTTGCTCTTCAGCATAGCCCTGCCATCACGTATTGAACAAAAAACAAGGGGACAGTTTAAAAGAGTTAAGGAAGGGGATATTTCTAACGAGTTACGACAATAAAAAAGGCAGCAATTTGGGATTTGAAGCCTTTCTGGTGTAACCTATTGCCCAAAGTAATCCCGCCTCAAATAAAAAAAGCCGCCCGCATACAATATGTACGCCGGCGGCAGTGCGTTGCGCCCCGATAGTTCAGTGGATAGAACGAGCGCCTCCTAAGCGCTAAACACAGGTTCGATTCCTGTTCGGGGCGCCATTTTATTCTTCTGTATCTTCTTCAACGCTGTCTTCCAGATCCTCTTCAAAGTCCATCTGTTCGATGTAGCCGACACCCTCGTCTTCCGGAGCTTCGGTGGTCTCATCCGATGCGGACTCTGTAGCATCTTCCTCTTTTTTATCGCCAATAGCCCGCGCCACCGCCGTTACCACAGCACCGGGCTGTGGATTCATAATCTTCACACCGAGTGTGTTGCGGCCAATGGTGCGTATTCCCGAAACACCTGTGCGGATCACTGTCCCGTCTGTGCTGATCAGCACCAGATCGTCATCATCATCAACGGTGAGCATGGCGACCACATTGCCGTTTCGCTCCCCGGTCTTGATATCAATAGTCCCCTGTCCGCCCCGATGCTGAAGCCTGTATTCACCGACCTTGGTACGCTTTCCATACCCATTTTCAGTGACACTTAACACGGTGCGGTCATCTTTGGCGAGGGACACACCGACCACAAAGTCATCAGGCTGCAGCTTCATGCCGATAACACCGGCTGCCGTGCGCCCCATAGGCCGCACATCGCTTTCGAGGAAACGAATTGCTTTACCCTGATTGGTCGCAATCAGTATTTTGTCATCACCCGTGGTGATCAGGGTATCCAGCAGGACATCCCCTTCTTTCAGAGTCAGGGCAATAATTCCGCCGGTTCTCACATTACTGAACTGAACCAACGGCGTTTTTTTCACAACACCCTGACGGGTCACCATGAAAACATAGTGACCTTCTTCTTTGAGGTTCCGAACGGGCAGATAAGCGGTTACAACTTCGTCTTTCTCCAGTTGCAGCAGATTGACAATATTCCGTCCTTTTGCCGTTCTGCCGACCTGCGGCAGTTCATGCACTTTTCGCCAGTGGACACGTCCCAGGCTGGTGAAAAAAAGGATATACTGATGGGCGGAAGCGATAAAAAGATCGCGCACGAAGTCATCTTCCTTGGTTCCCATCCCGGTAATGCCTTTTCCTCCGCGGCGCTGTTTTCTGTAGGAGGCAACGGGGAGCCGCTTTATATAGCCCTCATTGGAAAAAGTAACGACCATATTTTCATCGGCGATCAGGTCTTCGATCTTAAATTCTCCCACATCGCCCAGAATCTCTGTCCGGCGGCCATCTCCATATTTTTCCTTTACCTCCAGCACTTCCTTCCGCACTTCTGCCATAATGGTTTTTTCGCTGGAAAGAATATAGCGGAGCCGCTCAATTTCCTTTAGGAGATCCCGGTATTCCTCTTCCAGCTCCGCCTGTTTCAGTCCGGTGAGATTGCGCAGACGCATGGCAAGAATGGCGTTTGCCTGGGGTATGCTGAACTCGAACCGATCCATAAGCCGCTGTCGGGCAATTTCATCATCCTGAGACGCGCGGATGATTTTTATCACTTCATCGATATGATCGCTTGCCTTCAGAAGTCCTTCAACAATATGGGCGCGTGCCTCCGCCTTTGCGAGTTCAAAGCGTGACCGGCGTGTGATAATTTCAGCGCGGTGCTCAAGATAAAAAAACAGCATATCCCGGAGATTCAGCACCCGGGGCGCATTATTAACCAGTGCCAGCATAATAATACTGGCTGTAGCCTGAAGCTGGGTATGCTTATACAGCTGATTCAAAACGACTTCAGGCTCTTCCCCTTTTTTCACTTCTATGACAACACGCATGCCGTCCTTATCCGACTCATCACGCAGGTCAGAAATGCCTTCGACGATTTTTTTGTGCACCAGCTCCGCAATGCTTTCGATGAGCCGGGTCTTATTCACCTGATAAGGAATTTCCTGAATAATAATTTTTGCCTGAGAACCGTCTTTCCGCGCTTCAATAACCGCTTTCGCACGGACAGTAACTTTTCCTCTTCCCGTTGTGTAGGCATCAAAAATACCGCGGCGGCCACAAATCGTGCCGCCTGTCGGAAAATCAGGGCCCTTCACAAATCGCATGAGATCTTTCGGAGAAGCTTCGGGATTGTCAATGAGGTGAATCAAGGCATCACAGACTTCCGTCAGATTGTGGGGCGGACAACTCGTTGCCATGCCAACGGCAATCCCGTAGGAACCGTTAACCAGAAGGTTGGGTATGGCGGAAGGGAGAACAGTGGGTTCCTGTTCACGTCCGTCATAGTTGCTCATCATATCCACCGTCTGCTTGTCTATGTCTGCAAGCATCAGCGCTGTAATGGCTTCCATGCGCGATTCTGTATATCGCATGGCGGCGGCACTGTCTCCATCTATGGATCCGAAGTTGCCCTGCCCGTCCACAAGCGGGTAACGCATGCTCCAGTCCTGCGCCATACGCACCAGCGTGTCGTAGATGGATGAATCGCCATGGGGGTGATATTTTCCCATGGTATCACCCACAATAGCGGCACATTTCCGGAAGGGACGGTTTTTAGCAAGACCAAGGTTGTGCATGGCAAACAAGATGCGGCGATGTACAGGCTTCAGCCCGTCTCTCACGTCGGGCAGTGCGCGGCTTACAATAACGCTCATGGAATAATCCAGAAATGAACTGCGCATCTCCTGCTCTATGGCAATAGGCTTGATTCTGTCGTTTTGATCCATGGAAGAACTATGCTTTCTTTATATCGTCACAAACAGTTTGCTGTACGGTGATTTACTCTATATATCCAAATTCTGTACTTCAGCAGCGTGCTTTTCGATGAAGTCCTTACGCGGCTCCACAAGATCGCCCATCAGCATGGTAAACATATCGTCGGCAGCTGCCTCATCTTCCGCTTTCACCTCCAGCAGCACACGATTCCGGGGATCCAGCGTGGTTTCGAGCAGCTGCTCGGCATTCATTTCGCCCAGCCCTTTGTAGCGCTGCACCACAAGTCCCTGCCGCCCTGTCTCCAGCAGAAAATCACGCAACTCCAGCAGGTCTTCCGACTGAAAAAGCGGCGCTTCCGCTTTTTCGTTCAAAGAATAGACCTGATAAGGCGGCTCTCCAATGGCTGTAAGTGCATCGTTGCTTGTCAGTAAAGCTGAAAACTCATGGCTTTTGAAAAACGCCAGATCAACCTGGTTTTTCTGTCGGATGACAGGACGGCGTCCGCCGTTTCCGTTGCCGTTTCCATTCCCCGGGTGCCTGCCGTTTTCCTCTTCCAACAGATCCCCCTGCTCAATAGAGGTGTTAATCACTTCTTTTGAGCCAAAAAGGGTTACCAGGTCCTCATAGCCGAGAGTTTGCGGAGAAATATATTTTTCCCGGGAAAGAAGCAGGCATTTTTTCAGTTCCTCTGCCTCAACACCGTATACACGATTGACGCGGCTGATCATTCGTTCTCTATCCTGAGCGGCGCGGATAGATTTTCCCAGAGACTTCAAATCAATGTTTTTTTCCTGCGGAGCATCGGCGGACTGCACTCTGACGGTGTCCAAGGCAAGTTCGAAAAGGAAATCCTGGTACTCATTTTCTGTATTGACATACTGGATCTTTTTCCCTTTTCTTAATTGATACAGAGGCGGCTGTGCAATGAACAGATGTCCGTTCCGGATCAGCTCCGGCATATGTCTGAAGAAAAAAGTCAGCAAAAGTGTACGGATATGGGCGCCGTCCACATCAGCATCCGTCATGATAATAATTTTGTGGTACCTCAGTTTCGCGAGATCAAATTCATCCTGACCGAAGCCGGCTCCGATGGAAGTAATCAGGGAGCGTATTTCTTTGTTTTCCAGCATCTTGTCCTGCCGTGCCCGCTCCACATTCAGCACTTTGCCGCGCAGGGGTAGCACAGCCTGAAAGCGGCGATCTCTGCCCTGTTTTACAGAACCGCCCGCACTGTCGCCCTCAACAATAAATAATTCGCATTGAGAGGCATCCCGCTCCGAGCAATCGGCAAGTTTTGCCGCCTGCCCGATGCTGTCAAGCGCACCTTTGCGCCTGGTAAGTTCCCGGGCTTTACGCGCCGCTTCCCGGGCGCGCGCCGCTTCCAGCGTCTTGTTGATAATCCGGTTTGCGACAGCGGGATTTTCTTCGAAATAAATCTGGAGCCCTTCATAAACCAGCGAACTGACAATACCTTGTACATCGCTGTTCCCCAGTTTCATTTTCGTCTGCCCCTCAAATTGAGGACTGCGCAGGCGCACAGAAACAATGGCTGAAAGCCCCTCGCGCGTATCATCACCGGAAATCGTGTTCTGCCCTTTTTTAAACATATTGTTTTTGCGCGCATAGTCATTGAGGCTTTTCGTCAGTGCCGCGCGAAAACCGCTTAAATGGGTACCGCCTTCATAGGTATTGATGTTGTTGGCAAAACTGGACACAACCTCATTGTAGGCGGTTGTGTACTGCAGGGCGATCTCCACTTCCACTTCGTCACGTGCCAGCTCCATGTAAATGGGCGTCCGGTTCAGCACTTCCTTGTTGCGCGTCAGATATTTGACATAATCGACAATACCGCCGTTATATTGCATCACAATCGCTTCATCATCGGTTCTCTCATCTTCGAAGACAATTTTAATGCCTTTATTCAAAAAAGCCAGTTCGCGCAGCCGCGTAAGCAAAATCTCGGCGTTGTATTCGGACACCTCAAAAACATCTGTGTCAGGCAGAAATGTCATTTTCGTGCCCGTGGATTTCGTCCGGCCTTTGGTCTCTATAGGTCCTTTTGCCACGCCGCGCTCAAAAGACATGGCGTAAATATGACCGTCCCGCCGCACCTCCACCTCAAGCCACCGCGACAGGGCATTGACGCATGATACGCCCACTCCGTGCAGACCGCCGGAAACTTTGTAGGAGGTATTATCAAATTTGCCGCCTGCATGCAATACAGTCAGCACAACTTCCAAAGCGCTTTTTTTCTTAAACTTCGGATTGGGATGGTTATCCACAGGGATACCGCGCCCGTCATCCTCAACAGTCACACTGTTATCGATATGAACGGTCACTGTAATTTTCTTGCAAAATCCAGCGAGCGCTTCGTCAATGCTGTTGTCCACCACCTCATAAACAAGATGATGAAGCCCCCGGGTCGCTGTATCGCCAATATACATGGCGGGCCGCATTCGGACGGCTTGAAGCCCCTCCAGAACCTGGATAGAACCCGCCCCATACGCATTTTTTGTCATGGATCGAAACCTCTTAAGGATATGCATTCAAACCCCTTGAACGCGTAGCTTATAGTATATCAAAAAATGAGTGAAGGTGCAAGGAAACCGCAATATTTTGCCCTTAAAAATCTGCCTTATACGCCATCTTGTGCTTTTGTGAAATTATTGGTTTTATTGTATTTATGCTTCAAAAGGCCTATTTGACTCTGATACATAAGCTGTGCTTACAATAGGATTTCCAAGGGATAAAGAAAAGGCAAAATGGAAACTCCGAAAACGTTACAACAGGGCTGCTTGTCTGCCATTGATTTCGCCTTGAAAATACAGGCGGACGCGGCGGAGCTGGGCTTTGATTGGTCGGATATTACCGGTGCTCTGGACAAAGTGGTGGAAGAAGTGCAGGAATTAAAGGCGGCGCTGGTGCACAATGAGCGTAAAGAGGCGCTCAACGAGTTGGGCGACCTGTTTTTTTCATTGCTGAATGTATCCCGTTTTTTGGATGCAGACCCTCTCATGTGCCTGAATGGCACCTCGGATCGCTTCCAAAAACGCTTCGCTCTGGTGAAACAACTGGCATATGAAGAGCGCTGCGATCTGAAAAACTGCACGGATGATCAACTGGATTGCTATTGGGAGCGTGCCAAAAAGCTTGTCGCTCAATAACTTGTACGCTGCCTTGACATAGGGCTTTGGTTTTATGCAAACTTGGAACCGGATCAGACACCGAAGGTCTGGCATCATGATCGAAAGCGGGCGATCCGGATGATGCCCATGCGACCGCAGCCACTATCGAATATGCGATCCATCAGGCCTTCTCTGAAGGCTTGACACAACTTGCGACGGAAGATAAAGAGCCTCTGCTAATGCGAATTTACCGTGAACGGGATCATTCCCTGAAGCGAATAGAAGGGTTGTCATGACGGATACTGCACAGAATCCCTGGCAAAACATATTGAATGACTTGCAGGTTTCACTGGATGATCATTGCTACAAAAACTGGTTTTCACAAACGAGTTTCGATTCCCTTGAAGACGACATCATCCGGGTTCGTGTGCCCAGTGGTTTCTTTGCCGATTGGTTGAAAGAACACTATCAGGACGCGGTCCTGGAGATAACACGGGCACTCTATCCGCAGGTGAATCATGTCGAATACGTCCCTGAACCGGCAGAGCAGGAGAAACCAGTCCTTCCGGCTCCCATGCCGGCAAGAACGTCGCCTGTCGCACCAGCCGGTAAAAGCAGGCTGAAAAAACATTTTCCTAAAAACGGTTTTAATCCCAAATATACCTTCGAACGCTTTGTGATTGGCGCCGGAAACCGCTTTGCCCACGCTGCTGCCCATGCCGTTCTACAGGCGCCGGGCCGTGCCTACAACCCGCTGTTTCTTTACGGAGGCACCGGACTGGGCAAAACCCATCTGATGCAGGCAGTCGGTCAGGGCGCCCTGAACATTGACCCGAGCCTCCGTGTTGTATTTATTTCCTCTGAAGAATTTACCAACGAAATGATTCAAAGCATTGCCGACAAGGAAACCCAGCGTTTCCGGGCAAAGTACCGCCGGGTTGACATGCTTCTTATCGACGATATCCATTTCATTTCAGGCAAAGAAGCAACTCAGGAAGAGTTTTTTCATACCTTTAACACGCTTTTCGATGCTCACAAGCAAATCGTCATTTCCAGCGACCGCCCTCCCAAAGAACTGAAGAAGATGGAAGAGCGCCTGGTATCCCGTTTTGAATGGGGGCTGGTCACAGATATTCAGGCGCCCGATCTTGAGACCCGGATTGCCATTCTCCAGAACAAGGCAAAACTGGAAAACCTGAATGTGCCTCCGGAAATTTTGCGATACATTGCAACCTATATCACCAACAACATTCGGGAACTGGAAGGCGCCCTGATCACCCTTTTCGGATATTGCAGCCTGACAGGCAGTAAAATCTCTCTGGAAATGGCAGAAAACGTGCTCCGGGAGCAGATCGGGCAGGGAAGGATCAATCCCATCACTATGGAACAGGTGCAGCGTGTCGTGGCTGATCACTTTGACGTGCGACTGGCAGATCTTCGCGGTCAGAGCAGACAGCGGCAGGTGGTCATCCCCCGGCAGATTGCCATGTACCTTTGCAAAACACAGATTCCCAGTATTTCTTTGAAAGACATCGGGGAGCAGTTCGGAGGCAAAGACCACACGACTGTTCTGCATGCCTGCGACAAGATTCATCGGGAAATCGACCGGAATCCGACCATTCGGCAAACCGTTGATCAGCTGACCAAAGCACTGCGTTCCTGATCAGTTTTTTGAAAGGGCATGCTGTGAAAGTATTAAGTACACAGGAAATGCGGGAGGCAGACCGCCGTTGCATAGAAGAACTGGGAATGCCCGGTTGTGTCCTGATGAACAATGCAGGCACCGCCGCTTTCAAATATGTGAAAGACGGTCCTGTGGTCGTTGTATGCGGCAAAGGAAATAATGGCGGGGACGGTTTTGTAATTGCCCGTCTGGCACTGCTTGCCGGACTTCCTACCCGTGTGCTTCTGCTGGCTCATCCGGAAGACTTGCGCGGTGATGCCGCTGTTTTTATGGAAGTCTACCGCAAGCTTGGCGGTGCAATAGAATCCCTGACCGAGCCCGATGCGGTCGCTTCCGCCCTGCAGTCTCTTGAACGGAAGGGAACCATTGTCGATGCCATGCTGGGCACCGGAGCAAAAGGCGGCGCGCAGGGTCTCGTTCTTGCCGCCATCCAGCACTGGCCTGAAATGTACACCCTTGCTGTCGATGTCCCTTCCGGTCTGGATGCAGACTCAGGTATACCGGGCGGTATCTGCATACGGGCTGATCTGACGGTGACTTTTGCCTTTGCGAAACAGGGGTTTCTCAATCCGGCAGCAAAAAATTACCTGGGCAGCCTCGTGGTGGAAGATATCGGATTGCCTGATTGCTGCGCCGTTCCTGCTGTTCTGGAGCGCCTCTGCATAGAGGAGCACTGAGCGCACTTCTACATCAGCACGAAACGCTGTCCGTCGACATATCCTGCATTTTCTATTACAAATGATGTGAATGCGTCTTCCACTTCCTCATCAAATTCAAAGCGAAGCATGGCTCCGAAAGCGGCAAATGGAATTGAAGCACTGCCCGTGGCCCTGATCAGTTTTTCGCCTGCCTGCGTATCTTCGGTTTCCAATTGCCAGCCCGCCAGCAATCCGTCATCTATGGCGTCCACTAAGGCCACGTCATAGGAGTGGCTGCTCTGTACACGCAGCTGCAGGGCTGAGATGCCGTATGGCACATAATGCGCCCGCAAAAAGACTTTCGTGTTTTTCCCGGGCGTTTCCGATTGCACCAAAATCAGCTCTCCGCGCATACGGTCTCCCAGATGCTGGGAAGGAACAAAAGCCTTTGAGGCTTCATAGGAAGCTGCAGCGCCATTATAGGTCAGCGTAATGGAAGGAATTATATTGAAGGTATCTTCTCTTCCGCTCGCCCAGCGCACAATATACTGACCGTAAAGGTCTTCCACAATGCGCTGGAATGCTGTCTGCAGGGTATTCAAAGAATCAGCGGCTACAAAACGCCCGTTGGTTGACCGCGCCAGTGTAATCAGTTTGTCGGCATCCATGGAGTCACCCAGACACGCCACAAAAATCTGGACTTTCTTCTTCAGCGCCGCTTCTCTGACGATTTCCATGGAGGGCACGCCGGTGGTATCCCTTCCGTTGCAGAAAAGCACAATGTAACGGTCATCTTTTTCTGTTCTTTCTTCTTCAGGAAAGCGCTGGATAGCGGCGAGAAGCGCTTCATAAACCCGCGCCCCGGAATTGAATCCGGGCAGATATTTACTGCGGATCTCCCGAATTTCCTGAGCGGCAAATTCACGGTTAACTGTAAATGGCACAATTTCCTTTGAATTTTCCGTATTTCTGTAAAAGGCTCGAACAGAAACCAGCGCATCTTCATTCAGGCTTGGAAGGAGCGCTTCCGTGGCGACTCTTTCCATTTCGTCAATGGCGTTCTCCCCTATCTCCGTCATGTACCGGCTGTAATCCATAACCAGTGATAGCCACAACTGACGGGAGGCACCGCGACGCAGCGTCAGACCTTCCGGTGTTCCGACCGGGCGCCTGCTTTCAAAAGCCTGCAGTCCGAATTGCGCCGGTTCGCCCGTTACGGCACGGTCTTTCTGATCACGCAAAGAGAAGGCAAACTCAATGAGCGACGGCGATTTATAGGTCACTACAGGGTTATTGATACTCAAAGGCGGCAAAGTGGGGTTGACCGAAGTTTGCACGACGGATACTTTCAGTGTGACCGTTTTTATTCCGGACGCACGCAGTTGAATCTCGCCGGTATGTTTCCCTGTGGATGTAATGCGGCTTCGGTCTATGCGCACTTCTATGCGCTCCATAACCATTCCTGATTCTGTGGGCGGCTTGCAAGGAATGGTCTGCGGCGATACTTTGATCCAGTTTTTGTTGCCTGTTATATTGACCGTGAAGGTGCCCATTTCAGCGTTATTGTTTGCCACGTGAAAATACATGGGGCTTTCGTCCCGGTCAAAATCAATCTGATCACGGCTCACCCAGATGGCTTCGGTCGAGCAGGCAGAAAACAGAGCGGACACGACCAGAGCACAAAAAACAGGCAGAACGCTTTTTGCGATATTCATTAAATTCAGTCTCCCATACTGCGGCAGTGAATTTCCTGCCATAACCATGGAATTACGCAGCCAGCAAGCCGGTTGGCTGTACCCTGCGCACCTTTGTATACTATACCACAAAATTAAAAGGTGTGTTACAGCCCCCCCTGCCTCTGCCTGCAGTGCGCATGATGCCGAAAATACTGGTTCCTTCATCAACTGTTTATCTTTTCCAAAAGAAAGTGTTTTGTTTTTGTGAGTCTCGTTCGCTTTGAAAATGTAAATAAAAGTTTTGGCGGAGAACCGCTCTTTTCTGATGTCAATCTCCGGGTGGAGGAAGGTGAACGTATCGCTCTTATCGGGCGAAATGGAACAGGCAAAACCTCCCTCTTCCGCTTAATCACCGGCGAGTCGGAAGCGGACAGCGGCACGATTGAACGCATGCGGCGCAGGCGCATCGTCTATCTTTCCCAAATCCCTGAAGTGGATCCGGCAAGCACGGTGTTTGATGTGGCGATGGAAGGTTTTCAAGACCTGATTCAGGAAGAAAAAGAGCTGCACCGTCTGGAACAAAGGCTGCATCATGACGAACCCGGCTTACTCGAACTTTACGGGGAAAGACAGCATGCCTTTTCACTGGCGGGCGGCTATGAATTTCGCACCCGGGCACGTCAGATTCTCTTTGGACTCGGCTTTCTCCCCGAAGACTTTGAAAAGCCTTTTTCAGCCCTCAGCGGCGGATGGCGTGCACGGCTGATGCTATCGCTAGCTCTTTTGCGTGAAGCAGATCTTCTGCTGCTGGATGAACCGGAAAACCACCTGGACATGACTGCACGGGAGTGGCTCGAGACCCATCTGGCAGGCAGATCGGAAGCCATGATCCTGATCACGCACGACCGGCGCATGGTAAATGTACTGGCACATCGAATCCTGGAGATTGAAGGGGGCGCAGTAACCGCATTCACCGGCAACTATGATCGATGGCTGAAAGAAAAAAATCTGCGACGGGAACAACAGCAGAAGGCCTTCGCCCGGCAGGAATCTTATATCCAGAAAGAACAGGCGTGGATCGATCGCTTCCGTGCCAAAAACACCAAAGCGAAACAGGCGCAGGCCAAAATGAAACGCCTTGAAAAACTGGAGCGCGTTGACGCACCGCCGCCGGAACTTGCCACAGCCGTTTTTCATCTGGAAAAAGCGGAGCGAAGCGGAGATATGGTTCTCGATGCCCGTTCGCTTACCATGGCATACGGAAACCGCTCTCTGTATCAGGATCTTTCTTTTTCGCTCTATCGCGGTGAACGACTTGGCATTATCGGCCCCAATGGCTCCGGCAAAACCACCTTGCTTCGTCAAATAGGCGGCAAACATACAGGTCTCGGTGGCGACGTATGGATCGGACACAACGTTTCCATCGCATTTTATGACCAGCATCAGGAGGCCATGGCGTCAGATATGGATGTGCTCAGTCTTATGCAGCAATCAAAGCCTGAATGGTCACAGCAGGAATGCCGCAGCTATCTGGGACGCTTTCTTTTTACAGGCGAAGATGTTTTCAAGCCTGCCTCCATATTAAGCGGCGGTGAAAGAAGCCGCCTTGCGCTGGCGCAGATGATTGCATCGGAAGCCAATCTTTTATTGCTGGACGAGCCTACCAATCATCTGGATATCGCATCCAGAGAAGCGCTGGAAAACGGACTCGCCAATTATACAGGCACACTCGTCGTGGTAAGCCACGACCGCACACTGATCGACCGTCTGGCAACGCGCCTTCTTGTGGTGCAGGATGGCAAGGTGGAATCTTTCGCCGGAAACTTTTCAGAGTGGCGGCAGCGGCAGCTGGAAAAGAGCAGTGCAGCGGAAACAAAAACAGACAAAAATGAAGACGCGCGGAAAAAGAAAAATCTGAATGAGCGGGAGCAAAAAAAGGCACAGGAACGAAAGCAGCGGCGCGATCAGCGGGCTCTGCAGAAAATAGAAGAAGAAATTGCCGTGTACGAGTGCACCATTGAGTCTTTTCACCAGCGTTTTGCAGCACTGGATCCTGCTGACTTTGAAGAGGCGCAGAAACTGCAGAAAGAATATGATGACCTGAAAGCGACGGTGGAACGGCTTTACGAAGAATGGGCAGCCATGGCAGAAGAGTAGCGCAGCGCTACGCCCGGACTGTCCTTTCTGTTTTTTTTAATGGACTCACCCGGGGCAGCTATGCTATAGTTATGTGCAAATGAAAGTCGCTGAAGAGAAAACACTTGACAAAATTATTCATTTGTGGTATTAATACGGTATCAGATTTTGTTTGGAGTTAGTGGAAAGGGCGGTCTGTCGTTATAGACAGGCTCCTCAAAAGCGGGTTTGCCAGGGCAGATCCATTACGAGAGTACTCAGGAGCAGCCGATATGAAACACACCAAACCGGTTACCCGTAAGCCGGAACTCTCACAGATATCCAATTTTCAGGTATTTAAGGATTTCCTGTTGAAGTCTCTGGATCAACTCATAGAATTTGTTTTTATTCTGACCCGATAATGCAGGAGTCTCTGGCTATGCGTAAACTTACACACATCAAAGTTTTAACAGAAACACCCGAACAGGCGCAGATCAGCAACTTTCAGGTGAAACTGGAGTTCACCTCCTCCGTCATTGACCGCCTGCTTCTTGCCGACCGTCAGGTCGCCTGGAAGATCATCCCCGGTCAAGGCACCGATACGGATACGGATATCACCGGGACAGATATTCCCGACAATATCACCCGCCTTTAATCTGAACCATTTTTTCGTTCCTTTTTGTGTTGCAGCGCATGTACCCATACTCTCGGGTGCATGCGCTGGTTTTTTGTTTTTTTCACGGACACAGAAAGTGCCGCGCTTTATGCATGTTGACATGCATGCCTTTTCAAAAAACTCTACCGCAGGATATTGGAACACTCTATGAAACCACTCGGAACTGTTGAGGGCTTTCTCTTTGATATGGATGGAACGATTTACATGGGTCCCCATCCGATTCCGGGCGCAGCAGCGTTTATTGCCTGGCTGCAGGAAAATGAAGTGCCTTTTCTCTTTCTGACCAACAACCCGACAGCAGATAAAAAGCGCTACCGCTCCAAACTGGCGGGTATGGACATTCATGTACCCGAAGAACAAATCCTGACATCAGGCGAAGCAACGGCGGTGTATTTAATGACGGAAACACCGTATCGTCGCATCTTCGCGCTGGGAACCCCTTCTTTCGAAAACGAGCTGGTTCAGGCAGGGCTTCTGCTGGAAGAAAGGGATCCCGATGCTGTCGTCCTTTCCTTTGATAAAACATTGACCTATGCCAAACTGGAACGGGCAGCACTATTGCTTCAAAAAGGCATTCCTTATATTGCCACCAATCCGGATCGTGTCTGCCCGACGGAATACGGTCCCATTCCGGACTGCGGCGCCATGGCGGCACTTTTGGAATCTGCAACAGGGCGCAGCCCGAAATTTATCGGCAAGCCGGAAGTATCTTTTGCTCGCATGGCGCAGAAAAAACTGGGAACGCCCATGCATGCCACCGCCATGGTAGGCGATCGACTGTATACCGATCTGGAAATGGCACGTCTGGCGGGTATGGTCGGCATTCTGGTGCTGTCTGGAGAAACAACCCATGAAGACCTCCGGGAGGCAGCGCACGCTCCCGATTTCACCTTCGAAAGTGTACGGGAACTCCATGCTGCTTATCAGGAGTCCCGGCGTTTATAAGTGCTGCTTTTGCACAAATCCGATCAGATCCCTGACAGCCTCGCCCGCCAGAATCAGCCCGGCAACTGATGGAACAAAAGCAATGCTGGCAGGAACGCACCTCTTTTGCAACGCCCTTTCCTCCTGGTTTCCGGCATCCACATCACACACTGCCTGCACAGGCTCTTCAGGCGAGTAAACCACCTTTAAGGAGGGAACGCCTCTCTTTTTCAACGCGCGACGCAGTACTTTCGCTACCGGACATTGCCGGGTCTGGAAAATATCCGCCACAGTAAATGCTGCAGGATCCATTTTGTTGCCGGCACCCATGCAGCTGACCAGGGGAATGCCATTTCTCCAGCAATATTCAGCTGCCGCAATTTTTACGGAAATAGTGTCCACAGCGTCAATCACATAATGAGCAGCAGGCGAAAGCAGTTCTTTCAGGTTCTCCGCTGTAATCCGGGTACAGTGAACAGTAACACATATGGAAGGATCAATCTCCCGGATGCGGGCTGCCATGGCTTCCACTTTGATCTGCCCTACCGTCGCCGGTGTCGCATGGATCTGACGGTTGATATTGGTAACACTGATTTTATCCGCATCGACAAGGCACAAATGCCCGATGCCGCATCGAGCCAGTGCCTCAACCGCATAACTTCCCACGCCGCCTATACCAAGAACGGTCACAGCCGCCTGACGCAGCTGTTTCAAAGCCTCTTCTCCGATCAGGGCTTCAGTCCTCGACAAGGGATGTTCCATCATAGCGTGCCTTTCTCCCGTGCATTTTGATTATTCTCTACTTTATCAGAGAAAGTCTTTTCGGGTGCATTATAATATACGGGAATAGGAAGCATGTCCCAATCAGTTACGTTTAGCAGGGATACAGCACTACCCACCTTTGAAATGAATACGATTGCACAGGGATAAGATATCCCAATCAGGAGAAAGCATGCCATGGCAGAAAGTTATAACATACAGCAGATTTCCCGACTTGCTGCCAACTTTGTTGTAAAGCAACGCGGAAACTGGACACATGAGCAATGGGAGCATTTCTGTTCTTCAATCATGGATCTGCAAATTCCATTGAATGAAAATGACAGTCGCCATCTTGGTCTCCTCCTTGAAAGCCTGAAAGCGCTTTATCTGTCTGTCCCCAAAAAGATCAAAACAGCAAAGAAAAAAACAGCGGCAAAAGCCAAAGCAAAACCAAAAACACCTCCGAAAGCCTCTGCCTGATCATTTTATAATCCGTCTCTCTTTTATCAGGAAGGCGCAGTGGCTTACAATACGGGGGCGGGCATACCTGGACAGCGGAAGACGGGACGTCTGTTTTTTAAAAAAAGGCTTTTCACCGGATTCTTATTTCGGCTGCCATAACTGAAGTGCTCCTTAATTAAAGGGATTTCCATGGAATCAGATAAAAGAGATCGTCTCTGGGATTTAATCCGGGAGGAGACTGCTGAGGGCGCCTGGCGCGAGCCGATGCTGTCCAGTTTTTTATATTCCAGCATTTTAAACCACAAAAGTTTTGAGGCTGCACTGGGGTTTCAGCTGGCAAGCAAACTGGAGAGTGTCACCTTGCCTGCGCTGACCCTCCGTGATTTGATTGAAGAGGCTTTTGATGCGGAACCACGCCTGGCGGAGTATGCACGGGCTGATCTTCTGGCAGTGCATGAACGTGATCCTGCTTGCCGGAAATACTCTCAACCGCTCCTCTATTTTAAAGGCTACCTCTCCATTCAGGCGCAGCGTGTAGCGAATCATTACTGGCATCAGGACAGGATGCATCTTGCGCTTTTTCTGCAGAGCCGCATTTCTGATATTTTCGGTGTAGATATCCACCCGGCCGCCAGTCTTGGAAAAGGGTGCTTTATCGACCATGCCACAGGTGTTGTGATTGGCGAAACAGCAGTCGTGGAAGAAAACGTGTCCATGCTTCACGGGGTTACCCTGGGCGGCACCGGCAAAGAACGGGGTGACCGACACCCCAAGATCCGCAAAGGCGTTCTTATTTCAACAGGCGCACGTATTCTCGGAAATATTGAAGTAGGCGAAGGTGCTAAAGTGGCGGCCTGTGCCGTGGTGCTTGAAAATGTTCCGCCGCACACAACCGTTGCAGGCATTCCGGCACGTCCCGTCGGCGCCACGTCCTACGCCCAGCCTTCGCTGGAGATGGACCACAAATTTAAAGAAGCCGAAAGCACTGTGCGCTGATTTTCTCTTCGGAAGCGCCTTCAGATCAGTCCTGATGCCGGCGAACTGCCTTTTCCCAGCGGCGGTCCACCCATTGCTGCAATGCTGCCACATCTTCTTCCGAGGCGCGCCCGAAACGTCCCTGCGGTCGAATAAACTCCTCTATGGGCCTGCGCTTCCCGGTTTGTGCAAGACTCAGGCTTCGCCCGGTAAGACGGAAAACGCCGTCTTCGATTTCGGACAGAATAAATGCTCCAGTATCAACGGCCATTTTTGCCAGAGTGACCGTGTCTTTTGCATCATAATGCCACCCGGCGGGACAGGGTGCATTCAAATGCATATAACGGGTACCCCGGATATTTCTTGCCTTGACTGCCTTGTCGTACAGGTCGGCAGGAAATCCGGGGCTCGCTGTAGCAATATAAGGAATGCCATGGGCTTCCAGAATGGCAGGCATATCTTTGGGCGGTTGAATCTTTCCAATGGCAGGCGTCGTTGTAGTGCGTGCACCCAAGGGGGTCATCCCGCTCCTCTGGGTGCCGGTATTCATGTAGGCCTCATTGTCATAGCAGATAAAAAGCATATTGGCGCCTCTTTCGGCAGCGCCGCTCAGTGCCTGAATTCCAATGTCCGCCGTACCGCCATCACCTGCCATGGCAACCACAGTCAGATCCGTTCTCCCCTGTCTTTCCAGAGATGCGGCAATACCGGAAGCACAGGCCGCCGTGCCGGGGAACACGCTGTTTACAATGGGCACTTTTACCGACGAGCTGGGATACATGCCGCAAAACACCGTAAAACAGCTGGCAGGAACTACAAATACTGCTTTCCCTTCCATCGCTTTGGTTATGAGTCTGAAAAAAATACCGATACTGCATCCTGCACAGGCACGGTTGCCGGAAAGCATATATTCGGCTTCAGGTAAATTTAAAATATTCGTCGCCATGGTTTTCTCCAATCAGGAACCAAAGGTTAGAGCTGCAAATTGAGCCATTCCGCCTCTTTCTGTCCGTTTTCCTGCGCAACCCAATCAAGGCTTCGGCTCACTGCATCGGCAAGCTCCCGGGCTTTAACATCACGACCGCCCAGACCTGCAATATAGCTGTGCATTTCAGGTCTTTTCCGGGCACTGAACAATGCCGCCTGCGTATCTGTAAAAATCGGGCCGCCGTAGCCGTAGCTCAGGCTTTTATCAAACACGGTTACAAGCCGTGCCTCGCTCAACTGCTCTGCCACGCGGGCGGCAGGGAAAGGCCTATAAGAGCGCAGTCCGAGCACACCGGCGCGCACACCCTGTTCCCGGAGATAGTCGCTGGCAACTGTGGCTTCGTTGGCAAGGCTGCCCGCAGCCAACAGAATCACATCGGCGTCTTCCAGTGCGTGGGACCAGGTAACCCCGCCGGTTGCCCGACCGAACCGGGACGCAAATTCCTGATCTACCCTGTCTATTGCCGCCAGAGACGCAAGATGCGCCTGCTGCATGAGGGCGCGGAATTCCATATACCCATGGCAAATGGTGCCGTCCGCATTGTTCCGGGGATTTGCCAGAGTAACCGGATTGATGTTGCGCGGATCCTCCAGATCAACGATTGTTCTTCCTTGAAACGGAGGGAGAAAAGCATCCACTTCTTCCTGAGTCGGAATAGAGACAGGCATAACGGTATGGGACAGAATAAAACCGTCATAACAGACCATCACAGGAAGTCTTACTTCCTCCGCCAGGCGAAACGCCTGAAGAAATGTATCGAAAATTTCCTGGTTGTCGCGGCAGTAAAGCTGAATCCAGCCCTGATCCCGCTGAGACATGGCATCCTGCTGATCGTTCAACACATTCCAGGGTGCGGACAGCGCACGGTTGGCACAGCCCATGACGATAGGAAGCCGGGAGCCCGCAGCCCAGGAAAGCTGCTCGCACATATACGCCAGGCCGTTGGCACTGCTGGCAGTAAAAACACGGGAGCCTGCAATAGAAGCCCCGATGCATACACCCATGGCACTATGTTCGCTTTCCACGGTAATAAATTCAGCATCAAGTTTGCCCGTCTCCACATAGGAAGCGAGGGTCTCAACCACCTGCGACTGAGGTGTTATGGGGTACGCTGCCACCACCTGCACTCTGGCAAGCCGTGCGGCTTCGGCTGCAGCTTTATTGCCTGTTATCACTGAAACAGATGCAGCATTAGACATCGCAACATGTTCCTTCCACGGTAAGTGCCGGCTGTTCCACGTTCTCCGGTTCCATGACAATCGCCTTACTGGGGCATACTTCCACGCAAATACCGCACCCTTTGCAATATTCAAGATCGATTTGTGGCGGAACTGTACGGGTGATGACATTATCCGGACAGAAGATCCAGCATAACATGCACGCAATACTGCCCTTTTTAACGGCAACGCATAGCGCCGGATCGAGAACCGGTTTGGCAACCCGCCAGTCTCCTGTACGCCCGCCCTCCCCTACGCAAGGCCAGGACATAGCGGTTTCCTGCTGGCAGTGTCGTGTTTCAACCATTGTCCAAACTCCTTTCAGGGATTATTTCACGCTTTCAACGGCATAAAGGCACACCGTCCGTTCATAGGCCTGATGAGCTGCCTCTACGTTTTTAGCCAAAGCAGCTTTGGAAAAAACGCCTTCCATTGCCGTTTCTATATGTTCCAGATCGATCAGCCCGGTCGCCCGGGCAATGGCACCCAGCATGGCTGTATTGACCATGGGCGCCCCGGAAATAACCAACCCCGCTTCCCGTGCGATCTCATTAGCATCGGTAACGGCTACACGAAAGCCCTTTCCCGAATCGAGAGAGACCGGGTCAGCGGCACTGTTAATCAGCAGAAAACCGCCAGACGCAAGTCCCTGGGTTGTTGCCGGTGCGGGAAGAAGGCTGTCGTCAAGAACGATCACCATATCCGGACTTTCCACTTGAGAAAAAAAACGGAGCACTTCGCGGGAAAGTCGTGTTGATGCTGTTACCGGAGCACCACGCCGCTCTGCACCAAAGGTCGGCATGGACATCACCCCTTTAAAACCGGCTCGATAGCCTGCATCAGCAAGCATATTCGCCGAGGTAACAGCACCCTGCCCGCCACGTCCGTGCCATCGGATTTCATAGATTGTTTCTGTCATTTCAGCCTCTCATGATGACGGCGGATGATGCCGTCCCTTAGATCTTTCAATCTCCGATCGCGTGCTACCAGCTCAGAATAGCAGTGAACACGGGCCTTGAAACGGTCGGGTTCCTCTGCAAAAAGGAGCCGGATTTCTTAAATCAGTCATGCAGAAAGAGCATAAATTCGCCTTTACTATACCATATACGGCAACAGGCATGCCACGCCCGGACGAAAAACGGTGTAAAATCTGCCGTCTTTCCTTCTATCTGTGCTTTTTCTAAGAAATTAAAAGCATAGACTCCAAGTCGTTTGATAACCGACAGCGCATTTCCATAAAGGCATATTTTTCTTGGTTTCACAACAACAGAAATCGTCTGGCGGGACTAAAGGGGTCAGCAGGATGAAAAGGAAGATAAGGCACTGCAGATACGGTGATACTGCTCCAGAGGCGTTTTGATCCTACCCATGGTGGGGTGTTCCCCTTTCACTGCCCCGTGACAATCGCTGCCGCCGCTGCAAAGCAATTGTTTTTCCTGTGCAATTGCTGAAAACCGCACGCACATGTCCGGTGTGTGGCTTGTATGCCAGACTTCAATGCCGTCAAAGGGCAGTTCAAGTATTTTGGTGAGGCGTCCTTTCGTGTTCTTCCCCAACCCCGGATGGGCAAGAAAAGCCAGCCCGTGCGCATCATGAATGGTACGGATAACATCAGCTGCCTCGGGCAGTTCTTTGGGCACATAGGCGAGGCGCCGCCGGTTTAAATAGTGTTCAAACGCTTTTTGGACGGTTGGTACTACCCCCATCCGATGCAGCAGCACCGCCACGTGCATGCGTCCCGTCATATCAAAATCGGTTTTTCTTTCCGCCAATGCATCGCAAACGGGAATTCCGGAAGATTCCAGACGACCGAGAATGCGCTCAATCCGTTTCTGCCGCATCTCCCGAAGGTTCTGCAGCATATTCAGAAGCACCGGCGACTGAATATGCACGCCGTATGCCAGGATATGCAGTTCACGACCTTCCAAAGAAGCGCTGACCTCAACGGCATCCAGAAAGCCCATGCCCTGTGCTTCTGCGGCTTTGCGGGCAGCCGCCACTCCCGCCACAGTATCATGATCCGCAAGAGCAATGGCAGCAATTCCCAATGCCGCCGCACGCTCCACCACCACTTCCGGGGAATCAGCACCGTCGGAGCAGTTTGAATGCAGGTGAAGGTCAACATAGGTCATGGCAAATTCGGAAGAGCCCTGGCAGCTCAGGATTCTCCTGTCTCCCGTTTATCGATAATCCGGTTCAGTATGCCGTTGACAAAACGGGCGGTATTCTCCTCTCCGTAGAGATCGCCCAGGCGCATCGCCTCGGACAGAACAACACGGTGCGGTGTGTCGTGGTCATAGAGCAGCTCATAGGCAGCCAGCCGGAGAATTGCCCACTCCATACGCCCTACCCGCGCTGGCGCCCAATTGTCCAGCGCATCGACAATAGCGCTGTCCAGCTCCTTTTTATGCTCCATGACCCCGCATATGAGTTTTTCTGAAAATGCCCTTTCATCGGCTCGGACAGCGGTTACATCAGCGTCCCGCTCTCCCGCAGGATAGTCTCTGCCAAGCGCTGCAGGGTCCATCTCCCAAAACTGTGCCAGCGCTGCAGTCCATTCTGAGGGCATGTATTCGATGCCGAAAATAAACTGGAACGCCAGCTGGCGGCCTTTCTGTTGCGGCTTGAAACGGCTCACTTCAAATCTGCTCCAGCAGGTTGATCATTTCCAGCGCACCCATGGCAGCATCAGCACCTTTATTGCCCGCTTTGGTGCCTGCCCGTTCAATCGCCTGCTCAATGTTTTCTGTCGTCAGGATGCCGAAGAGCACCGGCACGCCTGTATCAAGCATGACATGCCCGATCCCTTTGGCGGCTTCATTGGCAACATAGTCGAAATGAGGCGTAGCGCCGCGGATAATGCAGCCCAGAGCAATCACGGCATCATACTTGCCGGATTGCGCCATTTTTTTGGTGATCAGGGGCACCTCAAAGGCACCGGGCACCCAGGCGACAGTAATATTTTCATCTGCGACGCCGTGCCGCTGCAGCGCATCCAAAGCGCCTGCCAGCAGTTTTGATGAAATGAATTCATTAAACCGCGACACAACAATCCCAATTTTTTTGTCGTGACCGAGAAAATCACCTTGCAGCATGGTCGCCATAATGCAGACTCCTTTTTTTTAGATTTCCAGAAAATGACCCATTTTTTCTTTTTTGGTTTCCAAATAATGCCTGTTTGTGGCACAGGCGGCAACTTCAAGAGGGACGCGGCCGGAAACAGTCAAGCCGTACCCTTCCAGTCCGGCACGTTTTACCGGATTATTTGTAATGAGGCGCATGCTGGTAACTCCCAGATCCTGCAGAATCTGGGCACCCAGACCATATTCGCGGGGATCAGCATCAAAACCCAGATGCAGATTCGCCTCCACGGTATCCATGCCCTGCTCCTGCAGTTCATAGGCCTTCAATTTATTGATCAGTCCGATACCCCTGCCCTCCTGGCGCATATATACCAGCACGCCACACCCCGCCTCGTTAATCATACGCATCGCTTCATGAAGCTGACTTCCGCAATCACAGCGCCGGGAAGCAAAGACATCACCGGTGAAGCATTCGGAATGAACACGAACCAGAACATCCTCTTTGCCCGTCACGTCCCCTTTTATAAGCGCCAGATGCTGATAGGCATCAATATTGTTTTCATAAGCAATCAATGAAAAGTCGCCGTATTCAGTCGGCATTTGAACCTGTGCAACCCGGTTCACCAGTTTTTCATTCTGTCGGCGATAGCGAATAATGTCGGCGGTAGAGCAAATCTTCAGGTTGTGTTCCTGCGCAAAAATTTCCAGATCGGGCATGCGCGCCATGGTGCCGTCATTTTTCATGATTTCGCAGATAACGGAAGCGCGGCGCAGGCCGGCAAGGCGCATGAGATCAATGGACCCTTCCGTCTGCCCGGCACGAACAAGCACTCCCCCGGGCCGTGCCCGCAAAGGGAAGACATGCCCGGGCCGCACAAGATCACCGGCAAGCGATTCCGGTCTGGCGGCAACGCGAATGGAATGAGCACGGTCATGGGCGCTGATTCCGGTGGTAATCCCGTCGCGCGCCTCAAAAGACACATGGAAAGCTGTGCCCAGTTTCGTGGTGTTTTCCATCACCATCGGCGGCAGATCCAGTCTTTTCAGATCTGCATCTTCCATGGGCATGCATATGAGCCCTTTGCCGTGGGTTGCCATAAAGTTAATAATTTCGGGAGTAATCGATTCTGCCGCGGCAACCAGATCCCCTTCATTCTCCCGATCTTCATCGTCTACGAGAATGATCATCCTGCCCAGACGCAATTCCTCAAGTATTTCAGGGATAGAGGTAAGCATAGCAATCCTTATAAAAACCCATTGCGCGCCAGCAGTTCGGGGGTAATGCCCTGTCTGGCGTCGTTTTTCATAAAATGCCGGACATGCTTTCCGATCACGTCCGCTTCCATATTAACGCTGTCACCCGGTCGGCGGAGAGACAGCGTGGTATGTTTAATAGTTACCGGAATCACAGCGACCCCGAACGTGTCTTTTTCAGGATTGACCACAGTCAGGCTGATCCCGTCAATTGCAACAGATCCTTTGGGAGCGAGGTACTGTGCCACGTCATCGGGTGCCTGAAAAGTCCAGACGGAGAATTCGCCCTGATTTTTGACGGACAGTACCCGCCCGACGCCGTCAACATGCCCAAGCACAAAATGCCCTCCGAAACGACCGTCTGCCCGCATGGCACGCTCGAGATTGACTGCATGCCCCGGTTTCAGTGCGCCCAGCGTGGTACGTGCGTAGCTTTCCTGAGACACCTGAACAACAAAACCATCGGCAGTAAGAGCAGCCACCGTCAGACAGGCACCGTTTACGGCGACACTGTCACCTTCTTTCAGATCATCCAGTAATTTCTTTGACAGGATGGCAAGATCACTGCCGCTGCGCCTGGAAACAACACCTATGTCTTCTATTAATCCAGTAAACACCGCCTATACTCCCGCCGCGTCTTGCCGTCCGGAAGTTTCATGGGTAACATACGCCTCCAGACAGACATCTTCGCCGTAAGTTTGCGCCGTTAAATCGGTGAAATGGAGTGCCTCGTTCATGTAATCGATTCCCTTGCCTTCCACAGGGGTAACTGCATCGCGTCCGCCAATAATCTTTGGTGCGACGAAAAAACACAGTTTATCAACAACGCCGGAGAAAAAGGCGGAGGCAAGCGTTTCTCCGCCGCCTTCTATCAATACAGAAGTGACCCCGCGGGCTCCTAAAGAAGCCATGAGCGCAGGCATATCCATGCCGGAAGCATTTACAGGCAAATCAATCACTTCATCAGCAAAGGGATAATCTCCGTTTTTTTTCCCTGCCACCCATACTGGAACATCGGGCGTATCCTGAAAGGCGTCTCTGTTTCCTTCAAGAATACCCTCCGCATCAAGAATAATGCGTACGGGATTTCTTCCCTCTTTGTACATAAGCCTTGTTGTCAGCCGGGGCCTGTCATAATGCACGGTTCTGCTGCCAACCAGAATAGCATCATGCGCATGTCGCAGTTCATGGGTTGCCAGCCGTGCAGTCATCCCGGTAATCCAGCGGGAATGCCCCGTATGGGTCGCAATTTTCCCGTCAAGACTCATGGCGCATTTGGCGGTCACCCAGGGCATGCCGGTCTTCGAATATTTAATAAAAATCTCATTGAGCCGGGCTGCTTCTTTTTCAAGCAGTCCGACTTCGACAGTAATTCCTGCGGATCGGAGAATTTCTATGCCCCCGCCCTTCACATGCGGGTTGGGGTCTTCCATGGCAATCACAATGCGCGACGGACGGTGAGTGAGAAAAAGATCAGTGCAGGGAGCGGTGCGGCCGTAATGTGCACAGGGCTCCAGGGTGACATATACAACAGAACCCTGCAGTGCTTCCGGCGGGCATTGCTCACACGCCATGGCTTCTGCATGAGGCATACCCACCCGCTGGTGCCACCCTTCAGCGATGACAACGCCGTCGCGGACAATAACACATCCAACCATCGGGTTGGGACTGGTCCAACCACGACCACGTTTGGCAATCGTAAGGGCGCGATTCATATATACATGATCTGCAAGCATAAAAAATACCCCGAAAGGATTTATTTCATTCCTTCGGGGATTGCATCCGGTCAGATCCGGATACCGTCCGTATTCCGGATCAGCAGTAATTTCTTTTCCGGTAACGGCGTTCAGCGACTTCTTTCATCCGGACTGTACCGTCGGCCCCGGATTTTCACCGGAGTCAGCGTTTTCACGCTCGCGGGCTTTCACCGCCGGTCGGGAATTTCACCCTGCCCCGAAGGCTGACTATTGTTAGATCTATTGTAAAGTGTATGAGCGAATCAAATCAAATAAAGCAAAGAAATTATTTCGCAGCTGCCGGCCTTTCGGGTTCAGTTTCTGCGTTTAACGGAAGCATTTGAACGCTTGCCATGAAGTTCCGCAGCCAGATACTCAAATCGTCCAGCAGTCCGTAAAATATGGGAACAATGAAGAGTGTGAGCACTGTCCCGACGGACAAGCCACCAATCAGTGTCCTGCCGAGGCCTGCAAAGCCTGTTGTGGCGATAGCGACAGGAACCAGACCGAGAATGGTCGTGATCGCTGTCATCAGCACAGGTTTAAAACGATCTTTACCCGCTTTTACAATGCCGTCATCACGAACAGCGAATTCTTTACAGGTATTGCGCATGTGATCCACGATGACAATGCCGTTGTTCACAATCACCCCTGCCATGAGAATACATCCAATCAGCGAGATGGAATCGAAGGAAGTATTGGTCAGATACAGCAGCCAAATGGCACCAATCATGGCAAGAGGAACAGTGGTCATAATGGTGAAGGGAAGAATAAAAGATTCGAAGAGAGCGCACATCACCAGATAAACCAGAATGACGGCCATGGTCATGGAAAGCGAAAAGTTGAGGAGGTTATCCTCAAGTTCATTAAACTCATCCCCAAAAGAATAGGAGTACATGGGTGGCAGATCAATATTATCCAGCATCGCCTTCAGCTCCGCCTTCACTTCCATCAGGTTGTTGCTGTCTGTCTTTGCCGAAATACTGAGCACATTTTTTCCGTCCAGCCTTCGAATGGAACGGGGCGACGGTGCTTTGGAAAAATTGGTCAGCCGGCTCAAAGGGGTCAGCTGCTGGTTCAGCCCCTGCAAAGCGATATTTTCCAAATTGGCCTGGGAGCGGCGGTCTTCTTCGCGAAACTGCGCCCATACAGGAATTTCTCTGCCGTCCTGTTTTAAAAAGGGCATGCGCACACCACGCAGAGCAGCGTCGACCGTCTGCGCGATGATCATCGGCGTCAGACCGGCGGTGCGTGCTCTGGGTGCATCAATGAGTACCTGCATCTCCTGCTGTCCGGAATCGATGTTGACCGAAATATTCCGAAGGGACTCGATGGTGGTCATAGTGTCGCCGATTGTCCGTGCATACTGGGCAAGCACCGCGCTGTCGTCTCCACGCAGCAAAATCCGCACACCGCTTTCCGCACTGGGGTCCTCCAGATTGGCACTGGTAAAATTGATGGTGGCGCCGGGCAGGCGGTGCGGAAGTTTTTCGGACAGAATGTCCAGCACTTCCTGCGTTGTATACGGCGGATCCTCTCCTATAGGCCCATCATCTTCCGTATACAAATATACATGAATTGCGCCGCCTGTCGCGCCATGATAGGCGAGGACGTATTTTACTGCAAGCACTTCCCGCAGCTGGTCAATCTCCGCTTCAAGACTCTTGAATAGTTCCACGGCACGATCCATACCGAAATTGCGTGCGAGCGAGACATCCACCGTCACCTCACGCATATCCAGTTTTGGAAGGGTGCGCATTCCAACTGTTTTCATAGGAAACAGTGCTGTAAAAAGAACAGCCAGAAGCACAAGCAGAATTACGACGAAACGCTGCCGCAGCGAATGGCGCAAGGCAACGCCGTAGGCATCGACGCAGGCATCCACAATTTTTCCGGGCAGCTTGGTCCAGGAACCCCACTGTATTTTTGCAGTCCTGCGTTTTACCCTGCTTTCCAGAAACTCCACGCCCACCATGAGCAGGGGTATGAGTGTGAGCGCTCCCAACAGGCTGCCGCCCAATGCGGCAATGAGCGGTTCGCCCAGCTGTTCCATAAAAACGGACATCTGGCCGGTCTTCATGTAAAACATGGGCAGAAACACAACCCAGGTCGTTACTGTGGAGGCAATAATTGCCAGGCTCACTTCCTGAGGCCCTTTCACCACCGCTTCACGAATCGACAGACCGAGACTTCGATGACGCAGAATATTTTCCACCACTACAATGGCATTGTCGACGAGCATGCCCACCGCCACAATCATGGATACCATGGTAATAATATTAAGCGACATGCCTGTAAAAAACATAAAGACCAGAGCAAAAACAAGAGAGGAAGGAATGGACAGCGCCACCAGCGCCGTCGGCAGAAAACGGTGCATGAAAACAAAGAGCACTCCCACTGCCATGATGCTGCCATAAAGCCCCTGAAGGAACAGGTTATTCAGCGCTTTGACTATAAATTCCGACTGATCAAAAAGCGGAAGTACTCTGGCACCGGAAAAAGCAGGTGTCAGCAGCAGTTTGTCCAGTTCCTCACGGACAGACCGGCAGGTATCCACTGTATTGGCCTGAGATTCTTTAGTAATAAAAAGCACCAGCCCGTCCGCACCGTCCATGGTGGCACGCAAATCTTTGCTTCGCGAACTGAACCGTACTGTGGCGATATCACGCAGGTGAAGTCCCTGCTTGCCTATGGGCAGATCCGCAATCGCTTCAATAGAACGGTACTCCCCTTCGTAGCGAACGATATAGCGCATAGCATCGTCTGTCAATTCGCCTAAGGAAATGGTCATTGTGCCGATCTGTAGGTATTGGATAATCTCAGGCATGGACAGATTCAGGCCAGTGAGGGTGTCCTGTTCAAATTCAATCAGCACCTCCCGCGGCTGGGTAGGTGAATGCACCTGAATGCTGGCCACGCCGTCAAGCCGGCGCAGGCGCGGTTCAACAATTGTTCTGACTTTATGTGTAAATTCCTCGCGATCCCCATGACTGAATAAACCCACCGCCATCACAGGAAATGCGTCGACATTAAAACGCTGCAATTGTACTTTTTCAACTTCTTTGGGCAAAACAAGTTTGAGGCGTTCAATACGGTCTCTAATTTCAGCCGACACCTGGTTCAGATCTGTTTCAAGGCTGAAATTCATTTCCGCATAACAGGCGCTGTCTGTAGAATTGGTGCGCAGACGGGTCAGACCTGACAGGGTTCTGAACTCACCTTCCACAGGAATGGCAACCTGCTGTTCCACCTGCGACGGAGCGGCACCCGGATAAGGGAAGATACACACCATAAAGGGAGATTCCGCACGCGGCAGGAAATTCAACGGCAGCCTGTACCAGGAAATAATCCCCAAACCGACCATGGTGATTGTGAGCATGGTCACCATGATGGGCCGTTTTAATGCCAATGCAGCCAGAGACGACTTCATAGGCTTTTTTTCCGACCAAACAGGTAATAGGCCATAGGAATGATGAAGAGGGTAAGCAGTGTGGAAAAAGAAAGACCGGCAATGAGGGTGAGTGCCATAGGACGGCGCATCTCCGCCCCTTCTCCGGAAGCAATCAGCATAGGTGTCAGCCCGAGGACGGTAGTAATAGTGGTCATAAAAATGGGACGAATACGCGCCACACCCGCCTCCACAATCGCATCGGTAATATTCAGACCGCGCGCCTGCAACTGATTGGTATAATCCACCAGAATAATGGCGTTATTCACAACAATACCAATAAGTACAATGCCGCCAAGAAAGACCATCACATTCAAGTTTGTCCCTGTCAGATACAGTGTATACACCACTCCGATAAAAGCCAAAGGCACGCTGAACATCACAAGGGCAGGCTGAATAATGGATTCAAACTGACACGCCATAACCACATACACAAGAAAGGCGGCGAGAAGAAGGACAAAACGGAGGCTCTTAAATGCGGCATCCAACTCGCGGCTTTGCCCGCCTTGCAGGAAATACATATTCTGTGGCAGCGCCATCTTCTCCAAGGTGCTATCGATGTCACGCGACACCGCGCCAAGATCCCGTCCCTCCACATTCGCCGACAAAATCACGGTACGTTTCTGATTGACACGCCTGATTTCACTGGGACCTTCTTCGATACGCAGTTTGGCAACATTAATCAGCGGGATGGGTGCCGGACCATCCGTCACGGAAAGAAATCGCAGATCTTCCACACTGCTCAATTTTTTCTGGCTGGCACGGACACGAATATCCAGTTTGTCCGATCCCCGGCTGAACCGGGTTGCCACTTCGCCCTGAATTTCAGTACGAAGCCGCTGTGCCACCTTGCCGGGAGAGAGTCCCCGGGAGGCAAGTGCCTGACGATCCATCTCTATAATCAGTTCGGGGTAGCCGGGCTTGATGCTTTGCTCCGCATCTTTTACACCAGCAACAGTGCTAATGAGCGCAACAGCCTTGTCGCCATATTCGCGAAGATCTTTCAACACATCGCCAAAGAGCTGCGTTTCAATGGCATTACGGAAGCTGAACATGGTCGGCAGCGTAAAAGTGACTGTTTCAGTGGTTGTTTTCGCAAAAATATTTTCGCGAAGCCGCTCTATCACCTCATCCTGATTGAATTCCATTTCCGAGGCTTCTTTGAGCAGTACGGTAAAGGTGGCAATGTTGTCGCCTTTATCTGAAGAAGCCGTGTCTCTTTCCGAACCCACTTCCAGTGTCACCGATGCAACTTCCGGAGTGGAACGAAGAATCTCCTCAAATTGGCGCATCTGCTCTTCGGTCTTTTCAAGCCGTGTACCCGTCTGCACCTCCACACGCAGACCGAATTCACCCTGACGCATAGGCGGCATCAGTTCTCTGCCCAGTTCCAGAGCAAGGTATCCGGCATGGATGGAAAGCAGAACTACGCCGAGCAGAAAGGCAGGACTGAATCGCAAAAAGGCACGCAGAGTCGCACCGTAGGCTTTTCGGAAAGCCTCAAAACCCAGAGCAAAGCTTTTTAATGGAATATAAAAAACAAAGCCGAATATTCCCCGTATTATTCTAAAAATGCCATAAAAGAAAACGCAGATCAGATAAAGTCCCGTAACGAGCAGGCTGATCGTTGTTCCGGATAAAAGACGGAGCAGAAAAAGCGCCAGAAGGAAAGGAAGCAGGACTACATAAAAAACCGCATGGGGCAGGTTTTTCCAGAGCGGCGGTCTCAATGCGGAACCGAACACCTTGAAAGCCACTTCCAGACTTTCACGCCATACTGTCCGAATATAGGTTCCGGCATAGCCGATTCCTCTCGGCAGAACCGAAAAAAATGCCCGGGACTTGCTTTCGCCAACAGTGGCGCGCCCTTCCTGATAAGCACGGACCAGCCAGATAACATAGCGGTCGGCGCGCAGTTCCTGTCCCTGCCGCGACACAATCAGAGGAATCAGATAAAGAGCTGTCAAAAGGGAAGCCAGCAGAGAATAGGTCACTGTCAGCGACAAATTGCCGAAAAGCTGCCCGGCGATGCCTTCCACAAAAGCGACGGGAAGAAATACGCAGATGGTGGTCAGGGTGGATGAGGTCACTGCCCCGGCAACTTCTTTCGTTCCTCTTTCCGCCGCATCGACCAGACTGTCTCCTTCTTCTCTGCAGCGAAACACACTCTCAAGCACTACAATGGAGTTGTCCACCAGCGTCCCGACCCCCAGCGCCAGTCCGCCCAGGGACATAATATTAAGGGAAATTTTCTGGAAAAACATGGGGACAAAAGCGGTGATAACCGAAATGGGTATGGAGATCCCGATGATCACCGTGGAACGCATTTCCTGAAGAAACACATAAAGAACCAGCAGTGCCAGCAGACCGCCTATAAGCGCAGACTGCTGCACTTCCTTAATGGCACCGCGGATGAAACGGGACTGATCGCTGATAATGGCAGGCTTGGCATATTTGGGCAGCCTGTCAAGAAAAGCGCCTGTCTGAGGTTTGGCAGCAACGGGCGCCGGCACAACAGTTCCGGACGCCGCCAGCTTTTCAGCTTGCCGCCGCATCGCCGCTTCTTTGATTGCAGCCGACAGTTTCTCCTGAAAAGAGTATTCTCTTTCAAAACCGAGAAGGTCATGCACTCGGTTGCACACATTAACTGTATTGGCATCCCCTTCTTTATAGATATCAATGGCTACGGCTTCTCTGCCATTGATATGCACGATCGTCTCTCGCTCTTTGGTTCCCAGAAACACTTCCGCAATTTCAATAAGTTTGAGATGCGCACCGCCCGGGGTCAGAATAATGCTGTTCGCAACATCCTCAATCGTCATGAATTCATTGAGTGTGCGAACCAGATATTCTGCTTCCCCTTCACGCAGGCGGCCCCCGGAAAGATTGATATTCTGTTGCGCCAGCGCCGTGATCACATACTCAGGTGACAATCCCAGCGACTTAAGATTTTCAACATCCAGCTGAACCTGGATTTCTTCTTTCTGGCCGCCTTTCACTTTCGCCTGGGCAATTCCGTCTTCAGCTTCCAGATCGCTTTTCAGACGGCGCTCCGCCGCCTCACGGATTGTAGTCAGGGCATCCCGCTCTTCCTGCGAGCCGGGAACATGCTTTTCGTCTACAGAGACTATGGCGACACGCATCACCGGATCCAGCGAAGGATCATAGCGCAAAATAACCGGTTTCTGGGTGAGTTCCTGCGGCGGCATGAACAAATCCAGCCGATCACGCACTTCCTGCTGCGCAGAAGCAATATCCGCCGACCAGTCGAATTCCAGGGTAATCTCGGAAAGTCCGGGAGAAGAAACGCTGCTGATTTCCACCATACTGCTCACGATACTAAGCAGTTCCTCCAGCGGCCGGGTTACAAGCATTTCGACATCTTCAGGTGCCGCACCTTCATATTCGGTACGAACTGTCAGGCTGGGATAGGAAATGTCCGGCATCAGATTGACCGGAAGTTGCTGGTAGGAACGCCACCCGAAGACAATAAGTGTCAGAAACAGCATGGCTGTTGAAACAGGGCGACGAATGGCGAAACGATAGTGGGGTGTGGAACCTGAAGATGTATCTGCCATGAAAACGTGTTTCTATGATTCTGTTCGACTAAAAAACCGCGTACACTGCAACAGCCATTATTATATATTTTTTTACTTCGGCAGACACACCATCCCTGTGCGCCCTGCCCCACTGCCTTTAGGCGGGAAATCTCCGTTGGGAGATGAAAGTGCCTGAGGCTCTTTCCGGGATAAATGAAGCATGCTCAGAGAGAGGAAACGCTGCTGCGACCGTCCTGCCCGGATCCCACCATAAGATTTTTCGCTTTCTTCGCAGCGAGCAGCGCTTCTTCCAGTGTGAGTGCGGAACGGGCGGCCAGTTCTTTCTGCATATCAGTCAGAATTACAAAAGCACCGTCTTTTAAGGAGTGATGCCCCATGATCGCCACCATGTTATCGGGATTCAGACCGGTCAGCACCTCAATATTTTCATTCTGCTCAAGACCCACAGTGATGTCAATGCGTTTTGCAACGTAAAGGGCGTTGCCTCGCAATTCTTCTAGCTGTTCGGGCTTATACTGACTTTCATCCTCTTTTTCGAGAGCGAAAACGTATTTCCGCCCTTCCTCTTCCATCACGGCATCCCGGGGAACGAGCAGTACGCCGCCTTTTGTTTCCATCGCAAGTTTCACACGGGCAAAGGCCGCTTCGCGAAGAAGGGGCTTGTCCTCCGCTAGAAAGCTGAGGAGCATGCGAACGGTACCGCTCAGGGGATTGATACTGGGATCAATGCGAACGACGTGGGCGGCAAAAGAGCGATCAGGAAAGGCATCAATGCTGACCTGAGCTTCCTGCCCTTCTTTCAGACGACCCAACTCTTTTTCCGGCACCTCGATGGGAAGAACAAAAGAATCAGGGTCAACAATTGAGACGACAGGCATTCCGGCCGCAACCACCATGCCTTCCTGCACCATTTTGCGAGTCACGATACCACTGATAGGCGCACGCAGCGTTTGATTGGAGATTTGCAGATCTATCAGCTCCGCCGCCGCTTTTGCCTGTTCATAACTGAAACGGGCATTGTCTCTTTCGGCACTGGCGCCGATCCCTTCATTGAAACTGCGTTCGGCTATCTCGTAAGCGGTTTTTGCCTGCTGAACGCCCACACGGGTCTGCCGTGCCTGCGCTTCCAGCTCTCGGCGTTCCAATTCAGCAACAACCTGCCCCTGCTGAACACGATCCCCCACATTCACATGCACCTTCTCACACTGGCCTGTACCCTTGGAAAGCAGATCCACCCGAACCTCCGCCTCAACACGAGACGTAGTCTCAAACCAGGAGGAAACAGTTCCCCGATGCGGGAGCACGGCCTGAACAGGTGTGGCAGTGATGGGGGGCTCTGCAGCAGCCAGCGTAATATCAACAGTCCCTTCCGCCGGTACAGTGCAACCTGTTCCAAAAAGAAGAGGTACAGCACAGAAACAGAGCATGAAGAAAATGTATTTTTTCATAAAGTACTCATTCACAATTAGTTAACCCAGTTAAATAGCACTCGCCTTCTTACTGATGTATACTACAACTCAGGTGTACAAAATGTTGCAGAAAAAGATCCCGGATAAATAACCACTTTCATCTTCAAAAGTACTCCTGCATCAACAGGCATACTTGTCTGGCAATATTTTACCATGCTTTGGCAAATAGAGCCAACTTAAAATGCGAACACTCCGAAGAATCTTTATTATTCGCACTACTTAGACCTTTTTTGCGGCCTTTCGATTACACGGATATCAATTTTTATTCGCGGCGAAGATCTAACAGGAGCGATTGGGATCGGGTCACTAGCAGCGCAAGAGCAACGCTGAGCGCACCGCCAGCAAGCATGGATAAAAAACCTATAAACTGAAGCAGGAGAGGAAGGGTGGTGGAGGAAAGCAGCACAGACGGCAAAAGAGCCGTGAGAGATGCACCCCCGCCCAGAATCGCGGCAACCAGCAGAATAGCAGCATTTTCAACAACCAGCAAGCGGAGCAAATGCCTCTTTTCGTACCCCAGTACCTGAAGCATTGCCCATTCAGCACGCCTTTCAATACGGCTCCGGGCTGTGATCACGCCTATCCCCAAAGCGCCCAGTGTCACGCCTAATACACCCAAAACGAGGAAAAGACTGAGATACGAGCGCTCTACCGCATAAAAATGCTCCAGACGCTGCAGCGTTGTTTCTACCTGCATTCCCGACTTTTCTTCCTGCCGGTGCAGTCGGCGGATGGTTTCTTCCGTATTTTCGTTCTGAGAATCAAAAAGGAAGGCGCGAAATCCGCTTTCCGATGGAAAAATTCTCGTAAAGTTATCCAGAGATATCAGAATACTCCCCTGAAAAACGGAAAGACGCATGGGCAGCGCTCCGACAAGGCGTACAGAAATTTCCTTACCTTCGTCATCAGAATAGTACAAAACATCCCCTTTTTCAGGATGTGTTTTAGCCTTTAATCCCCACATTGCCGTATCCATGTCCCCGACAAGGGCAGGAATGGCGCCATCCGGCGATTCCTGTTCGAGTAATGACCAGACGGATGCACCGTCAGCGTCTTTGTCAAAGGCTCCTCTTTTTTTCATGACCGCCGGATCAACCCCGTAAATACCGGGAACAGCCGCCCGGGTCAGATTCAGGCAGCCGGCATCATCTCCCTGCCGGAGCCGCAGCGCTACAGCATCGATCCCTTCCAGTTTCGGGGCTTCGGTCAGGGCTGCTGTTGTTTCTCCGAACAGCGCAAACCCGCCTGTGCCGGAACTTCGCTCCGCCGCATGTTTCCCGAGGTCTTCCTGCATGGATATTACGGAAATGGCAATAAAAACACCACACGCGAGGAGTGCTGCCGCACTGGTATTTCTGCCGGGACGACGGGTCAATTGCTGTAGTGCAAGTTTGTTCAGAGACAGGCTCCCGCCTTCTTTTTCCATCTGGAAAGACCGCAGAAAAAGATACCAGGCGTAAATCCCGAAGCCCAGAAGCCAGGTGCCTGTTGCGAAAAAGAAAGGTGCCGTGGCAGCCGGCCGAATAACAAAAACAGCAGCGACCGCTATCAGTCCCGCCAAAAGACCGCCGAAAGCAAGACCGTGCGCCAGCCTGCCCGGACGCCCGGCAGCTGTTAAGGCTTTTTTCTGGGAAAAATCCCGGTGCAGCAGTTCGCGCACAGGACGCCGGCACTGACGCCACACAGTCCAGCACACCGCCAGTAATGGAATACCGGCTCCTGCAAAGAAGCCGCTGAAAAGCGTTTTCAGTTTCAGATGAAACAGAATCATTGTTCCTGCGACCGCACCTGCCCAGGCGTGCCTGAGCCCCTGAAGAAGCAGGGCTGCATATCCCGCTCCAGCCAGCATTCCTGCTGTTGCCCCTGCCACGGCAAGCAATGCCGCCTCAATACTGAAAATGCCCCAGATCCGGGAAGGCGGAAATCCCAGGGCAAGGAGAGTTCCCATTTCAGATGCGCGCTGCTGCAGGCTGAACGTAAACAGCAGAACAGACAAAAGAACTGCTGAAAAAATGAGGAAAAAGCTCATTCCCAGAAACAGCTGCCCGAGATCCAGAGCCTGGTCAACTGAATGAAGCGCCTCTTCCCGAACCGGATTAAAACGAATTCCGAGCATTTCCGGTGAAATCTTATTCAGAAGGGCTTTTTCCAGCGCAGGAGCATTCCCCCAGCCTGCGGGGAAATGAAGCGCCGTATATTGACCGAAGCGGCTGCCCCACATTTTCTGTCCGGCAGATAAATTCACCCAGAGCTTCGGCGTTTGGCGCCATTGGTTCCAATAATCCTCGTTATCCTTGTCCTTCAGAGCCGCCTCATCCATGGGCATGCCTATATCCCAGTCCGTGCAGCTTTCCACATCGATAAGCCCCGGAAACAGAGGAATCGCTTCCCGCGCTTTTTCCAGCGCTTCCATAGACCAGATTTCTTTTATGCGGAACTGCCGCGCCTGCTCCTGAAACTCATTGGAGGGCGTCACGACAAACCAACGGACTGTAATCGTGTCGCCCATGCTTACATCCAGTTTTTCAGCAGTCCACCGGTTGATGATTGCTTCTTCGTCATTCAGCTGAGCAAGCGAAGCGTCTGCCACTGCGAATGAATAAGGAGTGGAATGCCTTTCGCCGGAAATGGAATTCACCAGATACGCCAGACTTCCCTCTGCCTGCGGCAGGGTCAGGGCGGCGTCTGCAATCGTCCTGTCCAGAAAGATTCTCTCAGATTCCAGAAGATAAGACTGATCGGACAGCGCGCGGATTTGAAATCCTGCATCCCGCAGATGCATCACCTTTTTCAGTTCTGCCTGCAGCTGCCCTTCGCTCCAGGTCTCTCCTGCAAGAAGAAGGTTGGCCTTCCCCTCCAGATCCACCAGTTCCTGAAGCCAGCGCAAAGGAACAAAGACGTTATAGGGTGTCCTCTGTTCATTATTTAAATTAAAACGCCCGGCGCCGTTGTCTGACACAATATCTCCGACTTTCACCTGTACACGTATCGCCGCAGCATCGCCGCCCGGCGACAGCGGAGCATCGAAAGCCATCAGACCGGGTTTCACCACACGAAGTGCAAAACGATCTCCCCTGCCTGCATGAAGCGCCCGGGCAAGATGCTCATTTACAATCACTTCCTGTGCATTCCATTGTGGGGCGTCAGTGCCCGATAACTGCCAGAATGCATCGTCGACCCCCAGCACCTGCACCCGATTCACCCGATACAGCGGGTCGGGCGCGCCGGATTGAAGCGCCATGCCCTGAAGCCGGAGGAGGGCGGCAGGCACTCCCTGCCCTTCTTCTGCCATCCTGTGTGCCAGTGAGGCCTCGAAATACCGATTAGGCAGCTGGCAGGCATAATGGGCCCCGGCGAGGCGGGCGACAGCAATATTCCGCAAGGTAAACCGCGTGGAATCTCCAAGAATCAGGGCGCCGGTGATGACTGCTGTTGTAAGCAGGATACCGGCAAATACACCGCTGTGGATGCGCCAGTGATAGCGCAGATTCCGACCCGCCAACCCGACAAAAGACAGGCGCCTCATGGCAGCATTTCCAATTTCCCGTCATGAAGGCGGTAAGTACGTCCCAGACGCTCAGCCAGATCAGGTGAATGGGTCACCATCACCACCGCCATGCCCTGTTCGCGATTCAGCGTCATCAGAAGATCGACCAGCGCGACTGCCGACTCTTCATTCAGTGACCCGGTAGGCTCGTCCGCAAGCAGAAGACGGGGGTTATTGATGAGAGCACGCACAACGGCAACACGCTGGCATTCTCCGCCGGAGAGTTCCTGAGGCCTGTGGTGGAGGCGGTGCGCCAGTCCCACCTGATGAAGCAACATAAGAGCCCGTTCTCCAGATTCGCGGGCATGGGGAGCCACGAGCGTAGGGATCAGCACATTTTCCAGCACGGAACACTGCGGCAGGAGGTGATGCTGCTGCAGCACGAACCCGATCTCTCTGTTTCTGAACCGTGCAAGTTCTTCCGGCGAATATTCGGACAGGTGCGTTCCATCAAACAAAATGGATCCGGAGCCGGGCTTATCGAGCCCGCCCATGCAGTTCAGAAGCGTGCTTTTCCCGCTCCCGGAAGGGCCGACCACAGCTATACATTCCCCGCTTTTTATGCGCAGGGTCACGCCTTTAAGCACATCGATGGATCCGGACAGCCCTGCATAGGCATATGTCACGGCATTCAACTCCATTAGAGCCGGTACCAGTACCTGTGTCATATGCCCTCTTCTCCTTTCCTGTTCCCTGCAAAAGCTGTGACGGTTGCATCGCTGCTTCCGACAACAAGCATATTTCCTGCCACGCACGGCGAAGTGATTTCATCACTGAGTGCATAAGACCACGACCGCTCTCCCGATGCCAGTGTTAAAAGATAGAGACTGCCATCAGCGGATACAGCGACATGGTCACCGACAATCACAGGAGACAAAACAGAGCCGCCGAGAGAGGTTTCCCATCTTTTTTCACCGGTTGCAAAAGACACTCCGTAAAGACTTCCGTTTTCATCGCCAACAACGACCCATTGGTTTGAAACAGCAGGTGTGGAAAAAATCTCATGCCTGGACAGCCGTGTATCCCATATCGTTTTTTCTTCTTTTAAGTCGATGAGTACGAGGTTTCCATTTCTGCTTCCGGACAGTCCTTTTCCGTCACTTATGGCAACCCCGGAAGCCACCTGCGCATCATTGCCCAACGGTAGATCGTAGAGATGCTTCCCTGTGCTGCTGGAAAAAACATGGAGCGCTGAGGCACAGCTTCCGAAAAGCACATACTCATCATAGACGCCCGGCGAGGCTTCGCAGCGTCCCACACCCGTTTCGGAGATCCATTTTTTTTCTCCTGTGGCACCATCCAGGCAGTACAGCGCACCCGCGGTCTGATCGATGATATAGATAGAAATCTCGGGGGCCATACCGTTCCGGGAAACCAGTTTATAGTTGGGCGCACCCAGAACAGTGATATCCAGAAAGGAGCGCCACAATTCATTGCCTGCAGCAGCATCGAGGGCAATAACCGTTCCGTCCGCATCGCAGGCGTAAACGGTGCCTTCCAGATAAAGAAGGGGCACTTCAAAAGAAGCAAACCGGGGCGTGCCATCCGCTTTTTCGCCGGTAATAATCTTTGCCGACCAGAGAAATTCTCCTTCCGGATCCACAGCGAAAACAGAGCCTTTCACCGTGGCAAAGAAAACAGCACTTCCGGAATAAACAGGTGTCCCAAGAACTGCCCCTTCCGCATCTGTCTGCCACAGCGGCACAAGACTTCCGGGCAGGGAAACCGGGGAAGAGCCGGTCAGCGTGGATGAGCCGTGGTAACTGTGCCAGGGCAGATTTTCCGTACCGGACTCCGCTGCGCCGGTTGGAGATGCTGCATGTGTCTGTGCCATGGATACGGATAATACCGCTGTATTCGTCTGGTCTTCATCCGGCAGATCCGGGCTTTTCTCTCCGGAACCTATCGGTTCTTCTTTTTCCGGCACAGCGAGCATTGCTTCAATGGGCGTTACCGGATCAGAGGAAAGCGGAACGGTTTCCATTTCTTTCTTTTTAATAAGCAGAAAGAGGAGTGTAAGGGATATCAGAAAAAGGACGAAAGAGAAGGATGAAATTACTTTTTTCATAGACTGCTCCAGAATTTCAGGCTTGCCTTTTCCCGATAGCCTTCTGTTCATTTGCCACAGACAGTTGAGATAACAGCGGGTTCAGTCCCTGTTTTTTCTGTACATTCCTGATAATGGGCAGCAAGCTGATCTGCCATCACGCGGATATTAAAACGCTTTTCCACAGCCCGGCGCCCTGTCTCTCCCAGCGATGCGGCATAATCCGGACGGGAAAGCAATTCAGCAAGTGCTTCTTCATAGGCGCCCGGCTGCGCCGGATCGTAAAGAATCCCGCCGCCTGTAAGCGCCACCACTTCAGGAAAGGCGCCTTCCGCCGGCTGCACCACAGGCACGCCATTTGCATGTGCTTCCAGAATAAAGGCGCCGAAGGCTTCACCGCCCGGTGCGGGCACGGAAAGCAGCGAAATGGAGCGAAGAAACGCTTCTCTTTCCGCTTTCCCGAAATCCTCCAAAAACTCCACATCATCCAGACAACCTGCAGCCTCCAGCTTCTGCCGCATCGCCTGAATAAAAGGCTGATGGGCGACTGTAATACCGCCGGTGGCACGCAGCCGCAGCCGATGGAATTCGCTCTGTTTTTTCAATGCTATAAACGCATCGATCAGGCGGTCCAATCCCTGTCCGGGCGCCAGCCGTGACAGATATCCGATAACTGGCGGATCAAAAGGAAGGGCATCCGGCTGAAAAATCTCGTTTTCCACGCCAAGATGCACAACTTTAAGCCTTGCTGCAGGAATCCGCATAGCTTTCTGTATTTTATCCGCGTACCACTGGCTCACGGCGATAAAAAGATCCACCGATTCCCCTGCTTCCCTCATGGCGTTCCAGCAGGCTTCGGCCTCATCAGGACGCATGGCTTCCATCCAGGTATCTTCATCCTGCAAGGTGCAGAGCACAGGGCAATCCAGTTCCTCTCTCAACTGAGGAGCCAGTCCGAGAAGAAGCGCATTGGACAGGTGAACCACATCCGGCTTTTCCTGATCTTTAAGCCAGTCAACCAGACGCGCCACCTCTTTTGCCTGATTGCCTGTTTTGCCCTGAAGCATGGACAGCGTCATCGCTCCCAGGTCACGGGCGCTGGTTGAACTCTCCTGCCGTGCCGCAAGCCGCAGCAGCCACGAGGCATCAAAGAGGCGATCCAGCCAGGCAGGCGTTTTTCGGAAAAAGGGAAAGCGCTGCTGCAGGTAAACATTGATTCCGCCGAAGAAAACAGGCACCTCTTCCGCCAGCGCGGCATCGTCCGCAAAAAGCGGAAGATAGAGCGGGGTCAGCATCACGTCGTGCCCCTGCGCCCGCAGAGCACGCACCAGCGCCGTGTCGCGCAAACAATTCTGGCAGTAAAAAGTACCGCCGCTTCCCGGTACGATATGGACTATTTTCACGGAGAACATTCCTCCTGATCATCAAAAACCAGAGCACCTGTCGGGCATACAGCCACGCACGCTTCAGAAGAACGGGCAAGTGCTTCAAGCAGCGGTGCATCAAAAGGCACCGTAACTATAGTATCAAAGCCCCGACCTGAAAAGGCCATGCCCGGCAGGTCGCCCTTCTTTTTCGCCATTTCGATGCACAACCCGCATTTTATGCATTTACCTGTATCAAACAAAAGTCTGCCGTCGCGCTTCAGTCCGGGTACCAGCGGGCGAGCACTCTGCCGCCAGGCCCGTGGGCGGGCACCGTATCGGGTTGCGTAGAGGCGCAGCTTACAGGATACCGGCGCATGACAATCACAGTGAAGACAACGCCCGGACTCCTCTTTCGGGCTTTCAGGACAGCGGCTCCGGCTCAGGGATTCCTGCGGAACCCTGTTCTTCATGTAGTCCTGAATTTCCGCTTCATCCACCCGCCCCAGCTGGGAATCGTACGGGGGCTTTTCAGGACTCGGGGCTCCCTCCAGCTTTACAAGTGCCTGCATCGCGGCTTCTTTGCCCGAGCGCACCGAACGCACAGGATATTTATCCTCGACAGCACGCTGCACCCCCGCGGCAGCATCACTTTCTATCGTACAGGCGAGCACGACCGCATCATATTCCTGAAAAAGGCGTGAAAGACTCCCGGCATCAATCAAGGTGCCGCAATGAAATACAATACCTGCACGGGTATAGGCTGCCAGTTCCTGATCCAGAATGCCCGGCGGCAGTTCTTCTTCCGGATAATGACGCAACATACCGCCCGGCAGGGCGTCGCGTTCAAATACATGCACCGGTACGCCCCGGCTCCGGAGCACCCAGGCGGCAGCAAGACCGGCGGGTCCGGAACCGACAACAGCCGCTCTTTTGTCTGAATCCGCTTCCGGCGGAGCATAGGCCTTGTCTCCGCCGAGAAACTGACCGGCAGCATAACGATGCATTTCCCGTATTGCTACGGATTCATCATGACTCTTGCGGCGGCAGCCCGCCTCACAAGGATGATGACATACCCACCCCAAGGTCAACGGCAGCGCCAGATCCGCAGCAGCCAGCCGTGCAGCTTTTTCTTCCTCTCCCCGGGCGATATACCGCAGCATAAGCGGGATATTCAGTCCTGCCGGACACAGTCGCCTGCAGGGCGCTTCGCAGTCGCCGGCATGCTCGCTCATGAGCAGTTCCAGAATCCGCCGACGCGCCTCGTGCACTGTCTCTGAATCCGTGAGAATATCCATCGGCGCAGTTACCCGAAAGGAACATGCCGGAATCAAACGGCCCGAGCTCCGCTCTTCCACCACGCAGACCATACAGGAAGTCTGAGCCGAAAGTTCGGGCGCATGACAGAGCGTCGGAATCCGGGCGCCCGCCTGCTCCGCCGCCTCCAGCAGGGTTGTACCGGAAAGTACGGTCACCGGCGTTCCATTGATATACAGAGTAACCATGGGATTATTCCACTTTGACTGAGTCTACAGGACAGATTCTAAAGCATTCACCACAGCGCACACACCGCCCGGAGTCAATGGAATGCACTTCATAGGGCTTCATTTCAATCGCACCGGAGGGGCAGACCTGAGCACATTTTGTACAGCCGATGCACGCCTCCGTTATAAAATAACGTATGAGTGCTTTGCATTTTCCCGCCGGGCAATGCTTTTGGATATGGGCTTCGAATTCTTCCCGGAAATAACGCAGCGCTGTCAGCACCGGATTGGGTGCAGTCTTGCCGAGTCCGCACAGGCTCATCTGTTTCATCACGGAGGCAACTTCTTCCAGCAGTTCGAGATCACCCGCCTTGCCTTCGCCCGCAACCAGACGGTTCAGGATTTCCAGCATACGTTTCGAACCTACCCGGCAGGGCGTGCATTTGCCGCAGCTTTCCTGCTGTGTGAAAGACAGAAAATACTGTGTCATTTCCACCATGCAATCACCGTCATCCAGCACGACAAATCCGCCGGAACCCATCATGGCGCCCGCATCGGTCAATGCCTCATAGTCCACAGGGGTCTGTGCCAGTGATGCAGGAATGCACCCGCCCGACGGCCCTCCAATCTGCACGGCTTTCAGCTTTCTGCCGTCCGCCACGCCGCCGCCGATTTCCTCAACAATGGCGCTGATCGACATACCCATGGGCACTTCGATCAATCCGCCGCGCACCACTTTTCCTGCCAGAGAAAACACTTTGGTTCCAGTGCTTTTTGGGGTGCCGAGTGCTGCAAAAGCAGCCGCACCGTTGCGCATAATCCAGGGTACCAGCGCCAGCGTCTCCGTATTGTTGACAAGGGTCGGACAGCCGAAGACACCCCGCTCTGCCGGATAGGGCGGCCGCAGAGTCGGCGTTCCCCGCCTTCCCTCGACCGAAGCGATCAGCGCTGTTTCTTCCCCGCAGATGAAAGCACCTGCTCCCTGTACAACCCGGATGCGGAAAGAAAAGGACGTTCCAGCAACCGTTTTGCCGAGAAGACCGGCTTTTTCACACAGCGCAATGGCGCGGTTCACCCGCTCAACTGCAAGAGGGTATTCTGCTCTGATGTAGAAAATACCTTCCTGCGCATTGACCGCCAGAGCGGCAATCAGCATGCCCTCGATCACACGAAAAGGATATGATTCCAGCATCATGCGATCCATAAATGCACCCGGGTCACCTTCGTCTCCATTGCAGATGACATATTTTGTCGTGTCGCCGGATGCACGGACAGCACGCCATTTCGCCGCAACAGGAAAACCGGCGCCACCACGCCCGCGCAAACCGCTCGCTTCTATCTCCGCCAGTATCTTTTCGTAAAACGGGACAGCGCCATCTGTTTCCCGGGCATGCATGGACTGAAGACATGTCTGCAAAGCCTGAAATCCGCTCCGGCGTCTGTATTCCTCCAGATCAAGCGGATCGATCTCACCGCAGTACTCCGTAGCCAGGCGGCGCTGCGACTTGAGGAAAGCAGTCATGGACGCCCCCTCCGCATCCAGAGCATATTCCTGCGGCTTTTTAATGCTGTCCGAGATGTACATCCATTCAAACCAGCGCGCCGCCTTTCTTTTCCAGGAATGAAAGGCCTTTTGCGCCGGTATATGCCGGACGATAATCGACTCAACGTCCTCTGCCTGCACCTTTGCATACAGTGCAGGCGGTTTACCGGGAAGAATAATTTCCAATAGAGGTGTCTGATGGCATATGCCGACACAGCTCACATTTTTTACGGGAATTGTGGCGCCCAGTTCATGAAGCGTCTTCAGCAAAGCGGCACGCACTTTTTCACTGCCACCGGCAACACAGCAGGAACCGAGCCCTATTCTGATTTCCCCTTCTGTTTTTTCAGGTCCGGCCGCCGCTTCAGGCACTGCGTTTTTCGGCAGGTCAGCATTTTTTAAAAAATCCGCCAGCATGATGTCCACAGCATCCGTCTGCACATGCCCGTAGGTTACCCCGTCGATCTGCACTGCCGGCGCCAGCGTACAGCATCCCAGGCACGCCACTTT
>MWCY01000019.1 GCA_002070275.1 Candidatus Hydrogenedentes bacterium ADurb.Bin170
CTCCGCATTGGCACACAAGCGAGTTCAGGAAAAGACAGCCACTCGAATCTGTATCGGTAATACGTCCTGCGACATCAGTCCTACACACGACACTGTTATGTCTCCCTTCCGCCGTTATGTCCACCCCCGGCGTCATTCCTGCTTTTTCCCGTCATACCTGCCTCCCCCCAGCGTCATTCCTGCGCAGGCAGGAATCTTAACGCGAGATGCTATTTATAAGGGTCATGCTGTTGCCGTCAACTACGCGGGAAAGTCTTTTATAGTAAGGATAATTTTGTGTTTGTACGTCCTGAAGCCTTTGGTGTGGATCAGGGCGGTGTGTAAGTCAAGACGTCCATATCCTTATTAAGATTCCTGCCTTCGCAGGAATGGCGGGAAAAGGAGCAGGAACGACGGGGAGAGGCAGGGATGACAGGGCGTCAAGAGGGCTCTGGGAGGAATGAACGATGTTGAGGGACACGGGGAGGAACGGCGGGAAAAGAAAAATAATTTGGCTGCGGCCGTGGTGTGGTGTGTAAAATACCCGAAAGAGGAGCTTCTTATGTCTTTACTGATTTCTGAAATTTTTGCGAGCATTCAGGGTGAGTCTTCCCGGGCGGGCCTTCCCTGTATTTTTATCCGTCTGGCAGGATGCAATCTGAAGTGCAGGTGGTGCGATACAACCTATGCGAAAGAAGGCGGTTCGGAAAAAAGCATCAACACCATTTTGGAGGCTGTCGGTTCCTGGAAAATCAGGCTGGTGGAAATAACAGGCGGAGAACCTTTATACCAGCCTGAATGCAGCACACTGGCACAGCAGCTGCTTCAGGCGGGATATACGGTGCTCGTTGAAACAAACGGTTCGCAGCCAATAGCACAGCTTCCGGACGGTGTTATACGCATTATGGACATCAAGTGTCCGGACAGCGGTATGGCAGACCACTTTTACTCAGCAAACGTGGAAGCTTTGACCGAAGAAGACGAAATAAAATTTGTCCTGGCAAGCCGCCGTGATTATGAATACGGCGTGGCAATGATTCGACAGTACCGGCTGGATCAGCGCTGCCGTCACCTCTTTTTTTCGCCTGTTCTACGCGATCTTCCTGCCGCTCAGCTGGCAGAATGGATGCTTGCGGATCTACCGCCCGCCCGCCTGCATCTGCAGCTGCATACAGTAATCTGGCCGGGTGTTGAACGGGGCGTCTGAAAGCCGTTTTTATTCCGGCAGCTGTGCGGTGAGTTCCTGGATCTGCGCTGCAGGAACAATAATCACCATCATGTCGTCGGGTGAACGGTCTCCATCACCCCGCAGAAGACGCATGACACCCACACCTACAATCTTATTCTCCAACGTAAAAACAGGAGAACAGACGACCTGTCTTGACCGATGGTCACCGAGCGCATAAAATAGGCGGGGCTTGGTTACGATCAGTTCCACCCGGTCGAGAAAGGCGGCATGCGAGCGCCTTGCTACCCTGCCGTACTGCATCAGACAGACGACATTATCGAGCAAGGCAGGTTCTCCGGCATCGTGCAAGTCAACGAAGGGGAGCGGGCTTTCCGGCTTTTCCGTCAGGCGGACAAAAGCGAGATCAAGATCCTTGTCGCGAAGCACGACCTCCGCCGGTTTTTCAGATCCGTCCGTCAAAATCATGCGCATGGATATGATTCGGGAAGTCATTTCATCGCCGCCTAAATTCATTCCTGAAATCATCTGTGCCGGATCAACGGCGGACAGAGCAAGCACAGCAAGCCCATCCGGGGCAATCATGGTGGCATTCGCTTCCTGCTCATTTTCCATTTCGCCCGTGCCGAAATTAATACCGACCACAGTATGCAGGGTAACAACACTGGTTTGGCGGGCTTCGAACACCTGACGACCCAGTGCGCCGTCCTCATCCGCATAAAGGAGCGAGGCAATCCCTGAGATCAGAACAAACAGAACAACAAAACCGCTGCATTTAAAACACTTCATCGTAAAAACTCCTTGCCGGGGGCGATTATCTGGGCTGAGAGCACGGGTGGGGCGAACAGGATGCCGTCTGACAGTTGAAACAAATTTATGATACAGAAAAGTCCGCTTGTGATTCCATTCATGCAAATGATGAAGTACCTCATGTCTTTATCCCCTTTCGGTACTGCCCTATGACGTTGAATTCACAGGGGACACCGGGCAGAAAGGATACGGTCAAAACCGGCCAGATCGGAAAAACTTCTGATTTCGACAAAGCCCGATTTCGACAGCAGAGCTTTAAGCGGCGGATGCTGATCTTCGGCCGTCTCCAGAACCAATGCGCCGCCGGGGAAAAGCAGCGTTTTCGCCTGTGGAATAAGACGACGGTAAATGTCGAGACCGTCCCGACCTGCAAGAAGCGCACCGGGATCTTCATGCCGGGTAATCACAGGCGACAGACGACTCCATTCGTCCTCGGGCACATAGGGCGGATTGGACACGATAAGATCAAACAAAGGTGTATTACCGGGAAAAGCGGCAAGAAGATCGCTCCGCAGTACGGAGATTTCGGCACGATGCTGCCGGGCATTCATTTTAGTCAGCGCTGCGGCATCGGGGCGAATATCAAGAGCAAAGACCTCATGGCGGGGTGCCTCACATGCCAGCGTCACGGCGATGCAGCCGGTACCGCATCCGACATCAATTATGCGGCAAGGCATTTCTTTCTCTGACAGAAAAGCCAGTCCCACTTCAATCAGATGTTCTGTTTCGGGACGGGGCGTAAGCAGCGGAGGCCGCACAAGAAAGGAGCGTCCGTAAAACTCCCATTCCCCGAAAATATACGCCAGAGGCTCAAAAGCAAGGCGACGTACCAGGAGCGTATCAAAAAAAGCCGTGTCCTCCACGACTTCCTGCATTCTTGAAAGCAGCGTGGCACGGGAGATCCGCAATGCCCGGGCAAGGAGCAATTCGGCATCGAGCCGGGGTGTCTCGGAAAAAACAGACAGCCGTTCAGCACTTTGCTGAAGAATTTGCGCTACCGTGAGAGGCATCTCAATCCTGAGCGGCCAGGCGCTCCGCCCTGTCGGCTATCGCCAGCGCCTCGAAAAATTCATCCAGATCGCCCTCCAGTACTTCCCGAAGCCTGTACAGGGAAAGGTGAACACGGTGATCGGTAACACGGTTCTCCGGAAAATTATAAGTACGGATCTTTTCGCTCCGATCGCCTGAGCGAACCTGGCTGCGGCGGCTTTCCGACCGGGCGGCGGCTTCCTCCTGCATACGGACGTCCAGCAGTCGGGCACGCAGCACACGCAATGCCTGCGCTTTGTTTTTATGCTGGGATTTTTCGTCCTGGCAGGTGACAACCATACCCGTGGGCTTGTAGGTGATCCGGACAGCGGAATCGGTTGTATTGACGCTCTGCCCGCCGGGTCCGCTGGATCGGTAGACATCAATGATCAGGTCGTTGGGATCGATGCGTATGTCCACCTCTTCCGCTTCAGGAAGAACAGCGACCGTGACGGCTGAGGTGTGAATGCGTCCCTGTGTTTCCGTATCCGGAACACGCTGAACACGATGCACCCCACCTTCCCATTTCATGCAGCTGTAGACATTGTCGCCGGACAATTGAAAGCTGACCTCTTTGAAACCGCCCAGTGCGGTGGCATTGGAGTTCATCACTTCGACTTTCCAGCGCTTTGTCTCCGCAAGCCTCGTATACATGCGAAAAAGATCCGCGGCAAACAATGCGGCTTCCTCGCCCCCGGTTCCCGCGCGAATCTCCACGATGGTATTTTTCTCATCAAGCGGATCCTTGGGAACCAAGAGAAGACGCAACTGCTCTTCAAGCGCTGTCAGGGACGCCTGGAGCTGCGCTGCCTCCTCTTCCGCCATGGCGAGCATCTCTGCATCTGCCTCCGCTGCCAACAGCTGCTGTGCACCGTACAGACCTTTTTCATCCTCTTTATAGCGGGTAAAGACCTGCACCAGATCAGACAATTCGGCATATTTTCGGGCATGCTGCTGGTAGCGCTGAGGATCCGTAGCTACTTCAGGCTTTGCCATCGCTTCTGCCAGCTGACCATGTTCCTGAACGAGGATCTCAAGCTTTTCCCGGAGCTGCCCGTCCATAGGCACTTATTGACCGCTTTTTGCTGCGCCGAATTTTTTCTGGAAACGTTCCACCCTGCCTTCACTGTCAACAAACTTCTGCTTGCCGGTGAAGAAAGGATGGGAATGGCTGGAAAGATCCAGTGTAAAGAGAGGATATTCTTTGCCGTCCATCTCAATCGTACGGTTGGTGTGCACGGTGGAACGGGTAATCCATTTAATATCAGCACCTACGTCCATGAAGACGACTTCACGATAATTTTCGGGATGAATGCCCTTTTTCAACGTACTATTCTCCTGATCATCGGGTTAATTTTAAAAAAGCACACTTCTATCCGTGAATGATCATAGATAAATTAAGTGTGCTCTCTCAAAGGGTAGGATTGAAGTATAGCAAAAAGAGACGGAATAGAGCAAATTATTACACAGCCCTGTGCGCCCTGATTCCAAACTCTTCTGCCGGACTGTGAAGCCGCGCGCGAAGCAGATCACTTCACGCGCGGCAAAACACAACCACAAAATACAAACGCTTCAGACAAAAGATGAACGTTTATTTACGACGGAAACGACGGGCGGCAACCAGAGTCAGTGCACCGGCAAGAGCACCGATTCCGGCAATTCCGGCTACAGGAAGAGGACTGTCGCTCACATTGAGAACAGTAGTGGCGGAAATTTCTGTTTCGGCTTTTCCGCCGTCTTCAACTGTAATGCCGACAACAACCTGATAGACACCGCTGTCGCTTGCCTGAGCATTGAGCAGTTCAAACTGGAGGCTTGTCGCACCGTCAATCAGCACACCGTCTTTGTACCACCGCACAAAATTGGGCAGATCGTAGTAAAATTTCAGCTTAGCATCCAGAGTGATGTTATCCCCGATTTGAATAAATCCCGTCTTGCGCGAGAGAGTCACTACAGGGTCATAGCTGGGCGGCGTCTGATTAGGATCAAAGACAGCAGCCAGGTAGCTGTCGAGGCTCACGCCTTCCTGACCGACAAAATAGAGGTACTCTTCCATGTTGGTATAGCCGTCGCCATCTACATCGCCATGAGGACCGAGCGCAGGAATTCCTGTCGTAATGGCAGCAATACCGCCTTCAGGAGGCTCAAGACCGATGTCTTCAAGCAGTCCGAGCAGCTCACCGAGAGCAATGTTGGTCATTTCGTCACCCAGCGTTGCAAAACCCGCAATCACACCCGTCAGACTAGGAGTCAATGCAGGAGCAAGCATTTGGACGATTGCAGTAATATCCTTATCCTGTACGCCATCCGATTTCTTGGCAGCTTTCAGTGCCGCAACAATCAGTTCTTTCAGTTCCCAGAAGTTTTCTTCCCATGCTGTTTTGACTTCTTCATAGTAAGGGAGGGAAGGTGTATTGAGAACATAAGCAAGCACAGCCAGCTCATAACGGTCCAGAACACCGTTGGGCTGAACAGGAATTTTAAGATCCAGATTCAGGGGGCCGTTGATGTCCATCGATATACACTGCACCAGATTGGCAAAGTTCGCAATGTCGGCACTGAGGCTGACCACAAGGGCAAGAGAGCAATAGATGTTATCCATCATTTTGCAGAAGTCATACTGACCGGGATCAAGAAATTTAACAGGATCCTGATCTTTCGTAATATCGAATCGGGGGAAACCCTTAAATTTCTGCGCATCTTCCGGGCACCCGGCAAAGTCGGGCCCGGGCACAGGCGGGTGCTGCTCTGCCAATGCAGGCAGTGCGGCAAAACAGAGCGCTGCTACAAGCAGCACTGTCAAAGCACTTGTCTTTCTCATAGTTTCTTTCACTCCTTGTTTGGTTATTTAGTAAGACATAATAAAGCAACAACGCATACCACAGGCGCTTAACATATAATTGCATCGAGTGATACAACCACATGCCACATAAAGTATACCTTAGATGATTTGAAAAAGCAAGAAGAATAGACCGTGATAAAAAAAAGGGCACAGGACTACTGAAAGAAATTGAGAGAAAAAAGGTGAGGGGGTGGGAGAAAAAAATGGCGTCCCCAAGGGGATTTGAACCCCTGTCGCCGCCGTGAAAGGGCGGTGTCCTAGACCAGACTAGACGATGGGGACGCACGAAATGACACAGGAACCGTGTCATGATGGAACGTAGTGTAGCAGAAGCGAAAAGAGGAAATCAAATTTTTACCTCAGCGGGCAGAAAAGAAGCGCTATATACCGGTACAAAGGCTGCACGGAGGTACTTTTGTTTACCTGTGCGAATTCAAAATGCTGCCTACGAGGTTTTTCAACGCCTCCGTTGCCACGTCCAGGTCATCATTCACCAGCACATAATCAAACTCCTGCTGTCGCTCCATTTCCCGGGCAGCCGTCTGAAGGCGCACGGCAACAACAGCAGCGTCTTCTGTTCCCCGCCGGGTCAGGCGCTCCTTGAGCACTTCCATGTCGGGAGGAACAATAAAAATACTGGTCAGTGCCGGATATTGCGCTTTCATGCTGAGCATGCCCTGCACATCCAGTTCCAGCAGCACATGTCTGCCTCTCAGAAGAAGCCGGTCAATTTCTGTCTTAAAAGTTCCGTATAAATTACCGTGCACCTCCGCCCACTCGGCAAAGGCGCCCTTTTCGATGCCCGCCTCGAAATCCTGTCGTGATAGAAAATAGTATTCTCTGCCGTTCTCTTCGCCCGTCCGGGGGGGTCTAGTGGTGGCGGAGACCGTCAGAGCCAGCTCCGGGTAAAAGGGCAGTATCCGGGCTACCAACGTGCCCTTGCCAGCCCCGGACGGTGCAGAAATGACAATAATTCCGGACTCAGACATGAAACTACTCCAGATTCTGCAACTGCTCACGCAGTTTTTCTATCTCTGTTTTGATTTCTATAACATCGCGGCTGACTTCCACGTCACGCAATTTGCTGCCAAGCGTGTTCGCCTCCCGCAGCAGTTCCTGCACCAGAAAATTCAGATCCCTTCCGACTGAACCCTCAGCATCGAGCAGCTCACGGCAATGCAGCACATGGGCCCGGAACCGTACCAGCTCTTCGGTTACATCCATGCGATCGGCCATAAGTGCCACTTCCATGGCAAGCCGTTCCTCTTTTACGCCTACTTCCAAGTTAATCTCGGCAATACGCTGGCGGAGTTTTTCCTCATAGGCAAGAACCAGACGGGGCGCACGCTCTTCGATGCGGGCGAGGTTTTTCTCAAGATCATTCAAGTGACCGTGCAACGCCTCCACGAGAAGAGCCCCTTCCCTGCTGCGCATGGCGCTCAACTGATTCAATGCCTCCTCAAGCCCAACAGAAAGCTGTTCCAGCACCGTCTCCAGATCCGAACTTTCTTCATCGGAGACTACCACTCCATCCAATGTAACCAACTTATCCAGCGTAAGGGAATCGGTGGAAGACATAAGATGCATCAGTGTACGGGAGGCGTCTATGTACTGCCGGGCGCGGTCCGTATCAACATAGATCGGTGCAGAGGAGGAAAGTGTTTTTCCTAAACGAATGGAGACGTTGATTTTACCCCGGACAATACGACCTCGCATCAGCTCCCGCAATGAAGACTCTAAAGCTGACCATTGCCCGGGCAGGCGAATAGAGATTTCAAGAAAACGATGATTGACACTGCTTATTTCAATGGTGGTCTGTCCGCCATTGACCATTACTTCGGTGCGGGCAAAGCCCGTCATGCTGCATGGCATCGGTCTGCTCCTATAAAATATAAAAAGTTCAAAGCTCAAGTATACCATCCTGAAAGCGAAAAATTGCACATGGAAAACACTTCATCTTCTTCTGAGCCGGTGAAATGGTAATCTTCCGGATTAATGCGGTATGCTATATTTCAGGCGTTTTTTCGAGATCCCATATGCACTGCAGCGGGAAAGCCGGCGACATTGAAGGAATTCCATGGCAAAAGAACTGAAGCAAAGCGACGGGTACAGGTACTTCCCCTTTGGTATGCTGCTGCGTGATCAGGCGTGGCAGGATTACAAAACGGAACAGATCCTGGAAAAGACCGGCGTAGACTGGCCCGACGACCCCTTCCTTTTTGCGCAAATGCTTGCAGCGCGTGTCAATGTGCGGCGCAGCGCTCCGCCCTGGGTCCGTGCCGGCGAACTTCACGCCATGATTCTGCTCCATGAAATCTTTAGAACGCTCATGGATCTTTATGCACGGGACGTAAAGCCTCAGGTCTTTACTGACGGATTGAAGCATGTCCGCCAGGAACAGGATGCGGGCATTGCAGAAAGCACTTTTCCCGCTTTCATCTCCTATTTTCCGCCGCTCCAGCTGAAGCAGTCACCGGATATACCGCCTGTCCTTTTTCTTCAAGGGAGCAGTCGCGGCAAAGCCCATACTGTACTGACACTGCAGGAAATGATACTGGTACAGCTCGCGCACGAAAATAATGCACTGCAACCCTGCAAATCGCTTTTCGACTACAGTGATCTGTGCCGCCGGGTGCCGCTGCTTAAAGTCATTCAAGCGCTGGATGTCTGGTTTTCCGGGCAGCCCGCTCTGCCAGGTACCGGTAAGAGTCTGCTGGAGCTGCTGCGTGAACCCCTTCGCGCCAGCCCTGATTCGCTGGAAGGACAGCTGGATTTTATTCTGCAGCACTGGCGTGTTTTCCTGCCGGAACAGCTGATTCAGCGTCTGCTGCTTGTGCAGGGCATCCTGAGAGAGGAAACGATGTTCCGGGGGCATGGTCCCGGTGACCCGGCCCCGCTCCGTTTTTCAGCCGGCGCCTATGATGAGCCAGAAGCCTTCACCGCCGATGTGGAATGGATGCCCCGGGTCGTACTTCTTGCCAAGCTTGCCTTTGTCTGGCTGCACCAGCTCTCACTGCAGTACAACCGCCCTATCACCCGGCTGAGCGATATCCCCGACGAAGAACTTGATCGCATCGCAGGCTGGGGCTTCAATGCCTTATGGCTCATCGGCGTATGGGAGCGGGCATCGGCATCCCGGGTTATCAAGCAGCGCATGGGCAACCCCGAAGCGGCGGCATCGGCATACAGCCTTCATGACTATGTAATTGCAGGAGATTTGGGTGGCGAAGAGGCGTATCAGGATCTTGCACACCGGGCAGGGCAGCGCGGTATCCGCCTGGCGGGCGATATGGTGCCCAATCACATGGGGCTGAATTCCAAATGGGTAACAGATCATCCGGACCGCTTTCTTTCCCTTCCCGAGCCACCCTACCCGGGATACCGTTTTGACGGTCCCGATCTTTCCGAAGACGGACGTGTCGGTCTTTACATAGAAAACGGCTACTGGAATCACAGCGACGCCGCCGTAGTTTTCAAACGGGTGGACAGACATTCCGGTGAGGTGCGCTACATCTATCACGGCAACGACGGCACCAGCATGCCCTGGAACGATACGGCACAACTGAATTTTCTTAACGCGGAAACGAGGGAGGCTGTTATTCAGACCATTCTCGAAGTTGCACGTCGCTTCCCTATTATCCGCTTCGATGCCGCCATGACCCTTGCCAAACGGCACTACCAGCGTCTGTGGTTTCCGCTGCCCGGTGACGGCGGCGCCATTCCTTCCCGGGCTGCCCACGGTCTGGACAAGTCCGCCTTCGATGCAGCCTTTCCCGTGGAATTCTGGCGGGAAGTGGTGGACAGGGTTATGGCAGAAGTGCCGGACACGCTGCTTCTGGCGGAAGCCTTCTGGCTCATGGAGGGCTATTTTGTCCGGACGCTGGGGATGCACCGGGTGTATAACAGTGCATTCATGAACATGCTCAAGATGGAAGACAACGCCAAGTACCGGGAAACGATCAAAAACATTCTGGAGTTCAGCCCGGAGATTCTGCAGCGTTTCGTCAATTTCATGAACAACCCCGATGAAGATACCGCAGAAGCACAGTTCGGCAAAGGCGACAAATATTTCGGTGTTGCCACACTGCTCGTCACCATGCCGGGGCTGCCCATGTTCGGTCACGGGCAGATCGAAGGTTTTACGGAAAAATACGGCATGGAATACCGGCGTGCCTATCGGGATGAAATACCGGAAGGCTGGCTGATCGAACGGCATGAACGGGAAATCTTTCCGCTCATGCGCCTGCGTCATCTCTTCAGCGGTGCCGCCTGTTTCGCACTTTTTGATCTCACAACGCCCGACGGATGGGTGGACGAAAATGTGTTTGCCTATACGAATCGCCTCGATCAGGAGCGGGCGCTGGTTGTGTATAACAACAGAGGCACCGATACAAAAGGCGTGCTGCACACCTCCACCGCCATAAATACAGCCCGCGGCGATGACGTGAATCTGGTGCGTCTTTCCATCGTGGAAGCGCTGGCACTGGATACGGACCCCCGGTTATATACGATCTGGCGGGATATACGCAGCGGTGTGGATTCACTGCAGCACAATGCATCGCTGGCGCAGAAAGGACTTCACCTGTCCCTGCACGGTTACGAGCACCGCGTCTTCCTTTTCGTGAGGCAGATCTGTGATCTGGACGGCTCCTGGGGCAGACTTCACGCACAGTTGGACGGGCGGTGCGTGCCGAATATGGACGGGGCCTATAGAGAGTTGCAGCTCGCCCCTGTATTGACACCTTTCAGGCAGTTTTTCACCGCTGATCTGCTCCGGCACATTCTCCATGAAAAGGACAGTACGCCCCTGCCGTTATCAAGCCGGGAAGCCCTGCATGCATTTCTGGAGGCGGCGTGCAGCCTGACAGGCGCTGCCGTATCGTCTGATGAACCATTCGACCAGATCAACGAAATGCTGGAAACGCTGCGAGATTTTATGAGCGAGCCGCCGCTGAAGCTGCTGCCTTCAGCGATACAGAAATTCTGCATGAACCTGCTGGACAAAGAGGGCGAAAAGGAGCACATCCCCGCCCGCTTCTCCCCCATTGCCGCCGCCTGGGCATTGCTCCGGGCACTCGGCCGTTCGATTACACCGGTGGAAGACAGCACTGCCCTTCAGAATGAGGTGCAGCAGGGTGAGCATACTGCCGCTGCCTGGATGCATGACTGGCTGCTGATCAAAGTTGCTGCACAGGTTTTTGCTGAAATGGGCGGTAACCGCTGGCAGGCCTGGCAGGATGCGCACACCCTCGCTCTCTGTCTGAGGAACCGTAAAACAGTGGAAGAACTTGAGCACGAGGTATGGGCACCTGTGCTGCACCGCCTTTTCGACAATGAGGATATGCACGGCGCTCTGGCACTGCACTGGCACAACATGCGCCAGTGGATTAATAGGGAGCAGCTGGAATTTGTAATGGAAAGTCTTTTCCTGATCAATCTGCTGGATCAGGATTTGAAAGAAAAAGAAGTGGTCCGGACGCTGGTCGGCTGCTATGAAAACATGCAGGAAATCCTGCATGCCGCCGCCGACACCGGGTACGACTATCGCTGGATGCTGGAAACACTGAAATAAAAAACTGAAGACTCACGGAGCAGTATTCATGATTACTATTTGTATGGCAGGGGCCTGCGGAAGAATGGGCAGGCGGATTCTGGAACTGACATCGGGCATTGAAAACATGGCGGCAGGGAGTGCGCTCGACCTTCCCGCGCTGGCAGGTACGGAAATTGCCGTGACGCTGAGCAACGGAAAAGAAGAGCGCCTTGTCGTCGGTGCAGACAGCAGGGCGGAAATCGGCAAAGCACAGGTGCTTATCGATTTTACAGCACCTGCCGCCTGTCTGGAACACGTGGCGGTGGCGGAAGCAATGAAGAAACCGGCTGTCGTGGGAACGACAGGTCTGTCTGCGGAACAGGTGGAAGCATTGAAGCGTTTTGCGCAGAACATCCCGGTGGTCTATGCTCCCAACATGAGTGTCGGTGTGAATCTTCTCTTTAAACTTACGGAAGAAGTGGCGCGCAGACTGGGACTTGCCTACAATGTGGAAATCGTGGAAGCCCATCACAATCTGAAAAAAGACAGTCCGAGCGGCACAGCGGTACGGCTTGCGGAACAGGCGGCGCGCGGCCTCGGGTTGTCCTACCCTGAAGAGGCTGTCTTCGGGCGTGAAGGCATCATCGGGGCACGGCCGGAACGTCAGATCGGCGTGCATGCCATCCGCGGCGGTGATATCGTCGGTGAGCACACCGTGTCTTTCATCGGCTGTGGCGAAAGGATCGAACTGACCCATAAGGCGCATAACCGGGACAACTTCGCTCGGGGCGCATTAATTGCGGCAAAGTTTGTCGCAACGGCGGCACCGGGGCTTTACGACATGCAGGCTGTGCTGGGACTGGACTGAGCGCCCGCCCGCAATACCCTTATTTTCCGCAGATCGAGCGCAGCGTTCCCGGCATTTCTGTCCATAGCCGCCAGAGGTGCTCCAGGGTTGGGGTCAGCCGGTCGAAGGTTCTAAGCTGTGCCGGAGCCAACCGGCTCGCCCATTCTTTCTGCTGTGCACCGCTGTCGCATCCGGCGAGATAGACAAAGCGCAGCTGTTCACCTGCGGGGCGGATTCGCGCATTGGGAGGATAAAGCCCATCCTGCAGCAACAGCCCTTCAGCGACACCATGGGTGCCTGCGAAAACAAAAAGCCCCTGATCCAGCGCAAGATCCATATTTTCCCTGTCTGCTGGCAGAAGGCACAATTTTTCCCCCTTCAGGCACTGGCTGGCCGCCAGGCTGAGCCGCCAGACGGCAAGTGAAAAAATCCAGCGGGGAAAATGACCCTGATCATCATACAGGACAAAAACCCCACCTTCCCGGGGCTCTTCAGAAATATGTGCCCCGGCAGAAAAAATGGCGCCCGGCAGGAAAAGCAGCATGCAGAAAAAAAGAAAAACTGAAAAGCCTCCCGTATAATGGAAAAACCTTTGTCTGGAAAGTCGTCCGAGAAGAGGAACTGGATTGGCACACCCGCGCAGGCAGCGCCAGACAGCGTAGAGCCAGAAAACAAGCCAGACAAGAAGACATTTCCGGAAAAAGCTGAACAGCCAGTGCTCGACCGGATGGCTGCTGAACCAGTCGCGGTTCTCAACCATCAAAAAAGAGGCAATAGCGGCAAGCGCAAGAAAGAGGAGAAAAAAGAGACCCAACCAGGCCCACAGGAGCAATGCCTGATTGCGGTGTGCCTTCCAGTATGCGCTTACTGTGCCACTGTGGCGCGACAAAAATAAAGGAGCACACCCCAGATAAAGCGCCAGTACTCCCATCCGCTTCCCGATAGAGGGCACAGGCTTCGGGGCGGAATTCTCAACATCTCCCTCTTTTTCTGCAGAAATTTGTGACACGTTAAAACCACTTCATTGCTGTGTCTGTAATCAGTCGGACCTGTTCCGCCGATAGATCATAATTTGTCACTCAGGGCGGAATAAGACGCCATCCGCTTCAGCATATCATAATCAGTCATGTCCCGTCTGAGCGGCGTCACACTGATTCTGCCTGCTTCCAGCGCTTCAAAGTCCGTGCCTGTTTCTATCTTCTGCTCCGGTATTTCACCGCCTATCCAGTAATAGGTGCCGCCTCTCGGGTCACGTCGCATGTCCATGCGGTCATTATAGTTTCTGCGACCCATGGCAGTCACGGAAATTCCGGAAATCTGATCGGCGGGCAGATCCGGCACATTAATATTCAGCATTACGTCTTCCGGCAGTCCCTCGGCAAGCAGTTTCTCCGCTGTAAGCCGTGCCATGCGCTGCGCCCCTGCGAAATGCGTGACGAAGTGACTGGTCACGCTGATGGCAAAGGAAGGTATTTTCTGCAACATGCCTTCGAACGCACCGGCAACGGTACCGGAATACGTGACATCATCCCCGAGGTTCGCCCCCGAGTTAATGCCGGAAACAATAAGTGCCGGCAAGGTTTCGAGCACGCCGCGTACCGCCAGAATAATGCAGTCGGTCGGCGTTCCGTCCACCATATGCCAGCCCGGCCGGATTTCGGTTCTGCGCAAAGGATGATTGAGGCTGACGCCATGCCCCACAGCACTTCGCTGCCTGTCCGGAGCAAAAACAAGCACTTCTCCCAGATCGGCAAGCGCTTCATGGAGCGCAGCCAGACCGGGAGCGTGAATTCCGTCATCATTGGTCAGGAGGATCAGGGGCGTAGTCATGAATATCCTTTTATCTTGGGTGGCTTACGGCGGGTCGGGCGGGAAAAGCCCCGCTGCTTCAGTGTATATAAAGGCAGGGAAAGGAATCAAAAAGGAAAGAAGTTGCAAATCTCCTTTTCTTTTTGATAAACTATGCCCTGTCATGCAACATGACTTTGTAAGGAGACGTAGTTCAGTTGGTTAGAACGCCGGCCTGTCACGCCGGAGGTCGCGGGTTCAAGTCCCGTCGTCTCCGCCAGAAAAATGTACGCGCTGCCCTGAGTTCAGGACAGCGCGTTTTTCTTTGTTAAACAAGGAATAGCAACGAGACAATCAGCAGGAGAGCACTTTCATCGCTGCATTGTAATCGGGTTCCTGAGTAATTTCAGGGACAAGCTCCGAATGCAGCACCACGCCTTTTTCATCCAGCACGACAACGGCCCGTGCAAAGAGACCAGCCAGCGGACCGTTCACAATGCGGACACCAAGTTTTTCACCGAACTCGGGATTGCGAAAAGCAGACAGAGATTTTACCTTCTCCAGTCCTTCTGCACCGCAGAAACGACCGAGCGCAAAGGGTAAATCCATGGAAATGCAGAAAACCGCCACATTGGGGCAGGAACCTGCTTTTTGATTGAACTGACGCACCGATGTTGCACAGACAGGTGTATCGACGCTGGGAAAAATATTCAGAATGACTTTCTTGCCTTCGCTGCAGCAGCAGGTTCCGCATTCTTTCAGATCAGTTCCGACCAGGGTGAAAGGAGCGATCGTATCGCCTTTTTGCGGCAATTCGCCACAGGTTGATACAGGTTCGCCGTGTAATAATACAGTTGCCATAACGGATTCCTCCATGGGTTGTTGTTACAAAAAAGAGAAACACAGTAGTACAGAGTGAAATTCCCGTCCTGTCGGCACGGAATAAAAAGAGCCCCGCAGCAAAGCCGCGAGGCCGAAAGAAAACAGAGATCAGAAAGGTCAGTCACACAGTTCAAAGATGCCTGCTGCACCCATACCGCCGCCGATACACATGGTCTCAAGACCCCATTTCACGCCGCGGCGCTTCATTTCATAAATCAGCTGCGTTGCAAGCTTTGCGCCAGTGGCTCCCAGCGGGTGACCCAGCGCAATGGCACCGCCGTTCACATTGACAATGGCATGATCCAGCCCGAGTTCTTTCACCACATAAATCGTCTGCGATGCGAAGGCTTCATTGCATTCCACAAGCCCGATGTCGCTGATGTCAATACCCGCCTGCCGTGCTGCCTCTTTAATGGCGGGAACCTGTGCCGGACCGAGATAACCCGGATCACCTGCAGCCACGGCATAACCGCGAAGGCGTGCCAGAGGCTTGAGTCCCAGTTCGTCTACAACTGCTTTACTTGCCAGCACTGTGGCGGCAGCACCGCAGCTCGTCTGGCTGGAATTGCCTGCTGTGGCAATGCCTTTTCCGCCAGGCCCTGCAAAGGCAGGTTTCAGTTTCGCGAGCCCTTCTATAGTTGTGTCGGGACGCGGCCCTTCGTCTGTATCAAAGACGTACGTTTTGCCGCCCGGTCCCATAACCTCCAGCGGAACGATCTCATCTTTAAAACGGCCCTCAGCAATGGCGGCTGCGGCACGCAGGTTGCTTTCCAGCGCCCATTGATCGCATTCCTCCCGGGTGATATTAAAGTCTTTGCCTACATTATCCGCACACTGGCCCATGCTTGTATAAGCACGGGGGTTGATGCTGACCAGTGTGGGATTCGGCATGACCTTGTTGCCGCCCATGGGAATCAGGCTCATGGATTCTGTGCCGCCTGCGATAGCAACATCCAACATACCGGCTTCAATTTTGGCACCTGCAATCGCCATGGTTTCCAGACCGGAAGAGCAGAAACGGTTGACCGTTTCACCGGAAATGGTGTCGGGCAGCCCCGCTGTCAGCAATGCCATACGACCGACATTCATGCCGCTTTCCGCTTCAGGAAAAGCGCAGCCGATCACACAGTCCTGAATCCTCTCCGCCGGAATGCCTGAACGCTTTACGGCTTCGCCAATCGCCGCTGCCGCCAGATCGTCAGGGCGTACATGGGCAATGGCACTACCGGCTTTCGACCGGCCCACAGCGGTACGAACCGCGGAAACTACATATACATTTTCCATGTTAATTTTCCTCCTGACTTGCTTAGTTACGCAAAGGCTTGCCGGTAGCAAGCATGTTCTGAATTCTTGCCTGTGTCTTCTCAGTACCGCAAAGGCTGACAAAGGCCTCGCACTCAAGGTCCAGGAAGTCCTGCTCGGTCATAGGCGTTCCGGCAAGGCGGTCACCACCACAGAGAATATTGGCAAGATGTGTGCTGATCAGGCGGTCATGCTCGCTCGCCCAGCCTGCTTCCTGCATACCCCAGACCGCCGCTTCAAAGGCCGCTTTACCGCTCGCGCCCAATGCATAAAGCCGGGGCTTGCGCGGTGGCGTATACCCGGAAATAACAAGACCGCGGCACACATTCTTCGCTTTCTGGATCTGGTGATCATAATTCGGCAGCACGATGTCGCTGCTGCGGAAATAGCCAAACTCCACCACTTCTGCGCCGCTCGTACCCACTTTGGCTGTACCGATCGTTTCGAAAGCACGGCGGATGAAAGGGAATACATCGTTGGGTTGAATATTTTCGGGCATATATTCAAAAGCACGGACGACCATTTCTGTCGTGCCGCCGCCGGCAGGAATCACGCCCACGCCGACTTCAACCAGCCCGGCATAGGTTTCTCCGGCAAGGACAACCCTGTCGGCATGCTGGCAGATCTCAACGCCGCCGCCGAAGGTGTAATGGTGCGGCGCGGCAACCACAGGCGCCTTGCAGTATTTCATGCGCATGCCGATACCCTGCAGACCGCGGACCATGTTTTCCAGTCCTTCCCAGTTCTCCTGCATGGCATCACCAAGCACCAGCATCAGATTGGCACCGGCGCAGAAGTGTGGTCCCTGATTGCCGATCACCATGCCTTCAAACTGTCCGGCCTCCAGAAGATCCACGCCTTTGTTCAGCACCGCCACAATATCCGGGCCGATGGCATTCATCTTGCAATGGAATTCAGCGCAGAGAATACCGTCACCAAGATCTATCAGACTGGCCTCGTCCAGCGCTTCAACTACAGCCGTAGCGCGTGCACGGACATTCACCAGTTTCAGTTCATTGGGATTGGACGGAACAGGCTTATAGCTGCGGCTTGCCAGATCAAAGAAAAGATCTGTACCATTTTCTGTTTTATAGAAAGAGTTTCCGCCCGCTTCTTTCAGCGCTTTCGCAATCGGCGGCAACTCAATACCTTCCGCTTCCATCCGGCTGCAGACTTCGTCAAAGCCGAGAAGATCCCAGGTCTCAAAAAGACCCACTTCCCAGGCGAAGCCCCATTTACAGGCATTATCCAGATTCACGATATCATCCGTGATTTCAGGAATTCTGTTGCCTGCATACTGCACCATATTGGCGAAGAATTTGAACAGGAATGCAGATCCCGGATCTTCACTGAAATGCATAATTTTCAGTTTCTCAGCCATGGAACCGGCACTCCGGACTGCGCCCGTGCAGGCGAAGCGGGGCTTGATCGGCGCCCGGTATTCACCCGTCGCCGGGTCGTAACCCAGAATAATCCGTTTTCCTTTTTCGTCCCGCTCTTTTGTTGATTTATAAAAACCGGAGCCGGACTTATTGCCGAAATACCCTTTTTCGATCATGGCGTCAAACCAGGCAGGCCCGGTCATCATGTCATGGCGCTCGTCGTTGGGGCAGCCGTGATAGACATTGCCCACCACTTTCTGCAGCGTATCCAGTCCAACCAGATCGGCGGTGCGGAAGGTGGCCGAGCTGGCATGTCCGATGGCAGGACCTGTCAGTGCATCCACTTCTTCCACGCTCAGTCCGGCATTGACCATTTCATGCATCAGATACTGCATGGCGAAGGTAATGATGCGGTTGGCAACAAAGTTCGGCGTGTCCTTCGCATAGACAATGCCTTTGCCCAGAACGTTTTCGCCGAATTCCGCAACGCTTTTCACCACTTCCGGATCTGTTTTGTCTGTCGGGATCAGTTCGAGCAGTTTAAGGTAACGGGGAGGATTGAAGAAATGGGTACCCAGGAAGTGACGTGCCATTTCATCCGGCATATCTTCAGCCATAGCAGAAATCAGAATACCGCTTGTGTTGGAGCTGACGATGCTGCCCGGTTTACGGTGCTCAGCCACCTGCGCAAAGATCTTCTTCTTGATGTCGAGCCGCTCAATCACCACTTCAATGATCATATCGCAATCAGAAATTTTTGCCATATCATCTTCGAAGTTACCGATCTCGATCATGTCCATATAGGACTTGACGTAGAGCGGCGACGGCTTCGCCTTCAAGAGCGCCCCTTTGGCGCCTGCGGCAATTGCATCACGATTCTTCTTGCTTTTTCTGTCTTCGTCCGACAGATTCGGCGGAACGATATCCAGCATCAGGCTGGGAATTCCGCAGTTGGCGAGGTGGGCGGCAATAGCGGCACCCATGACCCCTGACCCGAGCACAGCGACACGTTTAATATCCCTCATCGCATGATTCCTCCTTATTGGTTGACTCGCAATTTGGGTTTCCAGACCTATACTTAACGGTCGTTAGGTAAACCTTATGCTACACCAAATCTATTCCCACGTCAAGGGCTATTGTCAAGATTCTCGAGGAAACATGAACCGGAAGCGCTTAAATCAAGGCTTTTATTCACTGAAAACCGCCTGTTTCAGCCGGCATTCTTAGAATTTTAAAAGTATAAAATCCGCTTTGCTGTGCACAACCACTCAAGACAGGGAAAATCGCTTTCCTTTTTCAACATGCCCTGCGTTATCATACTGCTTCTGGGTCAACGGAGTTTTTTCATGGCACGATATATCCATTTAACCGATCTGCACTACTGGAGCCTGGTTTGCAACCCGCTGCGGATGCTGAACAAACGGGCACTGGGCACGCTTAATCTGCTGATTCGCAGGCGCCACCAGATAAAAACAGAGCGTGCAGCCGGGCTGATTACGTTATTTCAGGAAATGGACATCGACGCTTTCCTCATCGGCGGTGACTTAACCACCACAGCAACAGAGGAAGAATTCAGGCAGGCAGCGGATTTTTTAGGCAGGCTGACCATGTTGGCTCCTGTTTATCTGGTGGCAGGCAATCATGATGTATACACTTTTGAGTCAAAGAGAAAGGAACGGCTGGAGAAATACTGCCAGTATTGGCTGCCTGACGAGGACACAGCTGCTATTGACCGCCTGCCGGGCGACGTTCCTCTGCTGCGCATCCCTACTGTACGACCGAATCTGCTGAGTTCACGAGGGTCTTTCCAGCAGGATGCCGCCACATCCCTGCAGACATGCCTTTCCGAGCAGCAGAGCCAGCCGATGATCGTACTGGCGCACTATCCCTTCCTTCCGCAGACAGCGGCGTATCACCTGGGGCTTAACAGAGGGCTGGGCAACGGAACAACTCTTCGGCGGATACTTGGCGGTTCAGAACAGCCTTTACTGTATCTCGCCGGGCACGTGCATGTATTCAGCCACACCCGTGACCCGGAGCATCCGAATCTGGAACAGGTGACGACCCGTGCCCTCTTCTATGCGAAAAAGGACAGGCCCGGCGGGTTTACGGAAATACAGGCGGCAGGGGCACAGTTTTCCGTCTATCCCTGGGTTTACAGAGATGGCTGGCAGCGGGAAGCATTGTCCTCACCTTAAAAAATGGATCAGGCAAATTTTATGAACGGTCTGCCGGAGTAAGAACCCAGCGATCACCGTCTCTTTCAACCTTTGTCCGCCCGTCTTGTGAGGTCTCATCCGGTGTGCCAACCGCTCCGGTCCAGGGATTTCGGATCACCGGCGCAGCACCTGTTTCTGAAATGATCTCTGCCCGTATCACCTGCCCGCCTTCCCGGACAGCGGAAACAAGGAAAGCTCCTTCCGCACGAAGGGTATCAAAGGATACATTGTCCCAGGATTCCGGCACGGCAGGGAACAGCTCGATCACACCGGACTGACTCTGAAGCAGCATTTCATTGACGGATGCGGCAAACGCGAAATTGCCCTCCAATGTGAAAGGCCGGTACCGCAGATTGCTGTAGCCTTTATCAGTCTGATCGCCATTACAGTGAAAACTGTTGCGGAGAACAAAAGCTTCACTGAATATTTCCAGGGCTTTTTCAGCGGCGGCGCCGTCTCCGGCACGCGCCTGAAGACTGCCAAGCCAGGAAAAACTGTAGCCTGTCCAGAGTTTGGTGCCCAGTTTGTCCAGATCACGCAAGGTGGCGCGTATGATACGTTCCGCATCGGGTCCCTGGCTTCTGTCGATAATCCCAAGCGGATGAATTGCCATGGCATGAGAAAAATGCCTGTGCGATTCCCGGAGCGGATAGTCCTGCGCCACCAGAAGCGCACCGCGGCTGTTCATCGCAAGAGGCGGCATCTCTCCCAGACAGTTCCGCCAATGCGCCGCCTCCTCTTCCTTTCCCAGTGCATCGGCAAGTTCCGCTGTTTTTTCAAAAGTCCACCGGATCAGCGCATTGTCGTAATTCGTGATGGAGGGGAACCAGGCATTAGGCTTATTATCATTCACTTCCGGAGAAGAACTGAGCGGAAGGGTTCTTTTTCCTTCGCTGTCTCTTTCATCGGTCACAGCTTCAAGAAATACGGCGCATTCGGACAGCCAGGGCCAGGCGCGCTCTTCCAGAAACTTCCGATCCTGACTGTAGCACCAGTGCAGATAAAAATGGTGCGCAAGCCAGGCGGCAGTTGTGGACGAATGGGTATACTGTCGCCAGCCGCCCATCTGCCGCAGTTCCAGATCGGTGGTCATTGCAACGTTCAGCCCCGGCATGTCAAAAAAGCGGCGTGTCCAGTCTTCCGCCTGAGGCTTGTTCTGCCAGAGCCACTCCAGAAAGCCGTACCCCTCTTCCAGCCGGTTGCCGCTGTAACAGGGCCAATAGCTCAGCTGCGTATTGAGGTCGTGATGATAATCACCTTTCCAGGGCGGCAGCTTTCCATCGTCCGCCGTCCAGGGTCCCTGAAGCGTGATGGGCGGCGTATCAGGGCGGGCAGCCGCGCCGAATTTGTACATCTCCAGATACCACTGCCGCTCCAGGCGTATGTTGGGCAGGCTCACCTGCCCCTTCTGCCAGTAAGTGCGCCACCAGGCTTCATGGGAACTGCGCAGCGCGTCCAGCTGATTCAACGCTGCCTCAGCCCGGCTCTTTGCCAGTGCAAAAGGATCATCGCTTTCTCTGGACGACGCAATGCTCCATGCCGCCAGCCGCCCGTCTGCATGTTCTTTGTGGCACAGATAGACCGCAAAAGTAAAACCGCCCCATCCGGTCTGCTGGAAGGCAGTAAAGTTTTCACCTTTGGTCTCGACCGGTGCCGGATAGCCTAGCTGGGAAAGCTCGCCGGAGACCACATCTACCCGGGGACGCTGATCTTCCACTCCCGCAAAAGGCGGCGCATTCAGGACAAACTCCGCCTGGGCACCATGCTCCACTTCAATCAGCCCGACTGCCTCCCGTGCATGAATCCAGGTGCGCACAATGGCTCCGTTTTTGAGCCGCACTTCCGCACAGGCACGATCCAGCGGGAGCCTGCCTTCGACAAAGGAAGTTCCTCCGGGAAAATGCAGGGTGATTCTGCCAGCCGGTATTTTAGTCGGTGCGGGCCGGTGATAGGGCTCGTCATATTTTGCGATCAGTTCTTTGTACCGCTTTTCTTTTTCCCATTGACGCATGGTCGTATAGGAATAATCGGACTCGTAGTATTCAGGTACGGGCCGGAGATCCCACAGGTCGGTGCGGTCCAGTGAAATATTCAGCGGATTGCCGTCGCCCCAGACGAGCGCACCGAGAATGCCGTTGCCCAGGGGAAAGGCTTCATCCCAGGTTTCCGCCGGGCTGTCATAGAGAAGGGCATGACCATTACAGACAGAAGGATCCGCAGCACTCACGGCGACTGTCAACAGAGCAAAAAGAAGTCCCACAGTTCTGTTCCTTTCCAGTTGTGTCCTGAAACGTCAGAGAATCGTGTGAACCATGCAGGAGCGGCTATCTCTCCTGCAGTTCACGGGGGTTACGCATAATGGTTACCGCCTCTTCATAACTGATTTTTCCAGCCTCATACAGATCTTTCACCGACCGATCCATGGTGATCATCCCCGCCTTCATACCCGTCTCCAGAATGGTGTACAGTTGGGGCGTTTTATTCTCCCGGATCAGGTGCGCAATCGCCTGATTCGCACGCAGAATTTCGTATGCGAGCACACGCCCTTCTCCGTTCTTGCGTGCCAGAAGATGCTGGGAAATAATGGCAAGGAGCGTCAGAGAAAGCTGGTAACGGATCTGCTGCTGCTGAATGGCGGGAAACACGTCCACAATGCGATCCACCGTCTGCATGGCATCGTTCGTATGCAGTGTGGCAAAAACCAGATGCCCCGTTTCTGCCGCTGTGAGCGCTGCCTGAATTGTTTCCAGATCACGCATCTCACCGATGAGAATCACATCCGGATTCTGGCGCAGCACATATTTCAGCGCGTTCGCAAAGCTGTGCGTATCGCCGCCTACTTCCCGTTGATCTACAATGCTGTTCCGGTGCCGATGCACATACTCGATCGGGTCTTCCACCGTCACAATATGGCAGGCGCGCGTACTATTGATAAGATCAATAAATGCCGCCTGCGTGGTGGTTTTCCCGCTGCCGGTCGGTCCGGTCACCAGTACAAGCCCCTGCCGTGCCTGCGCCAGATTGCGCAGACTGTCCGGCAAGCCCAGCCCTTCCAATGCCGGGATAATTTCGGGAATCGGACGAAGTGCCGCTGTAACCGCCCCTTTCTGGTAATAGACATTGACGCGGAAACGGCGCTTCCCCTCCGCCTCAAAAGAAAAGTCCAGTTCCTTGTCTCTTTCAAAGCGCTCCCGCTGCCCCGGTGTCAGAAACGCATAAACAAGCTCCTGTGCCTCGGTAGCGTTAAGCGCGTCGGCAGGATGCCGGTAGAGCTGCCCATGGATACGGAGGATCGGAGGGGCACCGGCACTGATCAGCAGATCGGAAGCATTCTCCCGGTGCACGAGATCAAAAAGTTCGTTAATGTCCATGGCGGTTCTCCTGATCTAGCCGTCAAAATAACAAAAGGGAGTCCCAATAGACAAATTAAAGATAGTGAAGCACGAAAAAAGGTCACGGGGACATACGGAAGGTGTCAGAAAAAGAGCGTGCGGGGTCAGGCAACAGGCGCACGCTCCGGGAACCCCATCTTCCATCTGGGCACACGACGGATACAGGCCCACTCCTGACCATGATTCGGAAACAGCGTCAGGTCTTTTAGAAGCACAAACAGATACCGATCAACACCGATGCTATAAAGCGCTTCCATTCCCCCTTCCGGATCATGAAGGAGCCCCAGTTTTCCTGAAGTCTTTTTATCCGGCGGTGAGGCTCTGTTAGAATGCAAGAGAAATTCTTCGGGTAAAGAGGAGGTCCGCCATGCTATTCTTCAGACAAAAAGATGATCCGGCATTGAAGCAGGCAGCGCTTCAGGCAGAGGAAGATTTATTCTTCGTTCCTTACAGCCGCCGTGACATTATTGATATGTGTCTGGATCAGGGGAAACTTGCGGGACAGGAAAAGCGTTTCCGTCAGCTGGCAACACAGCTGACACATCTCATCCATTTTGAATTTCATCAGAAAATCGAAGCACTCAAGAGTGCCTATGCGCCCATGAATGCTGATTTCCGCCCGTCTCCCTTTGAGACAGGTGAGGAAGCCGGACATGTCCGTGAGTTTTATTCGCTTTTTCAGCATCTGCTTGAGAAAGCTAATTACAAAGCCATTCCTGAAGAAGATATTCAACGCGCCTTTTCTGAAGACGCGCTCTTTACCATCCGCCTGCAGGTGGATTTCAACAGTTTTTCTGAGTATCACTTCTTTTACCGTGGCGCCACAGTCAAAGAAGAGTGTTTGCCTGTGTTTATGGGCCTGCGCTCCAAAAGCATCTCCTTCATAAATTATGACCGCGTCGTCATGTATATCCGTTGGAAGAAAACACTGGACAGCACCCAGAAAATCAATCCTGAAGCAGCGGGTGGCACGGCACTGTTGAAGCTTTTCCAGAATGTGCCCCGCCCGGATCTGGAAATGCTTTTCCCGAACAGCCGTGTAGGCATGCGGATCATGGACAAACTTCTTTTCGGTATTCCCGCCGCCGTGACGGGCAGTATCATGGTGCTGACACGGCTGAGTACCACGCTCTTCGTACTGGGCTCACTGCTGGCTTTCTGGCTGGGACTGAGCAGCCAGCCAGTGGAGTGGAACAAGACGACCATGGCGGTAATCTTTGCGGGACTGCTGACGCTGGGCACCTATTTATGGCGGCAGTTCAATGCCTTCAAAAACAGGAAGCTCCGCTTTCTGCAAACGCTGATCAGGCATTTGTATTTCAAGAACCTCGACAACAATATCGGCGTGATTCATCGTATCGCTGATGATGCGGAAGAAGAGGAATGCAAGGAAGCCCTGTTGGGCTATTATTTCCTTTTAACAGCAGAGCGCCCGCTAACTGTTCAGGAGACCGCCAAAAAAATTGAAGACTGGTTCCTCAATCGTTGGGGCTGTGTAGTGAATTTTGATATTGACGATGCTGTCGACAAAGTGTTGAGGCTGGGTATTGTCCGGAAAGAAAATGGACAGCTGGCCGCTTTGTCGCTGGAAGAAGCCCTCTCCCTTCTGCAGACGCAGTGGGAAAACCTGACAACATTGAATGGACTGGGCTGACATTCACAAGGCCGGGCGGGGCATCCACAAATTATCATCAAATAAAGCCTGGCAATGCACTGCATCACCCGCGTCCCGGCGATTCAGCTGCCACACCACACGGTGATCCCGGGTCATTTCAAAGAGCGTTACTCCCTCTGCCCTGTCAGCGCCCTGATTGGTAATCAGCAGATCACCGTTTTCCAGAACGCAGACAGACGAGAAAGCCCTGATTTTTATATCGGCAAAATCAGGCCCCAATGCTTCCCAGATGTAATGACCCTGACGGTCATATTCACAAATAGTCTGTTCGTTCAACACAAGAAAATGACCGTTCTTCAACCCGACCAATGCAACTGGTGCGCCTTCACACAAAAGATCCAGCCGGCATTGACCCGTATCGCTTAAACCGCAGATACGTTTTTCTCCGTCAAAAGAAACCAGATAGAGATCTTCCTGCACTACGGTACAACAGCGCAGCCGGACATCCCGGCTCTCCGCCGGAGGAAGCATCACAGTTTTTTCCACCACGCCTTGTCTGCTCAGCAGCATCAGCCGGTTCTCGCCGGCAACACCCAGCAGGATCCTGTCATCCGGAAGAGGCTGGCAGGATACCACTTCATCGCCGGAGTCCACTGTGAATTGCCAGCACTGTTCATGCTGCCGGGTCAGTTCCTGTACTCCCTGTCGACTGGCAGCAAGAATATGCCCGTCCGGCAGCATATGAGCAGACACGGGGTCGGCAAGGGCATGATCCCACTGAAGGTTACTCTGTGCGTCCAGCAGCCGGATGCACTCTTTTTCAGCATCGGTGATCAGCACAGGAAAAGGTCCCCACAGATTTTCATGCCAGAAGTGGTGCCGAAGCGGGCGCCCTCTGCCTTCTACTCCAGTGGGGTTTTCGGGATCCACATCCAGTTCCGGCCAGACCAGTGCCCCCGCCACCTGTTCTTCTTCCCGGCTAAATGCACCCAGCCGCAATGAATTACAGTCGAGCCACTGAATAATCCGGCGGCGGTCTTCTTCAGAAACAACGTCGCAATGGACGGCATCCAGCAGTGCCTGCCCGATTTTGGAGGCACGGGCGCCGAAGCGTCCGGGGATCGTTCGGGATCCGCCATGCACCCCGCTGTATGCTGTGGTCATGTCACCGAACATGGCACCTGAAAACCAGAAGGTGTACTCTTCTTTCAGAGCCTCATAAGACATGTCTTTGGGTTCCGCATCCTCTTTGATATGACAGGGCACGCATCGGTTTTCAAAAATCGGTCGAATCTGACGGTAATAACTTATCGGTTCCACCTGCCCGCACTCCGGCTCCAGCCGGGAGGGCGCGCGGCGCATGGCGAGAGGTGAGGTGGTACGGTTTGCGGCCCGATGCGGTGATTCATGGCAGCCCAGACAGGTAATCTGTTCACCGGGGTGCACGAAGGCGGAAGAGCGCATGGACTGCACTGCCATGAAGTTTTCATCCAGTGCCTGAAAGATCAGTTGTTTTGCCACGGGCGCCTCGAAATAGGCACTGCCGTCTGCTTCCACCGGCACGATACCGAGAGGCACACGGGGCGTATTTTCGCGTTCATAGCCGACCATGGGCTCGCCCATGGCATGATTGGGCTTAGGAATGTTCTGTACCACACGCAGCCATTTAATTTCGGTATTTTCAGGAAAAGGCAGATCACTGTTGTACACATCCATCACCGCAATAGTGGCAGGATCCCCCTGCTCTTTCGCTGGCAGCACGGGACGTGTGGCGGGTACAGGACGGGGCCGCACCGGTACAGGATCAATAATGCGCAGACGCTCGTCAATGGCACAGGGCAGCGAGGGAAGATCGCACAGCAGCTCTTTATTGCCGAACCGGTCGAGGAGGACAAGATTCTCCCACTCGTTGCAGAGATATAAGTCTTCGCTCAAAGGCCAGGGGGTTCCGTAGCGGTAATGCCTTCTGCCGGGCATTTCCGTTTCAGGAAAGCTTTCCTCCGGCGTAATCCGCCTGATCTGGGACATGTGCCCGTCATCTTCATGCCGAAGGTCGAGCGTGCAGAGCGTCCCGTAAACTGAGCCGTGGTGCGGTGCCGCCGTAAAGATATAGCGGGAAGAGTCCGGGATGGCACGAATCCCCATTTCAACCAGCGGCGCGCCGAAGCGGCTGTCCCGTTCATGACCGGTCTCCCCTTTCCAGGGTTCGTGATCCGGGAAGGTATGGTACGGCCGAGGATAATTCCCATGAGGCGCCCGGGGATCGCTTCCGTCGGGACCGCTGATCCAGAATCGGGTACCAAGACAGTTTTCCCGATCCACATAATCCCATCGTGTAAAAACCAACTGCCCTTCATTATTCACGGAAGGGTTCCATTCGCTGGTCTCGAAATAACTGAGCGGGTGCATCTCTTCTCCGCGGGCGTTCATGGAGAAAAGTGTGTAACTGCGTACTTTCAGATATGCATCGAAACAGCGGATATAGCCGCCGCGCCGCTCGGAAACAAAAGCGATGCGCCCATCCGGCATCTGGCAGGGATCAAAATCATTATAGGCGCCGTCTGTAAGCTGAACCAGCCCCGAACCATCTTTATTGATCCTGAACAGATGAAAACACCGTTCTTTTGAATAAATCCATTGGTGATCCGGATTGGCGGTCCAGGCAAAAAAGATCGTCTCTCCGTCCCAGGAAAGCTCGGGCGTTGCAAAGGCTCCATGCTCCAGCTTCTGCCCTTGCATGGCGCCTTCTTCCACGACAGCATGCTGAACAAGATCCACAATCTCCGGCTTTCCTTTAAAATTCCGGATCAGGTACAGCCCGCCGCCGGGCAGGGCATTGAATCCGAAATATTGCGTAACAAAGTGCCCGCCCTGCACATCAAGCGTTGTCGGATTGCTTCGGACAGAGCCTTCAAAAGTCCCTCTGGCTACGCAGAGAATTTCATCAAAGTCGAGAAGCGGGTTTTTCAGCATGATCCGGCGACGCAGCGCACACGCCGCAAGATAAAGCCCTTTCTTCCCCTGAGAATCAGACTGTTTTGCAACTTTTTCCGCAATCTGACGAAGACGGTTCCAGGCATTTTCTTCTTCCGCCAGATCTACTGTGCTTCCCATAAGATCCAGCAGAGCACGGGTTCTCCGCAGCACCGCCTGAAGCGGTGATTCTCCCAGCACAGGCAGCGCTTCAGGGTCGAAGACTTCCCGTCTGAGTTTCTCTTCTCCGGGGCCGCCCGGCCGCGACTCCGGGTACTCTTTTTTACCTATCCAGTCATAATCATGGCTCCACTGCCGGAACACGCCATCGCTGACATCAGGCTCCCCGAGAAAAGCCAGATCCAGGCTTTGAACCGCCTGGGCAAGGCTGTGGCGCAATGGTGCCGTATCCTCAAGCGGAGGCAGTTCCTGTAAAGCAGCGGACATCCCCCCCGGAATCTGGCGGGATGGATTCACCCGAACGACTCCGGCAGGGCGCAAAACACCGTCTCTTTTTTCGCTCCCCTCGCCACACAAGGGGTCTTCGGAAGAAAAACGCCAGTATGCAAAAGCCTCTTCCGTAAAACGGTCGTTCAGAAACAGCTGTCCTTCATGCCCGGAAGCGCCTGACAGGAGAAAAGCATCGGTAATAAGTCCTTCACAGCCGAAGGTGCCCTCCACAAGTGCCCCCAGGACAAGATCGCCCGATAGAAAACTGTCTGTTCGGGCAGGCGCTTCAGCCTCGGCGGCCACTTCTCCGTCCACAATCAGCCTGACGCCGCTCCCATCCAGCACTGCAATAATTTCATGCCACTGCCCGTCAGTAATTGATTTTTCGGTGTGAACGTGATCAGGCACACGGCCGGGCGCATAGAGATGGAGAATACCATCCCCGGGCGTGGTAAAGAGCTCCCAATGACCGGTTTCTGATTTCGGCAGGTGGGCAAGCAGAATGTTGTAATGGCTTGCATTAAAAAGCTTTGTGCGGCAGCCTGCTGTCAATGTTTCTTTTTTTTCTGCGTCGCTGAAAGAAAGGACAAAACTGTGCCTCTGCGCATCCAGAAAAGGACGTGTTTCACTGCACACCGGATATGCGAACCAAAAAGAAGAACTTAGCGTCAGAAAAAGGAAACTCTTCAAAACACGCTGTATCGGCATATCTTTTCTCCCGGGCGGAAGCAATTAAAAACCGGATGGAGCACGGCAAACCGCACTGCATCCGGTTCATCATAACACAGGTATTCAATTGAAAAGGACAGCTTTCCGATCAGTCCCCGTAGCGGGCGATCAGCGCATTGGCAGCCTCAGGGTTCGCCTTGCATTCCATGAGCGCACTCAGGATCAGCGGAGCAACAATGGTGGCGTCAGATTCAATCACAAACATGGGTGTCTCTTCGGTCAGCTTATCCCAGGTGATTTTTTCATTAGGAGTAGCGCCCGAATAGGAGCCGTAGGAAGTGGTTGAATCGGAAATCTGGCAGAAATAGGACCAGGGCTTCGCTTCTTTTTCCAGATCATAAATGATGGAAGGTACAACGCAGATGGGGAAATCACCGGCTATGCCGCCACCAATCTGAAAGAAACCTACGCCCGCTCCTTCGGAGAGCTTCGGATAAATACCATACAGCGAGGTCATATACTCAATACCGCTTTTGACGATGGATGCATTGCATTCTCCGGTCTGAACATACGAGGCGAAGATATTGCCGAAGGTGGAGTCTTCATGCCCGGGCACCACAATGGGAAGATTCGCTTTCGCCGCCGCCAGCAGCCAGCATTCCTCCGGATCGCCTTCGTAAAGAGAGGACGGAATGGCCTGAATCACTTCGTAAAAATACTCATGCCAGAAACGGCGGGTACCGGAAGCGGTCGCTTCTTTCCACATGGGCAGGATAATCTGCTCCACGGCACGAAAAGCCTCATCTTCGGGGATGGTTGTGTCAGTCACCCGGCGAAGACGTTCATTGAGCAGACGTGTGTCATCTTCTTTGCGCAGATAACGGTATTCCGGTATGTCTTTATAATGCTTATGCGCTACCAGACGGAACAGCGACTCTTCGAGGTTGGCGCCCGTAAGCGACATGCCGTGAATCAGACCCGCACGGATAGCCGGGGCAATACTGATGCCCAGCTGGGCGGAAGACATGGCACCGGCAACAGCCCAGAACATTTTGCCGCCCTGTTCAAGAAGCCGCCAGTAGGCTATCAGCGCATCCCGGGTAGAACGTGCATTAAAGTTATGGTAATTGCGAAGAACAAACTGAAGAACAGGCAGATCAGAGCTGTTTCCGGAAGGACAGCAGGCGTTTCGGGTGTCGTTCATTTCAAAGGCATCCTTTACTCGTAATTCCGACAGAAACAGCCCTGAGTTTTTCAGAGGAATTTGCCGGAGGTCGGGAGGTGTAAGCCCCGGACACGGGGCAGGAAGAAAAAGACTTACGCCGGATATCATAGCAAATCACAGGCCGTGTATTCCTTTTTTACGCGAAAGCAGGTCAGGCGAAATGTATCTTTCGGCGCTCTCATCAGAGCACTGCACTTCTGTTCAGTGGAATAATCTTTTGTATACCACTGTTTTTCCGGGTACAACCACAACAGGCATCCCGGAATGCGGGTGCAGTATGAAAGGAACACGCTGTGAAAGCTACCAGAGAACTGATTCAGGAGCATGAAGGAATTACCCTGATGCTTAAAATTTTGAATGCCGTCGTAAAAAAAGCGCAGCAGGGCACGCAGGTCCCTCAGGAAGATCTGGACGGTATTGTCGAATTTCTGACCGTTTTCGTGGATAAATGCCACCACGGAAAGGAAGAAGATTTTCTTTTCCCCGAACTTGAAAAACTGGGGATTCCCAAGGAAAACGGACCCATCGGCGTGATGCTGTCCGAACATGAAGAAGGACGCGGACTTATTGCCGATCTGAAAGCCGCGGTTGCTGCCTATAAAGGAGGCGACAGTGCTGCGGTTGCCGCCATGTCCAAAGCGGCGGAAGGCTACATTTTTCTCCTCAACGCCCATATCAACAAAGAAAACAATGTGCTTTTCGCCATGGCGGACAACCATCTGAATGCCGAAAAAGACGACTGGCTGAAAGCGCAGTTTGACGCGCTGGAGCTGGAGCGCATCGGCGCCGGGAAGCATGAAGCGTTTCACGCCATGATCCACCGGCTGGAGAAGGCATACCTGTAAGCGCCTTTTGCGGACACTTATCCTTACTGTGCTGAACAATGCAGACAGCTGCGGCTGAGCCCTCAGTCGCAGCGCCTTTTCAGACCCCAGAGCAGCAACCCGACAGCAAGGACGATAAGGGCGCCCTTCGCAACAAGGATTGCCACGTCCCGCTTGCGCAGCCCTTCCGGCGGGCGGGGCGTATACAGGATTTCATCGGTAAAATTCTCGGGAAACCACTTGAGCTCGTCCGCCTGCTTTGCAATTTTCAGATTCGGATTGCGCCGGATCAGTGCTTTGTAAAAGAAATCCGCCTCTTTTGGATACCGTGCTTTCAGATAGGTGCCACCGAGAAACAGTGCTTTCGCCGTGAGCGGATCATTGTCCGGCAGCAGTTCCGCCGCCTCTTTCATAAGATCAGAGGCAATGAAACGGAAACTGTACTGCCTTCCGCATACATTCCGGGATGCGTCCATCCGTTTAAGTCCGTCATCGGAAAGCAGATCTCGCCCGCCCTCCGTCAGACTCTCCGCACCGGGTTCCTGAAACAGCCACCATTCGCCAAGCAGATCACTTCCGTATTGCCGGATCAGTGCACCCGCATCCATCAGCAGCTGCGCTTTTTCACGGTCACTGAGTGCACTTTCCTTTGTTCGGCGCATCAGATCGGCTATCTGCTGTGCAGCGGCAGACAGATCTTCCGCGTCCTCCGGATCCCCTTCTTCTTTCAACAGCGCCTCCGCCTGCTGGAAATGTTGCGCCGCATCAGACCAGTCGTTCAGACGTGCAAGCCGCTGTGCATGAACAGTTTCCAGCGCACACAGGAATCCGCTCAGCGCTTCCTGATACTCGGTCTCATTAAAATAATCCCCGGTGTCCAGAGTATCCGCGACTTCCTGCGGATCCATCGACTTCAAGTCTGCCATGGCACGATCCAGCTCATCCAGCGTCAGGATCCTCCTTGCCAGAAACTGAGCGTCCTCCAGGAAAACCGGAGCAAAGTTTTTCAATGCACCGATATAGTCATCCTGCTTCAGAAGCACCGCCGCTTCAGCGGCACGGACAGAAGCACCTGTCACCCGGGGATAATGCCCTTCAAAAAGAAGCAGCCTGTCCCGGTTCGTATCCTCAACCAACGCTTTCAGCAGGGCATCGGCTTCTTCAAGCTTTCCTTCCCGGAGTAACAGTTTCGCATACACGAAACGACCGGCAAGGCTGTGCTCATCGCTTTGTTTCTGCCATCGGGCTGCCGCCTCCATGTCGCCATGATGATACGCCAGCCAGGCAAGCTGTCCTGCGCCCGGGAGTTCTTCCTGCCGGGGCAGCAATGCGACGCTTTCCAGCCACCGTTTTACCCGGTCAGGGTTCGGCCTGCTCTGGCTCGTAAACCAGGCTGTAATGAGCTGCCGGGAAAGATCATCCTGCGCCAGAGCACGAAGATCGGTTTCCTGACTGAAGATACGCTGAAAAAGGATGAAGAGCGACTCCTTGCCCATCTCCCATTTTTCAGGCTGATACCTGTATTCAACATAAGCATGCACCGCTTCCACAAAGGCGCCCCGCTCCAGATAGATCTTTCCAAACCATCCGAAGCATTCACCGTGCAGATTAAGAGGATCAGAAAATCCGTCATCAACGGCGTGCTGTGTTTGATGGAAAAAAGATTCCGCCTCATCTAGCGCTTTTAATTCCATAGCACAGCGCCCGAGCATAAAAAGCGCCCAGACCGTTTTATGGGTGCGCTCTGCCTCGGGCAGCTGAAGAATCTGGCTGAAAGAGGACTGTGCCCGACTGTAGTCGCCTGAATGAAAAGCCCCGGCTCCCTGAAGATAAAGTCTGAATTGCGGCGGAATCTCATCCGGGCAGACATCCAGAAGTGCCTGCAGCTGCCGCTGCTCCAGCATTTCCGGATGCTCCTCTTCCTGAAACGTCCAGCCCTGCTCTCCATGAATCCGAAGATCCAATTGACGCTGTGCATAACGGTTGACAAGATCCCGGAGAAAGCGATACGCCTCCAAAAAACTTTCTTTGGATTCATTCTCAGCCAGAGCATCGGCAAGCGCCTCTGCTTCACTGGTTTCAGCACGCTGCTGCGCCACAGCCATCCGGGTAAGATAGTTCGGCAGATCCATATAAAAAGACAGCTGCGCCCCGCGATATGCCTCTTCCACAGTTAAATCCAGAAGCTGATCGGTTATACGGAGATATTCCGAATCAAAATGCGTATCCGGCAGGTAATAAAGATCTTTATCGCTGCCTTCACCAAAATATGAGGACATAGGCTCCCAGGCACAGGGAAAGACCATACCGGGAAAACTGGCGGTCATAAGCACCGAAAGAAAACAGAACTTTTTCAAGGACATAAGCCGATCTCCTCTACTGATAACGCCGGAACCTCCGAATCGCTGTCGCCACTCAGAAGCCACCAGCCTGCCATATGTTTTTCCCCGTCGGAATACACCGGGCCCGAAACTGTAATATAACGCTCTTCCGTATTTTTTAGCTGGCGAAAACCACGCATTAAATCGGAGGCAAGAATGCTGCCCGACTGAAGGTGCAGGCGCACGCAAAGCCTGCCGAGCCCCGCTGCATCATGCGTTGCGAGCCACAATTCCACAAGATGATTATCGCTCAGGCGCAGTTCCGCTTCAAAATGCGCCTGCGGCGCATCTCCTTTCATCACCTGCCTCAGGGTTTTCAGAGACCAGTTCATGCGATCAGAGGGAAGAGGCATACGAAACCAGATAATCCCTTTTAAGTTACCGCCGGATACAGCAGCCAGTTTGCGGACTGCTCCTGCAAGAACTGCCGGATCAGCAGATACGTCCTGGTACGTCCATCCCGCTACCGCTTCATGGATACCTTCCGCCTCAAGCCGCTGCGGCTGTCCGTACCTGTCATAAGCGATGCGCCAGCCATAGGTGGGCAGCGCAACCCGGAAAGGCAGCATGAGGCTGTTCATCTGACCCACCCAGCGCATCATTTTAGTTTCATCAAAGAGCACCGGCTGGCGCCCTGACTCTCGATCCAGTTCCAGAGAATGCACCTGCAGCACAAAATGATCGATACCGGCGAGCAGTTCAGGAAGCCTCCTGGATGTCAGCCAATCCGGCAGCCCCGTAATGGAAACAGGTATTCCCGCCAGTTTCCCCCGCAGCACCTGCAGCCAGTTCTGATAAAGCGTCAATTTTTCTGTCGGACAATCATAATCAATTTGAATGCCCGCAATGACACAGCCCGCGTCTGCTCCGTCATTCAAAGTTTTCTGTACGTGTCCGGCAAAAGTGGAAGCATCCCAATGTTCACTCTCCAAAGCACCGGTATGGATACGGAAAACAAGCCAGAGTGTGCCTTTCACCGGTGCCAGTGACGCCCAATCCACGTTCACCCGGTGAAACCGCCAGCCTTCCCCCCTCCCGGCTATCTCCCCGCAGAGAACGCAGAGTCCCTCTGCACTGCCAGAGGCTTCCCTTACTGCCGATTTCACTTCGTCTGTCCACAAGCGCTGCCAGACGTACAGCATCTGAGGCAAGTCGATATCTGACGCAATGGACGTGCCTTGAAGCAGACTGCCGACCGCAAGAAAACAGATTAGCATCGGAAGGCGGCATGAAAGGTGCGCCGGAAAAAGGAGACAGGAAAGAATAATGGAACCCTTATTTTTGAACCTGAAAAGTGTACAAAATAAAAGTAGTGTTTGTCTGCTGCTCTGTGAAACAATAATAAAACATTGTATCATCGTGTTGCCACATCACAATCGGTTTATATGGAAAGTTTCAAAATGATCTTTTATTTACGCATGCACTGTTTTTTGGCGCTAACTCTCAGCGTGGTGTTTTTTCCCTGTGAAGGAAACAGCGAAGCTTGTACCCTTTCTTTTGGTGAACTGGGTGAGGGTAATCCCCGGGCCTTTTTTCAGCAAGTGATGCCCGGCACAGCTACTCTGGGGGGCGTGGGCTTTCAGCTGACGGAGCAAATGCTCCGTGTCAGGGCAGGCTCAGAGAAAACGCTACACTTCCCCGCCACGACAGCAGAAAGTATTCATTTCCTTCACTTCACAGAAAATGCCGGAGACCGGGTCGGCAGTTACACGCTCCTTTATGAAGACGGAAACCGTGAGGAAATCCCCCTTCAAAACGGCATCTCCATTCAGGACTGGTGGCTGACGGGCCCGCTGCCTTTTGCAGCAGAAGCCTTCACGGATACCCTCGGCGGAATACATACGGGAAAGTCAGTTTCTTTCTGGCGTTTTTCTGTGCGAAACCCCCGCCCTGATGTGCCCCTCTGCGGCATTACCGCAACTGTAATCGATCCTACGGTAACACTCAATATCCTGGCCGTCACACTTGATCATGACAGAAGCGAGAGAATAGCAGGCATACCCGTCTGGGTACCGGGAATGGATGAGGAGTCTTTCATCCTCGCACTTCTGGAGCAGCCGGAAAAGACCGGAGAAGAAGCGAAATTCTGCGCCCGTCTGGCACAGACAGGAAGCCGCAAATGCATTCCGCTGCTGGCTTCGTATCTGCTGGATGAAGAAACATCGCAGGGAGCACGCATTGCGCTGGAGGCACTCCCTTATGAAGAAGCCCGGAATGCGCTGCGCTCGGGGCTGGCAAAATCAAAGGGTGCTGTAAAAGCCGGTATACTCGAAAGCCTGGGAAAATCAGGACAAAAAACGGATCTGCCGTTGCTCCTGTCCGCACTGGACGACAAAGATCCCTCTGTTGTCCGTGCCGCTGTGCTTGCACTGGGAAAATTCGGCGGACCGCCCGCTCTTCGCAGCCTGTGGCATACGGCTGACAAAGCATCGGAACAGTGTCTTCCTCTCGTGCAGGAAGCACTGCTGGCGTGCACGGATACCCTGCCTGCATCCGGAAGAAAAGAGGCGTTCCGTTCTTACAGACAGTATCTGTCCCGTTGGAGCGATAGTCCCGGTGCAGCCGCCGCCTGGAAAGGCATGCTTCTGACGGGAGGGCGCAACAGTGCCGATCTGCTTTTTCAGGCATTGATGTCGGACAGCGACGCTTCCTGGCAGGGGGCGCTTTCCGCTCTGCCGCACATGAACAGCAAAAAAGCGGTTCGCCGTGCCGGAAAAGCGCTGGATCAGCTGCAGGACAGCAGGCGCTGCGCGCTTATTGCGGTACTGGGCCAGGGAAAAAACATGTCCGCTTTGCCCTTCGTCCTTCCCTGGATAGAAGCGGAGGATCAGCAAACAGCACTGGATGCACTGGATGCACTGATACAACTGGACAGCAGCGATGCTGTCCCCGCACTTATTCAACGGGCAGTGCGCAAAGACGGAGCCATTGCCGAGGCAGCCCTTCAGGCGCTTGCATCCCTGCGGGCTTCCGGTACAGCAGCCGCACTCGTCCGCTATCTGGATCACGCCGATCCGGCAGTAACGGAGACAGTGGCAAAGGTGCTGGAACTGCGCCGGGAAGACAGTGTCGCACCGGAACTTCGGCGTTTGGTGCATCATCGTACCGCTAAAGTGCGCATTGCCGCAGCAGGTGCGCTGGCGGCAGTCGGTAATGCCTCAGACGCTGCGCTCCTTGCCGATGTCTGGCATCAGTCGGACTCTCCGGAAGACGCTGCCGCCTGTTTCAGTACCTTGCAGAAGCTCGTCGCCCGCCTGGGCAGCGATGAAACATATATCCAGACTCTGGCAGCATGTCACGCGCGGAGCAATACGCCGCAGCGCTGTGCCCTGTTCTCTCTTTTCGGCACAGTGGGTGCTCCGCAGCTGCTCGCTCTTCTGGGCGATGCGGCAGCAACAGGCACTCCGGAAGAAAAAGAAGCGGCGCTGAAAGCGTTGTCCCGTACCCGGAACCCGGACGCCCTTCCGCTTTTACAGGCATTGCTGAAATCAGGCATATCCGATACGATGCGTCTGCCTCTGATCAGAAATATGGCTGCCCTGTCGCAGGCGGATGAAATGAACGATGCAGCCCGCACGGCATTGCTTCGGGAATGCCTGGACGGGGCAAAAAATCTGCAGGAAAAACGGATACTTCTTTCCGCACTCAACCGGTGCAGTTCTCCGGATGCGCTCGTGCTTGCTGAAGCGTGGTTTCACAGAGAAGGCACCGAAGCGGAAGGTGCCGTTGCCTGGGGCACCATTGCCCTGGCGCTTCTGGACACCAATCGGACAGAGATTTCACAGGCTTTCCCTGCCCTTTTTGCAGAGGCACAGGCAGCCGGGCTGTCAGCCAATGCGCTGGAGCCGCTTTATCGTGTCCGCAAAATACTGAATGCCGAAGCAGTCCCGGGCAAGAGCCTCCGTTTTAAAGAAATATGCATTGATACTGCATTCCGCTCGGAAGGCATTGCAATTGCCGATATCAACCGGGACGGTCTGCCGGATGTTGTCGTCGGCGATTACTGGTATGCGGCACCCGGCTGGACAGCCCATGAAATCCGCCCGCCCGGAACCTATGACGCCCTGACTGAATACAGCCGTGCCTTTGCCGTCTTTGCCGAAGATGTGAACAGAGACGGTTGGGCAGATGTGATTGTGGTGGGCTTTCCCGGCGCACCGGTCTACTGGTACCGCAACCCCGGAAAAACAGAGGGACACTGGCAGGAATATCTGATAGCTGTTGAAGCCTGCGGTGAAACGGTGCTTTATGAAGACATTACCGGAGACGGAAAGCGCGAGCTCATCTTTGCCATGAACAAGCGCATTACCTGGCTCACTCCCGGACAGGATGTGACTGCTCCCTGGATCGCCTACCCCTTCACACATCAGCTGGAACAGTTCGCTCTTTTCGGACACGGACTCGGTATAGGCGATGTTAACGGAGACGGACGCACTGATGTGCTCAGCACCGTGTGCTGGTGGGAAGGACCAACTGAGACAACCCGACCGGACTGGACGCCCTACCCTGCCGATCTGGGACCTGATTGCGCGCACATGCTCGTCTATGATGCCAACAACGACGGGCTTATGGATATCATCACAAGTTCCGCCCACGACTACGGCATCTGGTGGTTTGAACAGCAGCCGTCCGGGCAGGCACTTCCCTCTTTCATAAGACACGAGATCGACCGTTCTATATCGGCAACCCATGCACTGATACAGGCTGACCTCAATAATGACGGTCTGGCGGATCTGATCACAGGCAAGCGTTTTTATGCGCACGGGAAAGAAGACTCCGGTGCTCTGGAGCCCGCTTTGCTCTGCTGGTATGAGCTTCAGCGGGATATGCAGGGCAATCCTTCCTGGACACGCCACGTGATCCACGAAGATTCAGGCGTAGGCACCCAGTTTGAAGTCTGTGATGTGGACGGAGACGGATTGGACGATATTGCCGTATCAAGCAAAAAAGGCGTGCGGATCTTTCTGCAGCGAAGGGACTCATCCTCATGAAAAAACAACACTTATCACGACGTAATTTTCTGGGCACCGCCTGTGCCGCCCTTTCCGCACCGCTCATCGTCCCCGCCCGGGCACTGGGCAGAGAAGGCGCTGTGGCACCGTCAGAACGCATCGCCATGGGATTCATCGGACTGGGCGGTCAGGGATCCGGCCATCTCTTCGGCGGATCCTGGACCTATGTGGCGGGCGGTTATCTGGGCAGGCGCGAAGTACAGGTGCAGGCTGTCTGCGATGTGTGGAAGCAGCGCCGCGAAGATGCTGCTGACCGCGTCAACCGCCATTATGCACACACTACAGGACAGACCTCTTACGATGGGTGCCGTGCCTATATGGATTTTCGGGAACTGCTTGCACGGGAAGATATTGACGCTGTGCTGATGGCACTCCCCTTTCATTGGCATGCCCCCATGGCAATTCTTGCCGCCCGGGCAGGCAAAGACGTGTACAGTGAGAAGCCGGTTGCTCTTACCATTGAAGAGGGGCGACTTCTCTCCAATACGATGCGGCGTTACGCCCGTGTCTATCAGGCAGGCACTCAGCAGCGCTCCGAAGCGGAATACGGCGGCAAGTTTCAGCGTGCCTGGGAGCTCATCCGGAACGGCTATATCGGTGAGCTCCGTGAAATCTACAGCTTCAGCCCGGGCGGCGGTTTCAGCGCCAACATGCAGAACACACGCCTGAAAGAGCAGCCCCTTCCGGAAGGTTTTGACTGGAACCTCTATCTCGGCACTGCACCCTGGCAGCCTTTTACCGGAGGGAATGTCCATTGCGGCATCTTCGCCTACGGTGATCCCAACTGGGGGCCCCACCACTTCGATGTGGTGCAGTGGGTTCTTGAACATCAATTCAACGGACCGGAAGCGATCGATTATGAAGAAGACCATGCTGTTCTGCTGTATCCCGGCGGACTCAAAGTGCATTGCTGTGCCCACCCTGAAATTGAGGTCGGCGCAACAGGGGGCGCCTGTTTTATCGGCACCGAAGGCACACTCGCCGTCGACCGGGAAGGGATCATGGCATCACCCCGAAATATTATGGATATCTCCATTCGCCCTCAGGAAATACACCCCTACAAAAGCCCGATCCATGCCGGCAATTTTCTTGACTGCATCCGGACGCGGAAACGCACCATATGTGATGCGGAAACAGCGCACCGCTCCATGAGCCTGGTGCTGCTGGCGGGCATTGCCACACAGATAAAAGGATATGCCCGCTGGGATGCCCGTCAGGAATGTTTCCCGGAGCATGAAGATGCCAACCGTTTTCTGGCGTATGCACGCAGACCGGAATGGAATATCTGATTCCTTTCGCCTTTTCCCGACAGGGCTTGCCTTCCTGGTGCAGGGCTGGTAGAATCAGCTTGAAGCAAAAATAGCACATACGTTCCGCCCGGACAGACAAGGAGATAAAAGCCATGCTGCACAAACCACTGGGAATTATCATGAACGGTGTCACAGGAAGAATGGGCACCAACCAGCATCTGATACGTTCTCTTATGGAAATCAGAAAAGAAGGCGGACTGCGGGCAGGAGAGTACTGCATCATGCCCGAACCTTTTCTTGTCGGGCGCAATGAGGACAAACTGAAAGCATTGTCGGAAGCCTGCGGCGGGCTCCCCTGGTCGACCGATCTCGATGCCGCCCTCTCCGACAACAAGTACAGTGTTTATTTTGATGCGCTCAGTACTGTGCTGCGTGTGGAGGCAACCCGCAAAGCCATCCGTGCCGGAAAGCATGTCTATTGTGAAAAGCCCATTGCCACAAACAGCGATGAGGCGTTGGCGCTGTATCATGCAGCGGAAGAAGCAGGCGTAAAGCATGGTGTGGTGCAGGATAAGTTATGGCTGCCCGGTCTCCTGAAACTGAAGCGGCTTATTGATACCGGCTTCTTCGGGCGGATCCTGTCGGTCCGGGGCGAATTCGGCTACTGGGTTTTTGAGGGCGACGCCGTACCCATGCAGCGGCCTTCGTGGAACTACAGAAAAGCGGAAGGAGGCGGCATTATTCTGGATATGCTCTGCCATTGGCGCTACGTCATCGATAATCTCTTCGGCAACATCAACTCTGTCAGCTGTCTGGGCGAGATCCATGTGCGTCGCCGCTGGGACGAGTCCGGACAGATTTTCGAGGTGGACACAGACGACGCTGCCTATGCTACTTTTGTGACAGAACCGGGCATTGTCTGTCAGTTCAATTCCTCCTGGGCGACCCGTGTCCGACGTGATGATCTGCTGACGCTCCATGTGGACGGAGAAAAAGGCTCTGCCGTTGCCGGGCTGACCCAGTGTCATATCCAGCCTGCCGCCGCAACGCCCCGCTATGTATGGAACCCGGATCTGGGCAGGACTCTGGAATACGCCAGCCATTGGACATGCATGCCCGACACGGAAAATTACAAAAATGCTTTCCGTGCGCAGTGGGAACTTTTCCTGAAACATGTGGTATCGGACACACCCTTCCGCTGGAATCTGCTGGAAGGGGCAAAGGGTGTTCAGCTTGCCGAACTTGGCATGGAGAGCTGGCAGCGGCGCACCTGGTTGGACGTGCCCGATCTTGTCTGACTGCTGCGGCAGAAGAGCCCGCCGGTCCGGCACGGCACTCAGAACTGATGGTGGTACCGCTCAAATTCTTCGGGCTGCTCTTCCGGCTCTTCCCAGTAACTCTCTGTTGCGGGAAGCCATTTCCGGTTAAGAGGATCCTTGCCCGCAACACGCATGATCAGGCCCATGGGCACAATGATCAGGTAATAGACCAGGGTCAGCATGACATGGGTCACGATCCAGTTCAGCACGAGTGCGAATTTGATCCAGACCACAAAAACAGGGCGGAGCGCCCCCGGAAACAGCGCAGCGGGAACAGCAAACAGCACCGCTACAGCAAGAAAAGCCCAGGGTATGGCTGTAAATCCGTGCAGGGCAAAACGTATTCCGCCCAGAATCACAATCGCCGCCGCCATAACAAAACCGAATTTTCGCTGCTCTTTGCGGTCGGAAGTATCTATATCAAGCATGGTACATCTCCTGCTGATCAGTCCAGTTCAAACTCTTCGCGCCAGTCACCTTCTTCCTCCCACGCCTCCTGCTCCTCTTTGTTCAGCAGAAAAGAACCCAGGCAGAGATAATCCATACGGGTGCGCATAAAACAGGTATACGATTCTTCGGGCGTGCAGACGATGGGTTCGCCCCGGACATTAAAGGAAGTGTTGATCACCACCGGGCAGCCGGTTCTCTCATAGAAAGCCCGAATCATGTCGTAATACAGCGGATGATCCTCCCGACGGACTGTCTGCACCCGTGCCGAGTTGTCCACATGGGTAATGGCGGGCAGCTCTGAGCGGATGACACGGAGCTTATCGAAACCGGCGACCTGCTGTTCTTCCTCGCTCAGATGGCGGAGCCGGCTTTCCAGTACATCCGCCACCAGCAGCATGTAGGGACTTTCATGCCCGCGCAGATCAAAATAGTCATCGGCATGATCGGCAAGGGCCGTCGGTGCAAAAGGACGGAAGGACTCGCGGAATTTAATTTTGAGGTTCAATACGGACTGCATTTCCCGGGATCTGGGATCGCCCAGAATGCTGCGCCCGCCCAGCGCCCGGGGGCCGAATTCCATGCGGCCCTGATGCCAGCCCACCACTTTTTCCGAGGCCAGAAGCTCCGCGACTTTTGCCGGAACTTCTTCGGGTGCGAGCCGGGTATAAGGCACTTTACGCGCGTCGAGGAATTGCTGGATTGCATCATCGGAAAAGGAAGGCCCCAGATAGGTTGCTTTTTGTCTGCGTGCATCGGGAACACGCTCTTTTCTGAGCAGTTGATGCCAGGCAAAAAGAGCGGCACCCAGGGCATTGCCGCCGTCTCCGGCACAGGGTTGAATCCAGAGCGACGCAAAAGGACTCTCCCTGAGGATCCGCCCGTTGGCAACACAATTCAGGGCAACCCCGCCGGCAAGCACCAGATTTTTCTTGCCTGTCTCCTGATGGACATGCGCTGCCATCTTTAAAAGGATTTCTTCCGTTACCGCCTGCACACTGCGTGCAAGATCCATTTCTCGCTGCGAGATCCTGCTTTCCGGTGTGCGCTCCGGTCCGCCGAAAAGTTCCGCAAATTCCCGGTTGGTCATACGCAGCCCGGCACAGTAATCAAAATAGCGCATGTCCATTCTGAACGAACCGTCGTCCCGGATTTCAATCAGTTTTTCCTTGATGATATCCACATAACGCGGCTCGCCGTAAGGCGCAAGCCCCATCAATTTGTATTCGCCACTGTTGACTTTAAACCCGCAGAAATAGGTAAAAGCAGAATAAAGCAGCCCGAGGGAATGGGGGAAATTAATCTGCTTTAAAATACGGATATCCGCGCCCTCGCCAATACCGTAAGTGGTGGTTGCCCATTCACCCACGCCGTCAACCGTGATAATAGCACTGTCTTCAAAGGGACTCGGATAAAAAGCCGCGGCGGCATGGGACAGGTGATGGGTGGAATACAGAATTTTCCCGTCATAGCCCAGCTCCTTGCGGATAATGGACGGTACAAAAAGTTTTTCTTTCAGCCACGACGGCATCTGGCTCAGAAACGAGAGATACCCTTTAGGCGCCAGAGCAAGATAACTCATGAGCAGCCGTTCAAATTTCACGAGCGGCTTGTCATAAAAAGCGACATAATCGATCTGACTGATATCGAGTCCGCCCTCTTCCAGACAATAGGCAGCGGCGTGCTTCGGAAAACAGGGATCATGTTTTTTCCGGGAAAAACGCTCTTCCTGGGCGGCGGCAACAATCTCGCCGTCGCAGAGCAGTGCGGCGGCGCTGTCGTGGTAAAAAGCCGAGATGCCGAGTATATTCATAATATTCCTTTTTTTTCCGCACAACCCTATCCGTTCTCTATGCCCGGACCGGACTGCCGGATAAAACATATGCTGACCATTTTACCTGCTCTTCTCCGGAGAAATAAAGCCGGTTGCCTGATAAGGGCGGAGCACATTATGATATAACACAGAAAAGACTCCGATTGATCCGGGCGTGGGTCACTGTTTCCGGACATTTAACTCAGATCACAGAAAGAGAAGCAGCGTGTATCAGCGTTCACTCCTTTGGGGCATCGCCCTGTTTATTCTGGTTCTTGCTCTGGGCGCTGCTTTTCGGCTGCCCCAGCTGGACAGACGGCCTCTTCACGGCGACGAAGCCAATCAGGCCGTGAAGACCGGCGCTCTTTATGACCGTGGTTTTTATGAATATGATCCTTTTGAACATCACGGACCGACGCTCTATTACCTTGAACTGCCTTTCCTGTGGCTGAGCGGCGCAAAAGACTTCACCGATTCAACCATCGTCCCCTACCGGCTGCTGACAGCGCTGGGTGGACTCACGCTCATCGCACTGCTCTGGTATCTTCGGGATCTGATGGGCACGGCTGCCGTTCTCTGGGCTGCCCTGCTTATGGCGCTCTCCCCTGTGATGGTTTATTACAGCCGGTATTATGTGCAGGAAATACTGCTGGTCTGTTTCATTCAGGCCGCCTTCAGTTTCGGATGGCTCTATTTTAAAAAGCCTTCTGCTTTTCGGGCACTCCTTTTCGGCGTCGCATTGGGACTGATTCACGCCACTAAGGAAACCTGCATTCTTATGGTCTTCAGTGCTCTCGCAGGGCTGGCAGTCACGCTATGGCTGTACAAAAGTTCCCCGTCCCGGTCTTTCAAGGAAATGGCGGCGTCCTTTTTTACCCGGCAGCGGAAACTTCATATCGTTCTGGCAAGCGCTGCGGCAGTGACCGTATCTGTCGTATTTTTTACGTCTTTTTTGACGCATGCCCGCGGTCCCCTTGATTCCATCCTCACCTATACACACTACCTGCACCGGGCTGAAGGAGCCGGAAGTTCCGGTATCCACGACAAACCCTGGTACTACTACCTGCAGCTCCTGAGTTATACCCACCGGCAGACAGGCCCGTACTGGACGGAGGGATTGGTGCTCTTTCTTGCCTTTATCGCCGCACTGATGATTCTTTACCGCACCGTCTTTCCGGGCAAAGACAACAAAGAAAAAACAGCGCAAACCCGGTTTCAGCCTTTTCTGCTTGTCTATGCCCTGACTCTTCTGGCGCTGTTCAGTGCCATTCCCTATAAAACACCCTGGAACATCCTTCCGGCATTTCACGGGCTATTGCTGCTTGCCGGAATTGGAGCGGCCCGGCTCACTGCGGCACGTTTCCCTCTGCTCGTGCGGATTCCGGTCACAGCGCTGCTCCTCGCCGGTGCAGCACACCTGGGCTGGCAGAGCTATCAGGGAAATTTTGTGTATGACGCCGACACCCGAAATCCCTATGTCTACGCCCATCCGTCCCGGGCAATACTCAAGCTTGCCGATCGTGTTGAACAAATCGCCGCTGTCTCTTCTGAGGGAAAAAATATGCGTATCAATCTGGTGCAGCCTATCGGCGACTACTGGCCGCTGCCCTGGTACCTGAAGTCTTTTACCCGGGTCGGCTGGTGGACAGCATTGCCTGAAGATCTGGATGCTGCCATGATTCTTGCACCTCAGGCGCTGCATGATGCGGTGGAAGCCCGCCTGAAAGGTAACTATTTCGTTGAGTTTCAGGCGTTGCGTCCGGGCGTTCTTTTTCATGTATGGATTCAGCGGGATCTGTGGGATCGTTTTATGGAAACACGCCGCTGATCCACCATTGGACAAAGATTTTGCCTTTTTATGAGAAAAATCACCCCCTGCCGGGCGAAAAAAAGCCCCGTAAAATATTGCAATTTTTCGGGGAATCTGTCATCATATAGTGGATAAGATTTAGCACACACACAATATATTGTTTTTATTCCCGACAACCCTTCATTTTCGGAGATTTCAGGCGTGCGGTTTGCAAAAAAGAGTTTGTGGACGATGTTCAATCGCGCCCGCAATCATGACAACGATGCCGCCACACAGACAGAAAATGAGCCCCCCGTTTCTTCTCAAGCGCAGGAGGAGGAGGAAGAATCCATGAACGTTTATCCGGACAGCACAGTACCCCCGTCCGATTCAGAAAACACTGCAAAGACAGACCCCAGCCAGCTCGTCGCCGCACTGGCACCCTTTCAACGATGCCTTGAAGATGCCTATCATCAAAATGATGCGGAGCTCTGGTATGATAATTGCCGGGAAGCACTTCTGAATGCCTATTTAATCTGCAAGCAGAATCAGTGGGTCCCTGTTCGCAATACCATTCAGGAAATGGGAAGGATCCTGCACAGCTATCATGCAGCAGGAGAAACTTTTGAATGCCTTTCTTTTCTCCGGGAAAGTTATCAGGCGCTGACGGTAATGGTCGGGGATATCATTGTCGGAAAAGTGCGTGACGGTGTCATCCGAAAATGGGCAGCCCTTTATGAAAAGACCGTGTCGTCAATGACAGCAGCAGGCATTCCGCTGACACGGGACACCGAAGAAAAAGAAATCGTCACTGCTCATGATGCCCCGGAAGAAGAGGACCCTGAACAGGAGTCTTTCGAAGAAACGGAGGCGGAAGAAGAGGTGCCCTGTGAAGAGACCGAAGACGGAGATCTGGAGCCTTCGGAAGAAACCTCAGGCGAAGAGCCCGAAGAGAAGGTCAGTGATTCACAAACTTCTGATGCACCGGACCAGACATGTTTTCCAGAAATAAATGCAGCGGAAATGGACGGGAAGGCAGATAACGCCCCGGCAGTAAAACACCAAACGCAACCGGAGGTACTGTCCATCAATCTGCCGCCCTTAATGGACGATTTCTTTGATACACCCCCGTCTGCGGCATCGGCGCCGGAAGACACGCTTATTCTTTTCCCCGAACAGCAGAAATCTCCCGAAGACATTTCTTTTTCCCAAACAGATGAAATCTATGAAGAGGAAAATACACATGAGGAAGAGGAATATCCCGATCCCGAGAACAATGAGGAGTTACTGGAGGATGAGATTCAGGAGGAAGTGACGGAGGATCTCTTTTCGCTAGTAATAGAAGAAGACGAAGGTCAGGAAGACTTTTTTGCGGAAGACGACGAGGGTTCCGCTCAAGCGCAGGAGTCTTTATCTGCAACAGAAGAAGAAGCGCTGGAATCCGCCTCTCCTTCAGAAAAAGATACGCCTCCAGAATCCCGGAGTTCGCATCCCCTTCAGCCAGAAGAGGACAGCCACCAGATTCTTGAGCACATTCAGGCATCCATCACCCGCGAGGACATTGATCATGCCCGCGCCGGTGCGCTGCAGCTTGCGCTGTCTCTGGATAAAAAAGCCTATGAAACCGCAAAAAGTGCCGTGCAGCAGGCTGAGCAGCATCTGGAAGAAAATGCCCGCGCCATCCAGGAAGTCGAAGAAAAAACAATAATGGCAGGTGAAGCGCTTGCGCGGATGCAGGACGAACTGGAATGCCGTGAAGAAGAGCGAAATCACGCCCGGGAAGTCATCGCGCAAATTGATATCGAAGTCGGCGACACACTGACGGATATTGAAGAATTGTCCAGACAGATTTCCGAGCTTGAAAAGAAGCGCGCGCTGAAAAATGAGGAACTGGCAAAAATATATGAAAGGAAAGAAGGTGCCCTTGCTGAGGAAAGCCGGATCAGCACCGATGCGGAGGCTCTGGCACAAAAAGTGGCTGCTGCACTCACCCACGTGGATGATCTGCATGACGACAAAAAACGATATGAAACGGAACGGAAATTAATTGAAAATGAAATAACCGATGCCAGAACTGTAATGGAGCGGCACCACGCTTCTCTGCTGCAGATGGAGGCCATGCTGGCAAACGCTTTGAATTACATACGTTCGGATGAGGATGCTCGCTGAACCATCGGGCGGCGGCATTTTCCAGAGGTGTTCAGATAGAAAAAGGAGATTGTGTGTCGTGTCGAAGAACAAAGATATCGTAGGTGTCATTGATTTTGGAAGCCGTGCTATCCGTGTAATTATCGGCAGCCGCCTCAGGAACGGACAAACGCACATTCTGGGCTACAGCTCCGTACCGACTCAGGATGCCGTGCACTTCGGTGCCATTCAGGATATCAACCTGGCAGGAAAACTCGCCAATCAGGCACTGACACAAGCCCAGGCAATGGCGAAAGAAAAAACGTATTATCTTTACTGCGGCATTCAGGGCAGCACGGAGATGTCGGGCATTCATGACGGTAAAGTGGAAATAGAAAACGGTATCATCAAACCGGAACATCTGGAAGCCGCAAGACACAATGCTTCTTTGGAATGCGTTACTCCTGAATCCCGTCCCGTTTCCTGCATCAAATCGGAGCAATGGACTGTAGACGATATACGTGTCGCCGACCCCATCGGAATGCAGGGGCATGTTCTGAAAGGGCGGATCCACTTTACCCGTTTGTCCATATTTCTGGAAAACAATCTGAGAACCTGTCTGGAAAATCAGAAAAAGAAGATTGCCGATTTTGTTTACATGCCTTTGGCAGCCGCCCATGGCTGCCTCACGCTGGAAGATATCCGCCTGGGTGCAGCGGTCATTAATTTCGGCTCAACCAGCACCAGTATCACCGTCTACAACGATAACCGGCTGATTGCCACCGAAGTCTTCAAATGGGGCAGCGGGCATTACGTGGGTGATATTGCCGCCGTACTCAATGTCTATTTCGAGGAAGCCGTGGAACTGCTGCTCGATTACGGCATTAACATCGATCTGTTCGAGACACCGACAAAAGGCGGATTCAAATTGTCCTCCACCAGCATCGCCCCGCCGGACAGCGACGTCACCATCAAACTGCAAAAGACGGTTACAGGCGCACCCGGTACTGTAGCCAAAAGCAAACTTGATGCCGTTATTTTTGAAAGAAGCAAGCAGTTTGCCGCACTGATTGAGGACTATCTGAAAACAAACAACTACCTCATGAAACTAAGCAGAGGGCTCATTATTACAGGCGGCGGTGCAGCCGTCAGTAATCAGGATAAGATTCTGGAAAAAACAATCGGAATTTCCACACGCATCGGACTGCCTCTCGGATTCAATGAACTGCCCGACGCCATCAACACTCCTGAATGGGCGCCGACCATCGGTATACTGAATTATGCTTTTGCACACCGGGGCGGGACGGGCACTGCTTCCGCTAAAAACGGTCGACAGACCAAAAACTCTTTTCTGACACCCATAAAATGGTTTTTTAATGATTTTATCTGGTGAGATCCTGTCTGTGCCGGCGCCGGGGCAATACCTGGCAAAGCACTCCAACTGACGCTCCGGATGGAAAAGGATTCTTTGCATGTTCGCTTTTCTTCGTGGAGAGGTAGTCGCCTCATCCGTTAACCGCATTGCTCTGGATGTGAACGGAGTAGGCTTCGACGTGCTTGTTCCCGATTCTGCTCAGCGGAAGCTGCCTGTCGGTCAGCATGCAACACTGCTCACCTATTGTCACATCCGGGAAGATATTTTTCAGATCTACGGATTTCTGACCGAAGAAGACCGTGCTTTGTTCATCATGTGCATGAGTATTACCGGAATCGGTCCGAAAGTTGCCCTGTCCATTTTGTCCACCCTGTCCGTCAGTGCCTTTGCCCGGGCTGTACAGGAGCATGACATCACTGCCATGTCGCGCGTCCCGGGCGTCGGCAAGAAAACGGCACAGCGCATTATCCTGGAAATGAAGACCCGCATGGGGCAGGATCCGGAGCTCAATGCCCTGCTGGGAGATCCTCAGTCGGCAGAGGAAACCGGCGATGATGATGTGTATGAGGCGCTGATCAGCCTCGGCTGCACTGCCCAGGAGGCAAAAAAAGCCAGCGCCCACGCCCGAAAGATGCTGGGCAGTGAGGCACCCGATGAAGAACTCGTACGCGAAGCGTTACGTTCCCTAGCAAAGGCAGGCCATGTCCAGAGATGAGGTAATTATACCGGGGCGCGTTGAAGACGATGCCTCTTATGATGATCAGATCCGCCCGAAACGGCTTGACGACTTTCCAGGACAGGAGCCGATCAAAGACAAGCTGCGCATTGCGATTGAAGCGGCAAAGCAACGGAGCGAGCCCCTGGATCACCTGCTTCTGAGCGGCCCTCCGGGTCTGGGCAAAACAACCCTTGCCCGGATCATCGCCAATGAAATGGGAGTGGATATCAAGCAAAGCTCAGGTCCTGTCATAGAGCGTCAAGCTGATCTCTCCGCCATTCTGACCAGTCTGGAAAATTTCGATGTCCTTTTTATTGATGAAATTCACCGGTTAAATCACGCTGTGGAAGAAACACTCTATTCCGCCATGGAGGACTTCGAGGTTGACATCATGCTCGGGAAGGGACCCACTGCCCGATCCATGAAAATCGGCTTGCGCCCCTTCACACTGATCGGTGCCACCACCCGTGCCGGACTGCTTACACCGCCGCTGCGCGCCCGCTTCGGCGACACCTGCCGTTTCGAAATGTACACTCCTGAAGAACTTGAGCGTATTATCACCCGATCCGCCAGAATCCTCGATGTCCCCGTACAGCCCGAAGGAGCGCTTGAAATCGCCGCACGTTCCAGGGGCACTGCCCGCATCGCCAACCGGCTGCTGCGGCGTGTCCGTGATTTTGCGCAAGTGAAAGGCGATGGAATCATCACCAGAGAGCTGGCGGAAGGGGCGCTGGAACTGCTGCGTATTGATGCGCTCGGGCTGGATGATATGGACAGGCAGATACTGGAAGTGCTGATTGATAAATTCGGCGGCGGCCCTGTCGGCCTGGCTTCTCTGGCGGTGGCTGTCGGCGAAGAACGGCAGACCCTGGAAGAAGTTCACGAACCCTACCTGATACAGATAGGTTTTCTGAAACGAACCCCGCAAGGGCGCATGGCAACGCCGCACGCCTTCAGGCATCTGAAGAAAAGTCCGCCGCCTGCAGGAGGGCAGGGAACCCTGCTATAATACGCCGGGCTGCATGCAAAAGATGCAGCCTTTCTTCTCTGATCGGCTTCCCTCCTAAAGGTCTCACCGCCTCTCGTTCGGAACTATTGTGCCTTATTTTTTCAGGAGTAAAACCATGTCTCACTGTGCAGACCGTAATCCCGCCTCCCCTTCCGACTGGAACCGCTGGGGTATGACACCGCCGCAGCGGGTGGCGCTGGTCGCCTTTCTTTTCAGCGGTGCAGTCAATTCCGCCTTACTGGTTATGCCTTTTTTTCTGTTCAATCAGATGAACCAGGGTGCTACACTCTCTGGCATTTTCATCGGCCTGGCGTCGCTCGGCTATACACTGGCATCCCTGTTTTCCTCACGGTTTGTCGCACGGGCGCGGCATGGATTGAACTGGTCTCTATTCGGTGTTACTGGATTTCTGATTTTTCTGGGCGCCATGCCCGCTTTCCGAACACCCTTTCTCTGCGGTTTCTTTTTTGTTGCCGCTTTTACCTTTTCTGCTTTTGCCTGGCCGGCTTACCATTCCTGGGTCGGCGCGGAACCCTTCCCCGAAGCACGGGCACGGCATATGAGTCTGGTCAATGTCGCCTGGAGCACAGGTGGTGCTGCAGGACCGCTGCTGGCAGGGCCGTTCTATGAGATTGATTTCCGGTTTCCCTACCTTTTTATCGCGGGGCTTTGTCTTCTATCGCTCGTACTGATTGCATCTGTTCCACCGGAAAAAAGTTATTTCGTCTGCCTCAGCAGTGACAGCACTCAATCACGGAGAGCCCACGACCGTGCCAGTGAATCTTTTCTGTACAGTGCCTGGTGCGCCACTTTTGCCGCCCATATCACCGTCGGCTCCACAAGAGCGGTTTTTCCCAAACAGCTGGATGAGCTGATCAGTACGGGTCAGCTGCGCTACCTTTGGGAAAGCCACGCCTCCGCCTGGCTGAACAGTGCATCGGCTTCACGCTTTTCCTGGCTTGCCGTGATCATGGGGCTCGCCACCGGACTGACCTTTTTTATCATGGGGCGCTCCGCCTGGTGGCACCATCGTTTTTCCATGCTTGTCGTGATCCAGCTTTTTACAGGTGCCGCCATGTGGTCGCTGGGATATACGCACAGTATAATCGTCATGCTCATCGCTTTTTCTGCCATAGGCATGAATCTTGGAGTCGCATTCTTCTCCAGCGTCTTTTACGGCATGGCAAATCCGACTACAAAACATGGACGCGCCGCCATCAACGAAGGCGTAGTCGGTCTGGGCGGTATGACAGGCAGCCTAGGCTTTGCTGCGGTGGGCATTTATGCCGGATTGAATCTCCCCTTCCGCCTGATGCCCCTGGTGATGATTGCCATCATTCTGCTTCAATGGTGCCTGATCCGCTGGCGGCGATCCGGGGAAGCATAAAAAAAGCGGCGACAGCCTCCATCATCGAGACTGCCGCCGCGGCGCGATCAGAACAGAAATTATTTGATGTAGTCGTTGAGCATATTTTCCAGCAGCTCCTGACGACCGCTCACAATTTTCGGGTTGCCTTTCTTCAGAGCATAAGCTTCCAGTTCTTCAAAGCCTACCTTCCCGTTTTCGATGTCCTTGCCGATTCCTTTATCCCATCCGCTGTAACGGTTTTTCACAAAATTGGCAAAGCCTTTGTCTTTGTGCATCTGTGCGGCGATCTTCAGCCCTCTGGCAAAGCAGTCCATGGAACCCACATGCGCATGGAACAGATCCACCGCATCAATGGACTGACGGCGTACATGGGCATCAAAATTGAAGCCGCCCGTTTTGAATCCGCCGAATTTCAGCAGGGTGTACATGATCTGTGTCGTGTCATAAAGATCGGTGGGGAACTGATCCGTATCCCAGCCCAGGAGCATATCGCCTCGGTTCGCATCAACCGAACCCAGAATGCCGTTGGCTCCGGCGTATTCGAGTTCGTGAATGAGCGTATGCCCCGCCAATGTCGCATGATTCGCTTCCAGATTCAGTTTGAAGGTTTTGTCCAGGCCGTAACGCTGCAGGAAAGCGTAGCAGCTTGCCGCATCAAAATCGTACTGATGTTTGGTGGGCTCTTTCGGTTTCGGCTCAATATAAAACTGCCCGGTGAACCCTATCTTTTTGGCATAGTCCACCGCCATATTCAGGAAGATGCCCAGATGATCCATCTCACGGCCCATATCCGTATTGAGCAGCGTTTCGTAGCCTTCACGACCGCCCCAGAACACATACCCCAAACCGCCCAGATATTTCGTGTTCTCAATGGCTTTCTTCACTTTCGCCGCCGCATAGGCGAACACATCCGGATTCGGGTTCGTTGCAGCACCCGACATGAAGCGGGGATGCGAAAAGAGATTGCAGGTACCCCAGATCAGTTTGATGCCTGTGTCTTTTTGCATCTTCTTCGCAAGCTTCACCATATGATCCAGCTGCTTGTTCGATTCTGCCAGAGATCCCGTTTCCGGAATAAGATCATCATCGTGAAATGCCCAGAATTTCACACCCAGCTTGGTGAAAAATTCAAAAGCGGCCTGAAGCGTATTCTCGGCAACTTCAATGACGCTGTCGCCCTTCAGCCACTCACGATCCATCACCGGTGATCCGAACATGTCAGCACCGCCACTGCGGAAAGTATGCCAGTAGCAGACGGCAAAACGAAGATGGTCTTCCATGGTTTTGCCAAGCACTTTTTCCTTGGGATTGTAGTGTTTGAAGCTCAGCGGATTCTTGGAGTCGGGCCCTTCGTAAGCAATAGGCTTCGCAACTTCCGGAAAATATACTTTCATGATTAATCTCCCTGTTCTAAACGGTTATTCCTTTGCTGATCCGCAGTGAACCAGGCAAAAAGACAATACTTTGACAAAGCAGTTGAATGCAAGTTTCCTCCCCGCAACACTTAGCCGATGAGTGATCGGATGCTTTCAATCAGATAATCCAGTGCTTCCCGGGTCTGCCGCGGATTGATCGGCAGCGTCACCAGATTTTCGCCTACACGGTCCGCCACCGGGAACTGACCGCGCCGGAAGCCACGGTTCTGAAACGCCGTTGTCCAATGCAGCGGAATATAGTGCGTGCCCACCTTCACGCCTTTTTCGTACAGCATACGATAGACAAAATCTTCTTTGCTGATGCCGGACTGCTCCGGTGAAAGCATAACCGGATACAGATGGAACACATGGTGATTTCCTTCCACCACTTCAGGCAGCCGAAAACCCGGGATATCCTTAAGCCCTTCCGTCAGATACGCAGCGTTATCAATACGCCGCTGATTCAGCATGTCCAGTTTGCGCAGCTGTACGCTGCCCACTGCCGCCTGGATATCCGTCAGGCGGAAATTGTAGCCTGTGTCATCAAAGTCCTGCCACCAGAAG
>MWCY01000020.1 GCA_002070275.1 Candidatus Hydrogenedentes bacterium ADurb.Bin170
CGGCAGTGCCGGCACCGGCGGTCAGGGCGGTTCAGGCGGTCAGGGCGGTTATGGCGCTCCGGGTATGGTCAAACTGGCGGGTTCGGTGATCCGGGTGGATCAGGCCGGCGCGGCCACCCCCCGCATTATTGCGGACAATGCGGCTGGTTCCGCACCTGAACAGAACGGCAAGTTCACTTTTATCTCCAATATGACTGCTGCGGCGCGCGCGCTCAACCAGCCTGTTTTTAGCACGGCAAATGTGGCGAAAGGAGCGAACCGATTTGATGATTTTCTAAAGAGTTTCAATGCCTATGTTTTCGTTGACACACCGCTGATTCCCACGCTTCTGGGCGGTCCGGCGCAGCATGGCTGGTGCCAGCCTGATTACTGGAATAAAAGCAAAGTGGAGGCACTTGCCCCTACATCGGTATCCGGCGCCTTGACTTACTGGCTTTTCCCCAGCGAATTTGAAGGCTATGATCAGCTGGTTCTGAAGAACACGGCTGAAACGGGTACACTTCAGGATCTTACGCTGACAGTGGACGGCAACAGCCCGCGGATGATTCGCGGTGCGCAGGGAGTGCCCGGCGAATTGCGTCCGGGTCAGGCGTGGACAACGACTGTTCCCGCCGGCGCATCCGTGCTGGTTAACACGGAAGGTGAAGGTGCGGGAGAAGAAGGCAGTTTCTATGTGAGTGACGGTCATCTCGGTGATCTTGTTGCACCTAACGGCACGCTGAGTATTGATACCGGTACACCGGGCGGTGCGCCGGGTACGCTCGTCTACGGAGGCAACACCTATACAGCCCGCACGGATCTTCGCTATGATACCGGTCAGGAAGTGGCTGTTTTTGAGTTTGAAAACATTACGGTCGGTGCCGGAGTTACGCTGTCCCTTACAGGCGACCGTCCTCTGTCCATTGCGGCGGCAAGTGATATCGACTGGGCCGCTAATGTGGTTATTCCCGCCGGTAAGCTGGGTGGCGGCAAAGGCGGAGCGCCCGGAGGACCGGGAACCGGCGGTACAGGCGGTACAGGCGGTACAGGCGGTGGCGGTGGAGCTGGCGGAGCCGGCGGACGAGGCGGCGGTGCCGATGTGATTCGCGGTGCCCAGGGCAATGGCGAGCATGGCTTTGCCAGTCAGCCCGGCGGCAGTGGAAATGTGGGGACCGGTGGTGCTGCGGGCACCTCCGGGAACGACGGTGCAGCCGGCAGTCCGGGTTTCGGCATGGCAAGTGCCCGTGGTAATGGCGGAGCTGGCGGAGCAAGCGGGTCCGGTGGTGGTGCTGGTACGGCAGGCGGTGGCGGAGCCGGTCAGCCCGGTGGTGTCGGAAAAGATCAGACTGAAAGTCTTCTTAACAAAAAAGGCGGTGACGGCAGTAATGCGCCGGGGAGCACTCCGCCTGCAGCTGGTGGCGGTGCTTCAGGTGAAAACGCGTTGCCGGGCGGTGCTGCTGCCTATGACGACCTGCTTTCCCTCTCCTCCAGCCTGACACTGGCAGCCGGTTCCGGCGGCGGTGGAGGTGGCGGCGGCGGCGGCGGCGGCGGCGGCGGCGGCTCGGGTGGTTCGGGCGGCGGCGGCGGTGCCGGCGGCATGTTTGATGGCGTAGCAGGCGTCGGTTCTTATCGCGCTTCTGGCGGCGGTGGTGGCGGAAGCACTGCCGGTGCCGGCGGTGTGCGTGCTGGTGGTACCACCTGGCCTGCTTCTCCGGCGGGCGGTGCTGCAGGTGCCACAGGCGGATCTGGCGGAAAAGGCGGCGCCGGGCATGCTGGTGGAGCCGGTGGTGCGGGCGGTAAGGGAGGAGACGGTGGCGGTGCCTTTGTTCTTTCTGCCCGGGGCTTGCTTCGTGTTGCGCCGTCCACAGTGCTGAATGTTTCTGCTGAAGCTTCCGGTGCCGGATTATCCGGTGCGGGTCAGGGTTCCTCACCGGAAGCGCCCGGAACAGGTGCCAATGGTGTGGCAGGTGCCAAGGGCGGAAATGGTGCCAATACGAATACGCTTGCCGGTGCCGGTGGTGCCGGCGCATCCGGCGGTACAGGCGGCAATGGCGGTGCGGGCGGTACAGGCGGTGCCGGTGGTGCCGGATCCGCAGGCGGTAACGGTCTTCCCGGTATGGTAAAACTTCACGGTTCTGTTGTACTGGCGGGCGGAGCTCAGGTAGTGGCGGCAAATGCAGCCAGCCTCGATCCCAACCACAATGGCGCCTACACAGTGATATCCAACATGACCCATGCGGGAGCAATGGCAAACCGTCCGCAGGCAGGTACAAACGGTCTTGTACAGGGTATCACCAGCCATGTGCCCTATCTGACGGCGTTCAATCCGCTGGTGAACGGCCGCACGCCTGTGCTTCCGAATATCAAGGGCGGTGCTGCGACACGTGGCTGGTGTCTGCCGAACTACTGGAACGACGGCCTGGAAAATCCGCCCTTCTCCTCCAATAACGACCTGGAATACAGAGTCTTCAGAAAGGTAGAAGGTACATCTGTTTTCGAAGGCTTTGATCAGGTGATTATCCGGAACACGAACAGTTCCGGGCAGATAAGCGGTGTTGGCATCGTGGTCGGCGCCAATCCTGAAGTCCTGATTGACGGCAAAAACGGCACAGCAGGCGTTCTTGCCGCTGGTGAAAGCTGGACGACAGCCGTGCCCGCAGGTACCTACATTCATGTACCCAATGCCAGCGGCAGCGGCCCGGGTGACGGGCCCGTAGCGCAGTTTATCGCGTCCCCGACCAGTGGTGCCCGCAATCTTGCCGTGCAGTTCATCGACCAGTCCCAGGCAGGCGCAGCTCCCATCGACAGCTGGCTGTGGAGCTTTGGTGACGGTACGACCAGCACCGAGCAGAATCCGATTCACACCTATACGACAGCAGGTACCTATCATGTGTCTCTGACAGTGATTACGGCTCTGGATACCGGTGTGATGCTGCGTTCGAACTATATCACCGTTACGGAACCTGTCGGACCGACAGCCCTCTTCTCCGGCGGACCTACCACGATTACAGCGGGTGACACCGTGTACTTCGGCGACAGTTCACTGCCGGGCACGGCGCCTGTCACCGCCTGGGCGTGGGATTTCGGTGACGGAACCACACATGCAGGGCAAAGTCCTTCGCATCGTTATGATGTGCCGGGGTTGTATACCGTAACACTCACGGTGACCACTTCTGTCGGCAGCCATACCCGGACGGTACCCGGATATGTGCAGGTTTCAGCGCCTCCGCTGCCTGTGCCTCCTGTTTCTGATTTCATTGCATCCCCGTTGAATGTTGTAATCGGGCAGCCGGTGCAGTTTGCCGATTTGGCGACACCGGGCTCGTCGCCGATACTGGGATGGAATTGGACTTTCGGAGACGGGCAGACGGCGCTTCTGCGCTCGCCTTCCCATGTTTACAATACGCCGGGTGTGTATGATGTGTCGCTGACCGTCGTATCCGACTCCGGCAGTGATCTGCATGTGAAAACAGGCTATATTACCGTGGCGGCGCCCGGCGGTCCCACAGCGAATTTCCTGGGAACACCGCCGTCGGGCACCACGCCTCTTACGGTGACCTTTAATGACCTCTCCCTTCCGGGCGATGAGCCTATCACCGCCTGGGCGTGGGATTTCGGTGACGGAGGCAGTGCTTCTGTACCCAACCCGACGTACCAGTACAACACAGCAGGGACATACAGTGTCTCTCTGACGGTTACCACCGCGGTCGGGAGTCACACGAGAGTGCGGAACAATTACATCACTGCCACCAAGCCGGCAGCGCCGACGGCGATTTTCAATGCCATGCCCTCCGGTGGTCTGGCGCCCCTTGCCGTGCAGTTTATAGACTTATCTCTGCCCGGCGGTGCGCCGATTAACGCCTGGTTGTGGCAGTTCGGCGATGGAACGACCAGCACAGAAGCGTCGCCCTCTCACGTTTACAATAATCCCGGCTCCTACACGGTGCAGCTGACGGTTTCATCTGCCGCCGGTACCGACTCCGAGACACGGGCTGGCTTCATCAACGTGAGCCAGGCGGGCGGTCCCACGGCGGACTTTACCGCTCATCCGAAAAAGGGTGACAGTCCGCTGAAGGTGCAGTTTGCCAGTGCATCAAGTGCCGGTGATTCACCGATCACTTCGTGGTTGTGGCATTTCGGCGATGGAACAACCAGCACGGAGCAGGCGCCTGCCCATATCTATGCCGGGCCCGGTATTTATACTGTGCGGCTGATCGTGACCGATGCGCAGAACGCTTCCGACGAAGAGCAGAAAGTGAACTGGATTACAGTTACCCAGCCGGCGGCGTTGAAAGCGGACTTTTCCGCATCGCCTCAGAGCGGTCCTGCACCGCTGCAGGTGCAGTTTGCTGATATGTCGTCTGCCGGAAACAGACCGGTGACCAGCTGGCTGTGGGATTTTGGTGATGGTACCATCAGTGAAGACAGGCATCCGCAGCACCTGTATGAAGCCGAAGGCAGCTATACGGTTTCGCTGACGGTGTCCGATGGAACCAACACCGTAACGGAAACACGCGACCACTATATCACCGTGGAAGGCATGCTGCCTGCGATGGGACTGGTCGGACGTCTCCTCATTGTGGCTGCAGCAATAGCAGCGGGCATCAAAGCCATGCGCAAGGGGCGTGGCTGATTCCTGAACCCTGAGATGCATTAAAAGAGCCGCCGGATTTTAAAGGTCCGGCGGCTCATCCTCTTCTATGCAGGCCTCGTGCCTGTAAAGCCACTTTACAGCTGGTCGGTCTGCCCGTCTGTTAAAATTTTGCGCCTGAAAATCAGTTGTTCAGGTTCAGGAAAAGTCCCAGAACTGTGGCAGCACTCGGCAATACCGGCGCCGTGGCTCCCTGATCCCGTGGCGGGTTGCTGCTGTCGGCAACATAACGGATAAATTCCACATGACCGTCCATGAAAAGAACGTTGCAACCGCCGGGTACATGGTTGAAAAACTGAACCTCTGTTGCCATCAGATCAAGCATAAGCCATACTGTGCTTTGTGCCATGGCGGAGGCAGCAGGATTGTTGATGTCTGTAATGAGAAAACGCTCAATGCCTTCCCGGACACGATAGACTGTGTCGGACTGACCGCCACCGCAGCCGTAGCCCGCAGGCACACGGATATCTTTGTCGGCAATGCGCATCATGGCAATTCCAGGCTCTGAACTGGTAATCGCCGGGATGGCTGATTCCAGAAGACTGTTTACCGCATGCCCCAGTTGTGCTGTGGAATAGCCGTCGGGCGGGACATTAAAGCCGAAGGCGCCTGCTCCGGCAGCGAGCCAGCTGAAATTGGACAGGGGTTCCGGGGGTATGACCGGATCGGCGAGCCGATCAAGTACCCAGCCGAAATAGCAGTAACTGACGCCCATGACATAGTTCCTGCCCGGAAGTTGGATGATATAGTCGCCCTGGTCATTTTTCAGTTTGGCGACAGTTTCCACAGGATCCGAAGGGCAGATGGCGATAGACGGGTCGGTCAGATATTCCGGGTAAATGTCGCTGACCTGCGCGCACGCCTGCAGCTCAACGCTGCTGAAAGAGCCGGGGAAGTCCGTGCGCTGGGGATTTGCTGTCTGCATGTGCGGATAAAGACCGCCCCGGGATTCGCCGGAATACATCTTGTAGACAAGCCCCCATTGCTTCAGATTATTCTGGCAGCTTGAGCGACGGGCTGCCTCCCGGGCCCGGGCAAGTGCCGGCAGAAGGATCGCGGCAAGAATGCCGATGATCGCAATCACAACCAGCAGCTCAATAAGAGTAAATCCTTTTCGTTTCATTACGAGTGCTCCTTATCAGTTAAGTGACCTCTTTATAAAAAAAAGAACATGCTGTCGGGTGATCAAAACGAATAAGGGGCTATGAAACAGTGCATGCCCTATAATCAGTATAGCACGGCAATAAGCGCTTTGCAATGGTTTTGCCTTCAGGCGCAGGCTGAAAATTAGAGCGAAAGAATCTGCAAAAAGCAGTATCCGGTTATCTGAATTTGCCTTGCCTTTTTTCACAGTTCAGTTGATGTGTCCCGGGGTGATTTGTTACAGTAGCGCTTTCCAACATGGCTCCTGAACAGGGGCATTTCCATTATTTTTCTGAACTTCTGAACCATCAGGCTGTGAGAACCCGACATGACCAAGGACTTGGAACCGCAGTTGTTGAGTGGAAATCAGGCAGTCGCTCTGGCGGCACTGCATCTGGGGGTTTCGCTGGGAGTCGGCTATCCCGGCACGCCTTCCACTGAAATACTTGAAAACTTTTCTCTTATCGGAGGGCGCGCACAATGGTCACCCAATGAAAAAGTGGCGCTGGAAGTGGGGATCGGTGTTGCCTACGGCGGTGGCCGGACACTGGTGACCATGAAGCATGTGGGCGTGAATGTGGCAGCCGATCCGCTGTTCACTGTCGCCTACACAGGGGTTCGGGGCGGACTTGTTCTTGTGTCTGCTGATGATCCGGGCATGGGTTCCAGTCAGAATGAGCAGGATAACCGTCGTTTCGCCGTTGCCGCCAGCGTCATGATGCTGGAACCGTCGGATGCCCAGGAAAGCTATGATTTTCTTTTCGAGGCTTTCCGGCTTTCCGAGAAATGGCAGCTGCCTGTCCTGTTTCGGATGACCACCCGTGTATGCCATTCCAGAGGGATTGTGAGACCTCACGCACCGGCAATCCCGGATATGGATCCCGGTTTTGTCCGCGATCCCCGCGCTTATGTCATGATTCCGGGCTATGCCCGCCTTGCCCATAAGCGCATGCGTCACAAAATGAATGAGATTCAGCAGTGGAACGAAAGTGCTGATCTTAACCGTATTTATGAGGGCGACCCGTCGCTGGGTATTGTCACATCGGGCGTTTCTTTTCTGCATACCCGCGAAGCAGCGCCGGAAGCTTCTGTTTTAAAACTGGGGATGACGTATCCGCTTCCGATCGAAAAGATCCGGGCTTTTGCGAAGACAGTGGATCGCCTGCTGGTGATCGAGGAAAACGATCCCTATCTGGTGGAAGCCTTGCGGACGGCGGGCATCCCCTGCGAAGGCAAGGCGGAGATGTATCGTTTTGGCGAGCTGAACATTACCCGGGTGAAGCGGATTGTTACCGGGGATCTCACGGATGAAACGCCGCCCCCTCCGGGCAAGCCGCCCCAACTCTGTCAGGGCTGCCCGCATCGAATGGCTTTTGCCGTGATGAAAAAATTCAGCTGCATTATTGCAGGTGATATCGGCTGTTACACGCTGAGCGTGCTGCCGCCCTTTGAAACGCTGGACACCTGTGTCTGCATGGGCGCCAGCCTGGGCGTCGGGCTTGGGCTCCGTCACACGCTTCCTGCCGAAGAAGCACGTCGTGTTGTCAGTGTCATCGGTGACAGCACATTCGCCCACAGCGGTCTTACCGGTGTTGTTGAGATGGTTTACAATCCGCCGGAAACGGGGCATGTTCTTGTGATTCTGGATAACGGCACCACGGCGATGACAGGCATGCAGGAGCATCCGGGCACAGGCCGCTCTATGGATCATCAGCAGACGGGCAAACTCGTCTTTGAAAACGTGATCCGTTCCATGGGTGTGCCTAATGTGCATGTGGTGAACAGACCGCAGGATTTCGAAGCGGTTTTCCGGGAATCTCTGGCGAAGAATGAACTTTCCGTGATCATCCTCAGGAAGGTCTGTTTTCTTGCCGAACCTAAACTCGCTCAATATGAAGCGGCAACCCGAAGCAGCAAGGACTGACATGGATACGCGTATAACTAATGTTGTGATTGCAGGGCTGGGCGGTCAGGGTGTGATCCGTGCCGCCAATATTCTTGCGGAAACGGCATTTCGTGCCGGGCTGGATGTGAAGCAGGGCGAGATACACGGGATGAGTCAGCGTGGCGGGTCGGTAACCAGTGATATCCGTTTCGGTGAGAAGGTATACAGCCCCATGGTTCCGGACGGCTGTGCGGATTATGTGCTGGTGATGCATCCTACTCAGGAGGACAATAACCGCCATCATCTCAAAGAAGGCGGTAATTTTATCAGCGTGACCCGGCTTTTGGGAGAAGGGCAAAGCAAGATTTCCGATCTGGACAGCGATGATTCCACGCCGGTGACAGAGCGGAACTGCAATATAGCGCTTCTCGGCATACTGAGTGTATTTCTTTCTTTTGATGATGCTCTCTGGGAAGCGGCCATATGCGCCAACCTGCCTGCCCGGGTGCATGCCGATAATCTGGCTGTTTTTGCTTATGGCAAGCAGCTGGCGGTGCGCTAAAAAGGCAGGTATTCACTTTTTGTCATTGAATGCACAGGCTTCTCCTGAAAAAGGAGAGGCCTTTTTTATGGTATGATTAAGACCATGCTGGAAAAATCCGACATAGCCCCGATCCGAATTCTGCCCGACACGGTCGCCAATAAAATCGCTGCCGGTGAGGTGGTGGAACGCCCTGCTTCGGTAGTGAAGGAGCTGCTTGAAAACGCGCTCGATGCAGGAGCGACGCGGATTATTGTCCGGCTTGTGGCGGCAGGCCGCAGGCTGATTGAAGTGCAGGATAACGGACATGGCATGTCTGAAGAGAATGCGCTGCTTGCCGTAGAACGCCATGCCACCAGTAAAATCCGGGAAGCGCAGGATCTGGACTCCATCCTTTCGCTGGGATTCCGTGGCGAGGCACTGGCGAGCATATCAGCCGTATCCCGGTTTCTGCTGATTACCCGCCGGGAAGGAGATGAAAGCGCCACACAGCTGCGCATCGACGGCGGAATCCTGCGTGAAGTATGCCGCACAGGAGCGCCTGTGGGCACCCGCATATCGGTCGCCCGCCTCTATTTTAACACGCCGGTTCGCGCCAAATTTCTCAAAGGAATCACGACGGAGCTCAACCATTGTATTGACGTGGTGCAGCGGCATGCTTTTGCCTGTGCCGGGGTCGGGTTTCAGCTGTTTCATAATGAGCGTCTCCTTCTCGATGTGCCCGAGCACGCTTCGCTCCGGGATCGCACTGCTCTGATCTGGGGCTTGTCTTTTGTGCAGCATATGGTTGATTTGACGGGAGAACAGGATGGTTTTTCTTTTCACGGACTGATAGGCAGTCCCGAGCTGAACAGGGCAAGCCGGTCACATCAGCTTTTTTATGTTAACAGGAGGCCTGTTTCCAATCCTTCCATGCTCTACGGTTTTCAGCGCGCCTATCAGGGCCTCCTGACGGTGGGGCGGCATCCTGTAGGGATTGTTCTGGTGGATATGAATCCCCGGTTGGTGGATGTGAATATCCATCCGGCGAAGCGGGAAATACGTTTTCGTGATGAGAAACTTGCTCATGATGCCGTGCAGCAGGTGGTGCGCACCTGCCTGGAGAAATACCAAAAGCAAGAGAGCACAGCGGGAAAATCCTTTGTCAAAGAACCGTTTCCGGATAGAGAGAGCCTGAAAGAATCCCGGGCTTTTGAGGTGTCGACAGAATCAGAGAAAGAGCGTGCAGATTTTGCCCCGGAATTGCCGTCACTCCGGAAAGAGCCGCCCGCGCCTCACAGATCGGAAGACAGCGAAGCATATCCTTCCGGGGTGCATGCTGAGCCCTTCTGTGCGCCGCCGGAAGCGGAGGCAGCTTCTCCGGACGATGTTCCCGATGCCGTAATTCCGCTTGTAGTACCGGAGCCTGCTGTCCCGGCAACCGGATTGGAAACACCGAGACAGGAAGAATTTGAAAGCCTGGTTCCGCAGGGTTATTTTGAAGCAATTGAGCAGCTGGGCGATGCGCCTATGCAGCTCTTTGACACCTATCTGCTCGTGCCTGAAGACAAGCGCCTCCTGATCATAGACCAGCACGCCCTCCACGAACGTCTGAACTATGATGCCCTTCTGGAGCAGCTGGCTAAACCGGAACCGCCTTTGCAGCAGATTGCTGTGCCTGTAGTGTTCCAGGTGACCCCTGCGCAGGTGCCACTGCTTGAAACCTACCGCTCTGTCTTTGCGTCCATCGGTATTGAAGTGGAACCTTTCGGAGAGACAACCTTCCAGATAGGTGCGGTTTGTCCGCTCTATGAAGAAAGCAAAGTTCCCGATGTCCTTTTTGCATTGCTGGATCATTTGGGTCGCCAGACTCTTTTTGATCCTGAGTCCGTGCGCAATGAATTGCTCCGTACAGCATCGCGTGCCTGCAAGGCGTCCATCAAGGCAGGCGATCGATTGAGCATAGAAGAGCGGCGCAGCCTCCTTGCCGGATTCCGAAAACTGCGCCCGCCTTATACCTGCCCCCACGGGCGTCCCATCATTGTGGAGCTGACACGTTATCAGATGGAACGCAGTTTCAGGAGAATCCAGTGAAGTGCGCTGTTGCTGTGGTGGGACCCACCGGTTCGGGCAAGACTGCTCTGGCACTCGAGGTGGCGGAGCGGCTTCGGACAGAAATTATTTCTGCTGACTCCATGCAGTTTTATCGGGGCATGGAGATCGGCTGTGCCGCTCCTTCAGCAGCGGAGCAGCAACGGGTTCACCATCATTTCGTTTCTTTTCTCAATCCGGACGAAGATATGGCGGCAGGCAAATATGAAGGGCTTGCACGTCGACGGGCGGAAAAACTGCTGCAGTGCAATGCGCTGCCCGTGCTCTGCGGCGGCTCAGGTCTTTATATCAATGCTTTCAAGGATGGTCTGTTTCCCGGACCTGCACGGGATCAGAGCATTCGCGATCGGCTTCGTGCGCGTGCCTGTGAGGAGGGGACAGAAGCGCTCTACGCGCAGCTTCAGGAAGTCGATCCGGACTATGCGGCGCAGCTGACAAGCGCCAACGATCTGGTGCGTATTGTCCGGGCGCTGGAGGTGCATGAGCTGACGGGGCGCCCCTTTTCTCTGTGGCATCAGGCACATCAGCACCAGGCGGATAAATGGGAAGTATTACAGGTGGCACCTGACTGGGACCGGGAAGTGCTGTATGCACGGATCAATCATCGCGTGCAGGAGATGATCGATGCCGGATGGGTGGACGAGACTCAGAGGCTTATTGCGTCGGGCTACGAAAAGGATATTCACCGTCTGAAAGCGCTGGGCTACAGAGAAATTGCTGCGTATCTCCGGGGAGAGAGCAGCCTGGAGGAAGCGGTGGAAGCCGCCCGCATGCATCACAGACGGTATGCGAAAAAACAGCTGACTTGGTTCCGTGCGGACAAAGGGATTCACTGGCTTCCATGCTGTCCCGCTTCCGGTATTGCGGCAATGGCGGATCAGGTGATGGATCTGATCAGCCGGCGATTCCCGCATTACGGAACATGAACCAGGCTGCAGCAGCAAGGCAGAGGGACGCCCAGAGGAAATCGAGGCGCAGCGGTTCGCGCATGTAGACCACCGCGAAAAGCGCAAAAATGCCCACGCTGATAATCTCCTGCATGACCTTCAATTGACCCAGCGAAAATTGTGTGTGCCCGATGCGATTTGCCGGAACCTGAAGGCAATATTCAAAAAAAGCGACACCCCACGCAAGCAAGATAACCCAGGGAAGAAAACGACCTTTCATATCCTTCAGATGCCCGTACCAGGCATAGGTCATGAAAAGATTGGAGGCGCATAAAAGGAGTATGGTGTAGAGTTTGGGCATAAGACACCTGTGCTGCAGTTTAAGATGTGATTAATGAAAGTACTCGTCAAGAGAGGAGTTTCAACAAAAAAAACGGCTGTTCGGAGTCCGGCTCTGCCGGAAAAGATATTATTTTTCTTTTAACCGCATTGCCCGGAAATCCTTCCTGCTGTGAAGCGACCTTCTGAATCCGGAATCTTCGGGCGAGCCGAGGTTGCCGTGAATGTGGACGCGATTTTTCTTCGCGTCACACTCGATGCGTACTTTACCATTCATCAGATTGTCTGTAACAATGGCGCGTTCCACATCTTTTCCCAGTTTGATCTGGGGTTTGTTTTCAAGAAACTCGTTGCCGGAAAGCACCACACTGCCGCCCAGCACTTCGATGGAAGGCAGATCGGCGGGAACCCATTTGTCATCTTTCTGCTTGTGCCCCCACTGCATGAAGGTGCAATTGCTGAAGCCGACTGTGCCGACTCCGTCGATGAGGGCGTTGCGGCAGCCGGGCCCCCAGAAGGCGCAATTATTAAAGCGTACGGTGCCCCGGTGTGTTTTTTCCACCCGGATCATGGTCGGGTTGGGCCCGCGAAATGCTACAAATTCACCGTTCGTAATGAGAATGCCCATAGGCTCGCTGTCTTCCACCAGCAGGGCGGTGTGACAGTCGTCGGCGCCGATGCCCAGAAAATTGCCGTTGGTGGCACCGTTTTCCGTTTTGATGAACTGATAGCCCACGTTGTACCCGAAACAGAAGGTATTCAGGACATAATGCCAGTCCGTTTTACCGAAGAGGAACCCCGTGCCGTGTTCTTTTTGCCATTGGTAGACAGGCGTATTGATAGTCCACCAGGGGTTCCAGTGCACATTTTCCACTCTGCCGATGTCGTAGATGGTGTCTATGAAGAGCCCTGTGCGGATGGGCTGACCGTGAATATTACGGATGAGTGCGCGCTGGTTCCTGGATGCATCAATGCCCAGATAAGGGTTCAGCAGTTCCATATCGATCAGTGCCGGGTTGTTGCCACGCATGGCAATGGTCCAGGGGTACGGTGTGGGAGCTTCCGCATCAGGAAGCTGATCGGGGTAGTGGATGCAGAAGCCCTGCAGTGTGCTGCTGCCTTCCAGGGTAATAAAAGGGCTGCCCTCTTCACTGCCTGCGCCGCCCACGGGTTCCAGAACACTGCCGAATACAGGAAGCTCTGAGTCTTTTTTATCCCGGATTCCGGCATGGGCAGGCGCATAGTGAAAAGTGCCCTTAAGTGTTACATTGGCGGGAAGCGTCAGCGAGGCTTCAAAACGAAATCGGCCGGCAGGTACTTCAACGGTGCCTCCGGAAGCGGCAGCTGCCTCGTTAAGTGCCTGCTGAAAGGCGGCGGTATTATCCGAAAGGCCGTCCCCCTTGGCGCCATAGTCCATCACAGACCGGGAATAAGAGGCGGATCCGGCGGGAACTTGTGCATCGGTACTTTGCAGCAGTGGAGAGAGGCAGAACAGAAAAGCGTAGAGCATGGCGGGTATTCCTTTGGTTGCAGTAAAACGTCATAAACATACCTGTACCGCACCGATAAAATCAATGTTGAGCGAAATGTGCCGTGTCCCGGGCGGTTGTGTTTTACCGGCTTAAAACGGTATGATGAAGGGGCGGGAGAGAAGTATTCTGATCAATAAATGTTTGCGTGACATCAGTGGAAACGAGAGCTCATGACTGATTTGTCTGTTGAATCTGTTGAAAATAGCGGGGCAGGTGATACCGGCTCCGATGACGGTGCCTTCAGCCTGGATTCCATGCGCCTGCAGCTGGATCAGTTTGAGGGCCCTTTTGAAGTGCTTCTTTATCTGATTAAAGAGCAGGAAATAGATATCTTTGATATTCCCATTCTTCAAGTAACCCGGCAATATCTCAGTTTTCTTGACATGCTCCGTACGGAACAACTGGATGTTGCCGGCGATTTTCTTATTCTGGCGGCTACGCTGATTCAGATCAAATCGCGCATGATCCTGCCTGCTGAAATGGAGCAGGACGAAGAAGAGGATCTGGAAGAAGAAGATCCCCGCCTTGATCTGGTCATTAAATTGCTGGAATACAGAAAATTCAGGGATCTGGCACATCTTCTGGGCACCATGGAGGAGAGGCAGGGGGATCGCTTCGGCAGACGGGTCAAACCGGTCTATATTCCCGACGAAAATGAAGAGGATGCTTTTGAAGTCAGCCTGTATGACCTCATGAAATCCATTCGCGGCATGCTCCGTTTTCTTATGGGAGAGATACAGCACCGTGTCACGCTGGAAGAGGCGTCTGTTGATGAAAAAATCGCACGGCTGGAAAATCTGCTGGAGATGCGGGAGAGCGTTTCCTGGTCGGATCTGCGTCAGGAATGCCGCAGCCCGCTGGAGCAGGTCTGTTTTCTTCTCGCCATTCTTGAGATGTGCCGGATGCATCGCCTGAGAGTGCGGCAATACGCCTCTTTCGGCGAGATACGTCTCTTTGCCCACGACGGCGCGCTTCCTGAGAGCCCGGAGCCGGAAGAAAATGTGGCAGTTCTTTAGGAAAGAACGTAAGCCCTGGCTGCTTGCGGAGGATCTGGCGGCACGGCACCTGAAGAAGCGTGGTTACGCTATTCTTCACCGCAATCTCTGGCTTGATCGCTTTGAACTGGATATTGTGGCGCAAAAAGGGGATACAGTGGTTTTTGCCGAAGTGCGTTCCCGGAGTGATGCCAGTTCAACCGCACCTCAGGAGACGATTCAACAGACCAAACGCCGTCACCTCAGAGAGGCGGCGCGCCGTTATATTTCCCGGTATGGTGAAGGGGACTGCTATTATCGTTTTGATGTAATCGCCATTGTGATGCCTCCCGGAGAAAAGCCGGTGGTGACGCATTTTGAAAATGCATTCGGGATGGAGGAGTGGTGAGGATGTGTTCCCGCTGATGTTGCAGAGAAGGATTCAGGATTGCGGCGACTCAAGCCAAAGGAGAAGACTTGCATGCTTATGTGCCTGACCCTGCTTTGTTGTGCGGCATCTGCCGCCGTATCCACAGGAGAGCATCTGTTTCTGGATGCCGATGCTGCGCAGAGAGCAGGGCGCTTTGCTGATGCGGGACGGCTTTTTGAACAATGCGCGGAGAGTTCGGAAGATCTGATGCCCTATGCCTGGTCACGGCTGGGGCAGTTGTATGTGCTGAGCGGCAGAGGAGAAGAAGGGCTTGCGTTATACGAACGTGTCCTGAGCCGCTTTCCGGAAGGGCCCTGGGTGCGTCTGACAAAAGTGCGTCAGGCCGATGCCTTTACCAGAATGGGGCGTCGGGAAGAGGCGCGTCAGGCTTCTGAAGCGGCTTTTCAGGGTTTGTCGGTTCATCCGTGGTTTATGAGCGATGCCGCCTGGCAGCATGCAGAAAACTGTCTGGCACTTCCGGAACACCGGAGAGAGGCATACCGGTTTTATCGTCACATTGCTGAAACGACACTGCTTGTGGCGCTGCGAACAAAAGCCACTGAGTTTCTGCTGCAGTCGTCCGATGGTGAAGACCGACTGTATGGAATTTACGGGCTTATTCGATCAGGTAATATCACCGATGCCCGGAAACGCTGGAATCTGGAGAAAAATCCGGAATCTGGTGCTTTTTCAAAGCCGGAGCAGACGGTACTGCTGGATCAGTTCTGCTGGGACACAGGAATGCCTTTTGAAGAACGGCTTCGCCGTATTGAAGATCTTCTTCGGCAGGAGTCCGGCAAGTTCGAATACAGAGTGTGGCTGATGCTTGTTCTTCGCGAGCAGGCACTTGCCGGGAACACGGCAGCAGCTGAAGAATTTGCCGCTTTGCTCGTCCGGCACTTTCCTGAGGGCAGAGACGGGGGCGACGGATACTGGTGGCTTTCCGAACGCTTTGAAAAGGCAGGGGATACTGCTGGTGCCGACCGCATGTACAAACGCCTTACTGAAGCGTGTCCGGGGCATGTTCGTGCTCCCCGATCCCGGTTTAATCTAGCCAACAGAGCCCGGATGGAAGGAAAAAGAGAGGCTGCCCGTTCCTTATATGAACTGCTCGGCGAGGAACATCCCTACACACCTTTTGCGGCGGAAGGCTATTACCGATGTGCCCGGATGGCTCATGATGCAGGGAATGCAGTGCTGGAGCGTGAGGGATTACAACGGGCGGCTGCGACAGGTATAGAGTATTTTCATGCCCACAGAGCGCGCTATTTTCTCGCACAGCGTTTCCCGGAAGAAAAGCAGACCGGTGCCCGGATTCAGAGCGCACCGGGACAGCCTTTTTTAATCGGCGCCCCCTGTCCTGACGAAACGGAGGCGCCTTTGCTTCAGCCGCTGATTTCATCAACTCCCGCCTGGCGGCGCATCCACTTTCTGGGCAGAAATGGGTTGGAGGAAGGGGACTGGGAGGCGCTGGATCTGATTATGAACAGTGCGCCTTCGTTAAAAAAACTGTGGTTTCCAGTCATCGCCGATGCGGGCTTCATGCGCACACTCTTCCAGTATCTTCCCGGCTCCGATACGGATGAGTCCGGCAGGATACCTGAAACGATCAGGCGCCGGCTGGACTATCCCCGGGCTTACTGGGATCTTGTGGTGCCTGTTGCCAAGGAACTGAATCTGGATCCATATCTCATTCTGGCAGTAGCGCGTCAGGAAAGCGTATTTTGCGCCACCATCATGTCTCACGCCGGCGCCACGGGCGTGATGCAGCTGATGCCGGCGACAGCCGACTGGCTTGCCCGGGTGGATAGCCGTATTTCACAGAGTCAGGCGGCTAATCTGAAGTCACCGGGCAATTCCATTCGCCTGGGCGCTGTTTATCTGGAGCGCATGCTGAAGTGTTCGGAGGGGAATGTGATTTATGCGCTGGCATCATATAATGCCGGGCCGGGTAATTGTGATAAATGGCGCGCCCGTTTTCCGCAGGCAGATCCGGAAGATTTTATGGAAGCCATTCCCTTCACAGAAACAAGAGACTATGTGCAGAAAGTAATGGCGAACTATGCGGCATACCTCTCACTGTACCCGCCTGTGCGCTGAGCGGTATTTGCATCTCTCTGTCCCGGTGGCAATAATAAGCACAATGACCAGACTAAACCACGGATTGGAGCATTTCATGAAGAAGCTGTTAACTGCCGGATTTCCTCTTTTTGTATGCATCCTGACTGTTGCGTACAGCGCAGGTACTTTTGCGCAATCAGGCGGTTGGATGGCCGGAGTGGCGGCGACAGATATTACGCCGGATGAACCGGTCTGGATGGCGGGGTATGCGTCCCGAGTACATGCCGCGGAGGGCGTGCTGCTCCCGCTGCAGGCAAAAGCGCTGGCACTGCAGGATCAGCAGGGCAACCGCGGGTTGATCTTAACTGCCGATGTGGTCGGCGTGTCGCGGGAAACGTCGGATCAGATTTTTTCTGCATTGCAGAAAGCGCTCGGACTTGAACGGAAGGAAATGGTGTTCAGTTCCTCACACAGTCACAGCGGGCCGGTTGTCGGAAATTCTCTTCGGTGCATTTATCCTTATGATGACGAAGAGGCGCGCAAGCTGGACCGTTATACGGAAGCGTTTATTGACAAAATAATTAATCTGGGAAAACAAGCCTTCGAAAACATCCGGCCTGCCATTCTTTACAGCGGAAATGGCATTGCCCGCTTTGCCGTCAACCGGCGCAACAATCAGGAAGGGGCGCTGAGTTCATTCACAGCGCTGGAAGGGCCGCAGGATCATGCCGTGCCTGTGCTGAAAGTCAGCGGTGAAGACGGGCAGCTGTATGCTGTCCTATTCGGTTATGCCTGTCATGCCACCGTGCTCGATGGGTATCTGTGGTCGGGCGATTATCCCGGTTTTGCTCAGAAAGCGCTGGAAGATCGCTATCCCGGAACAACGGCGCTGTTTTTTGCCGGGTGCGGTGCAGACATGAATCCGCTGCCCCGCCGGCAGATTCCGCTTGTGCAGCAATACGGAGAAACCCTCGCTGCCGCTGTGGCTGCACAGCTGGAAGGTGAAATGAAACGCCTGGATCCGGTACTAAAGACGGGGTACAGTGAAACCACGCTGGATATGCTGCCTCCGCCTGAGAAAGAGGAACTGGAAAAGCAGGTGGCGACGACAAGCGGGTACGAACAGAGGTGCAGTCTCCAACTTCTCGAATCGCTCGAAAAGAACGGGAGTTTGCCCGTCAGCTATCCCTATCCCCTTCAGGCGTGGAAACTGGGCGGGCAGGGCTTTGCCATGCTTTCCGGCGAGCCGGTCGTGGAATATGCCATTGCCCTGAAAGAGTCACTGGGGCAGGATCTGTTTGTCATGGGGTATGCCAACGACTATGTGTCCTATATTCCTTCCGAGCGTATCAGAGAAGAAGGCGGGTACGAAGGCTGCAAGTCCCAGATTATTTTCGGACTGCCCAACTGCTGGGCGCCGGGACTGGAGGAAAAGATCCTTTCCGGCATGCGCTCCCTTGTTGAATCTCTTCACTAGCCTTTTGTTTGGAACAGGGTAATTCTTAGTATTCACAACTGCGCACCGTTGTGTGTCCGCAAAGAAAATAATAAATATGATATAGACGTTTGGTATATGTGTTATAATATCAGTAAACTAATTAACGTGAATAATGAAATAAGAAAATACAGATGTTGTTTTCAATAGGTCGATAAGTTGTATCTCAGCCTGGCTGAGAATCGTCGGCAGGAAAGGATCGGGTTATGGCAAAAGAAAGTACACATCCTGTCGGGAGCGGGTGGCTGAAGTACTTCCTGAACAGGGACGGGCTGATGCTGGGCAGCGGCATGTTTCTGGAACTGCTCCTTTCCATTTCAGCGCTTCTGATTCGTTCGGCCATGTACTCATCGGGAGAAGCCTTTCGTGCTTTTTTTTCGTTTATTTCCCCTTCCCAGTTGTTTCTTATTAACAGCTGTATCGGTTTTTTTGCCGCGACGTTAATCGCTGCCGGTCTGATAAAACTGGCATACAGGCTTCGAATTACAGTGAACGCGCGATACTGGGTCTATGTTGCCAGTGGCTTGTTCATTGTGTATCGTTCCTTTGATATTCTCCAGTCCTACCGCTGGCAAGCAATTGGGACATTTCTAGGAACTTCCCAGCCCGTAGACCTTTATATTTCCAATGTACTGCTTGTTTCGAGTTGTTTGTCGCTGCTGATCGGGCTGGTTCGCGCACTGCTTGATTCGGACCTTGCCAATAAAACGCTTGAAAGCCAGAATACGGTACTCATCTATCAGATTCATCAGCTTCAACGTCTGGAGGAAAACGCCCGAAAAAACGAAACGCAATTGACCGTTCTGTTGAACTCCATTTCTTCTCCCATCTTTTTTACGACTGTGGACGGTATTATTCTGGCGTGCAACGATACGTTTGTAAGGCTTTTCGGCAAAGGGGAAACGGATCTGAAGTCCAGGCATTTGCGTGATGTGCTTCCATTTCATCTTTTTCTGCAGGGAAAAAACTGTGCTGAGGAGGTGGCTGCTTCAGGCGAAATGCAGTTCTTTAAGGGAAAACACCGGGATCGAGTCTATGAATGTACGATGTATCCTGTGGTGGTGTACTCCGGAGAGATCAGCCATATTTGTACGCTGGCGCTGGATATTACCGAGAAATTGCGTGCGGAAGAGGAACTGCGTCTTCTGGAAGCGGCTGTATCCAATACAGCGGAAAGCATTATGATTACCGACACGGAAGGAGAGATTAAATACGTCAATCCCGCCTTCGAAATCATGACCGGGTACACAGCACAGGAAACAAAAAACCGACCGTCTTCTTTTTTGGGGGATCAGTCGCAGACTAAAGTATCCTTTCGTGAGATGTGGCGTACGTTGCAGCAGGGTCAGGTATGGCGAGGCATATTTTTAAATAAGCGTAAAGACGGTTCTTCTTATGAAGAAAAGGCAACAATTTCGCCCATAACTGATGAGCAGGGGTGCATCACCCACTATGTGGCTGTTAAGCGCGATGTTTCTCAGGAACAGCAAATGGAGCAGCACCTGATTCAGATTCAGAAGATGAAAAATCTGGGCCTTCTTGCCGGCGGCATTGCTCATAATCTGAATAATGCCTTGACCATCATTCTGGGGCGGAGCGAACTGGCACTGGAATTAATGGCTGCAGATGAACCTGCACGGGAAAGCATAGGAGTGGTTATACGGACAGCTCAGACCTCCTCGAAACTGATCAAACAGATATTGACATTTGCAAAGCAAAATTCCAAGGAAGCGGAAGTGGTAAAAGTGGGACCTTTGCTTCAGGAATCTATCAAGGTCATGCGTTCCTGCTTCCCTACAAACATCACCATTCACGAGAACATAAATGCTTTGAATGCACTTGCACTGGTGGACCCCAATGAACTGCAGCAGATTGTCGTTAATCTTCTTGAAAATTCGCAGCATGCCCTTCAGCCTGACGGCGGCAGCATAGATATTTCACTGGATCTCATTGATCTGGAGGAAGTGACGCCTACCCTGACCGGCAATTTACCTTCGGGAAGATATTTGCGGTTTACAGTGTCCGACACAGGGCATGGTATGGATCCGCAGGTGGCGGAACACGCCTTTGATCCTTTTTACAGCACTAAAGATGTGGGCGAAGGGATGGGACTCGGTCTTTCTACTGTGCATGGGAGTGTGAAGCGCGTTGGCGGAGGCATCAGGCTGTACAGTTCACCGGGTGCGGGCACTACGATAGAAATTTTCTGGCCTGAAGAAAAGATGCGCCCTCTTAAACCTGCTTTTGCAGTTGAGTCAAAGCCGGATGGGAAAGGAATTTCCGTCCTGGTTGTGGATGATCTTCAGGATATTGTGGAAATGATGGTGGTAGGCCTGAAAAGTTACGGATTCCAGGTCAAGATATTTTCGGACAGTGCCAGTGCGCTGGAATTTATGGAGCAGGATCCGGCAGCCATTGATATTGCGGTACTGGATTATATGATGCCTAAAATGAACGGCATAGAGCTGGCTAAAAGACTGCGAGCGTTCAAACCGGATCTGCCTTCTGTTCTGCTCAGCGGTTATCGCATGGATGTAAGTGATGGAGAGGCGAAGGAGGTTGGCTTTGTTGCCATTCTGTCCAAGCCTATTCTGATTGAGGAGCTTGCCCGCACTCTGGTTCGGTATGCAAAGACCTCTGATCAGGAACCGCCTGTCGTCTGATTTTTAAAACCTGAAATCGTTCCTTTTTTCTCCGGGCGGTACAAAGGAGAATACACTGATTCTTCTGATCATATCCGGGGGCTGGCGCCACGGCATAGGCGTATTGTTGCGCCTGTGCTATAATTCCCTGTAAAAACACTCATTTGCAGCATGTTTTTTCGTGCCGTTGGCGGCTTTTGCGCTGATCCCGACAGCAGATGCTTCCGATTTCTGCAAAACATTCAGGGAAAAAATAATCGTGAAAAAAAACTGTTTTCTTCTGATGGCAGCAACAGTGCTCCTGGTGTCAGGATGTTCCGCCCGGCGCCCTCTGGCACACTCAGATATTCTTCAGCAGTATGAGCGGCCTGCTGTCAGTCTCAGTATCCCTCAGGAAAAGATAACGGTTGCCGTGTCGCCTGTACGGCAGACCCTGCAGATCGGGGGCACGATGACTGCAGTGCTGGGTGCCGGTATCAGTGCCCTGCAGGACGGGCACTATGCACGGCGTATTGAAGAAGTGCTCGGCGAATATGACTTCGGTAAAGTCCTTGCCGACCGGCTCACAGCTGCACTGGAACAGGTGTTCCCTTCTCCGGCAAAAGCGATCGGTGCGCCCGGCTCGACCGCCGGTTTTCACAGTATTCAGGCGGCAAGAAAAGCCCGGCTGCAGGGGCTGCAGAAGCGCGGTTTCGATGCGGTGCTGGATCTTGAAAGTCTCTATGGCATTTACGGAGCCGAGGGGTTGCTGGCGATCAGGCTGAAGGGCGAGCTGATTGATCTCAAAACGGGGAATCGTTTATGGCGCAATGATATCACTGCCTATACCCTTGACCTGTATGAAGGAAGGCGCTGGCGGGATCCGATGGAACGGCTTAGTCCAAACCTGATGTCGCCCCGGTTCAGCTCCGATCGGGACGCCGTGGAACAATGGCTTCGAAATGACGGGGAAGCGCTGCGCCGGGCTTTTGAATTGGCGGCGGCGCAGCTCGCAGAAGCCTTTTTGTGTGATCTGGGCGCCGGTGAAAGTGCCGGCGGTTGTGCGCTTTTGGGAACCAACGCTTTTCTTGACGGTAAATATGAGGCAAGCCTCTCCTATTTCCGGCGTGCCCGGGCTTTGGCGCCTGAAGATCCTGCCATTGCAAACGGGCTGGTGCTCGCATTGTTTCACACCGGCGCCCGTGAGCAGGCGCTGTCTCTTGCAGAAAGCGCGCTTGCAACGGCACCCGATTATCTTCCTCTCTGCTATAATCTCGCCTGGTGGTATGGTGTCGTGCTGAAACAACCGGAGCCGGGGCAGCGTTACTATGACCAGTCTCTTTCGCTTGGTGCGCACCCTGCGCGCCGTCTAAAACGTGCGTTTATGCACTAACAGGAATATGTCATGACTTCCATCATTCACTGGCAGCCGGCAGGCACTTATCAGGAAATTCTTTATGCGAAAGCGGAAGGAATAGCCAAAATCACGATTAACCGGCCCCATCGGCACAATGCTTTCACGCCTCTGACTAATGATGAAATCAGTGACGCCCTCCGGGACGCGCGCTTTGATTCGTCTGTGGGTGTGATTATCCTGACCGGTATGGGCGAGCGTGCCTTTTGCAGCGGCGGCGATCAGAAAATAAGGGGAGAGGCAGGGTATGTTGATGGTGCTTCCAATCAGGAACGGCTGAACGTGCTGGATCTGCATCGGCAAATCCGCACCTGCCCGAAGCCTGTCATTGCCATGGTTGCCGGCTATGCGATAGGCGGCGGAAATATCCTTGCCATGGTCTGTGATCTGACCATTGCCGCAGACAACGCCGTCTTCGGTCAGACCGGTCCGAGGGTCGGTTCTTTTGATGCCGGGTACGGGTCGGCACATCTTGCCCGCATGGTGGGTCAGAAAAAAGCCCGGGAAATCTGGTTCCTCTGCCGCCAGTACAACGCACAGCAGGCGTTGGAGATGGGGCTTGTGAACACAGTGGTTCCGCTGGCGGAACTGGAAAAAGAGACGGTGCAGTGGTGCCGTGAGATTATGCGCAATTCTCCGACGGCTTTACGCTTTATCAAAGCGGCAATGAATGCGGATGAAGACGGTCAGGCGGGACTGATGGAACTTGCAGGAAACGCCACCAGCCTCTTTTATCGCTCGGAAGAAGGGCAGGAGGGGCGAAACGCCTTTCTTGAAAAAAGAGATCCCGACTTCAGCCGCTTCCCCAGAAACCCATGAAATAACCGGAGCTGCTTTCGGACGAATCATCATGAACGGTTGAAGCGAAAGTCATATTCCAGTATTATAACGAGAGCACACAAGGCGCACCGTTACGTCTTAACCCTCCACTCCGGACACAGATTCACATCGCTTCGGGAAAACAGGAAAAGTACAGACTGCCATGATTCTTGATGAAATTGTCAATCATAAAAAAGAAGAGATCCTGCTGCGCAAAACAGCTACATCCCTGCGGGAGCTGGAAGAGCAGTTTGCCGGTATGCCGGCGCCGCCGGACTTTCGTGCCGCCCTGCGCAAGCCCGGTATCAGCGTGATTGCAGAAATAAAACGCAGATCCCCCTCCCGGGGAGATATCCTGCCCGGGGTGGATGCTGTGGAGATTGCGGTGGTGTACGAGCAGGCAGGCGCAAGGGCGCTCTCTATTCTCGTCGACAATAAATATTTTGGCGGCTCGCTGGCGGATCTGAGCAAAGTCGGCAATCATACAGGGCTGCCCTGCCTGTGCAAAGAGTTCATTATCGATCCCTATCAGATTTATGAGGCCCGGGCTGCAGGTGCAGCGGCGGTGCTGCTTATTGTCCGGATTCTTACAGACAATGCGCTGCGTTCCTTTCTCTCGGAGATAGAGGGGCTGGGGATGGCGGCACTGGTGGAAACGCACAATGAGGAGGAAGTGAAGCGGGCGCTGGATGCCGGTGCGTCGATTATCGGCATCAATAACCGGGATCTTGACACACTGGAAGTGGATATTGAGACGACGTTCCGTATGAAAAGTCTGGTGCCCGGCGGCAATATTCTGGTGAGTGAAAGCGGCATTAAAACCCGGAAGGAAGTCAAACTTCTGGAGGCGTCGGGTGTGGATGCCATACTGGTTGGTGAGTCTCTCCTCACAAGCCGCAATATTCGCGAAAAACTGGAATCGCTGCTCCATGACCCTGAGGATTAAAATCTGCGGCATTACAACTCTGGAAGATGCGCTGGCGGCGTGTGAAGGCGGTGCCGATGCACTGGGCTTTGTGCTGGCACCGGAAGCAAAAAAGCGCAGTCGTTATATTGAGCCGGAAGCCGCCGCTGCCATTATCGGAAAACTGCCGCCTTTTATTACAACAGTTGCCGTTGTGGTCAATGAGACCGAAGAGAGACTGAAGCAGCTGCTGAAGGTCTTCGATATGTTGCAGTTGCACGGAGAAGAATCTCCGGAGATATGCCGTCATCTCGGCAGATATGCCTTTAAGGCCTTTCGCCCGGGCCCCGGGTTCACAGCGGATCTGCTCAGAACCTGGCCCGGAGACTGCTGCCTTCTCGACAGCTGGGTGCCCGGAGACCGGGGCGGTACCGGTGTTACAGGCGACTGGGCAATGGCAAAGCAGATTGCAGCATTTAAAAAGCTGATACTCGCCGGCGGGTTGACGCCGGAAAATGTGGGTGATGCCGTCAGGGCAGTGCGCCCTTATGCGGTCGACGCTTCAGGATCTCTTGAAGCATCACCGGGAAAGAAGGATCATGAACGAATCCGTCAGTTTATCAAAGCGGCAAGAGCAGCCGCCCATGCCTGATGCCCGGGGCAGATATGGCGTTTTCGGCGGGAAATATGTGCCGGAAACGCTGATGTACGCACTGGATCAGTTGGAAGAGGCGTTTTTGAATGCCCGGCAGGATGCCGCTTTTCAGAAAGAACTTACACAGCTCCAGCAGCAGTATGTGGGGCGGCCGACGCCGCTTTATTTTGCCGGGAGGCTGACCCGACACCTGGGCGGTGCCCGCATTTATTTCAAGCGGGAAGATCTTGCGCATACGGGTGCCCATAAAATTAATAATGCCCTCGGTCAGTGCCTCCTGGCGAGAAGCATGGGGAAGCCGCGGGTCATTGCGGAAACAGGGGCAGGGCAGCACGGTGTCGCCACTGCCACCGCCGCAGCGCTGCTCGGGCTTCAGTGCGATGTCTACATGGGTGCGGAAGATATGGAGCGGCAGCGTTTGAATGTGTTCCGCATGCAGCTGATGGGAACGCGGGTGATTCCTGTCACTTCAGGATCCCGGACACTGAAAGATGCCATCAACGAAGCGCTGCGCGACTGGGCTGCTCAGGTGGAGCGTACGCATTATGTGCTGGGTACAGTGCACGGGCCTCATCCTTTCCCTCTGATTTGCCGCGAATTTCAATCCATTATCGGAAAAGAAGCACATGAGCAGATTCTGAAAGCCGAGGGGCGTTTGCCCGATATGATGATTGCCTGTGTTGGCGGTGGTTCCAACGCGCTGGGGCTGTTTCATCCGTTTTTAAAAGAAGAGGATGTACGCCTGATCGGTGTGGAAGCGGGGGGAATCTCTCTTGTGCCGGGCATGCATGCCGCACGCTTTGCCGGAGGAACGCCGGGAATGCTTCAGGGGGCTATGAGTTATGTGCTTCAGGATGAGAACGGTCTGATAGGCAGGACGCACAGTGTGTCCGCCGGACTGGATTATGCCAGCGTCGGACCGGAGCATGCCTGGCTGCATGATAGTGGCAGGGTTCATTATACCCATGTGAGCGATCAGGAGGCATTGGATGCGTTTCAATTGTGCAGCCGCCTCGAAGGAATTCTTCCGGCACTGGAAAGCGCTCATGCGGTTGCGGAAGTGATTAAGCAGGCTCCGGCATTATCTCCGGAAAAAATCATTGTTATGAATATGTCCGGCAGGGGCGATAAAGATGTTGAGCAGGCGGCGCGTTTTATTCTCGCCGGGGAGGAGGCGTGATATGAACAGAATAGCACAGCGCTTGGCGGCACTGAAAGAGCAGCAGGCGGCGGCATTCATTCCTTTTATCACGGGCGGCGATCCTGATTTGTCCGGAAGCGAAGATATTGCGGTGACGCTGGCAGAACAGGGGGCGGATATCATTGAATACGGTGTGCCCTATTCCGATCCCGTAGGCGACGGCATTGTGATTCAGGAGGCTTCTTTGCGGGCACTGGCACAAGGAGTTACGCTCAGGAAAATTCTGGCTTCTGTTGAACGCATCCGGAAAAGAAGTGATGTGCCTCTGATGCTTTTCAGCTACTTGAATCCCATTTTAAGCTACGGCGTGGAGCGTTTCGCCCGTGATGCGGCGGCGGCAGGTGCAGACGGCGTGCTGTGTGTGGATCTGCCGCCTGATGATGCGGAAGACTACCGGAATGCGCTCAAAGCGAACAATCTCGAATCAATTTTTCTTGCAGCGCCAACAAGCACCGATGCCCGGCTGCAATTTATAGGCAGTGCTACGGGCAGCTTTGTTTATTACATATCCAGACTGGGTGTAACAGGCGAGCAGGCAGCACTCAGCACCGGGCTGGCGGCAGCAGTCGCACGGGTTCGGGAGCAATGCGGCAAACCGGTGGCAGTGGGTTTCGGCATTTCCACGCCGGAGCAGGCGCATGAAGTAGCCGGAGCAGCCGAAGGCGTTGTGGTCGGCTCCGCAATTGTCCGTCTGATAGCACAAAAGGCGGGTGCACCTGATATGCTCCGGACTGTTGCGGAATTTGCACGGCATCTTGCTGAAGCAATAAAAAAAGGCAATATCTGATGTACGGACTGGCAGAAATCTTTCGGGAAAGCAACTGCAGAGCCTTTTATGAAAACAAATGATACGATAATGCCCTCAGACAGACCAGCCATTGATGTCGAAGGGCTGCCCCGTGAGCGCCTGGAAAAAGTGGGAGCCGCAGCATTAACTGATGCCGAGCTGCTCGCTGTGATTCTGAGCGGCGGAAGCGATGAGCAAAAGGCGCTGGAACAGGCAAGACTGCTTCTGGACTCCTTTTCTATTCTGCAGCGTATGGGCAATGCAACGGTGAGCGAAATACAGTATGTATCAGGCATCCGAAAAGAACAGGCAATCGCAATTAAAGCGGCCTTTGAGCTGGGAAAACGCATGGCTGAATATAAGCGGCATCCCGGCACCTGTATTCAAAGTGCGAAGGATGTAGCCGATATGCTCATGCCGGAATTCCGGACCTACGAGACGGAACGGCTGATTTGTCTGGAAATGTCCACCAAGAACGAAGTGCTTGCCCGCCATGACATCAGTATGGGCGGTCTGGACGGAACAAGTGCGCATCCCCGTGATATTTTCTGCACACTGGTGCGGAACCGTGCTTCCGCAATGATTATTGTGCATAACCATCCGAGCGGCAATGCACAGCCCAGCCAGGCGGATATACAGATTTCCCAAAAGCTCTGCAAAGGCGCGGAATTGCTGGGCATACGCTTTCTTGATCATATCATCATCGGTGACGGCTCTTTTGTAAGCCTGAAAGATCAGGGGCTGCTGAAAGGCTAGACGGAATTCTGATTTACTGGCGGCTGTGCTGTGCCGTGAAAGGAAATTATTGTCATGGATGCTCCCTTCAGCGGATGGCAGGAAGGTCTGCGTTACTATCTTCCGCTTTTTATCCTCGCACTTGCCGCAACGGTTGTCCTGTGGCGGCTGCACTGGCAGTGGGCGGCGCTTCCTTTCTGGTTTGCCGCTTTTTTTGTTCTTTTCTTCTTTCGCGATCTCCCGAGGCAAAGTGATGCGGATTCTTCCACGCTCATTTCTCCTGCCGATGGTACTGTGGTCGCCATAGAGGATCTGGAAGAATCACCGCACTACGACGGGCCGTGCCGGCGTGTGTCCATTTTTATGTCTGTCTTTAATGTGCATGTTAACCGGGCACCTTTCGACTGTACAGTGCGGGATGTCCGTTATGCACCCGGCGCTTATATAAATGCCATGAAAAAAGAAGCGAGCAAGATCAACGAATCCAATGCTCTGTGGCTTGACACACCGCATGGTTCCGTGACGGTGCGGCAGATTTCCGGAGCCATTGCACGTCGCATTGTCTGCCGTGCGCAGCCGGGCAAATCATTGACACGCGGCGAAAAATTCGGCATGATTAAGTTCGGCTCCCGTGTGGAAGTGTATCTTCCGCCCGAAACAGAAGTGCTGGTTTCTCTCCAGCAAAAAATCAAATCCGGCGAGACGCCGTTGGCGAAATTCCAATGACTCCTTCACTTTTTCAGAAAAATCGCACTCCCCGCCGCTTTCTCCGCATTAATGTGGTGGCAAGCATTCTGACTACCATGAATCTGTACATGGGCACGACCAGCATACTGGCAAGCATCGGTCAGGAATTTCAGTGGGCGGCAACATGTATCCTGCTGGCAATTCTCTTCGATACCTTTGACGGATTTGTTGCACGGCTCACGCACAGTGTGTCCGACTTCGGCAAGGAACTGGACAGTCTCTGCGATATGGTTTCCTTTGGTGTCGCCCCTGCTGTGCTCGTGTTCATGGCGTATCTGCCGCCCGATGCACATCTCCCCCTGTCGCCCCGAACGGAATCTATTGTCGGTATGACAGGATCGTACATGGCTATCATTTTTGTTATCTGTGCGGCATTGAGGCTGGCACGCTTCAATACCTGGCATGCCGGGCGTTCGGATTTCTTTATCGGGCTGCCGTCTCCGGCAGCTGGAGGTACCCTTGCGGCTTTTGTACTCTTCCTTTTATATTTTGAGAAAAGCCTCAATGCTCATGCGCTGGGATCACTTGCCTATGTCGCTCTGGGACCGACTTCCGTTTTTCTCGCTTTCCTGATGGTCAGCTCCGTGCAGTATCCCAAAAACAGGCTGAAGACATTTCTTTTCAAACCGCGTCATGCATTTCAGGCGCTCGCTATAACAGCGTTTTTTATTGGGATCATTCATTACGCCATGGTCAAAAGCGTGTCTCTTGTGCTGTTTCCGCTGGCATGCCTCTATGTCCTGTACGGGCTGGGGGATACCTTGTATGGCAAAGTGACGGGCCGGGAGCCGTCGAATATCGCCAGAGAAGACATGGAAGCACCTGAAAATGACGACGTCACGGAGGTCGGCCTTCAGGCAGAAGGGGAGGAAAACGAAATCTCCAGTGGCGACTCCCTCGCCTCCTTTTAGTTTTTTCTCCGATGCGCCACGTCTCTAAAATTAACTCTTTTCTTGTTTACTATGCTTAACGAATGATTAGACCTGTCCTTGCTTATACGGAGAATAAACAGCATAATATGCGTATTCCCGCAACCTGACAGGTGCCCCTGATCTGCTTTGCAAAAAAGCAGATCGATATGGGGGCTTTTCTGCTGATCAGGGGAAAATAATTTCTCTTTTGCAGAAAAAAGCGGGCAAACCTCTTGATACCTGATCAATGCAGTGCTACGACCTACAGATTGGAGTTAAAAACATGACCAGACCGATGCGTACCATGGACGGTAATGAAGCGGTTGCAAATGTAGCTTACCAGGTAAGCGAAGTGGCAGCCATTTACCCGATTACCCCTTCTTCGAACATGGGAGAATGGGCGGATCAGTGGATGTCTGAAGGCAGGCCCAATATTTGGGGAACGGTGCCTACTGTAGTTGAAATGCAGAGCGAGGGCGGCGCTGCCGCAGCCGTTCATGGCGCACTGCAGACAGGATCCCTGACAACTACTTTCACGGCATCGCAGGGTCTGCTGCTCATGATTCCGAGCATGTTTAAAATCGCAGGCGAGCTGACCCCTGCCGTATTTCATATAAGTGCCCGTACCCTGGCGACCCATGCGCTGTCCATTTTCGGCGATCACAGTGACGTCATGTCCGCCCGCAGCACCGGATTCGGTATGCTTGCCTCCGGTTCCGTCCAGGAAGCCCAGGACATGGCGCTGATTGCCCATGCAGCCACCCTGGCAGCCCGGATACCCTTCATGCACTACTTCGACGGTTTCCGTACGTCCCACGAAGAAAACAAAATTGAAGTGCTGCAGCCCGCCGACATGCGTGCCATGATTGATGACCAACTGGTCTTTGCCCACCGCATGCGCGCAATGTCGCCGGATCGTCCCGTGCTCCGCGGTACTGCCCAGAACCCCGACGTGTTCTTTACCGCCCGCGAGGCCTGCAATCCTTTTTATGAAGCCTGCCCCGCCATTGTGCAGCAGACCATGGATAAATTTGCTGCCGTAGTCGGCCGTCAGTATCACCTTTTTGATTATATCGGCGCTCCAGATGCGGAGCGGGTGATTGTGCTTATGGGTTCCGGAGCGGAAGCGGCAGCGGAAACCATTGATTATCTCGTGCAGAAAGGCGAGAAAATCGGTGCCGTTATTGTGCGTCTCTATCGTCCGTTCTCCGCAGCCGCCCTTCTTGCTGCCTTCCCGAAAACAACGAAAGTGATCGGCGTTCTTGACAGGACCAAAGAGCCCGGAGCCGCAGGCGAACCTCTGTTCATGGATGTTGCCACTGCTGTTACGGAAGCAACGATCAACGGCAACTCTCCCTTCGCAGTGCTGCCCCGCATTATCGGCGGTCGTTATGGTCTTTCCTCCCGCGAATTTACTCCTGCCATGATCAAGAGTATTTTTGACGAGATGCGCAAAGAGGAGCCGAAACGGCGCTTTACTGTCGGTATTAACGACGATGTTTCCCATACCAGTATTTCCTATGATCCCTCCTTCTCCACGGAGTCGCCGGAAACCACCCGTGCGCTCTTCTACGGTCTGGGTGCGGACGGCACTGTGGGCGCCAATAAAAACTCCATCAAAATTCTTGGTGAAGACGCAGGTTTCTATGCGCAGGGCTATTTTGTGTATGACTCGCGCAAGTCCGGGTCCATGACCACATCTCACCTGCGTTTCGGGCCCAAGCCCATCCGGAGCACCTATCTGATTACCCGTGCGAACTTTGTCGCCTGCCATCAGTTTTCTTTCATGGAGAAATTTGATGTGCTGCGCTGCGCCGATGAAGGCGCTGTATTCCTGCTGAACAGCATCTACGGACCGGATGAGGTCTGGGATCATCTGCCGAAGACAGCCCAGCGGCAGATCATTGAGAAGAAACTTAAATTCTTCATTATTAACGGCTTCGAAGTGGCAAAAGCGGCCGGTATGGGCGGACGTATCAATACCGTCATGCAGACCTGCTTCTTCTATATCAGTGGTGTGATGCCGCAGGCGGCTGCCATTGAAGCGATTAAAACCTCCATTAAAAACACCTACGGCAAGCGGGGCGACACCATTGTTCAGAAGAACTGGGCCGCTGTGGATATGGCAGTGGAACATCTGCATGAAGTGAAAGTGCCCGGCACCGTAACCAGCACCTTCGATATCCGCCCCGCAGTGCCCGCCCATGCTCCGGAATTTTTGCATGAATTCACCGCTGCCATTCTGGCGGAAAGCGGCGAGACCCTTCCGGTAAGCAAAATGCCCGTAGATGGTACCTTCCCCACAGGGACGACCCAGTGGGAAAAGCGGAACATTGCCCTTGAAATTCCTGAGTGGGACGAAGAGATCTGTATCCAGTGCGGTAAGTGCGCTCTCGTGTGTCCCCACGGCGTAATTCGCGCCAAAATTGTGGAAGAAGAAACCCTGGCGGATGCGCCTGAAGGCTTTAAGTCGGCGCGCGCCAAATGGAAAGAATTCGCCGATAACCGCTATATCATGCAGATTGCCCCGGAAGACTGCACAGGCTGTGCGCTCTGTGTCCAGGCGTGTCCGGTGAAAAATAAACAGCAGCCCAAGCTGCGGGCGATCAATATGGTGGAACAGGCGCCCATCCGTGACCGGGAGAGAGAACGCTGGAATTACTTCCTGTCACTGCCCGAAGTGGATCGTGGTGCCGTCAAGATGAATCTCGTAAAAGATGTTCAGCTGCTGCGGCCGCTTTTTGAATTCAGCGGTGCCTGTGCAGGCTGCGGCGAAACACCCTATGTGAAGCTGATTTCCCAGCTCTTCGGCGATCGCCTGTATGTCGCCAATGCCACGGGCTGCTCTTCCATTTACGGCGGTAATCTGCCGACCACGCCCTGGGCTTTTAATGCGGACGGACGCGGCCCGGCGTGGAACAACTCCCTCTTTGAAGATGCAGCGGAGTTCGGGCTCGGGATGCGTGTGACCATTGACAAACAGAAAGAATTTGCTGAAGAACTGGTCAAACGGCTGGAAAGCCAGATCGGCGGAACCCTGGCTGCTGAACTTCTCAGCGCTGAACAGAAAACCGAAGCAGGCATTCAGGCGCAGCGCGAACGGGTTGCAGCACTGAAGGAAAAACTGGCGGCCATCGGCACTGGTGAAGCCAAAGTGCTTGCCCATGTGGCGGATTTCCTGGTGCGGAAGACGGTGTGGTCCATGGGCGGTGACGGCTGGGCGTATGACATCGGCTATGGCGGTCTGGATCATGTTATTGCTTCCGGCAAAGACATCAACCTGCTTGTGATGGATACGGAAGTGTATTCGAATACGGGCGGGCAATGCTCCAAAGCCACGCCGCGCGGTGCCGTCGCCAAGTTTGCGGCAGGCGGAAAGCCCGGCTCCAAAAAAGATCTGGGACTTATTGCTATGACTTACGGCAACGTTTATGTTGCGCAGATTGCCATGGGTGCCAATGATTCCCATACAATCCGTGCCATTCTCGAAGCTGAAGCCTATGAAGGACCTTCCATAGTCATCGCCTACAGTCACTGTATTGCTCACGGCTACAATCTGGTGATGGGTCTCGAACAACAGAAAAATGCTGTCCAGTCCGGTCACTGGCCCTTGTACCGCTTCAATCCTGCACTGAAAGCGGAAGGCAAGAATCCCTTCCAGCTCGACTGCAAAGAGCCGGCGCTGGATCTTGACAAATACATTTATAATGAAACACGCTATAAGATGCTGACGCTCAGCCAGCCCGAACTTGCGGCTTCCCTTCTGGAAGGGGCAAAAGAGGACGTGGCTGCCAGATGGCGCCTCTACAGCTATCTTGCGAAGATGGAGTTTGGTTCCGAAAACGAGACCGCGGTTGAATAATCTGCCGGTGCTTTTGTCGGTACAGTTGAGTATAAAAACCCAAACCTGCAAATCCGGCACGCCCCGGGCGTGACACGGAGGAGGAAAAGATACATGGATCTGCGTACAAATTACCTGGGCATGGAACTGAAAAATCCCATCGTTGTGTCCCCGTCTCCCCTTACGGAAAATTTGGACAACATGAAAAAGATGGAGGATGCCGGAGCAGCCGCCATCGTCATGCATTCCCTCTTTGAAGAGCAGATTACCTTCATGAGCGAAGATCTCAACGAAAACCTGCAGCAGGGAACAATGAGCTTTTCCGAAGCGCTCACTTTCTTCCCTGAGGAGCAGGATTATAAGATGGGTCCTGATTCCTATCTGGAGCATATCCGGAAGGCAAAAGAAATGGTGAACATTCCTGTGATCGGCAGCCTCAACGGCGTGAGCGTCGGCGGCTGGCAGGATATAGCCACCAAGATCGAGCAGGCAGGCGCTGATGCCCTCGAACTGAATGTGTACTATATTCCGACCAACCCCGAACAGGATGGCCCGCACGTTGAAAATCTGTATCTGGATCTCATGCGGGAAGTCAAAAAAGCGATCACCATTCCTGTTGCCGTCAAGATCGGGCCCTATTTCAGCTCCACCGCCAATATGGTGCAGAAACTGGATCAGGCAGGTGCCGACGGACTGGTTATGTTCAATCGCTTTTATCAGCCTGACCTTGATCTGGATAACCTTGAGGTCAAGCCCGACCTCACCCTCAGCTCTTCCTGGGAATTGCGCCTGGCATTGCGTTGGGTAGCCATTCTGTACAGCCGCATTCAGGCGGATATGGCGATCACAGGCGGCGTGCACACCGGAACAGATGCGCTCAAAGCAATGACGGCAGGAGCGAAAGTCGCAATGATGACCTCCGCCATTCTCCGTAAGGGAATTGACCACATCAATACGGTGCTTGCCGAGATGACACAGTGGATGGAAGCCCATGAGTATGAATCCATCGCTCAGATGCAGGGCAGTCTCAGCCAGCGCAACTGCCCGAACCCGGCAGCCTTTGAACGCGCCAATTACATGAAAATCATTACCTGCTATACACCGAACGCATAAGTGGTTTTCTACACGATCAATCCTGCCCCGGTCATGACGTTGTCACGGCCGGGGTTTCTTTTTGCTGCTGCTGCTGCGCCTTATTGAAGTCTGGAGAGCGCCGGAAAATGCACAACAGATATAACGGCACGCTCTTTTCCTCCATCCCCCCAGAAAATCCGCTTTCTCACCCGGCAGACACCATTTCCGGTGGCTGACTTTTCCCGAGAAGGTGTAAGTCCATGCGCTCAAAAAGATTTCGCCGGTTCTTCTCCTTCCGGCTTTCATGCTACACTCTTCTTTGTGCGTATTTTTGTCCTAGGGAGAACATGGCTATGCTGCCCTTGCCTCGACTTCTGCTTTTCTTCTTTGCTTCTGCTCTTTTATGTCTGCCGTCTCTAGGTCCACTGTCAGCGCAGAGCACGCCCTATCCGCGCGAACACTGGGAAGAAGCGTCTCCGGAGGCAATGGGTCTGGAGCGCGATGCGCTGGACAAGCTTGCCGCTTACATGGAGGGGGACGGTTGTGTGATCCGCCACGGGCGCATGGTATACCGGTGGGGCGATCCGACCCGGCGGGGTGATGTAGCATCGGCATGTAAGCCCTGGATCAGTTTTTTCCTTTTTCTGGCTCTGGAGGAAGGGCTTTTAGAGAGTCTTGATATGCCTGCTCATCACTACAAGCCCTGTCTGGCGGAGATCAACGCCGAATTGGGCTATAAAGACCGGGGCATTCTGATGCGACATTTTGCCACACAAACCTCCTGCTACGGAGTGAGGGAAACACCGGGTACCGCTTTCGATTACAACGACTGGCAGACGGCGCTTTTTGTTGAGATTCTTTTCCAGCAAATTTACAAAGTGCCGCCCGATGGTTACGACGGGCACATTCTTTTGCCACGTCTGACCGAAAAACTTCAATGTGAGGATTCACCTACATTCTATGCCTTCGGTCCTCAGGACAGACCGGGCAGGCTCGCCGTGTCGCCCCGCGATTTCTGCCGTTTCGGTTATCTTTTTCTTTGGGGAGGACACTGGCACAGCGGACGCATTCTTGCCGGGGAGCATATCCGGAAATTGACCACACAGCCCCTGCCTGCTGCATTGCCCCGCACCCGGGCGCAGGAAGCGGCGCTCTGTGAAGGTGCGCGCAGTCATGGGTCACAGCGTATCCCTGACGACCAGTGCGACCATGGGGGCAGCTACAGCTGGATGTGGTGGGTGAACGGTGTGGATCGGGAAGGCAGGCGCTACTGGTGTGATGCGCCCGACGATACCTTTGCTGCGCTGGGGCACAAAAACGGGATGCGCGGTATGGCGGTAATCCCGAGCCTCGACATTGTTTTTTCCTGGAACAATACCCGTCTTGGCACGCTGCCCGAAAGTTCCGATGTCCTGAATGATGCCTTTCGGTATCTATGTTCTGCTGTGAAGAACTGATATCTTTTTAAAAAAGAAATGCCCGGCTTTCCTTCAGACTTGCCTTTTCCCTTTGCGCAGGACCCTTGCTTAATGGACAGCGCAGCATGCCAAAGGCGTAATTAATCTTCCTTAGTCATCGGATCCCCAGCTATTCCAGTCGGAACTGCCGAAGGTAGAGGAGGTTGAGGCAGGAGGCGTGGAAGAGCCGAAACTGCTTGAATAAGTGGAAGGGGAAGAATACAGGGACGAGCCGGAGGCGGAGTTCTTTTTGGAAGTGCTAGTACTTCCAGAAGAGCCGAAGCCGCTTGAATAAGTGGAAGGGGAAGAATACAGGGATGAGCCGGAGGCGGAGTTCTTTTTGGAAGTGCTTGTGGTTTCTGAAGAGCCGAAACTGCTTGAATAAGTGGAAGGGGAAGAATACAGGGACGAGCCGGACGAGTTTGAGCTGCTGGAGTTGCTGGAGTTGTCTGAGCTGGTGCTGCTGTTGGAATGCCAAAGCGTGGAGGACGAGGCAGTGGAAGAAGATCTCTTTTTATCGTGCGCATCAATGGTGGGGTGGCGTTCACCATAGACCCACGTGCCGGTTTTTGTATTGTAGGTATCCTGTGAGCCATCAGAATTTCTGAATCCAAAGGTATGCTCGCCGGTTTTTGTATTGTAGGTATCCTGTGAGCCGTCAGGATTTCTGAATCCAAAGGTATGCTCGCCCCTTGATAAGTTATAGGTGTCGTAGGAGCCATCAGTATTCCTGTACTGATGGATGATTTCTATGCCCGGCTTGTAGTCCTCTGCCCACACGCCTGCCGGGCAGACAAACAGGACGAAGAGAAAAATCGAAGTGACTGCAGTTCTCATGAAATACCCCTTTCGGTTAAAGTTCCGCTTAGCCCAGTGCGACGGTGTTGTTTCACTGTTTGCCCTATTATAACACACTGATATATGGAATGCTACAGAAATGACGCCAGGACAAGTGTACTGTTTTGCCAAAGGAGCTGCCCAGGCAGAACGGCGAGGAAGGTATGTACCAACTGGGCTGAAGTGCATGCTTCATGCGACATGCCGCTTCTTTTCACTTTGAAAAAGGGTGTTTCAAAAGCAAATCAGTTCGGCTCGAAAAGATAATTTCGAAGTGGCATGTCCCTTCAGGTAGAATATACTTGTTCTTTCGAAAGCTCAGGGATCTTGTGAAAATGCTGACCGTTACCATCAGAGGTCTTATCCAATCCGAAGAATCGGGCGTGCCAAGCGTCATTCTTACGAGCAGCGATGATGTGCTTCTGATTTCCATCGGCGTTGCCGAAGCGGCTTCCATCCAAATGGCGTTGGAAGGGAAAAAACTGCCACGGCCCATGACCCATGACCTGATTGAGAATCTATTAAGTGGTCTGCATGCCATGCTCCGATCCGTGACCATTTATAAAATCCAAAATTCAACCTTTTATGCTTATCTCAGCGTTGAGCAGCGCAATGACCAGGACGACGTGATTCAGGAATTGCGCATTGATGCGCGACCCAGCGACGGCATTGCGATCGCTGTTCGTGTCGGCTGTCCGGTCTACGTTGCAGAAGACGTGATGAAACAGGCTGGGCTTCGCGCCGATTTCTTTTTCGGTCAGTTGGATCTGAATCAGAAGGTTGAAGAAGAGAACAATATTTTCTTCATCGAGGACTTCGATCTCGATATGTTTGACGACGAAGATGACGACGACGAAGATGACGACGAAGGCGGCTTCCGCTGAGGCGGTTTCCGGCTGTCCTGCCTGTTTTTCAGGATTCAGTGTTAACGCCCGCACACCCTTTTTGTGCTCCGGTGGGGCGGGTTTTTCTAACCATCCATGTAACAAAGATTGAAATACAAGGGAAAAAACATGACAAGAGAGTATCTGCCGGGAACTGAAATTGAGATTATCCGACAGGTTGAGCGCGGTAAAATCAAGCATATCCTTTTTGACTTTGATGGAACAATCAGCCTGCTCAGAGAAGGCTGGCAGGGGATTATGGCGCCTGTCTGCGTGGAAATGATCTGCGGCAGTACAGAGCCTACCGACCAGATCCGCGAAGAAGTCAATGTCATGATTGACGAGACAACGGGTATTCAGACGATTTTTCAGATGCAGCGCCTTCAGGAAATGGTGCGTGCTCACGGGCTTGTGCCCGAAGCCGAAATCAAGAGCCCTGAAGCCTATAAAGAGGTGTACAACGACAGACTCATGGTTCCGGTGCGAGAGCGGATAGCCGCCATCAAAAGCGGAGCGCGTACCCGGGAATCCTTTACCGTCAAAGGGTCGCTGCGTTTCCTCGAGCTGCTCTCCCGACTGGATGTGACCATGTATGTTTTCAGCGGAACCGACCGGGACGATGTGCGCAATGAAGCATCCTGTCTGGGCGTAGCCGATTACTTTAATGAAATCTGGGGAGCTCTTCCCAGCGTGGAAGAATATTCAAAAGAAAAGATCATCCGGGAAATTATCAGTCAGCATCATCTGGAAGGCCCGCAGGTTCTTGCCATCGGTGACGGTCCCGTAGAACTGCGTAACGTTCGGGATGCCGGCGGCATTGCGCTGGGCATCGCATCCGATGAAGTCAATGGGGAGGGCTGGGACGAGTCCAAGCGGGATCGCCTTCTGAAAGCCGGTGCAGATATGCTGGTGCCTGATTTCAAAGAGGCGGAACAACTGGTGGAATATCTTTTCCCCTGAGCACAGATGCGGCAGACGCCGCTTTGCGCTGCCTGTTTTACCTCTTGTGCCAAACTGGTTTATACTTAATCCCTCACAGATCTTTGCGACTACAGAACTGGAACATTTATCGAGGCGGTATGACTTCTCAAAACAATATTCAGGACGGACTTTCTTTTGATGATGTGCTTCTTGTGCCTGCACGATCTGCTTACACCCCCCGTGATGTGCAGATCCAATCACGGCTGACCCGTACACTGGGGCTGAATATTCCGCTGCTCAGTGCCGCCATGGATACGGTCACCGAATCCAAGCTTGCCATTTCCATCGCCCAGGAAGGGGGGATGGGCATTATCCACAAAAACCTTTCCGCTGAAGAACAGGCGGAAGAAGTGGATCGCGTCAAGCGCTCTCAAGCCGGGATTATTACCGATCCTTTTACGCTGCGTGCCGATCAGAAACTCAGCGATGCCGAAGCGCTTATGTCGCGCTATCATGTGTCCGGAGTGCCCATCACCGACGAGACCGGTTATCTGGTAGGGATTCTGACCAACCGGGATCTGCGCTTTGAAGAGGATATGAACGTTGCCATTTCAACCATCATGACGCCCCGCGAACGACTTATTACCATGCCGCCGAATACGGACATGGAATCGGCGAAAAAACTCCTTCACAAGCACCGTATCGAGAAACTGCCGCTTGTCGATGATGGAGGGCGTCTGGTAGGGCTGCTGACGATCAAAGACATCATGAAAGCCAGGGACTTTCCCAATCGCAACGCTGACGCCATGGGCAGACTGCGCGTGGGTGCGGCACTGGGTGTCGGTGATGACGAGATGGAACGGGCAAAAGCGTTACTTCAGGCCGGTGCGGATGTACTTGTGCTTGACTCCGCCCACGGTCATTCAGAACTGATTATCGAAATGGTGCGGCAGATCAAGCGCTCCTTCCCCTCAGCACAGCTCGTTGCAGGCAATATTGTTACTGCCGAAGCGGCGGAAGATCTTATTGACGCCGGGGCCGATGCTGTAAAAGTGGGAATCGGGCCGGGTGCCATCTGTACCACCCGGGTGATTGCCGGAGTCGGCGTTCCTCAATTGACCGCAATCCTGAATGTCGCTTCTGTCTGCCGCGAGGCGGATATTCCTGTCATCGCCGATGGCGGCATCAAGTATTCCGGCGATATTGCCAAGGCAATTGCCGCCGGTGCTGACAGCATTATGATCGGCAGTCTTTTCGCCGGCACCGAGGAAAGCCCGGGCGAAAAAGTTCTTTATGAAGGCAGAACCTATAAACTTGTTCGCGGTATGGGTTCACTCAAAGCCATGCAGCGCGGGAGCAAGGCGCGCTACATGCAGTTCGAAACTGATGCGTCAAAACTTGTGCCGGAAGGCATCGAAGCGCGCGTTCCTTACCGCGGAAATCTAGCCAATTATGTCTTTCAGCTGATGGGCGGACTCCGTGCCGCCATGGGGTACTGCGGCTGCAAAGACATCCCTTCCATGCAGCGCAAAGCACGCTTTGTACGCATGACTTCCGCCGGAATCCGGGAAAGTCATCCGCATGATGTAACGATTACCGAAGACGCTCCCAACTACCAGATACCTTCCTGACTTTCAGGGAAGAAGGACCTGTTTTATGCAAAACAGTCTGAAACCTATTGTTGTTTTGGACTTCGGCAAGCCGGACGGCATGCAGCTTGTGAGGCGTCTGCGCGAGAAAGAAGTCTATACGCTGATCCTTCCGGCCGCCGCTGACGTACAGCTGCTGCAGCAGATTACGCCTGCCGGATTGATATGCTTCGGCGCGGATAAAGCAGAGCAGATTCCGCCGCGTATTGCGGCGCTGGGACTGCCTTCTTTCAGCATTGCCGCAGATGAAGAGCCGACGCCGGAACTTTTTGCCTTTGCCGCATCCTGCTGCGGCGAATCGGTTCCGTGGAACATGGAACGCTATGCCTCTTTCATGCTGGAGGATATCAGGCAGCGCGTCGGGTCACGGAAGGTACTTTGCGGACTGAGCGGCGGCGTTGACTCCTCCGTTGTTGCCGCGCTGATTCATCACGCAATCGGAGATCAGCTGACCTGTGTGCTTGTCGATACCGGGCTGCTTCGTAAAGGGGAAGCCGATCTTGTACGTGAAGTCTTTGAGGGCACATTCAAAACGAAACTGATCTGTGTCCGGGCAGAAGATCGTTTTCTCTCTGCGCTGAAGGATGTTACCGAGCCTGAACAGAAAAGAAAAATCATCGGCGCCCTCTTTATCGAAGTCTTTGAAGAAGAAGCGAAGAAACTGGGACATATGGACTTTCTGGCGCAGGGCACGCTCTATCCCGATGTCATCGAAAGTTACCAGGCGGCGGCAGGCGCATCGGTGGCAGTCAAAAGCCATCACAATGTGGGTGGTCTTCCTGAGCGCATGCAGATGGCGCTTCTCGAACCGGTGCGCGATCTTTTTAAGGATGAGGTGCGCGCCCTGGGCAAGGTACTCCAGCTCCCCGATATGCTGGTGGGAAGGCATCCTTTTCCCGGTCCCGGGCTCGGTGTACGCTGCGTGGGCGCCATCACAAAAGACCGTCTGGACACCCTTCGCCAAGCCGATGCCATCTTTATTGAGGAAATCCGCAATGCCGGGCTGTATGATCAGATCTGGCAGGCACTCGTCTGCCTGCTTCCGGTGAAAAGTGTGGGAATTAAAGATGGAAAACGTGTCTGGGAAGAAGTATGCACGCTCCGGGCGATTAATTCTGTTGATGCCATGACGGCACAGCCCGCACTGCTGCCTGCCCCGCTGCTCACGAAAACAGTGGAACGCATCTGCACTGAAGTACCAGGAGTCAGCCGGGTTCTTCACGATATAAGCCCTAAGCCGCCTGCCACGATCGAGTGGGAGTAGGAGCGGGCCGGTCGGCAGGCATAGAGCACTGTTCCAGCCCCAAAAGCCTGTGCATTTCTGTGCCTGGAAGGTGAACAGACAAGGGCAGTCCCCCCCTTTTCTCTGCGTAAATTTTCCTTCTTCCGGGATTATTGCGGAAAAAAAGCCCCTTTTGTCTCCAGCGTCAAAAAACAACTGTCGGTAAAGTTGACAACTCCTGTTTTTTTCTGATAAACTATGCCAACCAGTTGAGCGGGAGTAACTCAGTGGTAGAGTGCAACCTTGCCAAGGTTGACGTCGCGGGTTCAAATCCCGTCTCCCGCTCCATTTTTTTTTCACCCCCGGAGGGGCCGTTAGCTCAGTCGGTAGAGCAGGTGACTCTTAATCACAAGGTCACTGGTTCGAATCCAGTACGGCCCACCACTATGGTATGCTGTCAGGCGGGGCGGGCGTTTCAATCCGTCCGCCCCGCCTGTTTGTTTTTACCATGCCCGCCCAGAGGGCAATTACAGGAAAATGCCTGATTTTGATCCCATCGGGCGAGTGGCGGAATTGGCAGACGCGCTGGACTTAGGATCCAGTATCGCAAGATGTGCGGGTTCAAGTCCCGCCTCGCCCACCAGTGTAAACCTTTTGGAAGAGAGTACGATCCATGACAGAAAAAGACGTTGATGCAATGGAAACATCTGAACAGGAATCCACAGCCGCGGCAGTAGCCGAACCGGATGAAACGGGCGAAACTGACGAACGCCTGGTCGCTGACGTGGAGCAGGACGATTTCGACTGGAAAAAACCGCCTGTCTTTGACATTGCACATAAAGAAGATTGTGTATGCGAAGTTAAAGTGACGATTCCTGCTGAAAATGTCATGGCTGTTCTGGACAATGTTTATAACGAAATGAACGACGGCGTGCAGGTGCCTGGTTTTCGCCGGGGTAAAGCGCCGCGCAAACTGCTTGAGAAAAGGCTCGGCAAATATGCGCACAGTTCAGCCATCGAACAGCTGACCGATGCCGCCGCCAAAAGGCTTGTTCTTGAGAGCGGACTGCGCCCGGTATCTACAGCCGAAGTAACCGGTCTGGAAGACAAAGAACAGCTGAATGATCAGGAAGACCTCGTTTATACGATCACTTTTGAAGTGCCCGGCACCTGTGCGCTTGCTGATCTGGCAGAAATCGAGCTCGAGCGCCCCGAATACGAGGTTTCCGAGGAAGCACTCGAATCCAGCATTAACAATATTCGTACCCGTTTCGGCCGATTTGAGCCGCTCGAAGACGGCGTTGCTGAAGAGGGTGATCAGGTTGTAATCGATTTCAAAGGCACTATAGACGGTGAGGCCTTTGAAGGCGGCAGTGCTGAAGGCTATCCCTATATCCTCGGAAGCAAGCGCTTTGATGAAAACATGGAAGCCGCCATGGTCGGGAAAAAAGCGGGTGATACAGCAACGGCGGAAGTGGTATTCGCCGATGATTATGCCGCCGCTGAAGTTGCAGGAAAAACCGCTCAGTTTGAGATCAGCATCAACGAGATCAAGCGGCGGGTACTTCCCGAGCTCAACGACGAGTTCGCTAAAAAAGCAGGCCATGAGTCTATGGAAGTGATGCGCGAAACTACGAGGAAACGGCTGGCGGAAACAGCCGACGAAGAGATCGGGCATCTCCTTGAAGAACAGGTGATGCAGAAGTTGGTTGATGCCAGTACCTTCGTCCTGCCTAAAGGACAGATTCAAAAATTTATCGACGCCGAGCGTGCATCTATTTTAGAGCGCATGCGCCAGCAGCACATTTCCGCCGAAGATATGGAGCGGGAAGAAGAAAATATCCGGGAAGCCTCCGAAAAACAGGGGCTCTTCAGCCTGAAAGCCATGTATGTCATTGATGCGCTGAGCGAACAGGAAAAAATCGAAATAGTCGAGCAGGACTTCGATGATTATGCACGCCAGTTCGTACAGGGCGACAATGCCGAGCAGCTTGAAGCTTTCCGCGCTTATTTCCAGAGTGATGACATGCGCAGCTCCACGGAACACCGCATTCTCTACAGCAAAACTCTGAAAGCCGCCATTGCCAAATGCAAAATCAAGGTCGTATCGCCTGAAGAGCTGAGCAAAAAAGAAGCGGAAGCGGATACGGACGATGCGGCAAAAGAGGAAAACAACGATGCCTGAGTTCCCGCTGTCTGGTTTAAATACGATCCGTGCCGCTCTGGACATGAGCGATCCCAAGCCTGTGTCCCCTGAAGCCGTCACGATTTACCAGCAGACAAGCCGCGGCGAAAGAGCCTATGATATCTTTTCCAGGCTCCTCGAAGACCGCATCATTTTTCTCGGATATCCCATTGATGATGCAGTCGCCAACTATATCATTGCTCAGATGCTCTTCCTGGAAGCGGAAGACCCTGATAAACCTATCAATATCTATATCAATTCACCGGGCGGAAGCGTTACTGCGGGACTTGCCATTTATGACACCATGCAGTATATCCGCCCGGAAATCACCACCATTTGTATCGGACAGGCTGCCAGCATGGGGGCGGTTCTCATGGCGGCGGGAACAAAAGGGCGGCGCTTCGCTTTGCCTTATTCCAGGTTTCTGCTCCATCAGATCATGGGCGGCGTGCGCGGGCAGGCAACCGACATCGACATTCAGGCGCGCGAAATTGTGCGTATCAGTGAAATGACCGATGAAATTCTGGTGCGGCATACCGGACAGCCTCTCGAAGTAATACGAAGAGACAGCGACCGCGATTTTTTCATGGGAGCTGAAGAGGCAAAAGAATACGGCCTCGTCGACGAAGTCCTGCACAGACTGCCTACAGGCGCCTGAGAGACCCGTCGCAGCGCCGCACGCTTCCGGAAAGCACTGCTGTAAACGTGCTCCTGTAAAGGCTGTCCGCCAGCAGCACTATATATTGTTGACAAAAAGCCGCGAAACTGCTATAATTACACTCTATGTTGTGGTTGTTGTCTGTTCGTTGCGTTCTTTAAATGAAGCAGAGGAGGCACATTTCATGGCTTCACAGCAAGGCTCACGCCGCAAAGGGCCTACATGTTCTTTCTGCGGGAAGTCCCACGCAGAAGTCAATAAACTGATTGCTGGTCCGGATGTGAACATCTGTGACGAATGTGTTTCCCTGTGCATTGATATTGTGGCTGCAGATCAGGGGCGCATCAAAAAACGCAAAGCGTCTCATGTGCCCACACCCCAGGAAATCAAGGACTTTCTCGATCAGTATGTGATCGGTCAGGATCAGGCGAAACGCATTTTATCGGTCGCCGTACATAACCACTATAAGCGCCTCGCCGCTGATTCTGAAGTGGACGGTGTGGAACTGCAGAAAACCAATGTGCTGCTTATCGGCCCTTCAGGGTGCGGCAAAACGCTTCTTGCCGAGAGCCTGGCACGCATGCTTGATGTTCCTTTCGCCATCGTTGATGCCACCACCCTGACAGAAGCGGGCTACGTCGGTGATGACGTTGAAAATATTGTGCTTAAGTTGCTTCAGTCTGCCGATTTTGATCATGAACGCGCCGCGACCGGGATTATTTATATCGATGAAATCGACAAAATTGCGCGTAAAAGCGATAGCCCTTCCATCACCCGTGATGTGTCCGGTGAAGGGGTGCAGCAGGCACTGCTGAAGATCATTGAAGGGACTGTTGCCAACGTGCCTCCCCAGGGCGGGCGCAAGCATCCTCAGCAGGAATGCGTTCAGGTCGACACACGGGATATTCTTTTTATCTGCGGGGGCGCCTTTAACGGGCTCGAGCAGATCATACGAAAGCGTACCGGCAATAATGCTATCGGATTTAACGCCGAAATTAAGTCTAAAGACCGAAAACGGCTTGGCGATATCCTCGCACAGGCACGGCCGGAAGACCTAATCTCTTTCGGTATGATCCCCGAGTTTTCGGGTCGGATTCCCGTGATTGCTACTTTGTACGATCTTACCTCCGATGATCTGGAAAAAATTCTGACTGAACCGAAAAACGCACTTATCCGGCAGTATCAGAAAATGTTTCAGATGGATAACGTTGAACTGCAGTTTCAGCCTGAGACCATCAGGGCAGTTGCGGAAAAAGCGATTTCCCTCGAAACAGGTGCGCGGGGCTTGCGTGCCATCCTCGAAGAGGCGATGCTTGATCTTATGTTTGAGATTCCCAGCCGCAAAGATATTAAAGAAGTCATTATGACTCCCGGTGCCATACTCAATCGGGAAGAACCTATTGTGGTTTACGAGCAGGAAAAACGGAAAAGCGCGCCGAAAAACCAGAACAGCAGCTCCGCATCCGCATGATTTCCTGATTCCGCCCGACAGCTCCGCCGCCCGTGCGCCTGCCTTTTCAGTCAGCTGTTTCCTGATAAGGGTACAGGTATATCTCTGCGGCCAGACACCGGAGAAGCGGGAAGCCACCTTTTTCTTCTGCGTTTGCGCTGAGAAAAGACTGTCAGGAGCGTTCCAACTGGAAGCGGGCAAAGAGCGGGGCATGATCACTGAGGGGCGTTTTCCCGTCGGCATAATAGAAATCGGGGTCGTCCTGCTGCCAGTGGAGCACCTTCATGGCGCATCCCTTTCCGGGGCGAAAGAGGATGCGGTCGATTTCTTTGCTGACAGGTCCGTTGAATTCATCGGATGCATCACGCAGATCCAGGGTCTCTTTAATCCAGTCGAAGACATAGACCTTGGGATTGTCTTTGTGCTTTTCCTTGTCTTCCGGTCCGCGGCTGGGCCTCATATTAAAGTCACCCAGAATAATGACGCTGTTTTCCGGAGGGGATTGAGCATTGACAAAGTCGACGATTTCTTCACCCTGTCCTTTGCGTGCCGCCAGCGCTTGAGGGCTTCCGCCTGCTTCGATATGGGTAGTATAAACATCGAGGGTCATAGCTCCCGCCTGATACCGACCGAGGAGTACTCCTTTGGACGCAGGGCGATTCTGAAATTCGCCGCAGGTGTCGAAATTAATATTGTCCGTACTAATAAGCGGGAGTGATGAAAGAAGGGATAATCCGCTTCCCACTAATTTGAGAGGGTGCTTCAGGGTGCCGTGAAAAATCTTGGAGGAGTGTTCCGCTGCTGCCCAGGCACGGCGGTAGTCCTTGAAGCATTCCTGCAAGGCACAGATATCGAAGCGGTTGAGGAGCGGGGAGATGTGGGCGAATTTGTTTTTTGTTTCATCGAAGAGAGGCCGTGCCTGCACGTTATAGGTGCAGATAGTAAAGACGACCTCCTCGGCGTCACTGGGAAAAGGGGAGCGGGTCTGGTCGGTCGTTTCCACAACGACTTTTCCCCAGCGCATCGCCAGTACTGCAGCGGCTGTGATGATGAACAACAGCAGCGTAATTCCGATCCTGCGAAACAAAGTACTCCGGGAGAGATTGGATTTCATTATTCATTTCCGTAGCTCAGACGTTTCCGCCCGGCAGTCAGTCCTGAAATAATGACTCTCCCGGAGTTTGACCGGTTTCAACTGACTTTCACATTAAAAATTTTTCCCAATGGATCACTTCTTCCAAAGGACGCTTTTCGGGAGTGGTTTCATCATTGGAATAGCCCAGCGCAATAATACTCACCAGTTTGATTTCAGCAGGGGCGCCCAGAAGCTGTTTCATGGCGGCGCCATATTCTTTTTTCTCGCCGTCGATCCAGGCACTGGCAATACCGAGGGCTGTTGCCGCCACAAGCATATTCTGTGTTGCGGCGCATCCGTCTTCGAGGTAAAAGGGGCTGTCCTTGCAGAGCACAGCGATGGCGGCGGAAGCGCTGGCAAGGTGTTTTCCGTATTCCGCCAGGTCTGCCATTTTCTTCAGCATGTCTCTGTTGGTGATGATGACAAACTCCCAGGGCTGGATATTGATTGCCGTGGCGGCAACACGTCCGGCATCAGCAATGGTCTCCAGTGTTTCTTTGGAAATGGATTTTCCGGGTTCGAATTCCCGAACGGTACGCCGAAGGCGCATGGCTGTGAGGGCATCCATCATGATACATGTCCTTTCTGTTTCCGGTTCGCAAAGAACCTGTCTATTGGATGATCATCAGGACACAGCGGACTCAGGGGCTGACCTCCTTTGCCTCGCCTTTGTCCAGATAAAGAATCAGATCTCTTCCCGACGCACTGTGCCGGGAGATGCTCAGTACCCGGTGATCAGGATCACCGACCTGTGTATCCACATAGTTTTCCGCTGATTTCTGGTCGTCAAAAATTTCTATGTTGATGTTTTCATAGTCATCATACCGGGCGCGGAGCTGCCTGCCCAGTTCCTCCACATCGGCACGCCTGCTTTCGGGAGGCACGACGCCGACCAGTCCTTTTAGAGTGGAGACGGCATGATCCAGTTCCTCCACCATCTCCGGGCTGCGGCCCCATTCGTGCAGGATGGTAAGGGAAGCAGGCTCTGCAGGGGCGCCGCTGTCCGCTTCTTCCGGCACCTGTCCTCCGTCATCGGGCAGGAAGGAGGCACCGCTCTGCTCCGGTATTACGGGCGTGTCCTTTTCCTCCATGCCCGGTACCGCCTGAAGAAGTCCGCGGATAATACCGATGCCCGGCCGGGGGATGTGCGTGGTATCCGGGATTCCGAATTCTTTCTGGATGAGGTAAAGGCGCTGTACTTCCTCGCGGAGTACGCGGTTTTCTTCCTGCATATCCGCCATGATGTGGTTGATCATGAGATCCAGGGTGGACTGGAGCATGCGCAGTTCATCCCGGACGACCTGAATCTCCAGAAGGACTTTATCGAGAGGGTCTGTCGGCGCTTTCGCTGCGTCCTCGCCTGCTGCATCAGGCACCAGATCGGGCTTTGCCACCTGTTCCGGCGAGAAGACCCGCACTTCCACTTTAGAGGAAGGAAACGTGTCACTGCTTTTCTTTGTTTCTGCCGCTGTTCCGGAAAACGCCGCAAGCAGCATCAGAGTCAGCAGGAGAAACATCGGATTTAAGGCATTCTTAACCATCACTTCGGAAACCTCTTTTCTGAGTAACATACAGGACAGGGTAAATTAATCCGCTGAGCTTTTTTTTGGGAAATACCGCGGATGCGTCCGGGCGGAAAACAGTTACAGCAGCCGGGGAACCAACTCGAGAAATCGGTCCCAGGAAGGCAGCAGATAATCAGCACGGGTGCTTCCGGCATAACGGGCATTGACAGCTGTGATCAGAGCTGCTTTTGCGTGCACCTGATGGGCGCCGGTGATATCGGTGGGCTCGAGATCGCCTATATGAAGCAGCTCGTGAGGCGCGATGCCGAGCCGATCGGCAATGGATACATACATGCGCCGCTGGGGCTTTGCGGCTCCTGTCTCATCGGAAAAATTCAGGGCGCTGAAATAGGAAAGAAAACCGGCATTATCCAGCAGGATGCGCAGGTTTCTGCCCGGACTGAAGCCCGTGTCGGAGATAAGGGCGACGGGTACCCGCTCTGATGCGACACGAACGGCATCAAGCGCCCGGTCGATGGGAACGGGCGGATACTGCAGAATGGCGTCACCGAAGCATTGGGCAAGTTGTTTCAGGATTGTTTCATCGGCATGTACGTTCAATTGCCGGCAGCAGAGCTGTGCCGCGTCGTGGGGAGTGAGTGTGTGCTGCGTGTCCAGATGATTGCGCATAAAAAATGCCATGGTTCTGCGCAGTGCTCTGTCGGCATCCTGTTCCGGCGCGCCTGTTGCTTCCACGAGCCCGCGCAGGCGCAGCCCGTGCCGCTCCTCTCCTTGTGCATCACGGAAGAGGGTTCCCCAGAAATCAAAAGTTACGGCGCGTATATACATGATTGCTCTGAATTTGGTATGGTGTATTCGGGCTGTCCAGTGCTGGGCGGATGCACCCGGCACCGACAGAGGACTATAATAGCATCATTGCTGTGACCGACAAAAAAGGAAAAGACACATGCCCGCTTTTGCACTGCGCCCAGGCAGTATTGCCACACTCATCTGCCTTCTTGGGTTTATTTCGCCGACTCTTTCATCCACCGCCGATTACGGTGCTGCTGTGGAGACAGTGATAGAGCATGACGACGGTGAATGGCTCTGGTTTCATCCCCGTGCGGCGGCGGCACCCGGTTTTGGCAGAGATGGTGCCCCTGCCGTGGTCATGACCCTTCAGAAACATCTTCAGATTTCAGACTATTACTCAGGTCTTTACGCGCTGTACAGTGATGATCTGGGCGGCAGCTGGACAGGTCCGGTGGAAATACCGGAGCTGGCATGGCGTGACGGCCCGGGCGGCACCACGATTGCGGTCTGTGATGTGACCCCGGGCTGGCATGCGCCGACAGGGAAAGTGCTGGCGCTGGGTGCGCAGATCTGTTACAGTCCTGACGGACGACAGGTTGCGCAGGAGGAGCGCTTCGATCAGACTGCCTATGCCGTCTATGATCCGGCGAAAAAAAGCTGGACTTCCTGGAAAATTCTGGAAATGCCGGATGATCCTAAGTTTCACTGTTCACGCAATGCCTGTTCCCAGTGGCTGACTGAAGATAACGGAGACCTGCTGGTGCCACTTTATTATGGAGCGGCGGGGCAGTCGGATTACAGCGTGACCGTCGCCCGATGCCGTTTTGACGGTGAAACACTGCGTTACCTCTGTCATGGCACAGAAATGACAGTGCCCGGCGGGCGGGGTCTTTGCGAGCCCTCACTGATCCGTTTTCAGAACCGTTATTATCTGACGCTGCGCAATGATGCCCGGGGCTATGTTGCAGTGAGCGATGACGGGCTTCATTTTGAGGTGCCGAAGATATGGCGTTTTGATGATGGTGCCGAGCTGGGTTCGTACAATACACAGCAGCACTGGCTTGCCTCCGGCGATACGCTCTATCTGGTCTATACACGGCGGGGAGCGGATAACGATCATATCATCCGGCACCGGGCGCCGTTGTTTATGGCACAGGTGGACACGGAACGGTGTTGTGTGATCCGTCAAAGCGAGCGTGTGCTGATTCCGGAGCGGGGCGCAGCCATGGGCAACTTCGGCGCATCCGCCATGACAGAATCGGAGGCGTGGGTGACGGTGGGCGAAGGGGTGTGGAACGATGACATGCGGAAAAGAGGGGCAAAAGGAGCACTGCTTATTGCCCGGATCGAATGGAACAGCAGCAGGGAGAATCAGCAGATGAAAGCAGCGGAAGTGCTGGCGGCATCTCTTGAGCCGTGCGCTCAGAAACCTTTTATCACTACCCTTTTCAGCAAAGAGCCGCTGGTCTGCTGCGGCACATCCTGGTATTGTGCTGCTTCGCCCGGCTTGCCGGAGAAACTGGTCATTATGCCGGTGCTTAGACCTGAAGGGATAATCCGGATGGATACCGGGGCATCACTGGAGTATCAGTATGAAGAGGCGGAAGGGAAGGGCGGCATGGTGACTGTACCGCTTAAGAGCTGCAGGGATCTGCAGCAGGGGATCTGCATTCAGTGGGGCGAAAATCGCTGGCAGAAAAACATGGATCAGTTCGCAGAGGATAATCTGAACAGAACACCTATGCGGGGCGGTATGCTGATGACAGGCAGTTCCACGGCACGCATGTGGGATGTGGAGCGCTGTTTCCCGGGCAGACAGGTGCTCAACCGGGGTTTCGGCGGATCCTGCTACCGCGATCTTTTCCGCTTTGCCGACGAGGTGATTGCTGGGCATCGGCCGGATACCGTAGTTATTTATGACGGCGATAACGACATTGCCGGGGGGCTTACGCCTGTCCAGACAGCAGCAGACTGCCGTGCATCGGTGGAGCGTATCCGGGCACTGCTTCCGGACAGCCGGATTATCGTGCTTGCAACCAAACCAAGCCGCTCCCGGTGGAACCTGCACGAAGCCATGTTCGCTTCAAATGCTGCCATCGCACAGCAGCTGAGTGCTCTGCCAAATGTGCAGTTCCTCGATCTTATTCCGCTGATTATGGACGGTGAAGGCATGCCTGATCCGGTGTGCTTCAAGGAAGATGCGCTCCATCTGAACGATGAGGGGTACCGCCGCTGGAGTGCTGCTCTAGAGAAGTATCTGCCCGCAGAAAAAAAAGAGTAAGGCAGGGACAGGACAGAAAAGAGTGCTATGAATATGCTTCGCCGTCTTCTGATCAACAGCCTGCTTGTGCTGTTTTCGCTTACCCTGACCGTGCTAGCCGTCCTCGGCGCAGACCGGCTGCTTGGCATTCTGAAAGCGCCGCCTGATCTGCCCAAGTGGGTGGAGCTGAACTTTCCGGCGGGAGATGAACAGCACTACAGCACCTCAGAATTCAGTTATGATGTGTATATCAACAGCCTCGGACTCCGCGACCGGGAATTGCCCAGGGAACGGGGGAAAGCCTTTCGGATTGCCGCTATCGGCGATTCCTATACCTACGGCTGGGGCGTGAATATAGAAGATTGCTGGACGAGTCTGCTGAACGAGCATTTTCGGGAAGCAGGGGAGACTGTGGAAGTGATCAACCTCGGCAAGCCCGGGCAGGGACCGCCGGAGTATGCCGCACTGGCGGAAAAAGCCATTCCGCTGCTGCGCCCCGATCTGGTGCTGGTTTGCATGCTTCAGGGCAATGATATCAGGGGAGTGGGACCGGAGCCCGATGCGCTTCCGGCGCCGGATTTTTATGAAAGGGTACGTCGCTGCTTCCCCAATACGACACGGCTGGTGCGTGATTTGCAGCGGGAGCGGGAGTATACGGGCCGCAGCCACCTTGCCATGCCTCCCGGACGGAGCACAGCGGAAGATAACCGCCGCTGGATGGCAAATACGGCGCATGAAATTTATGAAAAATACAGCGATGAAGAAAAAGCGCGCTTCGATTCTTTTGAAGAGCCCGTGCGCACTGCTTTCATGCAGGGCGATCTTAATGCTTATATGGTCAATCTGTCCGTGCTGAATCCGGATTTCTATATTATGACCATGGATCTGGAGGACGCCTGGACTGAAACCTGTATCAGCCGGGCTGCACACGCATTATCACGCATACGGAAAGTTGCCGAAGACTACGGTGCCCGTACAGTGGTCGTTGCCATGCCCGAAGGACCTTATGTAAATCGTGCGGCACTGGAAGGCATGCGGCGTATCGGGCATAACATGCCTGAGTGGCTTCTGCAGACGGATGCCATGGACAAAACGATTGAGACTGCAGCAACACGGGCAGGGCTGCCCTGTTACAAAGTGACCGATGCGTTCCGTAAAGAAATAGATCGGTCCGATCTTTATTTTCCGCTGGACGGACACCCCACCGCCGCCGGGCATCTTCTTTTTAAAGAAGCCTTTCTTCCTGCCCTGGAAAAACTTATTGCCGGACAGAAAAAAGGCGGACAATAAAGCATAGCCTGCGGCGCGGGGCAGAAACGGCTGTGTCTGACTCCGGAAACTGAGCGCAAAGTGCGGCGAGAACGATTCCAGGTTCTGCAGGATTTCTCCCGGCACAGTCAGAGCTTCCTGATGCGCCAGATAACGACAGGGGGCGGACAACAAAAAAATACCGGTACTGCCTGTTGCGGCAGTACCGGTATTGCATTCAGAACCGGAAATAGGGGATCAGATTTTCTTGCGCAGGGCGCTGCCTGCAAGAAGTGTGCTCAGGCACAGACCCAGAAGCAGCCAGTCACCCAGCAAGGCTTTTGTCGATGTCCGCAGATCTTTGGATTTGCAGCCGCAGCCTGATCCGGTGTTGCTGTCTTCACCTTCGATCACAGATTCGCCTTCGGTCACGGGCTCCCCTTCGATTACGGGTTCACCTTCGATTACGGGTTCACCTTCGACCGGCGTCTCACCTTCAACCGGCGTCTCACCTTCGACAGGAGTTTCGCCTTCGACCGGTGTCTCGCCTTCAACCGGTGTCTCTCCTTCAACCGGTGTCTCACCTTCGACGGGCGTCTCGCCTTCTATGGTGGAGTCATCGGCGATAGGAGCAACCTTGCGAAGCCAGGGATAGCCGTTATTACGGTTCGCCCGCGCGATAATCCAGATTGTGTCAAAGTCCCATCCTTCATAGCAGGACGGATCATAAGGGTAGGTCATTTCTGCAGTGGT
>MWCY01000021.1 GCA_002070275.1 Candidatus Hydrogenedentes bacterium ADurb.Bin170
TATCATTGAGGCAGCGCAATGGGCTTGTACTCTGAATAAATATAACTGATCCAAAACAGCGCAAAAGAACAAAAGCACATAGATAATCAGGAGAGCGTGCATAAAACAGCATTTAAGAACGCTCTAGGAGGAATACTCAGAAAATGACACAAAAGAGCTGGTACTATGCAAAAGAAGGCGAAGCTGTCGGACCGATTTCCAGGGAGGAATTAATCGATCTTTTAAAAACCGGGGCGCTGACTCATGACACGCTAGTTTTCTCACCGCCAATGACAGACTGGCAGGAAGCCTCAACCATTCAGAAGTTGATGCGCGCGGTGCTGCCGCCTGTTCCGCCTCTCCCGGCCCAAACATCGCGGACACTTACGGGCCCGCCCCCTCTTCGGGCTGTTCAGATCAATCCGGAGCCGCAAAAATCCGTCGGTTTTTCTCCAGCGCCGGAACAGCCCTGGACACAGGAGCCACCTTTTGCTTCGCTTCAGGAAAGCATCTCTGTCTTCGTAAAAGTATTTCTGTTCTGCACTATTTTTTTCGGGCTGGGCATGGGACTGGTTTACGGGGATCTGGCTGCCGGAATGGTTGCCGGTGTCTTATTTGGTTTAATCATGGCGTTTATTAGCACGGGCATGCAGGTAAAAGGGGCAATGGCTGTACGTTCAGGTAAAACCATGCCCGGAGAACAAACAAGAGGCGTGCATCAGATACGCATTGTGCAGATAAACCTTGGAATACAGGACAGTTTCAACTAGTGCCTGATTGCATTACAGGCTTTAGACAAATGCCGGGTTCAGAGCCAGAGCCTGCCTCAAAAATATATCTTGGCCCGGACAGGTTTTACCACGAAATCCTTCGGGGAAAAAATTGAAATCCACCTTCCATGCATAACCCCGCATTTAACGCAAGTTCATATTTCCAGTAAGCCGCTCATACCAACGACTATTGTAGACGCCGGTAAAAACGCCGCTAACGTGGAAACGATTGCTTCCTGTCTTAGACCATTTTGAAAGAGCCGATCCTCACAAAAAAAACAGCGCCCGGCGCCAATACATATGATTCCGGGCACAACTTTCTTGTAAGGAACCGTGTTCAGTTTTCCGCGTAATACGAATCGGAGGTTTTTCCGTGGAAAACATGGCAGATCACCCCCGCACTATGAGTGGCTCCTGCAGCAGAAGCGCAGTGGAAAATAAGGAGAGCTCAGCAGTCCAAAAAGTCCTTTATGCAAAAGAATAAAAGCACATAGATAATCAGGAGAGTGTGCATAAACTATAATTAGTAATTGCCGGCTGGCGCGGATGTCTCCGCTGATTCTTGGTTTGACGCTCGCTCTTCTCACTTTGCCGGTGGCGTTTCTCGTCGCATCGTTCCTTGGTGCGGGGATGCTCACTGCGCCCGGCTTGCTCATGGTTGTCCTGTACGCCTGGGTCTGGCTGCGCTTACGGCCCAAGCAGTTCATCGTGCATCAGGACGGGCTTGACGTCCTCTGGCCTCTGAAGCGCGTCCAAATTCCCCGCGCCGACATTTCGAGCGTACGGCTGATCTCCCGGCAGGATCTGAAAAATGAGATCGTCCGGGGTGTGCGGATCGGTGCCGGAGGGCTCTGGGGCGGCTTCGGCTGGCTCTGGACCAGGCGCCGGGGTGTCATTCAAATGTATATCTCACGCACCGATAACTTCGTATGGATCGAGTGTGCCGGCGCGCGACCGTGGCTTATCACCCCGGAACAGCCCGAAGCCTTCGTTCGGGCGTTGTCACGGTAGCCCGGGCCGGGCATAAGCATACAAGTTACCGGCTCAATAGTCGGAGGTCCAGCCACGCCTCTCCGCGGATGTTGCCGCAACCAGAACACCACCAAAGCAAATGTAATGTGCCTTAGTTGTTTACTTCCCAGCCTTTATCGTCATGTCCTCACCGGGCGCATTTTTCTTTTAAGGAACCGTGTTCAGTTTTCCGAGTAATACGAATCGGAGGCTTTTCCGCGAAAAACACGGTAGATCACCACCGTATAGGCAAGAACCACAGGCATACCCACAAGCGCAATGATCAGCATCGCCTGCAGGGTGCGGGGCGTGGAGGAGGCGTTATAGGCTGTGAGGCTCCAGGCTGGATCCAGGCTGGATAATGCCATGTTAGGATACAGCCCGACAGCCACCGAAGCAATATAAGCAAGAATTACGAGAGCGCTCCCGATAAAAAACAGACCGCTCTTCTGTCCTGATGCGCTGCGGATTGAAAGAACAAATCCACCCGCCATCACAAGAATAGCAAGCCAGTAAAAGAGTCCGCCGGAAAAGAGATGCTTCGCCTGCAGACCCAGCATGACCATCAGCAGAACAAAAACCACCGCCGAAGCAACAGCCATTTTTTTGCCGTGGCCGAGCATGCGCTGCTGCAGCGCACCATCCGTTTTCATACTCATATAAGCGGCGCCGTGCATGGTAAAAAAAGCGATCCCCACAACACCGCCGATCAGCCCGGTCGGGTTCAACAGCCCGAAAAAGCCGCCCGTATAATCGCCCTCGGCAGAAATGGGCAGTCCGCGCATAATATTGGCAAAAGCAACACCCAGCAACAGCGCCACAATAAGACTGCTCGCACCGAAAACAATACCCCATATTTTCTTTGCCGCCGGCGAATGCACATGCGCACTGAATTCCATGGACACAGCCCGCAGGATCAGCGCATAAAGCACCAGCATGAGCGCCAGATAAAATCCGCTGAAAACAGCGGCGTAGACTTTCGGAAAAGCGGCGAAAAGAGCACCGCCTCCGGCAAGCAGCCACACTTCGTTGCCATCCCACACAGGCGCAATGGCACTCATACAGGTACTGCGCTCTTTTTCGTCCCTGCTGAACAGGCTCAGAATACCGGCACCAAGATCAAAGCCGTCCAGCACGGCATACCCGCCGAAAAGAACACCTATCAGAATATACCAGCTTGTATTGAGATCCATCGTCAGTCTCCTTCTTTCGCCGGGAACAGAGCGGCTTCTTTCTGTACCATGCGCGCAAGAAACCAGAGATACGCAACAAGAAGCAGCGTATAGAGTGCGGTAAACATAATCAGTGAAAAGAGAATATGCGCTCCGGGAACAGTTCTGGAAATAGCGTCGGAGGTACGGAGCACGCCATAAACAATCCAGGGCTGCCGTCCCACCTCGGCGGCAATCCAGCCCAGCTGATTGGTGAAAACAGGCAGCGGCGCCGCCAGCACAAGACAATAAAGGAACCAGCGCTGTTCAAAGAGCTTCCGGCGCCAGAGCTGCAGCACGCCCCAGCCTGTCAGCGCAATAAAGAAAGTGCCCAGCCCCACCATAAGATGGAAAGCGGTGAAGGGCAGAAAGAGCTGAGGCAGATCTTCCGGCGGAAAATCGTTCCGCCCCGGCACATGCGTGTCGAGACTTCCGCCAACGAGCAGACTCAGCAGCCCGGGCGCACGAACTTCCCCGATAATTTTATCGCCCACAGGAATGCCGAAGAGAAGAAGAGGCGCGCGGGTCTGTCCTTCCATGAGTCCTTCAAAACTTGCCAGCTTGGCAGGCTGGTGCTCCGCCACCTGCACGGCATGCCAGTGACCGAAAGGAAAGAGCTCCGCTGCCGCGGCAATGAAACCCACAATCAGCGCCAGTGTAACGGTAAGGCGTGCCTTCTCATTTTTACTGTTCTTAATGAGCAGCCAGGCGGAAACACCTGCCATAAAGAAAGCACCGGTAATTACAGCCGCCGTGAATGAATGAAAAAACCGGGGCAGCATGGACGGGCTGGTCACCGCTTCCCAGAAGGAAGTCAGCTCCGCTCTGCCGTTCTGCAGCACATAGCCCGACGGTGTCTGCTGCCAGGAATTGGCGACGAGGATCCAGAAAGCGGACAAGGTCGAACCGAGGGCAACCATGAAAGCGGAAAAGCATTGCGCTGCTGCGGATATCCGGCCTCTGCCGAAGAGGTACAAGCCGAGGAAAGCGGATTCGAGAAAGAAGGCCAATACAGCCTCCGCCGCCAGCGGTGCACCGAAAATATCACCGACAAATTTCGAATATTCCGCCCAGTTTGTGCCGAACTGAAACTCCATGGTGATCCCTGTGGCAACGCCCAGCGTAAACGTCAATGCCAGCAGGCGTGCAAAAAAAGCCGCAGCGCGGGCATAAACTTCTTTCCCTGTTTTCCAGGATCCTGTCTCAAGAATAACGAGCAGCCACGCCAGCCCGATTGTAATAGGCGGAAAAATGAAGTGAAAACAGATGGTGGCGGCAAATTGAAGACGCGCCAGCAGAATCGGATCTAATTCCATAGCATTTTTTCCTCGATTGGGTCAGGGAGACCTATAAGTTTTCCGCAGCCAGTATGCCCGCATCAGCCTCTTACACGCTCCAGTATTGAAAGACGCTTCCTTGCCCCTGACAGTACAGCAGACACGCATTCCTCAGACACAAAGGCTGGCTCTTACTTTGTACATACTTTACACTATTGCTCTTTTGCTTGCAAAACGGAATAATTCCGCTGCTGCAAGACCGATATGCTCCGGTCTGAATCCTTAGTCACCGCTGTTTACCTCTTACTAAAATTAATCTCTTGCGATATTTGTGAAAGTTATGCCATAATAAAGGCGCATTAAACGCTGTTTTCCCGGGGTTTGTTCATCAGCTGTCCGGCTTTTTTTTTGCGCTTGCGGAGGCTTTTTTTGTGTCTGCTGAAGTAGATGCCCCGTGGTTCGCCAAGTGTGTTATACTTCGGTAATATGGAGGTTTTCTGTTAGTTTTTTCTTTGCGCCCTTCTTTGACGCGGTCTTTTATTTTGAATTTTCACCCCAGTAAACAGTGTTAACAGGAATCTGACGCTATGCAGCAACCGTCCTGCGAGCAAATCGCTGAGTTCATCAACAGCAATCTGGATACCATTGTTCAGGATTGCAGTGCTCAGATTACCCCTGACCAGACGGGTAAATTAAGGGATTTAGTGGCGGACTGGGTCAGGAATCTGCTTAACTCTCTGCAGGGCAAATCCTATCGCGCCGGAGAATGGGCATCGCACTTTTCCTCAACAGCACGGGAGATGGGGCTGTCCAGTCCGGAAGCCTTCACGTTGCTGGACAAATTCCGCATTTCCCTTACCGGAGCATGTAAGCAGTTTCAGCCGCAGCACACGGAAACGGAAATCCGCATCTGCCTTTTCGAAGCATCGGAAATTTTTAAAAATCATCTGGTGGAATATTATCTTCATCAGGCAGACGAAGAAGCGGCAGCCGGACTCCGCAAGCAGAAAGCAGCGCTGGAGGCCTCGGCAAGCCCCATGGCTGTGCTGGACGAACAGGGGCGCATCGAAATTGCCAACCGCGAAATGGGCCGTCTTTTAAAGACCGGCTCCGACGCACTGACAGGCACGGATTTTTACAGTTATTGCACCGAGGAGACAGCTGCACTCCTGCGTGCCTCCCAGCGAAAGAAGACCTCTTCCCAGCAGCCGTTAACCGTAGATGGCAGCCTGAAATTTACCCGCACTGAATTAAACAGCCGCTTTAATCTGCGCCCCGTTTTTGATACTGCCGGACACCGCAGTGGCACTGTTGTATGTCTGCTGCCGGAAAGCAGGCCTACAGAAAACGTGGAAGTGGGCATACAGTATCTGGAAGACCATATTTTAACGCTGCTCTCTTTGCCCGTCCAAGTAGTAGCCGCCGACCACACCATCCTTTACAATTCAGAAGAACTGCTTAAACTTTCTCTTCCCGGATATGACAGTTCGCAGCCAATCTGCTGCTACCTGAAGCAGCATCAGCGCGGTTCCGAAGACTACTGGTTCTGCAAGACCCTTTTTGAGCAGGGGCATTTTCACTGGGAAGAAATCCATTTTGAATGCGACGGAGAAACCCGCTGGTTTCACATGCTGAACTTTCCGCTCACGGACGGCACGGGCAGTATCGTGCGCATGGTTACCTGTGTTTACGACACAACACGGCGCCGCCAGATTCAGAAGCAGATGGAAAGCCATCTGATTCAGCAGCAGCGCAGCTCACTCGTCTCCCAGATCGCTGTCACTGTAGCGCATCAGCTGCGCAACCCGCTCAGCGTCGTATTGGGCTTTGCGGAAATGCTTTCCAAGGGACTGCCCCCGGATCAGTACTCCGAAGCAGTGAACCGTATCCACCGCAACAGCCTCCGCTGCAAAGATATTGTGGAAAACCTTCTGGACTTCGGTAAAGGCACGCCGCTGGAACGACGCCCCGTCGATTTTGAAAATCTCATTCAGAAAACAGTGCGCATACGCCTGACCCCGGCGCAGGATCGCCTGATCGAGTGGCGTTTTTCCGGAAAACCGACGCCGGTGGAGTGCTTGCCCGAACAACTGGCGCAGGTAGTACACAGTCTGCTGCAGAACGCTTTGAAAGTGGCACATACCCGTATCCTTTTTTCTGTAGAAGTCAAAGGCTATTTTGTGCGGCTCCGCATCGTCGATGACGGGCCGGGCATCCCCATCAGCGACAGGGAACGTGTTTTTGAGCCTTTCTATACATCCCACCGGAAAGAAGGCGCGGTGGGACTCGGGCTCAGTCTCGCCCGCGCCCTTGCCAATGATTACGGCGGATCACTCACTATCTCAACACCCGGTGCTGAAGAGCCACAGGGCGCCTGTTTTATTTTTCAGCTGCCTTTGCTGTCGGAACCGAACCACCCGGAAGAAAAACAGGCACCTGAAACGAATATCAGCGGGAACGAGCATCAGATTCTAATCGTTGACGACAATGCCGACCTGCGCGATCTGCTGACTACGACGCTGTACAACCGAGGTTTCCAGGTAACCACTGTCACCTCCGGTATGGCGGGACTAGAAAAACTGAAGCAGCAGCACTACGACGCAATCATTCTGGATTTTCTGCTTGAAGGATCGCTCACCGGCCGACAGATCTATGAAGAAATTCAGGCAAGCCATCCTGAGTTTGCAGACAAAGTACTTTTCATCACAGGGGATATGCTGACCTATCAGACACGCCTCTACCTGGAAAGCACACATCGGCCCGTGCTGGAAAAACCATTCCTGATGACAGATTTTCTTTCTGCAATCGCCAAAATAATCCAAGACTGACCGTACCTCAGGAACGGGCTCATCATAACCTGACAGAAGGAGGCTGCGCCTGTGTCTTCCCCCATGCGAATACTGTTTCTGGCTTTAACTTCTGCTGTGGCTTCTTTTTCCCTCCTTGCCGAAGAACAGCGAATCCCGGCGGAAAAAGTACTTGCCCTGACCCCTTCCGAAACGAACCCGCGTAATTCCGAAGGCGATTTTATCGCCCTTGCCGACGGCACACTTCTTTTTATTTACACCCGATTTTCAAGCGGGGCAGATGATTTCGATGCCGCCTGTCTGGCATCACGCCGCTCCGAAGACGGCGGCGCCACCTGGAGCACTGAGGATGAAATTGTTCTCGAAAACGAAGGGCAGCGCAATGTAATGTCTGTATCACTGCTTCGTCTTGAGAGCGGCGAAATTGCCCTGTTTTATCTCCGCAAGAACGGTGCGCAGGACTGTCGCCCCTGCATGCGCGTGTCCCGGGACGAAGGCAGAAGCTGGAGCGATGCCGTCGAATGCATCCCTGAGCCCGTCGGTTATTATGTGGTGAACAACAGCCGGGTCATTCAGCTGCGTTCCGGACGGCTGGTCATACCTGCGGCAATCCATGCGCTTCATGGTGCACCGTTTAAAGAGCGAAGTACTGCCGTCTGCTTTCTTTCCGATGATGCAGGAAAAAACTGGTACCGCTCCGACAGTGAACTGACTGCGCCGGAACAGGCACGTGCCGGATTTCAGGAACCCGGCATCGTGGAGCTGCCCGACGGTACCCTGCTGATGCATTTGCGAAACGATCTGGGGGTCTTTTATGAATCCCGTTCGGGCGACGGCGGAACAACCTGGTCCGATGCTGTACCTACAACGCTCAAAACACCTGTTTCCCCGGGCACCTGCGTGTTGATCCCCGGCTCAGAGCGGCTCCTTCTTCTCTGGAACGATCACTCACAAATCGAAGAGGCGCTCGCCGGCAAGCGAACGCCTCTTACATTGGCTGTATCAGATGACGGTGGCAGACATTGGCACAGCACCCGCCTGATTGAAGACAATCCGGCAGGGTGGTACTGCTATACGGCCGCCCGGTTCACAAAAACCCACTTGCTGCTCGGATACTGCGCCGGAGACACACGATCCATGCCGGGGCTTTCCCTGACACAGATCACCCGTATCGCCCTGACTGATCTCGCCGCTCTCTAATCGGTTCCGGCGTTACGCCAGACTTTTTCGGTTTGCCCACACTTTTTCAAACGCATCGCCGTACTGCTCCACCAGCTCCGGCTGGTCGGAAGTCCAGTAAGGAAGCTGGATCGCCTGACGGTTCGCCTGATCGCACCCGGGCACCGCGTCGGGCAGCACAGGCATCTGCCGCCAGTACTTGGATTCGCCGAATATTGGATAGGTGTGGAGCAGCGTCCAGGTGAAGGCGGTCACGTCAACACCCTCCGCCTGCAGTGCGGCAATGGCATTTTCTCTGGACATGCCCGCTTTGGCCTCGTCAATAAAGAGCATATTCTTGGAATAGAAAACACGCTCGATTCCCTCACGGACATATTGCGTTGTCAGACCGGGAAGCTGGGTGATGCGGTCGTTCAGTTTCTTCATCTGTGCCTTGCCTGCCGCATTGCGCTCTTCCAGTTTTTCCAGCTGGAATTTGCCCAAAATGGCGGCAACCGGATGAATACGCAGCTTCGAGCCGAAAGCGGTGCCCTGATATTTGCGGTAGGGGCTGTCATCGGGGAACGTGTTGGGCAGCTCATAGTTGCCGTAGGTTACGGCACGCTCAAAATCGCCGCGGTCCTTGTACATCGCCATGCCGCCTTCAATGGCGGGCAGCGGCTTGGAACCCTGGAGGCTGAAGCCCGCCATGCGTCCCCAGTTGCCGATCCGCACACCATTCACTTTGGCTCCGTGCGCATGGCTGGCATCTTCCAGCACAATCAGATCATGCTCTTTGGCAAAAGCGGTAATGTCATCCATTTCGCAGGGCAGCCCGAACCAGTGCACAGCGAGAATGGCGCGCGTTTTTCCGGTGAGCCGTTTCGCACAGTCCTCCAGATCCAGATTCATGGTATAGGGGTTCACGTCCACAAATACAGGAACCAGATCAAAGAAGCGCATGGGCACCACCGGGAACCAGGTGCTGTAATTCGCCACAAGTACCTCGCTGCCCGCCGGAAGGTCCAATGCGAAAAGCATGGAGGTCAGCGCACTGGTGCCGTTAAAATGCGCTTTTGTGAAGGGGCAGTCATGGAACACTTTCCACGCCTCTTCAAATTCGGCAATCGGTCCGTAGCCGGGATCCTTCAGGAGAGCAGTCACCGCTTCTATTTCTTCGGATCCATAAATCGGCCAGCGGGTGGATCCTTCAGCGGAAGCGGTAACCGCCTTGGCACCGCCTTTCAGCGCAAGCGCTTCCGCTGCCTGAGCATTTCCAGAGGTCATTGCGCCTCCCAGATAAAAACCGGCACCTAATGCGCCCGTTGTCTTCAAAAAGTCCCGGCGCGTCGCCTCCGTATGCGTGTGTTTCTTTTCCACGACTCAGATCTCCTGTTTTTCGTTGTAAAAAATGCCGAATGCACCTTTCATAGAGTCTTTTCATTCTACCCGCGACAGGCAACAGGTGTCAATAGGCTGGCAGCACGGATCCATGACGCTGCGTTCGGACGCCACCGAAGAACGCGTGCAGTCTCTCCGATTTCTATCGCATGACCTCTCTCGTTCTGATATGCTACACTACTTATGATAACCCACAGGAAAGAATGATTGTGAACAAAAGCCTGCGCATCCTCTTCGTCGCTTCCGAGCTGACACCGCTTATGAGCACCGGCGGTCTTGCCGAAGTGGCCGCGGCTCTCCCGCCCGCATTACAGCATGCAGGGCATGATGTACGCATTGCGCTGCCCTGTTACCGGCAGATTCCTCAGGAGGCGCGAGGCGTCGTTATCACCGCCTGCGAAGCCTCTGCAGACGGATATGCCCGCCGGGGCGCACTGCGTCGCACTGTTGTACCCGATACTTCCATCCCCCTTTATCTGGTGGAACATGAGGATTTTTTCGGAAGAGACGGAGCCTATGGGAGCGGCTCCTATGAATATACGGATAACGGAGAACGCTTCTCCTTTTTTTGTCGTGCGCTTTTGGATGCGCTGGAAAAGATTGACTGGCAGCCCGATATTATTCACTGCAATGACTGGCAGACGGCCGCCCTCCCCATTTTTCTGAAAACACAGCTGCAGGCACGCCCCTTCTGGCAGCGGACCGCTTGCCTGCTGACCATTCATAATCTGGCCTTTCAGGGCAGGTTCAATCCGGTTCATATGCCCGGTACCGGGCTTGATATGGCGCTTTTTCATTCCGGACTGCTGGAATATGAGGGCGATGTCAATCTGCTGAAAGGGGCTATTATCCTCTCCGACCAGATCAACACGGTCAGCCCGCGGTATGCACAGGAAATCCAGACGCTGGAATACGGTGCCGGGCTGCACGAGATTCTGGCAAGCCGCCACGATGACCTGCACGGCATTCTGAATGGCGTCGACTACAGCGTGTGGCATCCTTCCCGGGATCCCCTCATCGCTGCGCCTTACACCCAGGATAATCCGGAAGGAAAAAAACTTTGCAAGCAGGCGCTTCAGGATACCTTCCTTCTCCCGCGCAGTAACGTGCCGCTCTTTGGTATCGTGAGCCGGCTCCACTGGCAGAAAGGGATTGATTTAATCGTCGATGCGCTGGAACAACTGGTTCAGCAGGATTTACAGATCGCTATTCTGGGATCAGGAGACGGAGCGCTGGAAGCCAGAATTAACGATGCAGTACGGCGGCACCCCGATAAAATTGCTGTATTTCTCGGGTTTGATGCATCGCGCGCCCATGCCATTCAGGCAGGAAGCGACTTTCTGCTCATGCCCTCCCGATACGAGCCCTGCGGGCTGAGTCAGCTGTACGCCCTCGCCTACGGCACCATTCCCATCGTTCGCCGTACGGGCGGGCTGGCGGATACCGTAAATCCCTGGCGGCCCGGCATGCCCGATACCGGAGAAGCCACCGGCATTTCTTTTGTACCGCTGACACCTCAGGCGCTGTATCGCAGTGTAAAAAAAGCGCTGGTTCTCTATCAGGACGGGGCAAGTTTGCGGCAGATGCGCCAAAGAGCCATGGCTATGGATTATTCCTGGGAGAGATCCTGCAAAGACTATATATCCCTCTATCGTCGGTGTCTGGAAAAGAAGCAGTACTCATGAATTCTTTCGAAATCATTACGCACAGCCCGGAAGAAACTGAAGTGCTGGGCGAAAAACTCGCCGCCCTGCTGCCCCGCGGAACTGTCGTTGCTCTTTATGGCGATCTTGCCACCGGAAAAACCTGCCTGACCAGAGGGTTAACCCGGTTCTTTTCAAAGAATGCTCAGGTGCACAGTCCCACCTTTACCCTGGTGAATGAATACGGGGAGGACCCGGTTCTTTATCATCTGGATTTGTATCGGCTCCAGGGCGAAGAGGAGCTGCTCAGTCTGGGGTATGAGGACATAATCGAATCAGGAGGGATATGCCTTATCGAGTGGGCGGATCGTGCCGTCTCTTTCCTGCCTCCGGACAGGCTGGACATCTTTCTGGAACATGCCGGCGGTGATACTCGAATACTGCGCTTCGAAGCAGGGCGAGTGGCTGACCCTCTGGCAGCAAAACTCCTGACATTAATCAGTTAATCCGTCTGCACACCGATCTTGTTTTGCAGCCAGACCCCTACTCTGGAATAATTTACACAATTCTTATCGTTACAGCAGCTGTGTTGACACAACCTTACAGATGACACCGCTGTCTGCAGTGCAAACACTTTCAGTCAATGTATGCCCCGAAAACAAAAAGCGGGCCTCCCCCTTTTTATCGGAAATTCCTTTGTTCAAAACAGAAGTTGTGCTATAATTTAGTGTAAAGAAGTGTCTTAGTGCTTTTAATTTAAGGATTGAAAACAATTTTGACATGAAATTGTGCAAAGGATGGGCGAAACTGTGAGCTCTATCAAAAAATTCTTTACAAAGCATGCAATGCAGATCAGGGGTTTTACGCTGGTCGAAATTATGTTTGCCATGGGCATCTTTATATTGCTCATGTGGTCTGTTGCACATAGCCTTGTTTACTCCTATGCTGTTCTCGAAATTCAGGAGCAGCGCAACACCGCACTTGCCAGCTGTCAGGCTGTACTTGCAGCCATGCGGGAACTTTCGTACAACACGCAAGAAAGTGCTGACTGCACCGGCGGCAGGCCTGTATTTCCCTGCGTACTCCTCAATTACTCCAATAGCTTTCCTGAAACGCTGGAGGGAGCCTCGGCTGCTGTCCTCAACCAGTACGGTTCTTTTTTTACCCTGCGCGAACAGCAGTTTCAGCTGGAAATGCGGGATGACGATGGCGCCCCTGCACAGACAAGCGTCGTTGCGGCAATGAATACAAATCCTGTTTATGTAACGGTGACCACCACCTGGCTGGGCGCACGAAACCATCGCTTTACCGTCAGTGCTTCCGCCATCATTACCAACAGTTAGGGAAAGGAGGTCCCATTGAATAAATCCGGGTTCACATTGCTGGAGCTCACGATTTCAACAGCCCTTCTCGTCATTATTTTTTCGCTGGGGCTTGTTGCCATGAAGACTTCATCCGCTTCCGTCAGCCTGAACAGAGGCAAGTCTCAATTGCAGGAAGAAGCGCGGCGGCTTATGCTTGTGCTGACACAGGAACTGGAGCAGGCGATCAAACCGGCACCCCAGGGCACTACGCTCCCCTACGGAGCCAAGGCACTCACCATTATTAATGGCGGACAGGGGATTCGCTTTCAGATTCCCGCCAATCCCGCCTTTACTGCTTTTAGTGCCCCCATTGAATATCGGTTTCAAACAGAAGACACCCCTGTTGCGGGAGGTCTTTTCCCTTTCGGCAATGCCTGGCTCGATCCGGGTGAAGACAGCAACAACGATGGTATTCTGAACCGGAATATTGTCCGGGTACAAGGTGGCCAAACACGGGCTCTCGGAGCGGCGAATTCCATTGCTGATGCCACTTTCGAGCTGTTGGAAAACGGCAACCTTCTAAGGATTTCGCTGGTATTGACGGCGCCCATAGGCGATACCCGCAGCCAACTGGTAACCTATGAATTCCAGCGCGACATTTATCTGATGAACTGAATGCAGCAAAAAACATGTAAGGAGCGCAAAACCATGACTGGCAAAGTACAAAACAAGCAGGGCATGGCTTTAATTCTTGTTCTGCTTTCGACCATTATTATTCTGGGTGCGGTTTTTGTCGTCAGCCAGACGGTACTGTCTTCCAAATCCCAGACGGATCTGACAACACAGATGCATCTGGCAGAGGAAGCGGCAAAATCAGGAATAGATTTAGCCGTTGAGCACCTGTGGAACCAGTATGTTGTCGGTCGAGGCAACACCACAGGCAATCTTGCCTCCTATCGCTCTTTTCTTGACGATGTTGTCAAAAAAAACCAGACAAAATACCTGGTTAATCCCGATATGCCTACTGTAATTGACACGGAAACAAACAGCCGGGTTCTCTCCCTTTCTCTCAGACGGGAAGACACACTCAACGGCATCCAGATCACAGCAGAAGCCGTCGGTGAAGCGCAGGGTTACCGTCAGCGTGCCGTGCAGACCATGCTCGTCAGCGGTGCTCAGTTTGCCGGCTACGAATATGCCGTGCTGGCAAATTACATCAACTGCATTTTGTGCCATGCTTCTTTCTACAATATTGAAGAGCGGCTCAATACGTCTGCGGCAAAATACAATACCTTCGACCGCATCAAGCTGGCTACGCTGGAAGCGCTGCTCTTTCGTCCGGGCAGCGCCGACTCCGTAGTGGCAGGCACCATCTATACCCGCGGGCAGGTGTACAACGAGGCGTATCAGCCGATCAATGCCACTACCATCAAAAACAGTTCCATGAAACATTTTGAATTCAGTAAGACCGACGGAAAACTGAAGCAGTCAGCGACAGGAACCATGACCAAGTCCAGCCTGACACAGGCCGGCTTGGATCAAAACGGGAATCTGGAGCAGTTTGCCAGTCTTTATACCAACTACCCTACAGATGCGAAACAAATGACCGACGGAATCCTTCCGGAAACCTTCCCGGCACCCTTCCCGGACAACAACGGCAATCGCCATGTGGATCCTGATGAGTTCGAAGAAGTGGCTGAATTGCTTGAAGGGCGCCTCACCGGCGGCATCGCTTACGGTGTGCCGGATGGCGGTTCCTATAACAGCAAAAATCTGCCCGCTTCCTCCAACAGCGCCCTGGCAGACCTTTCCAATACAGGGCGTTATGACGGCAATCTGATTCTTGTCGGCACCGATGCCAACCCCATTGTGCTCAATGGTGAAATCGCTGTAAACGGCGACCTCATTCTTCAGGGCAAGGTGAAGGGCTGGGGTCAGTTCTTTGTAAAAGGAAACACCTATCTGACCGGTGACGTCACCTATGCAGATGCGCCCGGCAAATTCGGCGAAGCGGCTGACGGTACACGCAACGGACTCGCACTCGTTTCCGGCGGTAATATTCTCATGGGCGATTACCTGACAGTTCGAGGTAAAAACTACAGCAACGATACAGCTAAGTTTCCTGATTCCTCCAACAGTATCCAGGTCAGAACACGAAGCCTGAAAAAAACCAAAAAAATCAATAACAAGAACGAGACAATAGACATAGGCTATTTTTCACCCGGTGTCAGCGATGCAGGCGAAGTGCAGGCCCAAATGCGGAATGAACAAGGGAAGCTGGTACCACGTGACGGACAGCAGTTCAGCTTTACCCAGTCGGAACTGAAACTTTTTAACAATCTGGAACTGGAAAAAGCGCTGGCAGATCCCAACTATCGCCCGCGTTTTTACGGACTGCGTGACTCCCAGCCTAACAATGTCTATGTATACACCAAAATTAGTGAAGAACATGCCGTACGCTACGACGAATCCGGCGGCACGGTGAAGAAGGTCGCTGACCGGCTCGTACAGCTCGGGAAAAATCCCGCCTCCGTGCTGAATCGCGCTTCCTTCCAGTATATGAACCCCGCCAACAATTGGGTATCGGAGGAAACCCTCCGCGAATTCTGGTGGAACGATGAAATGTCCAGATCACGCTTCAGCCCCTGGCGCTTTGACGGCGTGCTGTACTCCAACAATGCCATCTTCGCCATTACCCGAAGCGATAAGCGCCACGGATCCAATACAGAAGGCAAAATGCTGGTACGGGGAGCCATGATCTGCCCCGATATCGGCGTTCTGTGTGCCGGTACCGACGCAACAGGAAATGAAAGTTTCCGGCTCTTCTATGACCCGCGGGTACAGGAATTCTGGGCGCCCCACGACACAACACAAGTAGTGTTTCAGAGACTTGTCTACAAAACCGAATCCGCATAAAAGTACTGCGCCATATCAGAAAAATCCACAGGGTGTTCTGTGCCCGGCTTTGTTGCAAATGCTGAAAGGAGATCAGGCTTTCCATGAAAAAATATACTTCGTTTATCATTTTGGCTTTCGCGGCCGCCTTCATTCTGCTGCCTTCTCTTTTTGCCGTAGCTGATACCATCACCCTTAAAAGCAGCGTGCAAATCCAGGGCAAGATAGAAAAAGAGGTGGGCGAGTTTATGCATGTGCGGGTGGGAGACCGAAGTATCCGCGTGCGGAAGGACGAAATTGCGGAGGTTGAAAAAAATGATCTGGACGGCAGTTATGATCTTGAAGCCGCCAAGACAGCGGCGCAGGAAGAGGATCGTAAACTTACCGAGACGCTGGGATTGAATGAAGAACAGCGCGACACCGTCTACCGCTACATTTCACTGTTGAACAATCCCGATGTCTCAAAGAGCAGAGATGCCCGTGCTGCCCTGGTCAAAATGCAGAGTGACCTGAATATTGTTCCATACATTGTTTTTCTTCTGCCCTCTTATCTGCCGCCTGTAGTGCTGTCTGTTCTTGAACTTATCACAGAGATAAGCCCTGATCAGGCAAAAGAAGTATTGCGGGAATATGCTTTTTTTACGGACGAAAATGTACGGGCAAAAGCGCTGGAAATGCTGGGGGTTATCAGGGATAAATCGTCTGCAGAACTGATGATGCGCGGGCTGCTGGATCACACCGGTATCGTCAAAATCGGTGCCTGTAAAGCCCTTGCCATGATCAGGGCACAGGAAGCAACACCTCTTCTGATTCACTTTTTCGATCAGTCCGACCTGCGGATACAGAATAATGTGCGCCAGGCTTTAAGTGCCTTGTGGAGCGATGGCACGACAACCGTTTCTTTCAATTCGCAGCAGGAGTGGATGGCGTTCTGGCAGGAAAAAAGCGCATCGGTGCAGAAAACTGTCGTACTGGATCACCTGGAGCCACTGGTGGAAGAAGGCACCCATTTCTCCGGATGCTGATACCGTCTCTTTTATGTAGAAATTACAGCAGCTCCGTATAGCTTTTTTTGAACTGTGGCTTGTTTTTCGCCATCGTCTGCTGCAGTGCAGCCACCTGTCCGCCGTCTGTAAGTACGCCGAATTCCAGGTTAAACGCACGCTCTTCCCCGGCATTGAGCATGTCAAGCAGACCCAGTGCCTCATCTTTTTCTCTGCCTTCAATGCCGCAGTTGCACGGCTCAAGACCGCACACATAAACCTGCTCACCCATCTGCTTCCATTGAACAAAACGGGGCAGTTCTTTTTTGTTGTACCGGATATAAACCCCGAAACCATTGTCAGGAAAACCGTCGTTGACCAGAGCAACGGTAACCTCTCCTTTTTTATCGGGAATCATGTCGTGGTAATAACATTTCTCCCTGTAGCCGTGCGTAGGTGCATCCATGCCATCCCAGGTTTCCATCCCTTTTTCCGCAGCGCTATCACGGGGTGCAAGAGCACGAACCGGCGCAATCATACGGGAACCCTGATCAAGTACCGGCCACCCGATATTGCAGTGATATAACAGAGAGAGGCCTGTTCTGGTGAAGCCTTCATTACAGACCACGTCCCGGATCCGGAAACTGCTTGCCCCCAGTTCCGTGCTGATCGTACGGCGCAAGGTCAAGTTTTCGCCGAAAACAGAAGTCTCACGCATCACACCGCTTACAGATAAAAGATAGCGGTCCCCTTCCCAGGCTTGAGAAACCTGAATATCCCGCGCCGGAATATGACTGATCCTGCCGTGCAGCCCGTCGCCCTGTAAGGCGCTGTCCGCGCCCGGCGCGCCTACTCTGGTTAACCCGCACGTCGTTACAAGCCCTCCGAAATAGCTGCGCAGCCAGCGGAGACCTTCAGGCTCAAAGTATTGCGGAGCCACATTTCCGGTGGTTGAACGCCAGCCCATCGCTTTTCCCTGAAAACTGGCAGAAGCGATATCCATACCTCTGTCGAGAAGCACAGTAAACTCAAGACCGCTGCCTGTGTGGAATAAAGCGGCCCGTACCGGCCGCTCATTGCCGTCATCAAAAGAAACCAGGCGAATCCCGGCAAGCTGATCCATATTACCCAGACGTTTCCGCAGTGCTGTCTTTGAATAGTTTTTTCCGAAAAGGCGCATGGTACTTCTCCGGTTTTACAGTACGAGGCTGCAGGTTATGCTATAATGAAAGAAACATATCGCTATGCGAATATAAGATTGTTTTACTCTAACAGAATACACTGATACTTACAAAATACAGGACATGTAGAAGGCTGATTGAATGAACCCTAAAGTTACTATAGGCATATTCGGTGTTTTAGCCATTATAGCAGCAATCCCCTTTGTTTTAGGCTTTATCAACAAAAACCAGGCACCTCAGGAGCCTGCTCTCCCTTCCAGCAGTTTTACAACCTCTACACCGCCGCCACCACCGCCGCCGCCACCGCCGCCGCCTTCTTCGACTGAGCCTGTTAAGATACCGGACATGCCGACTGTTTTTAAGCAGCCCGATCGCGGAACCCCGCAATACGGACAAAATCGCGCGCAGGCAGGCGCTCCACAGGCGCAAGGACCCTCTTTAACAGCCGAGACCCTGGTCGGTACCGTGTGGGAAGTCGAATCGCCGTACGGCCCCGTACAGGTGCAGATACAGCAGGGGGGTCAGGCAACAGTCAGCCACCCCATGGCTGGAAGTATACCCGCCAGCTGGAAGGTCAACGGCAACAAAGTACAGGCTTCCGCTTCATTCATGGGGCAGTCCATCAATATTGATGCTACCATTCAGGGCAGTACTTTGTCCGCCAAAGGGCAAAAGATACGGCGCCTTCGCTGATCCGGCCCCGAATACGTACCGCTCAATAAAATTAATGTGGATAAGTTGTGTGTAACTTTTCCGCAGAAACAGAATTCACACCCGGCTGAGTGGCACATTATTTCTAAAAAAATAAGAATACCCTTTATATTACAGTCTGAAATGCTTTTTTAAGTGTATTTATTGAATTTGTAAGTTATTGATATAAAAGAAGTTGTAGGAACAGATACGGGTGCAGATTACAAAAATTTTATGGGGCTCCCCATGTTCCACGACCTGTGCATAACCTTCGTTAAACAGACTGTTCAGCGTGATATATCAAGGTTTTTTACAGTGGATAACTTTTAAAAAAGAGCGTGGAACATTGCCATGCGGGGCGTTGTGGATAAGTCCCCCCGTTTTTGTGTATATAAAAAGAGTTATCCACAAAAAAACAAAATTTCTTTTTTCGGTTTTTATTTTTTTTGTGACATTGTGGATGACAGTGGATAAATACAACAGATTATCCAGAAGTTATTCTTTCTGAATAGCTCCTCTTTACAGGCTTGAAAATGGGTTGTCCACATTTCCACACGCCCTATTAAGACTACGACTTGCTTTATATACAAAGAAATCTGTATAAAGATGCATAAGTTATACAACGGACAGAAACCGGGAAACATCTCATGAAAATCACGATACCAAAAAATGAACTTCACAATGCAATGAACAAGATAAAAGGGGTTGCAGCATCCAGAACAGCATTGCCTGTTCTGACCAATGTACTGCTGGAGGCAGAAGGCACCCGTTTAAGGCTTACAGCGTCTGATTTGAACATCAGCATAGAATGTACTATTGATTGCACTGTCATCGAAGCCGGGGCAACCACGGCGCCTTGTCAGCGTCTCAGCATGCTGCTAGGCGATCTTCCAGATGCTGATGTCACACTCACCCTTCACGATAACGGTATCTTGGATGTGGAATGTGGTCTGATCAACACAAAATTTTATACGATTTCGGCAGATGAATTTCCGCCTTCTCATGATTTCTCTTCTATTAAGCCCTTTTATTTGAAACAGGCTGTTCTGAAAAAACTTTTTCACCAGACCGCTTATGCTGTGTGTAATGATCAATCCCGTCATAACATAACCGGGCTGCTGATGGAAACCAAACAGGATGGCATGCATGTGGTTGCAACAGACGGAAAGCGCCTTAGCATGTCTGTAAGCGAGGATGCGATTCCCACAGAAGAGGAAGCAGAGGAAGGCAGTGCAAAGGCGGCTAAATTCATTAAAGACATAAAAACCATTATTCCGTCCAAAACGATTCATGAGTTGCAATCACTGATGACGGACAATATCGACAAATCAGTTGCTGTATATCTGGGCGATAACAAGGCGGCATTTATCTTTGAGAATCTGCAGGTTACCACAGCATTGATAGAAGGCAATTTTCCCAATTATACGGCTGTGATTCCCAAGAAAATCGGTAAAGAATTTATTCTTGATCTTGATACATTCCGCCAGTGTATGCGCCGGTGTGCTTCCATGACGAGTGATAAGTTCAGGACTGTGAAATTTATTTTCCATGATGACAATATGCAGATTATCGTCAAAACGCCAGAAATTGGCGAATATGAGGAAAACATTCCGGTAGGGTATCAGGGAGAGAAACTGGAAATCTCTTTTAACCCGAACTTTATACTGGATGTACTCCGGAATATCAACAGTGAGCAGGTATGTCTGCAATTTAACGACGGCAACAGCCCGGGCATTATCAAACCGTATACGGAAGCGCCTGTTGACAGTTACATCAACGTTATCATGCCTATCCGCGCATAAGCAGTCAGATTTTTTTCCAGGCTTTTAAAAGAAGGCTATGGGCGCTTTTCAGTTCACTCTCTGAGAGGACGAGGGGCGGGCTCACGCGGATGACTTTACCGGCTAGAGGTCCGAGGAAGTGAACGCCGCGCGTATCTGTTGCTCTGTATGCTTCCAGCACGCAGCGGTTTGCCAGTGAATCGCCTTCAATTTCAAGACCGTATACCATTCCTTCGCCACGGACATCCCGGATAAAGGGGAAGGTCTGCTGAAGGTCAAGCAGCATGGCATGTACTTCCTGTGCCATTTTTTTTGTTTTTCTGACAATTTGCTCTTCTTTAAAAACATCCAGGGTGGCACAGACAGCAGAGCAGGCAGCAACAGAAGCGCTGTATGTATCGGAAGCTTCGCCGTAATCCAGTGAATCAATCAGATCGGCACGGCCCACAACAGCAGCCGCTGATTCACCGCTGGCAAGTCCTTTTCCGAGAATTACCATATCAGGGGTTACGCCGTAAGTCTCGTAAGCGTACATATTTCCTGTACGTCCGAAACACGATTGCACTTCATCAAAAAGAAAAGGAATATCGTGCTTATTGCACCACGCCTGCACCAGTTGGTGATACCAGGCCGGAGGATGGAAAGAGCCTTTTGCACCCAGGTAGGGTTCAGTAATGAACAATGCGATTTTTCCCGGAAACTCGCGGTACAGCGCATCCAGTTCCTTCTTGTAGAAGTCAGGGGATTCCGGTGTGTACATGGGAAAAGAAACAAAGCGGACGTTCGGGTTTTTGCTTGTTTCTCCGGTAACATCGGCTGCAAGCCCTTTTTTACCATGAAAGCCGAAACGTGTTGCAACGAGAATAGGGCGGTCGGGATAGCGATGCATCGCCGCCCACATGGCTTTTTGGATACCTTCTGAACCGGAGGCCGCCCAAAGCATCTTTTCCGCTTTCGGGTTGGATTTCATGCTTTTTATCAGGCGGGACGATGCTTCAGCCTGTACAGGAGTGATCATGTTGTAAGCGTTTCTTGGAAGGTTTTTGCGGTATTGAGCAAAACGCTTTTCAAAGACAGGATGGTTGTATCCCAGATTTTGCACCAGGACGCCGGAGGTAAAATCCAGAAGCCGGCGGCCGTCAGCTGTATGAAGAACGCAGCCTCTGGCTTTTTCAATAACAGCCTGCGTAGGTGTATAAGTACCCTGACCTCTGCCAACGGCATCGGTCCATTGTTTGCGGATTTTATTTCCTTTGGGTTCTTTTTCCTGTGAAATATACATTCAGCGTATCTCCGGTCAGATATGAAACATATTGCTTTTAAGGGTAAAATCAAGCATGGAAGCGAGGGTATAACGGGCGAGTACATCGCGGGTTTTCTGTGCGATTTCCTGCCAGAATATATGCAAGTCGCTGTCTTTTGAACCGTATTGAGAAGACAGACTCCCTTCCACTGCTTCAATAATTTCTGCGAGGGTGATTGCGTCCGGTGCACGCAGAAGCATATAGCCGCCCTGAGCGCCTCTGAGGCTGGTAATCAATTTGGCACGCTTCAGCTGCAGCAGAATATGGGTAAGATACTTTTCCGGTATTTCCCGTTGCTCTGCTATCAGCTGAGCGGATACAGGCGTATTTAACTCATAGCGCAGCGCCAGCTCAAGCATGGCGCGGCAGGCATAATCACATTTTCCTGTTATTTGCATATTACACTACAGACGTTGGCTAGAGAAATAGCACTGTTTTAAAAATAAAAATTTAGGTATCAAAGTGCTGCGAAGTTCGATCAGGGCGGTGTGCCTAAAAGAAAAAAGCACCTCTGCGACTGAAACACAACAGAAAGAAAGAACTATAGAAATAGTACCATATTTCAATTGTTTTTTCATGTTTTTACGGGAACAGTCAGTATTTTTGCCTGGCGCGATTTCCTGTTTGATTCATGGAATATGTTGTGATAGGATGCTATTGTGTTTCAGTAATCATCTTGGAGAACAATATGAGTATGGAAACCCTTTTTACAAAAATCATTTCCGGCGCGATACCTTCCGATAAAGTATATGAAGATGATGAATTCTGTGCTTTTAAGGATATCAATCCCGCTGCACCGGTTCATGTGCTTCTTGTTCCGAAAAAAGTAATTCCGGAAATAGGCGCTGCAGCAGAATGTGACGAAGGGCTGCTCGGGCGTTTACTGCTTACCGCCAATAAAGTGGCGGAGCAATTAGGTATTGCTGAGAGTGGTTTCCGTTACATTATCAACAGCGGCGCCCATGGCGGACAGGAAGTACCGCACCTGCATCTGCATATTATCGGGGGGCGTCAGTTGGGCTGGCCCCCGGGCTGATATTTATTTGAGGCAGGAGGAGTTGTAATATGTCTGCCGAATCACCTTTATCTATCAGGGCTTCCACTCAACTGTGCGCCGTGATTGGGAATCCGGTGCTCCATTCTTTATCACCGGCAATGCACAATGCGGCATTTCATGCAGCCGGCCTGGACTATGCTTATCTTGCCTTTACCGTTTCCGATCTGGCGGGCTGTCTCACGGGTATGCGTGCTCTGGAGGGATTTCAGGGGCTGAGTGTCACGATTCCCCATAAAATTGCCATTCTTTCATATTTGGATGAAATTGAAGAATCGGCGTTGAAAATTGGCAGCGTCAATACAGTAGTCAAAAAGGACGAAAAGCTGCTGGGCACGAGCACGGACGGTGCCGGCGCATTTCGTGCCATTGAAAATGCCGGTGTATCTTTGAAAGATGCTTCGGTGCTTTTTGCCGGAACCGGTGGTGCAGCCCGTGCCGTTGCCTTCGCTTTATGCACATCAGGCCTTCCCCGCAAAATAATGATTGTCGGGCGTAGTGCGGAAAAGGTCGAAGCGCTGACCCGTGATCTAGAAACAGTATCCTCTTCTGTAGAAGTGCTGGGAGGGTCCTTTAGTGAAAATCTGCTGGCCTGGGCTGAGGAAAGTGATTTGCTTATTAATGCCACGCCTCTGGGCATGCACGGAGCGGCAGAACAGGAAAATAGTTTTCCTGGCGTAGGGCTGAGAGCGGATCAGGCTGTTTTCGATATGGTGTACCGGCCGGAAAACACAGTGCTGGTACAGGAAGCAAAGAAACAAGGTTGCAAGATTGTGCCGGGTCTGGATATGCTGCTGTATCAGGCGGTAATCCAGTTTGAGTTATGGACAGGCGCCTGCGCTCCGGAAGAAGCAATGCGCCAGGCCTTAAACAATGCACTTCGTTCCCGCGAGTAAAGGCAGTTGCGGCATTTGCTGCTTATAATACGGTACAGAACCGGATTCTTCAAGAAAGAAAGGGCGTGCCATGAAAGTTCAGAGTTTTATGGGTAAAGTCAGTATGACTGGATTACGACAGATGGACATTCAAATCAATGAATGGCTTCAGCGAAGCAAAGTGAAGCCCATTCACATTAAGCAGTCCTTCGGAACGGACATTCATCATGAGGGGCGGATGAGTGAGCCGATCGTGATTATTACAGTCTGGTATGAAGACGAATCAGCCGTCGATAAATAAATTTTGTCGTATCCATTGAATTGAAAAAAACAAACTGTTACAATGCACACTCACGTAGTATCTGATGATATTGTAGTGCCGGAATGAACCTCAATCCGGACCAGCCATGCAGGATGCTTTTTTATGTTACTTACAGATTATCTCAGTGCCGATTGTGTGTTGCCGGAAGTGCAGACAAAAATCAAAGCGGACGCGCTGAAGGAGCTGACGGATCTGCTGATTAAGAACCGGAAGCTGAAAGGCTTGGAGGCGGCACTCGATCAGATTATGGCCCGTGAGAGCACAGAAAGCACTGGCATCGGCAATGGTATCGCTATTCCTCATGCACGTATTTCGGGTCTCAAATCTCTTTATTGTGCGATGGGGCGGTTTAAAAACGGAATTGATTTTTCTGCCGTTGACCGGAAGCCCGTTTATCTTGTTTTTGCGATTTTTTATCCGCCCACCCAGCAAACTACCTACCTGAATTTTATTGCGACGCTCGTGAAAATGTTTAAAAACAAGTCGCATCAGGAGATTATAATGAAAGCGGACAGTGCCGCAGATGTCTTTGCGGCACTGAAGGAGCTTTCTCTGCCTCTGGAAGCACCTGAAGAATATTATGATGTCAAGGGACAAACAGACACGGCACTTCTTGAAGCAAGAGATGCCCATGTAGATCTGATTCTTCTGGCAAGGCTCCAGCTTTACTATGAGATTTACGAAACGACCAAAGCCAACAGGGCGAAAATTAGGGAACGCATCAATAATATCAGAGGGCTCATCGACGAAAAAGTGCTGCGGTATTTTGACCGGCTGATGCGGGCAAGACCACCGGCGATCGTACCTGTGGAAGCGGATACCTGTCAGGGATGTTTTGTGCGTCTGCCGACCCAGTTTCTGCAGCAGGTGCGTGATGACACCACAATGATCCATACCTGCCGAAATTGCAACCGCTTTATTTATATTGTCTGAGCAGCTGCCCCAGACAAGCATGAGAAAAGCGGTCCGTCAGCGATAGCGCACGTAAGATAAGGAGAAGAACTCGTGACGTCGGAAAAAATCAGACAGCTGGCACAGCGGGTTCCTCTTTTTCATGCTCTGGACGGTGCCGATATAGAAAAAATCGTTTCCAGAGGCATGACCATGAGGATGCTCAAAGGGGAAACGCTCTTTTACAAAGGAACCAGCGGCAATCAGATGTATGTTGTTCTTGCCGGAAAACTGGGGGTGTATAACGGGGAAACGATGATTGCTACCTTGCGTCCGGGGGATATGTGCGGAGAAATGGCGCTGGTAAACCATGAAACCCGAAGCGCAACTGTAAAGCTCGAAGAAGACAGTCTCCTTTTCGTACTGACCGAAACCACGTTGAATAAACTTCTTACCAAACGTGTGGCAGTTCAATTGCTTCTGAATATCATTGCCACACTCAGCAAACGGCTGCAGGAGGCAAATAAGCGCACCGCTCCCTGACCGTCGCGCTTTTTCTATACCCTCCCTGCCTGCCGCTCTGATCCGGGAGTCACTCATGATAAAGCGTACCGCAGTCTTTTTTTTAGGGCTGGCTATTCTTGCCGGAACAGGTTATGTGCAGGAAGCGGAACTTTCAGCCTCCGGTAAAGCTACTGTGACCGAAATAGGGAACGTGCCCTGGGTGCCCACGGCAGAGCCCAAAGTTGTCTACGGCGATGATGACCGCATGGACGTATTTCAGGAAGGCGACAGACAGAAACTGGAATGGGCGGCATCCACCTGTGCTCTTGTCTATACAACCCGCATGACCATCTACGCCGATGGTTCCGCTGATATTTCAGCGCCTGCTCAGTACATTCGTTCCGGTCTGCCCGCCTGCCCGGATGAGCCTTTCGGCAGTCAGCCTACAGCGTCCTATTGCACAGGATTTATGGTAGGGGACGACCTTATTGTAACTGCCGGGCATTGCTACAGTTCGAGCTATTTCGATGCAACCCGTTTTGTTTTCGGCTATGACATGCTCGACGAAACAACACCGAGACTGAACTTTGAAGCCAACAGGGTATACAAAGGCGTGGAGGTTGTCAGCTATTCCGGCTCAGGCAGCAGGGATCACTGTGTTGTCCGTGTGGACCGGCGGATTACCGCTCCAGGCGCAAAGCCTTTCCCTATCCGGCGCACTGGCACCTTGCGGGTCTCCGAGCCCCTCGGTATCATCGGGCACCCTGCCGGACTTCCAAAAAAACTGGCTTTTGGCAATACTTACGTCCGTTCCATCGACAATCCTGAATATTTTATAGCCAATGTGGACGCCTTCAGCGGCAATTCCGGCTCGCCGGTTATCAATGCGGTGACAGGGTATATTGAGGGTATTCTGGTAAGAGGCGATACAGATTTCATTTATGACGAGGTCTGCTTTCGCAGCAATAAGGTTCCCAATAACGGGGGGCGTGGCGAGGAGGTGACGCGAACGCTTATTTTTGCTGACAGTGTCCCTGATATAGAAAATTATCCGGGATCAATCCGGTTGGACGCCCGCATTTACAAATGTGATGCCGAAGTGACCGTTTCCGTTGTAGACAAAGATCTGCGTGGGTTGCCCACCGCGTCTGTTGACCTTGAAGTGTTAAGCGGGGACAGAGAAGTGGTGGTAATAAGGCCGGTGGCCGGTGAAGAGGATCGGTTTACAGGAACGATTCCGCTGCGCGCCGGAGAAGCGGAAGCGGATTCCGGATTTTTGGAAGTCAGCCATGGAGACATGATTATTGCCCGGTATCTGGATGAGACAAATAACGAAGGGCAGACAGTTATTCTTGAAACGCAGGCGGCTGTGGACTGTATCGCCCCGATCATTCAGGATGTGTCTGTTGCCTATGTGGGGTCGACGCAGGCACGGGTTCAGTTTACTACCGATGAGCCGTCGCTTGGCATTATTAATTACGGGCTGTCCTGTGACAAGCTGAACCTGCAGGCCATCGGAAACCCTGCTCAAACCGTCCATACCGTTACGCTCAGCGGGCTGTCCAGCGCAAAGAAATACTATTTCAGTATCGAAGTGCTGGATGAGGCGAGCAATGCCAGTTACAGTGACAACGACGGCACCTGCCATTCTTTTCAGACCGTTGCCCTGATTAAGACTCTGGCGGAGTATTTCAATACCCAGAATCTTGTTGACGTGGAGTATGGACAAGCGACCTTTGTGCCTGTAAATACGGCAGATTACTATATGCTATGTTATGAAGACGTGGCTGACTTTGCGGTGGCGCCTGCAGGAGATCCTCTTATCCTGGGCGATGATACTTTTGTCGAAATAGCGATGGATCCGGGACAGGGCATTACTTTTTACGGCACCGTCTATGATCGTTTTTTCGTAGGCAGCAACGGCTATATCACCTTCGGGAAGGGTGACACTAATTTTCAGGCATTGCCGAGCCAGCATTTTCTTCTGCCCAGAATTTCGGGTTTTATGGCGGATTTGTGTCCGCATCTTCGCGGCGCTGTCCGCCTGAACCGTTTAAGCGATCGGTATTGTGTCAGTTATGAGGATGTCCCTGTTTACGAGAGCGGTGGTGGATATCCTCCTGAAAACAGCCACACCTTCCAAATAGAACTCTTTTTCAATGGAATCATTCGGCTAACGTGGAAAGATTTGTTTGCAGCGCGAGCGATGACCGGCCTATCGCCGGGCGCAGGAGCACCGCCTGTTTTCACTTCGATTAAGATGAAAAACGCTCAGGGCTGCCAGGAGCTGACCTTTGCCGGGAAGCCGCACAGTGCGGATGTGAACGGGGACTGGCAGATTTCTCCCGAAGAAATGCAGCCGGTCATCCGGTATTACCAGCAGGGCTATCATTGCGACAGCAGTACAGCGGACGGGTATGCGCCAGGTGCAGGCGATGCAACCTGCCCGCCTCACGACAGCGATTATCTTGAACAGGACTGGCAGATCAGCCTGTCTGAACTGCTGCGGCTCGTACAGCTGCACAATGCAGGAGGATATATGCCTGATCCGCTGTCGGAGGACGGGTATGCGCCGCTGCCCTGACCTGCCCCGTCAGGTGTAATGCCATACAATCGCCAGGAGGAATGTTTCATGGGCAGGACATATAGTATCGTTCTGTGTATCTGTCTCCTTTCTTTTGCCTTGCCGGTTTTTGGCGGCAGCCCGTTCAGCGGTCAGGAGGAGGAATGGAATGGCTTTTCTCTCGTCCGGCAGGAAGGAGCGGATACGCCTTCTTGTGAAATAATTGTGCCGGGCAACGAAGCGGAAGGGAAGCCGTGGCTGTGGTGCACTTCATCGCCTGATGAACACGGGGCGTTGCTCCGTAGTTTACTGGAGAAGGGATTTCATATTGTTTATCAGAAAAGTCGCAGCGCCGCTACCTTCTCTGTATGCTTACAGCAGCGGGATGTCCTGTACAACTGGCTGACGGACACGGCTTCTTTATCGAAAAAACCTTTATTGGAAGCTTCCGGGGCAGATGCACTTGCCGGCTTTGCCTGGGCAGCGGAACACCCCGAATGCATGGCAGCGATTTTTTCCGTGTTGCCTCTGCTCTCTCCACATACGTCGGAGGATGCTGCGATAAGTGAAGCGGAGTGGGAAGCGCTGGCGCAGTGGCTTGAGGTGGACAGCGCCGCTTCTTTCGCAAAAACGCCGCTTGCCTGTGCGTCCGCTTTGGGTGCAGCAAAGATTCCCATGATGCTGGTCAAAAAACTGCCTGTGAGCAAATGGACGGGAGAGCAGTACGACAAATTTTATTATGATTACCGTGTGGCAGGCTCAGGGAGCTATGATCTTATCAGCTGTCCGGAAAAGGCATCTTCCGAGGATGCCGGTCTGCTTTTTCATGAGCAGTTCTTTTTTATGAAATACGGCGGCCTTATGAAAGAAACAGCGGTTGGTGAAGGGGTCGACGAAGCCTCTCCCTGGGTTGTGGCGGACTTCTCCAGCCAATCGGGCGTGTACATGCTTGACGATGTTCTTGTGCTGGAAAAGGGCAATGACATGACAGGCATTCGCTGGCGCGAAGCGCTGCCATCGGGCGGGTATGAAATTACGCTGGATGCCATGCGTCTTTCCGGTTCGGACTTCTTTTGCGGATTGACTGTGCCCTATGAGGAAAGTGCGTTCAGTCTGATTGTGGGCGGCTGGGGCGGCACCTGTGTGGGTATCTCCAATTTAAACTGGCAGGATGCCTATAACAACGAAACAGCCCGCTTCAAGACCTTCAACAGCCATGAATGGTACAGTATTCGCCTGCGTGTGGACGGAGAGCATATAGAGGCGTGGATAGACGGAGAGCAGATGGTGGATGTGAAGGTGGACGGCAGGGACGTTGATATCCGATGGGAAATGATGCCCGTGAAACCCCTGGGCATTGCCACCTGGCGTACGATGGGCGCAATCCGGAACTTCAGGATTACCCCGCTATAACCTGTGCGTTATTATTCCGGGTGCTAAAAGACTTTACGGAAACGGGCGGGGAGAATATTCAGAAGTTCCCGGTATTTACTGACAGTGCGGCGTGCCACGGAAATACCCTGCGCATTAAGCATATCAGTGATTTTCTGGTCGCTCAGCGGAGACTTTTTGTTTTCCCCTTCAACGATCGCTTTGATCTGTTCGCATACGGCTGTTGAAGAAAGTTCTTCTCCACCAGCGGCGGACAGCCCGGAAGAAAAAAAGTATTTCATCTCGAAAATGCCTTGCGGCGTTTCCATATATTTTCCGCTGATGGCACGGGAAACTGTGCTCTCGTGGACTTTTACCTTTACCGCAATTTCTTCAAGGGTAAGGGGAACCATGGAACCGGGCCCGTTTTCCATGAAAGACCGCTGAAGGTCCACAATGGCCTGTGCAACTTTTTTAATGGTGTCTTCACGGCGTTCAATATTGCGCAGAAGCAGCCGTGCCGAATCGGCATACGCTGCCACATACTTTTCATCGTCAGCGCTTTTTTTCTGGCTGCGAATATTCCGGATATACTCTTCATTAATGGTGAGACCGGAAAGATTGTCCGCTGTCAGGGTTGCGATGTAGTCGCCGTTGTATTCTTCAACAGTAATTTCGGGATAAATATAAACAGGCTCTTCCTGACTGTATTCTCTGCCCGGGAAGGGGTTGAGCCGTGCGAGCATCCGGTTCAGTTCCTGTACGCGTTCTTCGGAAATACCCAGTGCGTCGGCAATGAGCGCAAATCTTCTGTTCAGCAGTTTATCCCAATGTTCCAGAAGCATTTGTTTGAGAAGCGGTTCATCAGGAAACTCCACATCGATCTGCATGGCGAGGCAGTCGATGAGCGAGGCGGCACCTACACCGACGGGCTCAAACTTTCTGATGATTTCAAGCACTTCCGTCACTTTTTCGACAGAAGTGTTCAATTCTTCCGCGATCTCTTTCAGGCTGCCTGTGAAGAGCCCGTCCTTGTTGATATCGCCGATGATGATACGCTCGCCGATGGCAATCTGGTCGGGATCTGAGCACGCCAGATGTAATTGATTGAGCAGATGGGCACTTAAGGATTCGCTTCGGGTAATGGAATCCTGATAGTACTGATAGCGTGCTTCGAGATCAGGGTTGTGTGTACCGTACCCTTCGTCCGGCGGGTAGTCGTCACGGAGAGAGGCATCGGCGCTTCGGCTCTCCTCCGCCTTTTTCTGCACGGCGACCTCATAGGCGCCTTCCGCAGGTTCGTCATAGTCGGCCGTATCGACTGACGCCAGAGTGTCTACCGCTTCGGACAGAATAATCTCCCGGGGAGAGGTGCGATCGAGAAAAGGATTGGTTTCCACCTGCTGATCAATATACTGATCCAGCTCCAAACTGCTCATTTGCAGGATAGCCAGAGACTGCTGCATTTGCGGTGCCAGTGTCTGGCGCAGTTCAGGGCGCTGTTGGATTTGAGGGCTGATATTGAGCATCGTAACAAAATTCCGCTAAGACAATTAAACTTCTATACCATTATTATACTCTGTATCGGCGGAAAAGATTATTTTTTATGAAACGCTGCCCAGGAGGTAATGCCGACGGTGCCTGGCGGTGCCGTGGCCATCAGGGGACAAACAGACATTCCGAAGCGAAATGAGGATCGCTGGTCACATTGATCCCCAGCGTTCTCAGGCCTGCTTCATCGCCCGGTGACGGAATGTGGGTGAGATGCATGTTGCAGCCTCTGAGATGTTTCAGCTGCTCCATGGCAACCTTGGTGGCACCATTGAGGGGAGCCGATGCCCCGAGAGCAATGAGCGCTTCCTCCAGGTCCAGACTTACGCTTTGCGCGCCCTTTACCTCCCGCTTCATATCTCCAATGGCGTCCATGATACTTGGTGACAGCAGATGCACCGTGTCAGGGATGCCAGCGAGATATTTGATTGCGTTAAGGATGGCACTGGTAGCGGCATGCATGAGCGGTGAGTTTTTCCCGGTGGTGATGTTTCCGTCTTTCAGCTGCAGCGCCGCCCCGCAGAACACGCCATTATGCCCGGCATTAGCGTCCAGCGCCTGCTGAGCGGCTTCCCGGGCAGGCAGAACAACGGGTCTTTTCTCCACGGTGATGCCCAGTTCATTCATCAGCAGTTCCACACGCTCCACTTCCACTTTTTCGCTTTGACCCTGAATATAATCACAGCGGGTCTGAAGTACGCGACGGATAATTTCCTGACGTGCCGCTTCTGCGACGGCATCGGCATCGATAATACCGAAACCGACGCGGTTCACGCCCATATCCGTGGGCGAGCGGTAGAAACTATCCTTACCGGTGATTTTGTGGAAAATACGGTTGAGCAGCGGGAAAGCCTCCACATCACGATTATAATTTACCGTTGTCTCGCCGTAGGCTTCCAGATGAAAAGGATCGATGACATTTACGTCCTTCATGTCGGCGGTCGCCGCTTCATAGGCGAGATTGACAGGATGTTTCAGGGGCAGATTCCAGATGGGAAAAGTTTCGAATTTGGCATAGCCCGCCTGAATTCCCCGTTTATATTCATGGTACAGCTGCGAGAGACAGGTGCCCATTTTCCCGCTTCCCGGACCGGGGCCCGCTACGACGACCAGAGGATTCTTCGTTTCGATGTAACTGTTGCAGCCATAGCCGTCGTCGCTCACAATGGTGTCAACATCGGTAGGATAACCCCGCGTAGCCCGATGGGTATACACTTTGATATTGCGTCGTTCCAGTTTATTTTTGAAAGTTTGTGCGCTGACCTGATCGTCAAAACGTGTGATGACAACGGCAGTCACCGTCAGCCCCCAGTCGAGCCGCAGATCGTCAATCAGCTTAAGCGCATCCATGTCGTAGGTGATTCCGAAGTCCGCCCGGATTTTCTTCCGGGCGATATCGCCAGCGTGAATGCAGAGAATCAGATCGATGCTGTCGCGAAACTGCTGCAGCAGCTGCATTTTTATATTGGGATCATAGCCGGGAAGTACGCGCGATGCATGATAATCGAAAAGAAGTTTTCCTCCGAATTCAAGATACAGCTTGTTGTTGAAGCGGTCAATGCGCCTGATAATTTCCCGGGTTTGTTCTTCCAGATATTTTTTTCCGTCAAAAGCGGCTTGCAGGGGAAGCATGTGTGTCTCCAGATCGGTAGGGGCTGAAAGGATTCTATAAGGAAGTATGCGGGCCAGTCAATTCCGGGCATATTCCGTCTGGAGGGCGTGCCCGAATTACCGGTACAGCAGACCGTATGCGTGCCTATTGCCGGAGGGCGGTGCGGATTTGTTAAAATGCGGAGCGGGGATATTCTGCAGCTCTGCCCCAACATAAGGATGAAACGCATGAAACAGATTTCCGGTACACTCCTTCTGCTTTGCCTCTTCTCCGTCCTTTTTTCCGGATGCGGATCAAAGGAAAGCAACCCGGCAGGAGAAGGCGGGTCGCATTCGGGCGGGCGGCTCCTGGGCGTCTCTTTTCAGACGATGAATAATCCCTTTTTTGTTGAATTAAGTGCCGGGCTGAAAGAAATTATCGAGTCCAGAGGGGACCGGCTTGTGGTTCTGGACGGGCAGTTTAACAGCCTCAAACAGAAGAATGATTGCTCGGACCTGCTCATGCAGGGAGCGGCAGGCATTTTTCTGAACCCGGTCAACTGGGAAGGCATCACGGGCACGCTGGTTCAGGCGCGGCAGCAGGGCATACCCGTTATTGTGGTGGATGCTCCTGTGCGTGATGACAGCCTGGTATTGTGCCAGGTATCTTCCGACAACATAGAGGCAGGACGGCTGGCAGCGCGCGCACTGGCGGAAAAGGTCCCCGAGGCAAAAGTAGTGATTCTGCACCTGTCCGTGAATAAGGCCTGCATAGACCGGGTGGCAGGGTTTCAGGAGGAAATGGCGAAGCATCCGGGGATGACGCTTCTGGATATTCAGGAAGGAAAAGGGACAATTGAAGGGGCGCGTCCTGTAATGCGCGACCTGCTGGCACGGTATCCGGAGCTCAATGCCGTATTTCCTATCAACGATCCGAGCGCGCTGGGTGCGATTTCCGCCATTGAATCGGCGGGAAAACTGGGGCAGGTGACAGTGGTCACCGTTGACGGGTCACAGGAGGCGATTGCCGCGATCCGTGCAGGAAAACTGCTTTCCTCATCGGCACAGTATCCCCGGGAAATCGGGCGTGTGTCTGCTCTTAAGATGTATGAACATCTGGAAGGCGGAACGGTGGAAAAGGAAGTGAAGATTCCTGTGGCACTTGTGACCAGAGAAAATGTGGATAGTTTTGACCGTGCCGCCGCCCCGGAGATACATCAGTGAGCGACGACACCACAACAGAGCAGAGCCCCTTGCTGCAGCTGGAGCATATCAGCAAGCGCTATGGCGGTGCCGTTGCGCTGGAACAGGTCAGCGTTGCGCTTCAGGCAGGGGAAATTCATGCGCTCCTGGGAGAAAACGGTGCGGGCAAGTCAACGCTGATAAAGATACTGGGCGGTATTGTGCGCGCTGACAGCGGAACGATCCGTATGGACGGGCAGGCGCAGGCGGTGAAAAATGTTGCTGACGCAGACAGGCTGGGGATTCGTATCATCCATCAGGAACTATCACTTGTGCCCGCCATGACTGTGGCGGAGAATATTTATCTGGGCCGTGAGCCCCGGCGCTGTGGCTTTCTTTCCCGGCGGCAAATGAATCAGGACGCGCGGCAGCTGGTGGAACGGCTCGGGCTGAAAGAGATTGAGGAGGTGGAAACGCCGCTGTTCAAGATGCGGGTTGCCCAGCGGCAGCTGGTGGAGATTGCCCGGGCACTGGCAACGGATGCGCGGATACTGGTTCTGGATGAGCCGACCTCCGCTTTGACTGCAGGAGAAACACAAAGGCTTTTTCTGACACTGCGCCGGCTCCGTGATCAAGGCACCGGCATTATTTACATATCACACAGGCTGGAGGAGATTATGTTGCTCGCCGACCGGATTACCGTGCTCCGTGACGGTCGTTCTGTCGGCACCAGAAGGGTTTGTGATGTCAGTAAAAGCGAGCTGATTCGCTGGATGATCGGCAGAGAAGTTGCCGATTATTTCCAGAAGCCTGTGCTGCAGGAAAGCGCTGTGGTTTTTGAGGCAAGGAATGTGAAGAATCCCCATGTTGACGGGGTAAGTTTTTCCCTCAAGGCGGGCGAAATATTGGGTATTGCCGGGCTGGTCGGTTCGGGCAGAAGCGAACTGGCAAGAGCACTTTTCGGCATGGATGCATTGGAAGAAGGGGAACTGCGACTGAACGGCACTGTGCTCAATCTGCGTTCACCCCGGGACGCACTGCGAGCGGGTATTGTATGCGTTCCAGAAGACAGGCAGCGGGAAGGGCTTGTCATGCTGCAGACACTGAGTTTTAATCTGGCGCTGCCCTGGACGCGTGACTGGAATCCTCATATCTTGCCCGATCGCAGAAAAAAGGATGCAATTGTGCACCGTGCAATGGCATCATTTGCGATCAAAGCGAAGAATCCGGCGCAGAATATTGCCACCCTTTCCGGCGGCAATCAGCAGAAGGCACTGGTTGCCCGATGGATGGAACATCGCCCGAAGGTTCTGATTCTGGACGAGCCTGCACGGGGTATCGATGTGGGTGCCCGGGAAGATATTTTTCGCATCCTGTTCTCTCTTGCAGAATCGGGCATGTCCATCATTCTGATTTCATCTGACCTTAATGAAACGCTGGGTATGTCGCATCGGATAGCCATTTACAGAGATCGCCGGATTGTGACGGTTCTTCCGGCGGCAGAAGCGGATCAGGAAAAAATTATGAAGTTGCTGACAGGAGTTCAGGTATCATGACTACAGCCCGGCGGTTGATTCCGCTTGTGGGTGCCTTTGTGGCGCTCATGATTTTCTTTCGCTTTCTTATACCGGGATTTCTTAACCCTGAGAATATGGTCGATCTGGCACAGCAGATATCGGTAAATGCCATCATTGCCTGCGGGATGACCTTCTGTATTCTTATCGGCGGCATCGATCTGTCGGTAGGTGCCGTGCTGGCACTTGTGGGGACGGCATCTGTTTATGTGCTGGGGCTGGGGGCGTCGGAGACACAAAGCCTCGTGCGGGTGGCGATGGCTTTGGGTGCCGGTTCCGGTGTTGCACTTGTCTTCGGCGCTTTTAACGGGCTGTGTGCGTCACGCACGAAAATGCCGCCTTTCATTATCACGCTGGCAACGATGATGATTGCCCGCGGTCTGGCGCTGCGGTTTAATGAGGGGCGTCCTATTCCCATAGCGCCGCAGGAATCCATTTACCTCGGATTGGGTAATGCCCGGATAGGCGGTGTTCTGCCGGTGCCTGTACTGATCATGGTGGCTGTAGTGCTTTTCAGTGCCGTGCTGCTTCACAGAACTCGTTTCGGACAGCATCTCTACGGTATCGGCGGGAACAGAGAAGCCGCACGATTTACCGGCATTGCGGTGGCACGGACGGAAGCGGCTGTCTATATGCTGTGCGCTTTTTTTACCGGAATAGCGGGAATGATAGCCACGTCACAGCTGTATAGTGCGGAACCGGCTTCCGGGGCAGGTTTCGAACTGAATGCCATAGCCGCTGCCGTTGTGGGAGGGACCAGTTTTACGGGCGGTATCGGTTCCATACCGGGCACATTTATCGGAGCTGCCATTATCGGTGCACTGGATAAAGGACTGAACCAGGCGGGTGTCCATTTTTCCTTTCAGTACATCCTGAAAGGGCTTGTGATTCTTTCTGCCGTGTATTTGGATGTGCGCCGGAAAGAGTCGTAGTTTATTGTGAAAAGCAACAGTCAATAAGTGATTTCAAGGACGGTAAGCGTCATGGGCCCGGCGGGTGTCTGGGCGGTGGCTTCGTCGCCCACGGCTTTTCCGAGCAGTGCTTTGCCCACGGGGGACTGGGTGGATATTTTACCGGACATGATATCCGCTTCGGCGGGATCCACAAGCAGATAAACCTGTTCTTTCCCCGTTTTATGGTTGTTCACACGTACCGTTGCCCCTAAAAAGGCCTTGTCCAGATCACGGTTTGATGTGGTGAGCAGGGCGGCGCGTGCGATTTTATCTTCCAGATCGCGTATGTACGCATGTATCATCGCCTGCTCTTCTTTGGCGGCGTGGTATTCCGCATTTTCGCTGAGGTCGCCCAGTCCCCGGGCAAATTCTATGGTTGCCGCAACGGTGATCCGTCTTTTATAAAGGTCGGCAAGATCCGCCTTCAGTTTCTCCAGACCTTCAGCACTGATATAAACAGTATTATCTGCCATGAAAAGAGGTGTCCTTCCAGGGATACAGATGCATGTATCCGATAAAACAATGATGACCCGGGAAACCCGGAGTATAACAAAGTACTGTGTTTTTTCCCAAGAAATGCGGGAGCCTCATCACGAACGAGGCTTCAGATTCCAGGTGAACGCGAGCAGCACTCCGGCAAGAAGCGTGCATGTCATAATAGCAAGAATCACCAGATTCCAGGCAAAATGTTCTCCCCAGGCAGGGCCCGCATAATCAAGAATCCAGCCGAAGCCTTTTGCCTGCGCCGTTTTACCCAGGTAGCCGAAAAGTCCGATAAAGCCTGCCGCGGTACCGATTGCTTTTTTGCCCAGAGTGTCGAGCGCTATGATGACAATGAAATTGATGACCGGATAGACAAACAGCCCGATAACAGCAAGCATAAGCATATCGAGTGATACAAGCGATGCCGGGGTGAACAGCATGATGGTAAAGGCACCGATGACGGGAATAAGACAAAGGACGGAAAGCATTCCCCGTCTGCCGCCGGAAAGATCGGACAGCCAGCCCATGAGAATGGTGGACGGAATGCCACCGAATTCAATGGCAAGCACGGCAAGACCACCGCTGTGGAGGGAAGCGCCTTTGATTTCCCGCAGGTACATGGGGCCCCAGTCGAGCATACTGTAGCGGGCGATATAAGTGAAGAAGTTGGCAAAGGCGAGGAGCCACACATATTTATTCGTCAGCACATAGTGGAAGAGCAGTTCCTTCATGGTGAGCTCACGCTCTCGGTCTTCATGATCTTCCATGCCCTCCGGATAATCATTGTTGTATTCTTCAATGGGCGGAAGCCCCTCGGATTGCGGTGTATCACAAAGACGGTTGTAAATATAAAAGGCGCCGATCAATGCGAGCAATCCGGGAACGTAAAAAGCGTACTGCCATCCCCCGTAATAACTGGTTGCCCAGGCCGCAACATACCCGGCAATACCGCCGCCGAGATTGTGCGACGTGTTCCAGATGCTGAACATAAGTCCCCGCTCCCGCTCGCTGAACCAATGTCCCTGAGAACGTCCGCAAGGCGGCCATCCCATGGCCTGGAAAAAACCGTTCAGCGCCCAGAGCGCAAAGTGAATGGGAAAAGAATTGACCCAGCCGAAGGCAAAGTTGCAGAAAGCGGTCAGAAGGAGGCCGAGAGCCATGAAGGTGCGTGGATTGCTGCGGTCGGAAAACGCTCCCATGACAAATTTTCCGATGCCGTACGAAATGGCTGTCACCGCCAGCAGGCTGCCAATATCCGACTTGGAATAATGGAGCGTTTCCATCAGCTCCGGAGCAACAACAGACAGATTGTTGCGGACAAGATAAAAGGCGGCATATCCGAGAAAAGTGGATTCCATGACGCGCCACCGAAAGAGCGGATACTTGCGCTTGATCACTTCTTCGGGCAGACGCTCAATGTGCGGAGAGGGCGCAAAGGGGTTCCAGGCCATATCAGACTCCTTTATATATTAGAGGGGCAGGGCACTTTTGCCCTTCAGCAAGAGCGCACCATGTCCCTGTAATCTAATGACGGGAAGCAAGCTGCCGCTCATAGGATGCCTTGCCGCCATGGGGCACCAGCGGCGGCGATGGACTTCCGCGCCATTTGGGCCAGAGATAACTCTCCAGCACTTCAGAAAAAAAGTGGCTGCCGTCGGAAACTTCACTCATAGGTGTATCTTCAATTTCCCGTCGGGTCAAACTTCGGTAAGGGCGCTCCATTCTGTATGCGTCGGCCAGGGCGATCGTTTTTCGGCTGGCGAGAGGTGTTGCGCAATTCTGCAGCAAATCAGGGGACAGGGTATCCGGTGCAGCACCCCAGCGCACTTCGGGCGGTAGGTTGGGGTTGAAAGATAGATCGTAAAGACGCTTTTCCACCTCCAGAAAAGTCAGGGTGCAGGGCTGTCCGTGGCTATCTGTAAACTGGATGCTGCGCTCGGCGAAAAGCTGATTTTTCTTCTGCAATGCGGCAAGAGCAAGATCCGAAGGTGTCCAGACAGCGTGCAGGTTGAGTCCGGTGAGATCAAGCATGTCCGGTGCGTTATCGAACCACTGAATGGCGGCATCCATTTCCTCGAGAAACTCGAGGTATCGCCCACGCAGTTCCGCATCTTCCAGAGCTGAAGCATAGCGTCCCCAGCGACCGCCTGTATGATGAATATTTCGTGATGCGGTTCCTCCCGGAAACTCAATGGCGCCTTCGGTCTGTACATTTTCCCAGGCGAGGCGCACCTGCTCTTCCCGACGGCTGAGCGCCTGCGCAAAGTCTGTAAGAAACCGTTGGATAATCTCAACAGGCGACACGGGCTTTTCCGCTTTCATGCGGAAGCGTATAAACTGGTGCATGCTGGTCAGGGGAATATTTTTTTCGGTAATGAATCCTTTGGTGACCAGTTCTTCCATGCGGTCATACTGCTCCACGCTGAAACCGAATTCCCGCATTTCCTCGTCAGTGCGCCGCCGGACGCGGGTTACTTTGCCGTCCCGATCCGTTTCAGCGATGGGATAGCGCAGCACGCGGAATCCGCGGAAGCAGCCTGCATAAGGATTGTTTTCCCGGGTGGAGTCTTTGGGGGTAATGCCGGTGACCGCATTCATGCCGTTGAAGGTATAGAGATCCCGGGTGGGCGAGGTGGTGGCATCCAGAAAGCGGACGCCGCCGCCTTCTTCAATCTCTGCCAGTACCAGCACATGCCCGTCCAGATAAAAGGAGCATCCGGGGATCAGGTATTGGGGCGTGATGGCGACCGGGCAGGTGTCGCTCCATTCGGAATTGCGTGCGAAAGGTTCGACGCGGAGGTTGCCTGTACAGGTGCCTGTGACCAGGTCAACAAAAAATTGATGCGCGGAACTGTATTCAAAGGAGCTGGCGGTGCCGGCGGGCAGGGTGGATGGCGCAGTGCGGATGTCCGTTCCGTCTGAGGAGCGCACGGTGCTGTACATAAAGGGGAGGCCCCGTCGGCATGCGTAATAACTTCCCAGAGACATGAGCAGTTTATGACAGTCGACAATATGATGCAGCGCCCGGATGGTGGGCAGATCAATCTGCGGATTGGAGGGCTCACCCAGAAATTCCGGATCCAGAAGCAGATTCATTTCCGGATCAGTAAGCACATACTCCAGTTTTGCCAGCCGCTGCTCTTTTGTTCCATGCACTTTTCTGTCGTATATAGTGGAAATCCATTGTGCAAAATGGCGGGTTTCCGCCGGTGTCCACTGTCTGTACAGCGGCCAGGCACCTCTGGAAGAATGCAGCGTTGCCGGGTTAGGATCTTCTGCATCGGCCGTTGCCGGGAGAAGGGCTGGAATAAGAAGAAAGAAAAGGAGTCCGTAAAATCGGCGCATAGGGCATCCTTTCAAAATAAAGAACAATGGACGGTGCAGGCGCGGCAAGGAGGGCCGGTATCTTCGCCTTCGGATATCAGTTTCATGAGAGAACCGGCACACTTACAATAAAGGACTGGTGGCATAAGACCATTTGCCTACCTGCGCATCCAGTTTATCACGGATCGGGTAGCCTGTTGTAAACATACCGCGCAGATAACTGGTTGTCGTTTCACGCTGGCAGAGGCTTCGGTAAAAAGCCTGGAGTCGGTATGCCTCTTTCATAGGCATTTTAAATCCGTCAGGCAGCGGTGTAGGCGGTTCCGGGGCGCCGGCAAACTCGTCACTGTCGAAAGGCGCACCCCAGCGCAGTTCCGGCGGGTGGTTGGGATCAAAAGAAAGGTCGTAGAGCCGCTCTTCTATATCCTTCAAGGTCAGGGTGACTGTTTTTCCTTTCGAATTAGTGTAGTCTAAAGAAAGTCTGTCGAAGTGCTGGTTTTTTTCGGCAATCATGGCGGCAGCAAGATCCGCCTGGCTTCGGATGCCGTAGGATTCGAGCCCTGTCATGTCGATGAAATCCGGTTTCATTTCAAACATGCGTATTGCGTATTCCATCCAGTCGGCAAGGTAGAAATATTTGTTGCGTCGATCCACATCGGAGGAAGGGGAACTCCAGGTTTCCCAGCGACCGGTCGCCTGGAAAATATTGTCCTTGTCGCGGTCTTCCGGGTACACAATAGGTCCGTTGCGCAGGACATCTTTCCAGGCATCCTGAATAAAACGTTCCCGCTCCAGATAAGCCTGCAGCAGCTCATCGCAGTACTGGCGGATAAAAGCCGCGGGTGCAATGCGGTCCAGCGTTTTCATCCGCAGCCGGATCAGATCATGGATGCTTGAAGGGCGCAGCCCGCCTTCCTCAATGAAATGGTTGTCATACATCTCACGGGTGAGATCGTACTGTTCCGTGCTGAATCCGAATTCCCGCATTTCGGCATCGGTCCGGCGGCGAACCCGGGTGACATTGCCCCGGCCGTCTGTTTCCGCAATGGGATAACGGAGAACCCGCAGACCCTGAAAGCAGCCCGCCCACTCGTCGTCCGGGTCAGACCCGCGCGGGGTCATGCCGCCTACAACATTCATGCCGTTGTAGGTAAAGATATCGCGGGAGGTGGTGGTGCTGCAGTTAAGGAAATAGAGTTCACCGTACTCGGTAACTTTCGCGAGGACAAGGCAATGTCCGTCCAGATAGTTCATACAGCCAGGCAGTAATTTATCCCGGTTCAGCGCCACCGGCACCGTGTCGGACTGTTCGGCATTTCTGCCGTTCAGGTTGACTCTGTAATTTCCGGAAATAAAATGACCCACTGCTGCATTAAAAAACTGGCTGAGCGAAGGGCTGGTAAAACTATTGGTGCCGCCATAGGGTATATTGAAATCGGAAATGCGGACGTCCACTCCGCGCTGTCCGGAACTGACGGTGGCAGTAATCCAGGGAAGGGCGCGGCGGTATGCGTAATAGGCAGGCAGAAAGGCGGTGAATTTTCCGCAGTCCATAAGATGATGCATGGAGCGGATTAGCCCGGCGGGCATCTGCGGATTGCCGCCTTCCCCGAGAAAGGAAGGATCCTGCAGCAGATTCATGTCCGGATCGGTAAGAAGATATTCCAGTTTCGCTGTTCGTTGCTCAACGGTACCTGTTGTCTTTTTGTCGAAAAGGTGTTCCACCCAGCGCGCATAATGCATCGTTTCAGCGGGCGTCCACTGGCGGCGGATGGGCCAGGCGCCCCCGCCACGGATAGATGGCGGGTTGGGATCGGCAGCGGCAGCAAGCAAAGCGGTGAGCGACACGGCGCCCAGAAGAAGCAGCGTCAATGGTCGATTAAAATACGGAAAAAATGGCATTGCATTGAACCCTGAAAAAATATAATGATGTGAAAGAAAAGGAAAGCGAGGTGTGGAGCAGCGCCCCTGTCCTCTGCGGTTATTATAGACAGAACAGCGGACGCATCCAAAAAGAGTGCCGTGACGACTGTGCCCCGTCTGAACAAAAAAGACCTGCGTAGAGCAGAAATGGCGTCTGCGAGTTTCTCCGGGCCGCGTGGTGTGTTCTTAAAGGCGGGCGGATCAGGAGGCTTTATTTTTTGCGTAAAGCCACATTGCCGAATTGGTCGATGAGTTCGTGCTTCCGGACTTTTCCGATGGCTGTTTTCGGCAGCTGATCAACAAAGCGAACGTAACGGGGGCATTTAAAAGCGGCAAGATTTTCTTTGCAGAAGTCAATGACTGCCTTTTCAGTAAGCGTATCTCCGCTTTTTACCTGAACCACGGCAAGCACTTCCTGACCCCAGGTGGGTTCATCAACTCCGATGACTGCCACTTCTTCCACCGCCGCCATCCGGGCAATAATCTGCTCGACTTGAGCGGTATAGATATTCAGGCCGCCCCGGATGATCATGTCTTTGACACGGTCAACGATATAAAGGTAGCCTTCGGCATCGAAATGACCGAGGTCTCCTGTTCTGAGCCATCCATTCTGGAGGACTTCAGCGGTTGCCTCGGGGTTGCGGTAGTAGCCTTTCATGACAGTAGGACCGGAGATAAGCACTTCGCCGACTTCGCCCACAGGCACGTCATGACCCTTTTTGTCCACGATGCGTATGGAAGTATAGCGCAATGCGGGGCCGACAGAATTCCAGCGGATGGGGTCTTCGTGGTCTGCAACAGCACTGGCGCAGGTTGCTTCGCTTAAGCCGTAACCCATGATCAGCGGCTTTTTAAATACGCGCTGGACTGCTTCGTAGATTGCTTCGGGCATAGGAGCGGCACCGGAAACAAAGAAGCGGATCGAACTTACATCGGTGGTCTCCGCTTTAGGAAGGCGCGTCATCAAGCCGTAAATAGTGGGCACGGCGCTCATGATGGTTATCTTATGCTGTTCAATCAGAGGCAGAATAGTATAAGGTGTGAAAGTGCCGCCAACGAGAATGATAGTCGCATTGCAGAGGGTAGGGGTCAGGATGGAAACAACCTGCGCATTGACATGAAACAGTGGCAGCACACAGAGGAAACGGTCGCGGGAAGTGATGCGGTTCGAGCGCAGCAGTGACAGGGTGTCCCAGGCATAATTGCCGTGGGTGAGGATAACCCCCTTAGGTTTGCCGGTTGTGCCCGATGTATAGATCAATGCGGCATCGGAAGCCTCCGTTGTCACAATATCCGGGGTCTCGACGGGTTGAAGCAGCTCGGAAAAAGAAGAGGAATGTTCGCAGGACTCGCCCAGGATAAATACTTTTTCCAGATTCGGAAGGGCTTCAAAAAGGCGGGGCAGGACGGGTCGGAACTGTGCCATAATAATCAGGAAACGAGCTTCGGAGTTTTGAATAATATAAGCGAACTCCTCAAAACTCAATGCCGGGTTGATGGGAACTAGCAATGCGCCGATACGGCCGCAGCCCATAAAACAGTAAAGGTACTCCAGGCAGTTGCCCATCATGAGCGCAATCTTGTCGCCCGGCTGAATGCCCTGTGCCTTCAGATTGCCGGCAACCAGACAGGAGCGTTCCAGCATCTGCCGGTATGTCACTTCCTCTTTCTCGAAAATGATCATGGGAAGATCCGGCGCCTGACGTACAGATTTTTCCAGTAATTCCGGTATAGTCATTTTGTCTTTCCTGCTGACGGACACGGAGGTGATCCGACCTGCTTCCATCCGGAGGGGTGGTCGGTAATGGGAGATAGTATACCCGAAGGCTGTATGCCAGCCAAAATCTTTACAAGTTCTAACAAGTAAACGGTTACCATGATGGGCACAGCATAAAATAAGTTGCCATAAAAAAGAAAAAACGCACAAAGATCTAGGAGTCGGATATCCTGTCCGCACAAAGCGGATCCGCAGTTGTAAGGGTGCGGAAATCCATAATACGATGAAAAGTCATGAAGTTGGCGTCATGGTTGTTGCGGGCGCCGCCTTCGTCGTCGTCATACGCCGTGCGGCAGACCGCGATCAGGTTGTTTCCTTCAAACTGCCAGTCCACATACTGAAAACCGTGATGCTCCACTTCGGGATGATGCAGAATGATCGCACGGACTTCCCACTGTCGCAAGTCCGGGGAGCGCATGAGCGCCAGGGTATTCCTTATGCGTGCCGGGCGCTCAGTACCGACATACTGTTCCTGTACGATGGAGGATAGTGTCCAGTAGAATCCGCTTTCCGGATCGTGGCGGATGGTAAATTTTTTGGCACCGCCAGGAAAATCAATGAAACCAGAGCAGGGATCGAAGGAGACGGCAGAGCCGTCCTCGCTGACAGTAACCAGTGCGGCTTTTTCCGGATACCCCGGCGTATCCACACGAAGGACATTTACAATAGCACCGGAAGGATCGACAACGGCATTGCCTTCAAGCCACCCTCCGAAAGTGCCGTCAAGCCACAGCGGGTCACGGGGCAGCGGATTGCTGAAAGTCCAGCTGGAGGCATTGAGGAGATCGGCGTCTACCGGCGCGGACATCATAAGCGCCTGATACCGTTCTCCCCAGCGGATCCCGCCCATGGCGTCCTCAAAGGCGCGCCACAATCGGCCTTTATATTCGATCACGGGCCCCGGTGCGGTGTGGTACTGTTCTTCGGAAGGAGTGAGCCTTCCGCTATGTGCATCGAGCGGTTCTGTCCAGTGAGCTCCTTCGTCATCGGAACGTCGGATAACAATTGCGCCGTGATGTTTTTCCACGGCAAGCAGATAAACAGCGCCGCGATGGGTAAACAGTTTTGGCCAGAAAAGGCACTGCATTTCCGCGAGCCGTGTCCAGCTTTCGCCGCGGTCTTCCGAACGGAATACAACGGCTGTCGCACATACGTGCTCATTGCTTTCAGGACCGAAATAATCATGCGCGGCAAGATAGTGGCCGGACGGCAGGACGGTAATGCTGGGCGAGCCTATATATTTCCCGGTAGACTGAGGGCTGTGGCTGATGACAATTCCGGGGGGAGCTGCGACGTCTGCGCCGCGGGCAGCCGGACAGGCGACGAAGCATGCAAGCGTCAGAAGGGAGAGCGTGCCACGGAGGTAAGCAGTAACATGCATGGAAAAGCCTTTACTTGTGGTTCAGCTGGCTCTGAATTTCATCGCTTGCTAATTTGGTCTTGTCCTGAATGTGCGCAAGCTTCATTTGTGCCGCACGGGCGGAAGCGGAGCGGGGCTCCACTGCTATCGCCTGCTGCCAGGACTTTACAGCGTCCGTATCTTCATGAAGTTTGTATAAAGCATTGCCATAATAAAGAAGTCCCCGGGAATAGTGCGGATCTTCCTGAAGCGCTTTCTGAAAAGAATACAGGGCATCACTGTAGCGCTTTGCATTGTAATGTTTCACACCCTGCTGCAGATACTTGCGCGCTTTCTTCCGTTCACCCGTCACAGCGGAGGAGGAGCCTTCCTGCCAGGAAGCGGAGATGCTGTCCCAGAAATCGTGGGTAAATTCGGCGGTGGAGGATCGAAAGCTGACAAAGCGCCAGGCGGTGAGAGCGAGGTCGCTTATGAGCGCCCAGGCGCCGGAGAAAAATGACTTGCTCATAAAGGTTTCCGGTGTGTGCCTTTCTTGCGACTATAAAGTGTGATCACTTCCTTTTAGTATGCCTTTTTACATCTTCAGTGTCAAGTGGATCGGAAACCCGGATTAGAAAGAGTTGCAAAGCCCTGTGCCACTGCACATAATAAAGGTAATGAAAAAAGATGCAGGAAAAATCATGACAACCCCGAATGGTGCAACGCCTCTGAATGGCAGAATAGCCTTTCTGGACTTTCTTTTCTGCTGGCCACCCAAAGGCGGCGCCGACGTCGATGTGTATTCCGTGATGACAGGATTGCACCGGAGAGGTTGTCAGGTGAAGCTTTTTGTGCCTGCTTTTGCCGGATGTCCCGGGCGGGGAGAAGTGGAAGCAGATGTGCTTTCCTTTCCGGTTGAAATTGTTCCTGTACCCCGAAAGCGTCAGCAACTGCCTGCACTGGCGGAGCAGCTCCAAAAGGCGCTCGATGGCTGGCGGCCTGACATCGTGATTGTCTGCCACGGCTACTTGCTGAAAACAGCCCTTATTCCGATGCTGAAGGCAAAAACGCTTATCAGCCGCATTTATGCCAATGAGATCTTTTGTTTGAAAGACGCTTTCCATTATAAAGACGGAGCGCCCTGTCCCTTATATTTTCATAAAGAACCGGAACTATGCAGAAAATGCGCTGCTGAGCACTTGGAAACGCAGGTAAAAAAGGGACTGTGGGACCCCTGGACCCATGAATATATTATTACCCGGGGCTGGGATTCCTCTTTCGGAACGGCGCATCGTAATGCCCTGGATCGACTGGACAGTATCATTGTCTATAATGAAAGTATCAAGGGGGCATTGTCTCCGTGGGACAGCAAGGTCACTGTGATTCCCGGAGGAATTACGGCTGAACCGGTCGTATCCGCCTCTGCGCACCCTGAAAAACAGGGACAGGGTATGCGTGTTTTAATGGCGGGAAGAGTTGAGGACCCCCTGAAGGGGCTGGCTGTCCTGGAGGAAGCCTGCTGTGCCTTGCGACGGAAAGGATATGTTTTTGAGGTACAGGTGACCCATTATGACCCCTTTTTCGGAAGGCCGGAACTGAAGGCAACAGGCTGGCTGTCTCATGAAGAAACCCTTGCCCTGTACAGGAATGCCCATATTGCCGTAGTTCCTTCCTTATGGGAAGAGGCCTTCGGTCTGGTTGCGGTGGAGGCAATGGCGGCAGGGGTGCCCGTATGTGCATCACGAACCGGCGGGCTGCAGGAAATAATAGAGGAAGGAAAGACAGGTTTTCTTTTTAAGCCCGGAGACAGTGCTGCGCTTGCGGATGTTCTGGAAAAACTACTGCAGGATCCGGTGTTGCGTAAAAGGATGGGCGATGCCGCGCAGCAGCGGGCTCTGGAGGAATATGCCTGGGATAAGGTAATCGAAAAGCATTACATACCTTTGCTGAAGGGATTTCTCCCATGAAAAAGCGATTTGCGGTTCTATACAGTCTGGCTCCTCACTTTCGACGCTCCTTGCTGGCACTGCGGGAAGAAGAGCCCGACAGCCATATAACGCTTCTGCTCCCACCCGGATTTCCGCAGGAGGTTGTGGAAGGATGCTGCGATGAAATCCTTGCATTGGCGCCCGCTTCGTCGCAGCGGCGCTCTTTGAAGCATGCCTGGCGCCTGATCCGGTATCTTCGCCGGGAACGTTTCGACTGCTTTATTGTATTCTTTAACAGTCCTGCTTTGTGGCTGCTTACCCAATGCAGCGGCGCACGGGAATGTGCATATTTTTCGCAGCGGGGAGCCCGCTGCCCCATGAGCATGTCTTTTCTTCGTAGTGTATGCGCCCTGGCCGGGAAAAGGATCAGAGGACGCTATATGTATTACAAGATTAAATGGGATATCTACAGGCATCCTTTTTCGGATACTTCCCGGGCAGCAGACAGAAAAGAACAGGACGGGGATTCTTAACCCTTCAGGAAAGCAATGCTATGGCAGGAAAACAGGTAGAGCAGGCATTAGCACTGCTGGAAGGGCTTAATCTGCCGTGCTTCTGTCGCGATGGGCTTCAAAAGGCAGAAGAGCATATTCGCCTCATCCGCGAATGGAACCATGCCATCAGCCTCGTATCACAGGGAGACCTCGCTTTTTTACCGGAACGGCACCTGGTGGACGCACTGAGTCTTCTGGCCGTTATCATGCAGACGTCCGGGGAAAAGCGGCTGCTGGACATAGGCAGTGGCGCAGGGTACCCTGCTATCCCGATGAAATGTTTCTGTCCGACGCTGGATGTAACGCTAGTGGAACGGAGCCGCCGGAAGGCTGGTTTTCTTCAGCGTGTCATTTCGCTGCTTGGGCTGGAAGGGGTGACAGTGCTTACCGGAGAGTTTCCGGCGCAGCCTGAGCGCCTGGATGCGCAGTGGATAACGGCGCGTGCTGTAGAGCGGCCGAAAAAGGTTTATGCCGATGTTTTGCAGAGACTTCCGCAGGGGAGTGTGTTTTTATGTCAGTTGGAGGGGGTTCCGCCTGTAGATAGTGAAATGTTCCACGTGGAACATGTAGAGGATGTGTGGCAGAGCAGCGGGCTCAGACGGGGAAGTTTGCGGCTGATCCGGAAAAAATAAGACAGCGGGGCGGATCGGGCAAATGTTCCACGTGGAACATAGTCTCCTTACTTGGGTTCATTCCTGGAGGTATAGCGGCGGAACATGCGGGGAACGCCTCCATCCCGTGTCACATCGGCAAAACTTGCAGGAAGGGTGGTGCGGGTCTTGCCGTCCATCACCTGAAAATGAAGGTGTGGAACCAGACTATGCCCGACGTGTCCGCTTAAAGCGATGGCCTGCCCCTGCTTCACTTTATCCCCGACCGCTACTTTGCTGCCTTGCTGCTGAATATGCCCGTAATAGGCCCAGGTGCCGTCGCTGTGCTCAATGGCGACCAGATTGTTAGGCTTTTTATAGCCATGATCCGTATGTTCCTGCACCACTTTAACGACCTTTCCTTCCCGGGCGGCACGCACTTCCGTCCCTTCGGGCATATAAAAATCATAGGCGTACCGACTGCTGCCATGATGGCTTACAATGCCGCCCACACCCTGAATACACCAGTAACTTTTTCCGGCCTCCCAGGGCAGACAGTAGGGAGAGTTTTCCGGATCCGGAAAAACGACGTCGTCTTCCCGGTTTGCCCAATAAATGGCGAATATAACCAGAGGAATCACAATAAAGACCAGGCAACCCCCCGCTTTAATGATCGGTTTTAAGCACATGACCTTTTCCTGATGTTAGTAATGTTTTGTTTGTAAAGCAGTGTACTGCTTCATTGGTACACAGGCGCCGCGCGCACAACTGGTGCGTGTTTTGCCTTAAAAATACCTTCCCGGCACTGCCGGGTATATGGTACACTGGTACAATATACGCAGGTACTGAAAAGTGGCGCTAAACCAATTATAGCACTCTGCCGGTGCCGGCTGTCGAATAAGGAGTTGTTTTTCCATGGCAAAACACGACTTAAACCGCCGTGAATGGCTGCAGCGCAGCACAGCGGCAGTGCTGGGCGGTGCATATGCCCTGCAGGCACAGAGTGCAGCACCGCTTCGCCCCAACATTCTTTTGCTAATGGCGGATCAAATGCGCGGCGACTGTCTCGGTACAGCCGGTCATCCGGCGGTGCTTACGCCGGCGCTTGACCGACTCGCTGCAGAGGGCGTTCTTTTCCGCCGCGCCTATTCCTCGGTTCCTTCCTGCACCCCGGCACGGGCGGCTTTGCTTACGGGGCTCGGTCCATGGAAAAACGGGATGTTGGGCTACAGTCGTATCCCGGAGCAGTATGCCCGCGAAAAACCGCGCATGCTTCGGGAAGGCGGCTACAGTACCTGCTCGATCGGCAAATGCCATTATCATCCGCAGCGCAACGGTCACGGCTATGAGAAACTGCTCCTGGATGAATCAGGCCGGGTGGAAGCACCGGACTTTGAAAGCGACTACAGACGGTGGTTCCGCATGACGGCGCCTGATCTGAACCCGGATGCGACAGGTCTGGGATGGAATGATTACCCAGCCCGTCCCTACGCTCTTCCTGAAGAACTGCACCCTACCTGCTGGACGGGTAATGAAGCGGTTCGTTATCTGGAGAATTACCGGGAAGATGCGCCGTTTTTTCTGAAAGTGTCTTTTGCCCGGCCCCACAGCCCCTATGATCCGCCGCAGCGTTTTTTCGACCTTTATGCGGATCGTGAAATCCCCGCTCCTGTCATAGGCGACTGGTGCGCCCGCTATGCGCCCCGGGCAAGCGAAAAAGACAGCCTCTGGCATGGGGATCTGGGCACTGATACGGTGCGCCATTCCCGCCGTGGCTACTACGGCAGCATCACTTTCATTGATGAGCAGATCGCCCGTATTCTTTCAGCCCTGGAAAAGAGCGGGCGTATGGAAAATACGCTCATTCTGTTTACCGCGGATCACGGCGACATGCTCGGAGATCACCACCTCTGGCGCAAGACCTACGGGTATGAAGGTTCGGCGCATATTCCCATGATTCTTCGGGCACCTGCCTCTTTTGATGTACCCTGCAAAGGGGTTGTCCGCGATGAAGTGGTTGAGCTGAGAGACATACTGCCTACTTTTCTGGATGCTGCGGGGCTGGGCGGTGCCGAAGAGATGGACGGCCGCAGCCTGCTCCAGCTGCTTCGTGATGATGGAAGAAGCTGGCGGCCGTGGCTTGATCTGGAGCATTCCCGTTGTTACGTAGATTCCGAACAATGGAATGGTCTAACGGATGGAAAAAGCAAATATCTGTTTTTCGGTCAGAGCGGTGAAGAGCAGCTTTTTGATCTGACAGCGGATCCGGGGGAATGCGTGAATCTGGCGGGCACCCCGGGTGCCGCTTCCCTGCTGGAACTGTGGCGCCGCCGTCTGGCTGATCATCTGCAGGAGCGTGGCGCTGACTGGGTGCCGGACGGCACATTAAAGCGGCGCCCGAAAGATGTACTGCATTCCCCGAACTACCGGCAGCCTGAGGGGTGAGGGATTTTCTGCGGTCGACGGTTGCCAGCCTGCTCATCGTTTTTGCCTCGTGCACTTCGCTTCGCATACAATGAACCGAGCGAATCGCCGCTAGCGATAAAGGAAAACGCTATGCTTTACAACACACTGGGCGGAAGTGACTTGCAGGTCTCCGCTCTTTCACTGGGTGTCTGGCAGCTGGGTGACCCGGGTTTTTGGGGCGAGGAGGCATGTTCTTCGCCTGCGGATCTGGTCGCCGCCGCCATCGATCACGGCATTACTCTTTTTGATACGGCGGAACTGTACGGCAACGGTTCTTCGGAGGAGCTTCTGGGCGCGGCATTAAAAGGCAGGCGTGATGAGGTGCTTCTGGCGTCCAAAGTTTCCACACAGCATTGTACGGCTGAAGGCATCCGTTCCGCCTGTGAAAACAGCCTTTCCCGGCTGCAGACAGACCGCATCGACCTCTATCAGATCCATTGGCCCTTCCCTCCCGCCGATTATGCGGCGGTACAGGAGACCCTGGAAGCGCTTCGGCAGGAGGGAAAGATTCGGGAAATCGGCGTGTCCAACTTCGGCAGGCGTGATCTCCAGGGCTGGATGGCGGAAGGGACGGCTGTTTCCAATCAGATCGGTTACAACATGCTTTTCCGTGCTCCTGAATATGAAATGATTCCAGCGTGCCGTAAGCACAATCTCGGTGTGCTGGCTTACATGCCGCTGATGCAGGGGCTTCTGACGGGCAGATTCAAGTCTACGGAAGAAATCCCCTTTCAGCGCCGCCGCACCCGCCATTTCTCCTGCACCCGTGAAGGGACGCGGCACGGTCAGGTTGGACATGAGCGGCTTCTGTGGGACACACTGGAGGATCTCAGTGACTTTGCCGATGCCATCGGCGTGCCCCTTTCCGTACTGAGTCTCTGCTGGCTTATGCGCCAGCCGGGTGTGTCTTCTGTCATTATCGGATCACGGAAGGTGGATCAGCTGCTGTTCAACCTGCAGGCGGCACAGCTGGACATAGGTCCCGCCGCAACTGCGCAGCTCAATGAAGCGACGTATCCGCTGAAAGTGGCATTGGGTCGCAATTGCGACATGTGGGAGAGTGACGATAACAGGCGTATTAACTGATTCGGTGCTTGATCCCCGAAGCTCCGGAAATCTTCGCCTGTCGCATGTGAATGACGAAAGGAAGGAAGCAAACGATCATGAGGATCACCTTTGTAATCCCTGCCTACAATGAAGCGCCTACACTGGCGGCTCTGGCGGAGGGTATCAAAGCGCATGTGGGTGCTCATGACTTCCGGATTCTTTTTGTTGATGACGGCAGCACCGACAATTCCTGGGAAATCCTGGAGGGGCTGCGTCGGGAAGATGCCCGAATTGATCTTCTCCGGCTTCGGCGCAACTGCGGAAAAACGGCGGCGCTGGAAGCGGCATTTGCGCTCGTGAGCGGGGATGTGCTGATCACCATGGATGCCGATCTGCAGGATGATCCTGCCGAAATTCCGCGCATGCTTGCCAAACTGGATGAAGGGTATGATCTTGTTTGCGGGTGGAAGAAAAAACGTCATGATCCCTGGTTGAAAACAATCCCTTCCCGTTTTTATAACGCACGCATTTCCCGGCGCTTTAAATTATCGCTGCATGATATCAATACAGGCTTCAAAGCCATGCGCATGGAAGTGGCGAAGCGCCTGCGGCTCTGGAGCGACATGCACAGGCTTATCCCGGTTTTTGCCGCGCATCTGGGCTATAAGGTCACAGAAATTCCTGTACGCCATCATCCGCGTAAATTCGGAAAATCCAAATATGGTTTTACCAGAATTCAAAAAGGGCTGGTAGATATTGAGAGTGCAGCGTACATTCTGAAATATCAGGATGCGCCGATGCGCAGGATTTACATCTCTCAGAGGGGGCTTCTTTATGTGTTACTGCTGGTTCTCCTGACTCTGAGTTTGGCGTTGATCGTGCAAGAGGTTCCGGAGGCGCTTATACTGCTGCTCTTTTCAAGTTTAGCTATTGCTTTATATTTTCTTACCGGTTGCTTTTTCAGACTTGCCCAAATGCACCAGCTGATTCTGTACCGGATGCCGCCGCCGGATCCCGGGCGTTTCGTGGCAGCGTATCATGCGACTCCCTGGGCAGACGATGCGGA